>NZ_JASHJL010000014.1 GCF_030733205.1 Mameliella sp. MMSF_3455
GGGCGGTGGGGGGAGATCACTCATGTTGAAAAAGGCATCAAGCTGTGGCGTTTGCCCGCATCCTTGCGCGGATTGTGTCCCGGGGAAAGGGAAAATCCCGGTTGCCTGCCCTTGGCGCTGTCCGGCGCGAAGGCTAGCGTGTCGGCATGCGGAAAGGGAGCGACCGAATGATGCGATGTCTGGTCCTGGGAATGGTGTGGATGGCAGGGGCCGCCGTGGCAGAGCCCGTGACCTATGCCTTTGAATGGACCGGCGGTGGCGGCTATGCGGTCACGGGGGCGCTGCAATACGACAGCGCGGCCATCAGCGGGCCTTTCGTCCTTGCGCAGGATCTGAGCTGTTTCGTGATCGAGGGCAGCAAGGAAGGGGAGCCGGTGGGGCGCTGGGCGCTGACCATGCTGAACGAAGAAACAAGTTGGCGACTGCATTTCGACCCGGCGTCGGGAAGTTTCCTTGTGGATGGGCAGGGCATCTGGATGCCGCAGGCCTGGAACATGAACGGCGAGGGGCAAGATTGCGGAAAGGACGGTTTCGGCTTCAACATCGGCAACGCGGCGCAGGACATCTGCATCGACAACCGGCTGATTTTTGAAAGCCAGGTCGCGCCGGGAGAGCCGTTTCCGGCGATCCGGGTGGAGGACCACGACTTTCCCGCCGATGCCTGTCATGCCCCGCCAATGTTGAGCCTGCTGACGCGCTGACACCGTGGGCTGTCAGGTGTCTTCCGGTTGCCGGACGGCGGCGTGACGGTCCCAGAAGGCAACGGCCCTGGCATAGGCCTCGGGGTCGATCTCCTTGCCGGACCCACCTGCCGCGCGTCCCAAAGCGTTACGCCATTGGGTGATCGGAGGCATGGGCGGTTCGACCGGTTCCAGCGTGCCGATGATCGAGACCACACCCCAGTCACACTCTGGAACGCCTTGTTCCTCGGGGTAGTCGGCGGCCTCAGCCACCAGTTGCGCGTGGCTGTAGAGGATCACGTCCAGCCAGCCGGCGACTGGGGCCTCGCCCTCGAACCAGCGTTCCAGGACCGCCATTTCGCCCTCGCGCCGCGCCGCGTAACCGCTGCGCAGCAGGTGGGCGTTCACCGGTGTGATTGGGGCAAAGCCGCAACGGGTGTCGGTGTCATTCTCAAGGAACAGGTGCTTGCAGAAGGGGGCATAGCCATCGACGAGCTCTGCGCCCCCGGCAAGGGCAGCGTTGCAGCGGTCGATCAACTCATCGGGTGAGATACCCTCGATCAGCGTACCGCTGGCGCGCGGCTGCCAGTTGCGGCGCGCGAAATCGGTCATGGCGACGTACATGGGGCGTCTCCGGTGTGATGGGGAGTTGTCCCGGGGCGTGCCCGGGACTGACGTCTTCGGGGTCGGCCGCGCTTACATCGGCGGCGGCGGGGGCGGCATGACGGTGAAGAGCTGCGCCAGTTCCGGCACTTCTCCGGCGCGCTTCCAGCCGTCCTGTCCCTGGGTCCAGGCGTGGGTCTCGCGGGTCAGTTCGCCGCTGGCGACCATCTTGCCCAGGTCGGCCTTGGAGAACGGGCCGGAGGTCTGTCCATTCTTGGCCAGGTGCCAGACATGTTCGACCGGCGGCGGCGGCGGGGCCATCGGCGCCGCGGCGGGCTGCGGTCGCGCCTGCTGTTGCGGGGCAGCGCCCCAAGGGCCTTGCTGGCCCATCGCATTGGCCATCTGCATGCCCATGCCAGCGCCGAATCCCATACCCATCGATTGATCCATCGCGCCGCCCTGGCCCATCGCCTCGGCAGCCTTCCATTTCATGTGGTCGTCGAGATTGCCCGCGATCCCGCGCGAGGTACGGGCATCCAGCGCCTTTTCCACCGCCTCGGGCAAAGAGATGTTCTCGATGTAGAGCTCGACCAGTTCGAGACCGTACTGGTGGATCACCGGGTCGATCGCCTTGCGGATCAGTTCGGCCACGTCGCCGGTGTTTGCGGCCATGTCCAGCACGGGGATCCCGCTGGCCGCGATGTCCTTGGAAAACTCCTGCACGATGATGTTGCGGATCTGGAAACTGATCTCGTCCATCGTGAATTCGCCGTCGGTGCCGACGATTTCGGTCATGAACAGCGCGGGGTCGGCCACCTTGATCGAATAGGTGCCGAAGGCGCGGATGCGGGTCGGCCCGAATTCCGGGTCGCGCAGCATGATCGGGTTCTTGGTTCCCCATTTCAGGTTGGTGAACCGATTGGTGTTGACGAAATAGACCTCGGATTTGAACGGCGACTGAAACGCATGGTCCCAGTGCTGCAACGAGGTCATGATCGGCATGTTGTTGGTCTCGAGCATGTAGAGACCGGGGGTGAAGACATCCGCCAACTGGCCCTCGTGGACAAAGACCGCGGCCTGTCCCTCGCGCACCGTCAGCTTGGCGCCGTACTTAATCTCGTGGCCTTCGCGTTCGAACCGCCAGACCATCGTGTCGCGGGTGTCGTCCGTCCAGTGGATGACGTCGATGAATTGTCCGGACAGGAAATCCCAGATGCCCATGTTACACTCCCTAAATCAGCTTGGGCCTGTGGTGCCCATCAATTGTGCTGCCTTCTGCTGAACGATCGGCAGCGCCTCTTCGGCACTCATGCCCGGTTTGAGACGCGGATCGTAGAGGATTTTCAACAGCATCTCGTCATGGGTGGTCAGCAGCGCGAATTCATCGTCGTCGTTGAAGATCGACGGCCGCGCGCGGGGGCTGTCGTTGCCCAGGCCCATGCCCTGGGCCAGTTCCTCGTGAATGCAGGACCGGCGCAGCAGCGGCGGATGTTCCGACCGGATGACGGCGATGGCGGTGCCGTAATCATACCCGCCGGGACTGCGCGAAAAGGCGACGACGACGCAATGGATGCCGCGCGGCAGGTTGTCGAAGATGCGCAGCGCGGTCGGGTTCACATCCGGCACGATCTCGCGGATGCGCGGGGCGATCAGGCCTGCGTCGTCCTCGGACATGAACAGGACGTGGTAATTGGGGTTGCTGTCGACCATCGTGATCGGATGCCCGGTGACTCGTGACAGGCGTGCCGCGAACGAGGCGACCTGCGCGCGCGACTCGGCGATCTGGTCCTTGGGGACGCCGGGGCCGAATTCCGTCGTCATGCGGACGGGGATCGTCCATTTCTTGATCGCGCTGGGGCCGCCGGACGAAGGCCGCAGGCCGGCCCCGCGTTCGTATTCCTCTTCGAGCGCGATGGCCGCGAAGTTCCGTACCAGCATCGTGTCGGTAAAGGACGTGTCCGGCCCGCCGCCATCGGTACGCAAAAGGCCGCGGGCCAGAAGATCGTTCTGCACCCGGCCATAATATTGCGCCAGGGCGCGGCTGGCGCGCGAGGGTTCCGCTGCCGGTTCTTCGGCGGGGGCCAGCGTTGCTGGCCGCGCAGCCGGTTTCACCCCCGTCTTGCGCGGCGCAAGGTCAGAGCCGACACACCCCGACAGGATCAGGGCAGCTGAAAGTGCCAATGCTGATTTCAAGCCGCCCTTCATGGTCTTCCTCAGCCCGGAACCGATCCGGCCGCTTCGCGCCGGGACTTGGCAGAGGCCAGCGTGTCGCGCAGCTCGTGCTCCATCTTCTGCAGTTCCTCCTCGGCCTTGGCGCGGCGCGCCTTGCCTTCGTCGGCGATCTGCAGGCTGTCCTCGATGGTGGCGATCAGGTCGGCGTTGGCCTGTTTGACGGCCTCGATGTCGAAGACGCCGCGTTCCATCTCTTCGCGGATCATCTTGTTGCTGTCGCGCAGGTTGGCGGCGTTCGAGGTCAGCAGCTCGTTGGTCAGGTCGTTGGCGTCGCGCACGGCTGCGGCGGCCTGTTTCGACCGCTGGATCGTCAGTGCCTGCGCCAGCTGGGTTTCCCAGAGCGGCACGGTGTTGACGAGGGTCGAGTTGATCTTGGTGACCAGCGACTTGTCGTTTTCCTGCACCAGCCGGATCGAGGGCAGAGACTGCATCGTGACCTGGCGGGTCAGCTTGAGGTCGTGCACCCGGCGCTCCAGATCGTCGCGCGCGGCGCGCAGATCGCGCAGTTCCTGCGCGATCATCACCGCGTCATTCTCGGCGGCGGCCTGAACCTCGGCCTCCTTGGCGGGGATGGTCTGGGTATCCAGCTCTTCGATCTTTGCCTCGCCGGCAGAGATGTAGAGCGCCAGTTCATCGTAGAACTGCAGGGTCTTTTCATACAGCAGATCGAGCGACTTGATGTCCTTGAGCAGGATGTGCTCGTGCTTCAGCAGGTCGTCGGTGACCTTGTCGATCTGGCCCTGCACGGTTTCGAAACGGGCTGTGAACTTGGCGAAGGGGGCGGCGCGGCCCAGCAGTTTCTCCCACCAGCTGCGTTCGCGGCGCACGTCCAGTTCGGACACGGAAAAACCGCGGATCGTGGTGACGATGTTGCGCAGGGAGTCGCCCGCCGGACCCACGTCCTTGTTGCGCACGTCCGTCAGCATGGCCTGGCTGATTTCCTGCAGTTCGGCCTGGGCGGCAGAGCCGAAAGAGACGATGGAATTGGTATCTGCCATGTCCAGTTCGTCCATCCGCGAGCGGATCTCGCCGCTGACCTCTGCGGGCGCATCCTTGAGCGGCACGACGGCATTGGCCTCGACCGGATCGGGAAGAACAACGGCGTTCACCTCGTCGACCAAGGCCACGGTCTTTTCGGCTTCCTGACGTGTGTTTTCAGACATGGGATCCCCTGTTCAATAAATTCATCTTGGTTCGAGGTGGACGCCTTCACGTTGCAGGCGGTCGCGCAGAACCTCGATTTCCACGTTCAAGTCTTCGTTGTTGTCCGCCAGCAGCTTGTCGATCTTCTTGTCGAAGCTTTCTTCCAGATCGGTCAGCAGCATCATGTAATCGCTGCGGGCATCGCGGTCCTGCTGGCGGGAAAAGATGTCCGCGAATTTCACCGTCGCGTCGCGGGCGCCCATCAGGTAGACGCCCAGAAACTTGCGCGCGCCAGTCAGGTCGCGCGGATCTTCCTCGACCGTTCGGATCATTTCGCGGACTTTGACGGTAAAGCGGTCCACCCGCGCCTCGACTTGGCGGTCCCCGGCGCGTTTTACCGCATCGGTCATGGCATTGAGATAGTTTTCCGCCTCGTCCACGACCTTGGCGACGCGATCCTGGGTGAAGGTGTCGACCCCCTCCATCCCCTTGTCTTTCAGCGGGTCGATGCCAAAGGCGCCGATATGCAGTACGCCCGCGGCGCCGCCGAAGATCAGCGGCGCGATCAGACCGGGTTCCGATCGCCAGGCGGCGATGCCGGCACCGACACCGCACAGGACGGCGGCGAATATCTTGCGCGGGATGGCCGGGCGGCGCGCGATCTTGCGTTCGTGGTAGGCGGATTCGGCGATCAGCCCGTCGCGCAAGAGCCAGGCGCCCAGCAGCAGCGTTGCGGCGCCTGCAAGGCCCGCGGCCAAGCCGATGGCGCCGTCATTGATCGACAGGATCGCCAGAACCACACCGGGAATGAACAGGACGTTTGATCGCGCACCCGCGGGCGAGACGCGGGCACGGTGATAGGCCGGGCGATCTTTGTGCGGCCGATCGTCGGGGCCATCGGGAGACCCGTCGGGGCTGAATTTTCCACCGAACTTGCGAGCCATCCGGTCAAAGCCCTCCCAGCCAGCCGGTCGCCACTCCGAAAAGCAGCACGATCAGCAGGGCATAGCTCACCTTCTGCAAGGCGTTTCCAGACATCGCACTCCCCGGGTGACGGCGCTTTTATCGCGCGTTTCCAAGCCGGAACTTAAGGGCAAAATGCTGCGCTTGCTAGGGGGAAGTCCGGGGCTGCCGCGTCAGGCGGCGGATTCCCGGGGCATCCTGTCGATCAGCTGGTCGGCCTGCCGCTCAAATGCATCGCGGGTTCTCCGGATGCCGTTTCGCTTGGCAAAGGATTCAAAGCTGTCGGTCATGATGTCCAGCTTGGCAAGAAACCGCCGCCGGGCAAAGACGTGGCCCTTGCTGTTCCAGGCCTGCTCAAGTCGGTCGATCTCCTGTTCGAGGATCTCGACGACCCTGCGTGCGGGCCGGTCCAGCCGCTCGGCGTTACGCTGATCGCCCGAGACTTGCCGCATCTGACCCAGTACCAGCCGGCGCGCGGCCGCGACCTGGTGCGTCAGAGCGGCGTCGTCCAGCGCGGCAACACGATCGGCAAGGGCGGCGAGGGATGCCTCGACGCTGTCCAGTGTCGTTTGACCTGTTGCCCGTTCCGAACCCTTGTTGCGCATCGGGTCCAGCCCGAAGGCCGCGAGGGCCAGGCAGGCGGCCAACATCCCCGTCAGGGCCGGGATCCACAGGTTGTCATATTTGTGCCCGGCCAGGATCAGGACAACGAGACCGATCAGCATCGACCCGATCACCTTGCGGGGCACGCGCGGGGCGCGCGCAACCTCGGCATGGTCGTAGTCATGGTGGATTTGCTGCCCGGCAGCGATCAGGCGCAGCGCCAGAGAATAGACCCAGAGCAGGGCAATGGCGGTGGCAATGCCGGCAAAGGAGCCCTGGAACACCCAAAGCAACAATGGAAAGGCGGCAAGGAAGAGGAAGTTCAGGCCGGAATCGATCTGGGTTCGTTCGACGGCCAGCCCGTCAGAGCCTTCGTCAGGGGCGAATTCAGCGTTGTTTCGGATCTGATCCATTTGTCTCGACGCCTCCCCTCAGGTGTAGCTCATGATGAAGATCATCAGCCACAGCGCAAAATAGGCGATGTGTCGGATCAATTGCCCGTTCTTCCGTGCGCGACGGGTATAGGCGGCCACCGCGTCGAAGGTGTCCACCGCGACCATGCGCAAGTTGCCCACCACCAGCAGGGCAGAGGCAAGGAGAATCGAAAGGGCTATGAATGTTGTCACCATGAGGACAACATTCGTGCGAAACGGGGCGAAATCGGGGCAGGCGCCGGGAAAAATAAAGAAACGTTAACGAAGAGTGAAGCAAAAGCCACAGCTGGCGCTGTCGTTAACTCTTTCTTGGCTCCCGTCGGCGGCGTTGGACCTGTCGTTTGCCCGCAGCCCCGGGCTTGCCGGGTCTTCCCGGTTTCGAGGGCTTGGCAGTGCCAACCGGCTCGGGCTCCAGTCCCAGTTGATCGCGCAGGATCTTGCGGCGAACCTCCTGCACCTCGCCGGGTTTCATCTGGCCCAGCTGGAACGGTCCGCAAGACACCCGGATCAACCGGTTCACGGTCAGGCCGATGTCGGTCATTGCGCGGCGGATCTCGCGGTTCTTGCCCTCGCGCAGGCCCACGGTCAGCCAGGCGTTGGCGCCCTGCTGGCGATCCAGGCTGACCTGCATCGGCTGGAATTTCTGTCCGTCGACCTCGATGCCCTCGCGCAGCGGTTTCAGCACCTCGTCCGTCGGGCGTCCGTTCACGCGGACACGGTATTTCCGCAGCCAGCCGGTCGAGGGAAGTTCCAGCTTGCGCTTGATCGCGCCATCATTGGTCAGCAGCAGCAATCCCTCGGAGTTGAGGTCCAGCCGCCCGACGCTCATGACGCGGGGCAGATCCTCGGGCAAATCGTCGTAGATCGTGGGCCGTCCCTGTTCATCCCGCGTGGTCGTCACCAGACCGGTCGGCTTGTGATACAGCCAGAGCCGGGCGGGGGCGGGTGCTTCGAGCGGGGTGCCGTCGACGATGACCTTGTCCGCATCGGTGACGTTCAGTGCGGCGCGGTCGATCACCTTGCCGTTCACGGTGACACGGCCCTCGGCGATCATGCGTTCGGCCTCGCGCCGGCTGGCGCGGCCTGCGCGGGCGATGACCTTGGCGATTCGCTCTCCGGGTGGGGTCTTGTTTTCCATCCATGTCCTTTAACGCGGCGGCGGGGCTGGGCGAAAGGGCCTTCGAAAGCCCTTTGAAGGTGGCCGCAAGCGCCTTTCCCCCACCCTCTGGCCGCGCTAACAGGTGGCATGACGTTCCGCAGCCACATGGACATAGCCCTGGAAGAGGCGCAGGCCGCCGCCCGCCGCGGCGAGGTTCCGGTGGGGGCCGTCCTTGTTTCGCCCGGGGGCGAGGTGATCGCGCAGGCAGGCAACCGCACCCGGGAACGGAACGATCCGACCGCCCATGCCGAGGTGCTGGTGATCCGCGCGGGGTGTTCGATGCTGGGCTCCGAACGGTTGCCGGACCATGATCTCTACGTCACGCTGGAGCCGTGTCCGATGTGCGCCGCGGCAATCGGCTTTGCGCGCATCCGCCGGCTGTACTACGGCGCGTCGGATCCGAAATCCGGCGGCGTGGCGCAGGGGCCACGGGTGTTTTCCCATCCGCAGTGCCATCATGTGCCAGAGATCTATGACGGCATCGGGGGCGACGCAGCCTCGGAGTTGCTGCGCGACTTCTTTGCGGCGCGGAGATGACGACATGGCGAGGGTAATCCTGTTCAACAAGCCGTTCGGAGTGCTTTCGCAGTTCACCGACAAGGGCAACGCGGACACGCCGCGCGCAACCCTGTCGGATTTCATCAACGTGCCGGGGGTCTATCCGGCGGGCCGGCTGGACCGGGACAGCGAGGGGCTTCTGGTGCTAACCGACGACGGGCGGTTGCAGGCGCGCATCGCCAGCCCCAAATTCAAGCGTCCCAAGAGCTACCTTGTGCAGGTCGAGGGCAATCCCTCTCAGGATCAGCTAGAGGCGCTGCGCAAGGGCGTGACACTGAAGGACGGACCGACGCGGCCGGCGCATTGCAATCAGATCGAGGCGCCAGACCTCTGGCCGCGTGATCCTCCGGTACGGTTCCGCAAGACGGTGCCCGATGCCTGGCTGAAGCTGACCATCACCGAGGGCCGCAACCGGCAGGTGCGGCGCATGTGCGCCCATGTCGGCCTTCCTTGTCTGCGGTTGGTGCGCTGGTCGGTCGGGGACTGGACGCTGGACGGAATCGCGCAGGGAAAATGGCGCGACGCCTGAAAGGGGAGTCGGCAGGAGGCCCTGGATCAAGCGTTTCACCGAGGCGGGGCGGAAAGAACCTGGACGCGGTCCCAGAGAGCCTGAACCGTGTCATCCGGCAGGACGAGGCCCAGCCTGACGCACAGGACGTTGTGCAGGGCTTCGGCGTTGATCAGCAACCGTTTTTTGCCTGCCTCGTTCAACTGACGGTCCAGCAGGCCCAGCGGCATATCCCCGTCGTAGCCCTTGACCATGAGGTGATGCGGAAAGGGCGCCTGTGGCCAGTGCGAGCAGAGAAAGTTCCCGGCCTCGATGTCGCTGTCGCAGACGTGGGCATCATCGAACCCATACAGCGCAAATTCCTCGTCGGGCTTGCGCAGGAATAGCACCCGCTCATCCGTGGCGGGATCATCGCGCAGGATGTAGCTGCCGTTGGGGGCGGTCTGGGGGCCATTCTCATGCAGCAAGAGCGGCTCTAACGGTGTTGGTCGGCCGAATCCGGCGTCGGCCAGGTAATCGGTGCCGTCTATCCGGCAGATCAGCAGAAGATGCGTGCGCGCACCGCCCTGTGCCGCGCCCTTGCGGACGCGGGCCAGCCGTCGTGTCACGTCGAACCCGAGCGCCAGCAAGGCATCCTGAAACAGTGGGTTCTGTTCAAAGCAATAGCCGCCACGGCCCCGGTGCAGGATCTTGTCGGCGACCTCCGCCGAACTCACGCCCGGGGCAATCCCAAGGAATGGATCGATATCCTCGAAGGGAATGCGCTGGATCTGCGCGCTTTGCAGGCGGGCCAAGCCTTCGGTCGTGGGAGGCACGGGGCCAATGCCCAGCCGGTCGAGATAGAGAGAGAGGTCGAAACCGCTCACGGCGTCGCGCTCAGACCCATTTCGCCAGCGGTGGCAGGCTCATCAGGACGGCGTTGGCGTCATGGCCGGTGGCCAGCCCGAACTTGGTGCCCCGGTCGTAGACAAGGTTGTATTCGGCATAAAGACCGCGGTGGATCAGCTGGGTGTCCTTGTCAGCCTCGGAGCAGTCCTGCACGCGCCGCTTTTCGACCAGCGGCAAGTAGGCGGGCAGGAAGGCGCGACCGATGTCTTGCGTCAGGGCGAAATCAACCTCCCAGTCGCCGGTATTGCGGTCGTCCATGAAAATGCCGCCGACGCCGCGCGCACGGTGGCGGTGGGGGATGTAGAAATACTCATCCGCCCAGGCCTTCAGTTCGGGGTAGAGCGTGTCCCCGTGCGGGTCGAGATGCGCCTTTTGGGTGGCGTGGAAATGGGCCGTGTCCTCATCGTATTCGATGCAGGGGTTCAGGTCCGACCCGCCGCCGAACCACCAGGCGCCCGGTGTCCAGAACATGCGGGTGTTCATGTGGACAGCGGGAACATGCGGGTTTTGCATATGGGCGACCAGCGAAATGCCCGAGGCCCAGAAACGCGGGTCCGTGTCCATGCCGGGCACGCCACGGGCTGCCATCGCCCTTTGTGCGGCTTCACCCAGCGTACCGTAGACCGTCGAGACGTTGACGCCGACCTTTTCAAAGACACGCCCGCCGCGCATCACACTCATCAGGCCGCCACCCGCGTCGGAGCCATCGTCGGAGGCGCGCTTTGTCTGGGTCACCTCGAAACGGCCCGGAGTGTCGTCCGAGAAGGGGCCTTCGGAATGGCTGTCCTCCAACCCTTCGAATGCGGCGACGATCTCGTCGCGGAGCTGGCGGAACCATCTGCTGGCGCGGTCCTTTTCGGTGTCCATCATGCGGTGCTCTCCCTTTCCAGGGATGTCTAGGTCAGAGGTGTGCGTACGACAAGCGTCAGTGCGCCGGGGCCGCCACCGGGTCCAGCAGGGTACGCCCGCCATCGACCGTCATGATCTGGCCGGTGACAAAGCCCGCGCCCTCGCAGGACAGGAACTGCACCGACTCGGCCAGCTCGCGCGGGGCGGCAATGCGGCCCAGCGGTGTGTGGTCCTCGATGTCCGAGCGATAGCTCTTGTGTTCGCGCAGGGTGTCCTTGAGGCTGGAAGACATGACCGAGCCGAAGGCCACGGCGTTCACGCGGATACGGTGAGGGGCCAGCGCCACTGCCATCGAGCGGGTCATCTGGTCCAGCGCGGCGCAGGAAACGGAATAGCCCAGCAGTTCCGGATGGGTGCGGCGCGCGGCAATGGACGACAGGTTGACGATGGCACCTACCTGTCCCTCTTCCTGACCTGCCGCCTGCTTGATCATGCGTCGCGAGACGAGCTGCGTCATGCGGTAGGCGGTGGTCAGGTTCTGCGACAGCAGGGTTTCCATCGTGTCATCCTCCAGGTCCAGCGGATCGGAGGTCAGCAACTGGCGCGAGCCGTTGATCAGGATATCGACCCGATCGAAGGCGTCCAGCGTGGCAGAAAGGAGGTTCGCCATCGTCAGGCGTTCGCGCAGGTCGCCGGCAAAATAGCGGATCGAGCTGTCATCGTCAGAGCCCTTGCATTCCTTGACGAGCTGCGGCTCGTCCATGTCGGCGAGCATGACGTTGGCGCCCTTGTTGGCGAAATGGCGTGCGATGGCCAGGCCCACGCCATTGGCGGCGCCGGTCACGATCGCGGTCTTGCCTTCGATGGAGAAACTCATGGGGGCCTCGTGAGGGGGTTTGGGTCAAGCTAAGCGCGTTCAGCGCCGATGACGAGAGGGGCGCGCAGCCTGCAGGATCTTGAACCGGTTGTCGCCGCCGACCTCTGATGATTCGCGAAAGGCCTCGGCAAGTGTGGCCTCGTAGGGCAGGTGACGGTTGGCAACCAGCCACAGCCGTCCGTGCGGCGCAAGGATGCGGGCCGCAGAGGTGATGAAGGCGCGGCCGATCTCCGGATCGGCCTTGCGGCCCTGGTGAAAGGGCGGGTTCATGATGACCCCGTCAAGCGCGTTGGGGGACGTCCAGTCCGTTGCATCGGCCCAGTGGAACTGCGCGCGGGCGTCGCTGACGTTTGCGCGGGCGCAATCCAGCGCGGTCTTCTCGGCCTCGACGAGGTGCAGTTCGTTGACGGCCTCATGTTTCAGGATCTGGCGCGAAAGCCAGCCCCAACCGGCGCCGAGATCGGCAAAACGCCCTTTGATCGTGGCGGGCAGGGCCTTTGCCAGTGCCTGGCTGGCCGGATCGGGCCCGTCGGCGGAAAAGATGCCCGGCGCGGTCAGGTCGCCCGAGGACAGACGCGCGGGATCGTGTTGCCAGTCCGCCAGATCGGCACCGCCCTCGAACCAGAGGCATTTGCCATGCGCCTTGGACACCTGGCCCAGCAGCGTCACACGACCGCGAAGGGCCTTGACGATGGCTTCGATACCATCGGTCTTGGCGCCATTCACCACCACCAGCCCGCCGGGGGCCAGTGCGCTGGCCCGGGCGATGCGGTCTTCGGCCAGGTCACGGGCGCGAGGCAGGGTCACGATAACCGAGGCGTAGGGGCCTTCGGGCGCGGTCTGCACGGTGATGCCGCGTTGTTGCCAGGCGGCGTGATCGGGAAGGAATGTCTGGATGACCTCGACGCGGGCCGGGTCCAGCCCGACAAGATCCGCATCTCCGGGGGCGCCGACAAGCGCGATTCGGCCGTCGTCAGGCAGGGAAAGGCCGCCGGAGGCGAGGGCGAAGGAAAGACGATCGGTGGACATGGGACGGAAGGGCGCGGGCGCCTATTCCTTCTCCATCGTGCACTGCAGGGGGTGCTGGTGACGGCGGGCAAAATCCATCACCTGCCCCACCTTGGTTTCCGCGATCTCGTGGCTGAAGACACCGACCACGGCGACACCCTTCTTGTGGACAGTCAGCATGACCTCAAAGGCCTGCGCATGGGTCATGCCGAAAAAGCGTTCGAGCACATGCACGACGAATTCCATCGGCGTATAGTCGTCATTCAGCAGCAGAACCTTGTAGAGCGGCGGGCGCTTGGTCTTCGGCTTGGTCTTCACGGCGATGTCGGCGTCGCCCTCGCCGTCATCGGGCGGGGTGCCGGTCATCATGAACGTCCGGGTGAAGTGGGCGTCTGTCATCGGGGCAATCGCGCTTTGGGTTTCCGTCTACGGCCCTTGTATATAGGGTAGGGGTGGTTGGCGAAAAGGGGGCCGTTCGCGGCTGCATACAGGATGCCGAAAAAACTGCAAACAATCGGTTTCGATGCGGATGACACCCTGTGGCACAACGAACGCTTTTTCGTGCTCACCCAAGAGCGATTCGCCGATCTGCTGCGCGACTACGCGGAAAAGGACCACCTGGCCGAGCGCCTGGTCGAGGCCGAGCGCCGCAACATCGGCCACTACGGATTCGGGGTGAAGGGATTCGTCCTGTCGATGATCGAGACCGCCATCGAGGTGACGGAGGGGCGCGTGCCGGCCTCGGTCATCTCGGAGCTGATGGCGGCAGGGCGTGACATGCTGGCCCACCCGATCGAGCTTTTGCCCCATGCGCAGGACGCGGTGGAGGCGGTGGCCGACACGCATCGCGTGGTCCTGATTACCAAGGGTGACCTGCTGCACCAGGAACGCAAGCTGGCCCAATCGGGCCTCGGTGACCTTTTCGACGGGGTCGAGATCGTTTCGGACAAGCAACCCGACACCTATGCGCGCATCTTCGGTGCTCTGCCAGGCGGCACCGGTGCGTCGATGATGGTGGGCAACTCGATGAAATCGGACGTCGTTCCCGCCATCGAGGCCGGTGCCTGGGGCGTGCATGTGCCGCATGATCTGGCCTGGGCGCTGGAACATGCCGAGCCCCCCGAGGCGCCGCGATTCCGGACCCTGACCGATCTTGGCGATCTGCCCGGCCTCGTTCACGAGATCGGCTGAAGGGGTCGCAGCCCGAGTCGCCATATTTCGGCCATATTTCGCCACATTCCCGTCCTAATGGACGGTCTAGGGGCTGGACGCGTATCAACCCGCTACATCTAGCGGGTTCACAATGATAAAAATCCATGAATATCAGGGCATTGCCCGCTTCTCTTGAAGTTCCTTTCGTGTTAGCATCCTCTTAACCACGGTCGCGCAAAATGGGGCCGGGACATAAGCAACAACCCCAACCGAAAAATCGGGGGGACGAGGCAGAAAGGCAGTGTATCGTGACGGGACGTCGCAGGCAGTCAGGCCATTGGGGCCTGTATTTCTTCATGTTCGTGTGGCTCATTGTTCTGTTGCCGCTCAGCGTAGCGGCTGCGCCCTATGCAGCCATGGTGATGGACGCACGCAACGGCAAGGTGCTGCACGCGCAGAACGCCGATACCCGGCTGCATCCCGCCTCTCTGACCAAGATGATGACGCTCTATATCGCCTTCGAGGCGGTGCAGAACGGCGAGTTGACGATGGACACACTGATCACCGTGTCGCGCAAGGCCGCCGCGGAAGAGCCGTCGAAACTGGGCCTGCGGCCCGGCCAGAAGATCAAGCTGCGTTACCTGGTGCGCGCGGCGGCGGTCAAATCCGCCAATGACGCCGCCACGGCCATCGCCGAGGGAATCGAGGGATCCGAGGCCGCCTTTGCCCGCCGCATGAACCGGACCGCCAAGGCGATGGGCATGACGCGCACCACATTCAAGAATGCACACGGTCTGACCGAAAGCGGGCACCTGTCCACGGCGCGCGACATGACGATCCTGGGGCAGCACATGATCTACGACTACCCGCAGTATTATAACCTGTTCTCGCGCAAGACCGCGGATGCGGGGGTGCGCCGGGTGAATCACACCAACTCGCGGATGCTGAGTTCGTACCGTGGCGCCGACGGGATCAAGACCGGGTACACACGCGCCGCCGGATTCAACCTTGTCGCTTCGGCCGAACGCGGCAGCGAACGGGTGATCGCTACCGTCTTTGGCGGTCGGTCCACGGCCACGCGCAACGCACGGGTGGCGGAACTGCTGGACCTGGGGTTCAAGAAAGCCCCGACCTGGGTGAAGGTGCGCAAGCCCGATCGTCCGCCCTACCTTGGCAAGGGGGCTGGTGCCGGCGGCATCGTGGTCGCCAATACCTCGGATCCGGCGCCGGGCACGCGGGCGAAGTCGATCCGGGTTGCCTCTGCTGCCGTCACCCGCAGCCTGAGGCCCAAGGCGCGACCGGGCAGCGCGGTGGATCCGGCGTTGGTGGCACCGCTGGTGGCCTCGGTCGGCAAGGACATCGAGCGAGAGTTGCAGGAGATCGTGCTGGCCTCCGATACTGCGCCGGACCCCGCGCCCGACGACCCGGAGGTGGTTGTCGTGGCCGATGTCACCGATGTGGCCGCCCCGGCGAAGTCGAAAAAGCCGGTGCAACGGCCAGCCGCGGCCGCCGCCACGCTCAGCTACAAGGATACACCGACACCCGCCCGCAAGGCCGAGGTCGTCACACGCCTGTCGACCTCCGGCGGGCGGCACTGGGGCATCAACGTGGGCCGCTTCCCGAACGAGTACCAGGCGCAGAAGATGCTTTTGAAGACCGGGCTCACGGAAACAGCGACACTGGATGATGCGTTGCGCAAGGTTGTGCGGGGCAAGACCGGCTTTGACGCGATGTTCATGGGGATGACGCGCGACGGCGCCGAACTGGCTTGCCGTCGGCTTCAGGCACGACAGATGACCTGCTTCATGGTCGGGCCAAGCTGATCCAACCCCGGGCTGAACAATAGAAAGGCGGGGGGGTGCAGCCGCCTTTTTTGTTGCGATGTCCGCCGGGTCAGCGGACAGCGTCCAGGATCTGATCGATCACGCTCATCACACGCTCGACGCGGCTTTCCTCGGAAAGGAGATCGGCGACAAGGCTGCGCAGTTCGTTGCTGGTCCGCAGGTGGCGCGACTGGGCGTATGAAATGACGCCGATCAGGTCGTTCGAGGGGCAGATCCCCTCGCGATAGGCCCAGACGGTGCCGTTGCGCGCGGGACGCGCCTGCAATCCGCAGCGTCGCTCTGGTGGCACGTCGCGCCAGAACAGCGTCATGATGTCGACCAGTGCCGAACTGTCGTTCGAGAAATAGTTGTGCGCCAGCATGTCGTCGCCAAGCGAGGTCATGTCGATGCTGTCGAAGGCCGGATGCGCCAGGATCACATCCCCGCCCAGCCCGGCCCGGGGCGCAGATCCGTGCAGCTTGCCCGAAGACACCAGCGCCCAGTCGGTGGACGAGGCATAAAGCGTCATGCGCTGGGCCAGCGGCGCAAAGGTGCCCGCCATCGCGCCGAACAGTTCGGCGTCCACGTCGGGCGCGGCAAACATGACCTGATCCAGGATCGGCTGGTCACCCGGACGCGCGTCACGGCGCAGCGCCATGATCTCCAGCGCGTCGGTCAGCGCGCGGTTGCCCATCGAATGCGCGACCACGTTGATCGAGCGCGCGCCGGAGCGCAGCACCAGGTCTTCGAGAAAGCGCGCGAGGCGACGGCCGGACAGGCGCACGACGGCGGCGTCGGCGTTGTACCCGATCGTGGTGTCGCGCGAAGGCCAGGAAAACAGGACGGGCACGGTGCCGTTGCCCATGTCGTGCACGACCTGCGCCGTGCGTTGGGCGGCATATTCGAAACTGGTGTTGTAGCCGTGGATGAAAACCAGAAGATCGCGCTGGCCGTCCTCCTCGAATTCCCCCTGCAGGCGGCCGTAGAAACTGTCGGGATCGACCGGCTCGACCGATTTCAACAGGATGTGCTTGGACGGGTTGGCGCGGAATTCCAGGCGCCAGATCGAGGGCTTCTCGACCTGTCCGGCGACGTGGATGTTCGGGATCGTGACCGTGGCAATCCCAAGTTCCAGCCGATCACCGCGCTCGCCACCATAGAAGCGGGCAGGGTGCTTGTCTCCGCTGCGGGCGCGGTCGGTGGCATAATAGACATCGACCGCGTGGAATCCGTCGTCCTCGCTGACAAACGATGTCTCGAGCGACGGCGAGGCCAGCGCCTCGAGCGCGGCGCGTGCCCGATCGGCCGCGGCGTCGTCGCCCATCAATTCCGTCAGTCGGACCAATTCGGCATAGAGGTCGCGCAGCACGGCATCGCTGCGTCCGGTTTCTTCCTCTGCGGCAATGGCGGCCTCGATCATCGTACGGGCCGAGCTGACGGCGCCCTGCGCCTCATAGGTTTCGGCGGCCTTGATGAAAGCGGGCACCGGGTCCTCGCCCAGTTCGGTCCGGGCAAATGCGCGGGTGCGGGCCAGGTCGGCCCAGGCGTCGGCGGCCTGAACATAGCCCAGCCCGTCCAGCAGGTCGGCCCGCAGCTGCATCAGGTCGACCAGGATGCGGATATTGGGGGGGGTGCCCAGGACAATCGGATCTCTCAGGGCGATATCGACCTGCTGCAGGGCCTGGAACGGATCGGTCCCGGCCAGCGCGTCCAGCGCGATGACCCGGCTGATGTCCTGCGCCCGGCCCGGTGCCGGGACGGCTGTCAGGCTTGCGAGAAAAGCCAGGAATACGAAACGGGTAAACTGTGTCATCGTCCCCTCACGGGCATAGAGAGTCCATCCTGTAATGATTATGATGGCTTGGAGGACTGGAACAAGGTGGGGAATACCCGCGCTTGTCCGTTGCGGACACGACACCGTGCCAAAAGAAAAACCCCCGCGAGCGGGTCGCAGGGGTTCGTGTCTCAAAATGCGTTCGGTCGCTTACAGCAGCCCTTCGCGCTGGGCCTTTTTGCGCGCCAGCTTGCGGGCGCGGCGAATCGCCTCGGCCTTTTCACGGGCTTTCTTCTCGGAGGGTTTCTCGAAATGCTGCCGAAGCTTCATCTCGCGGAACACGCCTTCGCGCTGCAGCTTTTTCTTCAGAGCGCGGAGCGCCTGATCGACATTGTTGTCGCGAACACTGACCTGCATGTGGTTGTCACCACCTTTCTAGGTTTGAGTTGCAAGGAGAATTGCAGGAGGTGGCCGTATAGCAACCGTTGGCCTAGTTGTCTAGAGTGACGCCGCAACGAGAGGAACCCGTTCCATGCCCGATACCGCAGACAAGATCCTGGACGCCGCCTTGATGCATGTGCCCTTTGACGGCTGGTCCGAAACGAGCTTTCGCGCCGCGGTTTCCGACGCCGGGGTGGACCCCGTGGTGGCCCGCGGGTTGTTCCCGCGTGGGGCGGTTGATCTGGCCGTGGCCTATCACAAGCGCGGTGATGCCGAGATGCTGCGCCGGATAGACGAGGCCGACCTTGAGGACATACGCTTTCGCGACCGCGTGGCCTTTGCCGTGCGGGCCCGGATCGAGGCCGCCGAGGACCGCGAGGCGGTGCGGCGCGGGACGACCCTGTTCGCCTTGCCGGTCTATGCGCCCGATGGCGCGCGGCTGATCTGGGGCACGGCGGACGCGATCTGGACGGCGCTGGGGGACACCTCGCAAGATTTCAACTGGTACACCAAGCGGGCGACGCTTTCGGGGGTCTATTCCTCGACCGTGCTTTACTGGCTTGGCGACGATTCACTGGAAAACGAGGCGACATGGGCCTTCCTGGATCGCCGGATCGAGGACGTGATGCGCTTTGAAAAGGCCAAGGCGCAGGTGCGCGGAAACCGTTTGCTGAGCGGGCTGATGGCCGGCCCGGCAAAAATCCTAGAGCGGGTGCAGGCGCCTTCCCGGGACGGGTCCGACCTGCCCGGTGGCCATACCTACCCTCGCTGACCGGGCGGTCGGCCGCGCGCAATCGGCGCAGGGGGCGGCGCGGGAAACCGCTTTGCCGCCCCGGCCCTGCTTGCTACCAAATCCGCAAACAGAGAGGCTGAACCATGACGGAAACCATGCGCGCGATCGAGATCACAGAGCCGGGCGGGCCGGAGGTGCTGAAACCGACGACCCGCCCGATGCCGCAACCGGCGGCGGGGCAGGTGGTCATCAAGGTCGCCTATGCCGGGGTCAACCGCCCGGACGCCCTGCAACGCGCAGGCAGCTACGCACCGCCGCCCGGCGCCTCTGATCTGCCGGGGCTCGAGGCCTCGGGCGAGGTGGTGGCGCTGGGCGCCGGGGTGGAGTCCCTCTCGCTTGGCGACAAGGTCTGTGCATTGCTGCCCGGGGGCGGTTACGCGGAATATGTCGCCACCCCTGCCGCACATTGCCTCCCGGTGCCGCAGGGTATGGGGATGAAAGAGGCGGCCTGCCTTCCGGAAACCTTCTTCACCGTCTGGTCCAACGTCTTTCAGCGCGGCGGTTTGCAGGCCGGTGAGCGGTTCCTCGTTCACGGTGGGTCCAGCGGTATCGGGACGACGGCGATTCAGCTGGCGCATCATTTCGGCGCGCGTGTCTTTGCCACGGCGGGCTCTGACGCCAAGTGCAAGGCCTGTACCGATCTGGGCGCGGAACGGGCGATCAATTACCGCGACGAGGATTTCGTGGCGGTGATGAAGGAAGAAGGCGGCGCCAACCTGATCCTCGACATGGTGGGGGGCGACTACCTGCCGCGAAACGTCAAGGCGCTGGCCGAGGACGGGCGACTGGTGCAGATCGCCTTTCTGCAAGGTCCCAAGGTCGAGCTAAATTTTGCGCTGGTCATGATGCGGCGCCTGACAATCACCGGCAGCACGCTGCGCCCGCAGAGCGACCTGGCCAAGGCGCGCATCGCGGACAGCCTGCGTGAAACGGTCTGGCCATTACTGGACACGGGCAAGGTGGGGCCGGTGATGGACAGCGAGTTCCCGATGGACCAGGCCGCAGAGGCGCACATGCGCATGGAAAGCTCGGGCCATATCGGCAAGATCGTGTTGAAGGTAGCCGGGTAAGGGGGCGCTGCCCCCTCTTGGCCTGCGTTCAATTCACCACCGGTGGTATTTTGACCAAAGAAGCAGGGGCGCGGCACCGTTTCGCGCCCCTTGTCGGGTCAGATGACCGCACGCCGATAGAGATGCCAGGTCGCGTGGCCCAGGACCGGCAGGACGATCACCAGTCCAATGAGAGCGGGGATGCTGCCCAGCACCAGACCGGCGGTGACGATGGCACCCCAGGTCAGGATCACGCGCGGATTTTCACGTGTGACGCGGACCGAGGTCAGCACCGCCACGGGCAGCCCCACCGATCGGTCCAGCAGCAGCGGGAAGGACACCACGCTGGTGGCCAGCACGGCAAGCGCAAAGATGCCGCCGATGGCGCACCCGGCGATGACCATCACCAGCCCGGCCCCGCTGGCGAGATCGCCGAGGAAGGCGCCGATTGAGACCGGCGCCTCTGGCCCCAGCGTCGCGCCATAGAGGTGGCCGGCCACCACCAGCCAGAGGCAGAAGATCACCGCCAGGTAGATCCCCAAGACCAGGATCGAGGCAAAGCGGGGACTTTCCACCACCTTGAGGGCCCCGAGCCAGCCGATTTCCTCGCCCTGTTCGCGGCGGCGGCTGATTTCATAGACACCGACCGCCGCGACCGGCCCCAACAGGGCAAAACCGGCGATCAGGGGAAAGATCAGAGGGATGAGGTTCATATTGAGCGCGGCCAGCGCCAGAATGATGCCGATGACGGGATAGAGCAGAACCAGGAACATCACGTCGGTTCGGCACTTCTGGAAATCGTACCACCCGGCTGACAGGGCCTCTCGCAGGTCCTCGGTGGTCAGCGTGCGGATGCGGGGCGGCGTGGTATCCTCGCTGCCCAGGGATTGGGCCGAGTCCGCCGCGTGGCGTCCGGCCAGCCCGAAGGCATTGGCAATCCAGGTTCCGGGATTTCCGATGGTCTGAGGCATGAGTCCTCTCCTCTTGGCGATTGTCGCGCCAACCGGGGGCCCCGTCGCGCGGCGACGGGCAGGCCAGTCGAACGCGCTGATGCGTCAAAAGGTAGCATATCTGCCGTGAAATTCCCATCACGGTCACGAGATTGGGTCAGAGTTTGTGGTCGAAGAAGCCTTCGCCCGCGCGCGACAGCAGATCGGCCGCCAGACTGCGCCCAAGTTCGGCCCCCTGTGCGACGGGGCCGGTGATCTCGCCCGCATGGGCCTCGGAGCCGTCGGTTTTCAGGATCTCGCCGCGCAGGCGCAGGCTGTCGCCATCCAGTTCCGCCAGCGCCGCGATGGGCGTCTCGCAGGAGCCGTCGAGCGCGGCCAGAAAGGCGCGTTCGGCGTGCAGCCGCAGGGCGGTGGTCGCGTCATGGATGGCCGCCAGCATGTCTCGGGCGCGGGTGTCGTCGCTGCGGCGTTCGATGCCGATGGCGCCCTGGGCGACGGCGGGCAGCATGTCCTCGGGTGCGATGGCCGCTTGCGGGACATCGGTCATGCCCAGCCGATTCAGTCCGGCGCAGGCCAGGAAGGTGGCGCGCGCAACGCCGTCGTGCAGCTTTTTCAGCCGGGTCTGAAGGTTGCCTCGGAACTCGACCACCGTCAGGTCGGGGCGGCGGTGCAGCAGTTGCGCCCGGCGCCGCAGCGACGAGGTGCCGACGACGGCGCCTTCCGGAAGATCGTGGATCGACGAGAACTCGGGGCAGATGAAGGCGTCGCGGACGTCTTCGCGCGGCAGGTAGCAATCCAGCACCAGCCCCTCGGGCTGTTCGGTGGGCATGTCCTTCATCGAATGCACGGCCAGGTCGATCGTGCCCGCCAGCATCGCCTCTTCGATTTCCTTGGTGAACAGGCCCTTGTTTCCGATCTCTTTCAGCGGGCGGTCGGCGTCAATCAGGCTGCGGTCGTCGCCGGTGGTCTTGATGACCACGATTTCAAAGGCATCCAGCGGCAGGTCGAAAGCGGCGGCAAGCCGGTCGCGCGTTTCATGCGCCTGGGCCAGCGCGAGCGGTGAGCCGCGGGTGCCGAGTTTCAGCGGGGATTGGGGCGTGGGCAGATCGGTCATGGCCAAGGGTTAGCGCGGGGCGGCGGGAAAGGAAACGGGATTTGGGGCTGCGGGGCTGCGGCAAGCGCGCCCGGTCCGTCAAGTCGGCTTGACACCGGCAAGCCCGCGTCGGACCAAGGCCCCCGGACCTGGAGGAGCGAGAGCGATGACCAAGACGATCCTGCGTGCCCTTGCGGGCGAGACCCTGCCGACACCGCCGATCTGGATGATGCGGCAGGCCGGGCGCTACTTGCCGGAATACAAGGCGACGCGGGCCGAGGCGGGGGATTTCCTGTCGCTCTGCTACAACCCCGATCTGGCGACCGAGGTCACGTTGCAGCCGATCCGGCGTTACGGGTTCGACGCGGCGATCCTGTTCGCCGATATCCTGCTGCTGCCGCAGGCGCTGGGTATGGACCTGTGGTTCGTCACCGGCGAGGGGCCGCGCCTGTCGACCATCACCAGCGACGCGGATTTCGACAAGCTGGGCCGGGGCGAGATGATCCACGACACTTTGAACCCGGTCTACCAGACCGTGCGCAACCTCTCGACGGCGCTGCCTTCGGACACCACGCTGATCGGGTTCGCCGGTGCGCCCTGGACGGTGGCGACCTACATGATCGCGGGCAAGGGCACCAAGGATCAGGGTCCGGCGCATGCGCTGAAGGCCGAAAATCGGGCACTGTTCGAAAAGATCATCGACCGGCTGACCGAGGCGACCATCGACTACCTTTCCGAGCAGGTGAAAGCCGGGGCCGAGGTGGTCAAGATCTTCGACAGCTGGGCGGGGTCGCTGCGGGGCGAGGATTTCGACCGCTATTGCACCGCGCCCGCGCGGACCATCACGCAGGAACTGAAAAGCCGTTTCCCGGGGCTGCCGATCATCGCTTTTCCGCGCCAGGCGGGCGAGAAATATGTCGGGTTCCACGAGGCGACCGGCGCGGATTGCGTGGCCGTGGACGACAGCGTGACGCCGGAATGGGCGGCGGAAAACGTGCAGGTTTCGGGCTGTGTTCAGGGCAACCTTGCCTCGTCCCACATGGTGACGGGCGGTCAGGCGCTGGTGGATGAAACGCGGCGCGTGGTCGAGGCCTTCCGCAAGGGGCCACATATCTTCAACCTGGGTCACGGGATCACGCCGGACGCGGACCCCGAGAACGTGCAGTTGATGATCGACACGGTGCGGGGGATGTAAGCAAAGGGGCGGCAGGCCCCGCTTCACACATGCGCAGGTTGGCCGCGTCCACCAAGGATGACGTCCATGCTCATCCCGCCGACCCACATGCAGAACAGGGCCAGCCAGGCGGTGCCGGCAAAGATCGACCCGCCTGAGACGCCGGCGCCGATGGCGCAGCCGCCGGCCAGCATGCCGCCGAACCCCATCATCGCCGCGCCGATCATCGCGTTGCGCATGGGCGAAGGGCCTTCGAACCCACGGAATTTCAGCTCCTTGCTGATAAGGGCGGCGAGGAAGGACCCAAGAACCACACCCGGCACCAGCCCGATATCGAATTCCAACACCGAATTGCGGTCGAGGAAGAACATCAGCGTGTTGGCCGAGGGGCCGGTGAAGGTCAGGCTCTCGATTTGCACGGGGTCAAAGGCCACCTGGCTCAGCGCATGGGTCAGCCCATAGCCCACGGCGGCAGCGAACCCGACTCCAGAGGCGAAGACCAGCCGTGACAAGCCGATCCGGTTGCGGCGGCTGAGTTCCAGCGCCAAAAGCGCGATGGCCAGCCCGATCACCAGCCCGGCCTCGCGCGGCAGGTGCAGCGCAGCCAGCAAATCCATGTTGCGGCCGTCGCTGGTGATCCACATGGCCGCCAGCCCGTCGCGCAGCGGCGCCAGCCAGCCGGTCAGCGACATCTGCGCGACGACGGCAAAGATCAGCCCGGACACGACCGAACGCAGGTTGCCCGTCGCTGCCAGCACCAGCAGGCGGCCGGAACAGCCGCGCGCCAGCACCATGCCCGCGCCGAACAGCAATCCGCCGATGATCGCGCCGGACCAACTGCCCGGAACCGCCATCATGCGGGCCTCTGACGTTTCCAGCAGCCCCAGGATCTGCGCCGCCTGTACCCAGACGACGGCGGTGGAAAAGGTCAGCAACCAGACAGCCACCTTGTCCTGCATCATGCCGCGCGCGAACTCGACCGTGGCCGCCCGCAGGCAGAACCGGGACCGTTGTGCCGCGACGCCGAAGATCACTCCGGTGATCAGGCCAAACAGGGCCGCCGTCGGGTTTTCGCCGATCCGGTCGATCAGGGGGACGATATCCATGCCAATGCCTCCGCGTGCGTGATGGGCCGCGTGATGCACCGGACCGGGCCGGACCTGCCTTGATACAGATCATGAAAACGGAATGTTGCGGGTCAGGTGAACAGGCCAAAGACCAGCGGCAATGGGGCGACGGCGATGGCAACGGCGGCCACAAAGCGGGTGGGCGCAAAAAGTCCCGATACCCCGGCGAGAAAGGCGATGCCCCCTCCGCCGCCGATCAGAGAGTTGCCGGGCGTGTTGATCAGCGCGATCAGCAGCAGGTAGCGGTTTCGCACTGCCAGGCGTGTGAAGCGTCCCGGAGCCTGCCGGGCCAGCCAGGCGGCGCGCGCCTCTGGCGGGGTCGCGCGGAGATCTTCGAGCAGCAGCGCAAAACGTCCGAGACCCAGCTTGCGAAACCCTGCGGCCGCGACATGAGGTGGCAGCAGGCGGGCAAGCGCAAAGGACAGGACGAGCGCGGTCAGCATGCCGCCATAGACCAGCGGGGCCGCCGCGCCGCCGAAGATCAGCAGAAGAGCGATGCCGATCTCGGCACCCGGCACGAAAGGCAGGGCCGACGTGACGACATAGACCGCCAGCGCCAGCATCACCATCCGATGAATCAGCGGTTCGTTCATCGGGCGCATCTCGGGCAGGGTCACGCCCCTCAGCAGGTCTGCCAGCAACCATCCGCCAAGTAGCAACAGGCCATAGATCAGGAGGGCGCGTCGATACGTTTTCAGCGTCGTCAGAAGCGCGCGCATCGGGGATTCCCGGTCGGATCCAGGCGGGTCAGCCGGGCACGGATGGCCGTCAGATCGGGGGGCGTCGTGCCGGCCTCGTGCTTTCCCGTGAAGGCAAGGTCGCGGCGGGCCGTCCAGTACCAGCGCTGCTGCGACCACCGGATCGCGACCTCGATCGTCCCGTCGGATCTGACGATCCCCCGGTAGTCAAAGCGGCCCCGGTTGTTGCTGCGCATAACGCCGCCAAAGACGATTCCTTCTTCTGTCTGGCGGGCCGTGTAAGGGCCGGGGCGAAAACCGCAGTCGGTGCAGATTCCGGACCAGAAATGCCCTTCGTCAAAATACAGCCTGTCGGCGAGGTCGGGCGCTTCTGCCGGGCCGATACGTCCCGCAAAGACACGCCCGTCCAGCAGCCCATCACCCGCAGATGCCCAGACCGGGGCCAACCAGCAAAGAGCCGGCAGGAGCAGGAAAAAGGTCAGGAGGCGCAAGGCTGACATGGATTATCCGGGGATGGGTATCGACCAATCTAGCACGGGGCGTCGGCAACGCAAAACGGGGCGGTTTTGCACTGGCCCACAGGCGACCGGGAGATGTCGTAAACTGGCCTCCTCGTGGCGACAGATCGCCGTCGCAGCCGGGACAGAGGCATGGGTGGCGATTCGGGCATGGTTCCGGGAACACCCGTGCGCAAGAGGAGAGGCGTCATGGACTTCGACATGGAATTCGCCAACGAATTGATGATGGCCGTGGCCAAGCTGCCGGTTGTGGCGAACGCGGACCACGCGCCGCTGGAGGGCGGAGAGGATCCGGCGTTTGGCACCGTACGCTGGCGGACCCTGTTCTCTGCCGACAAGACCTCGACCTCGGGCATGGTGATGGGTGTGGCGGAATTCGGTCCTGCCGGAACCCTGCTGCCGCATCGTCACAGCCCGGCCGAGATCTATTTCGGTCTCGAAGGGTCGGGCATCGTGACCATCGACGGCGTGCCGCATGAACTGACGCCGGGCACCGCGCTTTACATCCCCGAGGACGCCGAGCATGACACCGTTGCCGGGGCAGAGGGGCTGCGGTTCCTTTACGTTTTTGCCAAGGACCGCTTCGCAGAGGTGGAATACCGGTTCTCGGCGGCACAGGCGGTCTGACCTGCAAGCATTGGCCGCCGCTGTCCGGGCGTGTGCCTGGGGCGGCGGTGGCTGTGTGCGTAAATGCACCGAACCGGGACTCGCCAAGCCAAGTGTGACGGCTTAAAGCAAAATCATGACTCCGGTTCCCCTTTCAGAAGCGCGCCACCTTCCGGTCTGGCGGCGCCCCATTGCCCTTTTGGCGCTCATGGCAATTGCCATGCCACTGTCCTTTGCCACCTGGTCGGCACTGCTCAACAACTTCGTCATCGAGGTGGCGAGTTTCGAAGGCAAGGATATCGGATGGCTCCACACCGTACGCGAGATTCCGGGGTTTCTCGCCATCGGGGTGATCCTGGTGCTGCTGGTGGTGCGCGAACAGGTGCTGGCGCTGGTGTCGCTGGCGCTGCTGGGTGTCGCGACGGGCATCACGGCGATGTTTCCCAGCCTCGGTGGCCTGCTTTTCGTGACCCTGCTCAGTTCGATCGGGTTTCATTACTACGAGACGGTCAATCAGAGCCTTCAGTTGCAGTGGCTGCCCAAGGATCGTGCACCGCAGATGCTGGGGTGGCTGGTCGCCGTGGGGTCGGCCGCGACCTTTGTCGCCTATGCCTGTATCGTCGTGACGTGGCGGGTCTATGATCTGTCTTACAGCCTCGTTTATGTCACCGCCGGGGTGCTGACGCTGGGGATCACAGCCTGGTGCGCCTTTGCCTTTCCACAGTTCGAAAGCCCCAATCCGCAAGTCAAGAAATTTGTCCTGCGCCGCCGCTACTGGCTGTACTATGCGTTGCAGTTCATGTCGGGCGCACGGCGGCAGATCTTTGTCGTCTTTGCCGCCTTCATGATGGTGGAACGATTTGGTTACGACGTGCACGAGATCACCTCGCTTTACCTCGTGACGCTTGTGCTCAGCATGGTGGCGACGCCGATCTTTGGCCAGGTGGTGGCCCGGTTCGGCGAACGCAACGCGCTGACCTTTGAATATATCGGGCTGACGCTGGTGTTCCTGGCCTATGGCGGGTTGTTCTGGTTTGGCTGGGGCGTGGTTCTGGCGGCGACGCTATATGTCCTGGACCATATTTTTTTCGGCTTTGCCTTCGCGCTGAAGACATATTTCCAGAAGATCGCCGATCCGGGCGACATGGCGCCCACCGCGGCCGTGGCCTTTACCATCAACCATGTTGCGGCAGTCTTTCTGCCGGCGCTGCTGGGGTATCTCTGGGATTCCTCGCCGGGGGCGGTTTTCGGCCTGGCAGCGGGCATGGCGCTGACCAGTCTTGCGCTGGCGCTGATGATCCCGCGCCACCCGGAACCTGGGAATGAGACCGTCTTCAGCGGGGTCGTTCCGGCCCCGGCGGAATAGGCGTGGCCGACAAGGCGACCGACGCCGGGGGGCGTTTCCTCACCGGGTCGACGCTGGGCCATGTCGTCCGGATGACGCTCAGCGGCGCGGCGGGCATCACCTTTGTCTTTGTCGTCGATGCGGCCAACCTGTTCTGGCTGTCGCAATTGGGTCAACCGATCCTGATGGCGGCCATCGGCTATGCCTTTGCCGTCCAGTTCTTTACCGTCTCCATCGGCGTCGGCCTCATGATTGCCACCACGGCGCTTGTCTCGCGCAGCATCGGACGGGGTGAGCGGGCCATTGCGCGGGAACAGGGGGCGGCGGGTATGCTGCTGTGTTTCCTGGTGCAGGCGATGACGGCCGGGGCCGTGGTGCTGTTCCGGCATGACCTGCTGGCCAGCGCAGGGGCCGAAGGCGCGGCGTTGGACCTGGCCGCGCGCTACGTTGCGCTGTCCATGCCCTCGCTGGCGGTGATGGCGGTCGGCCTGTGCGGCAGTGCGGTGCTGCGCGCCGACGGACTGGCGCGGCAGGCGATGATGGTGACGATGGGCGGCGGGCTGATCATGCTGGGGCTGGACCCGCTGCTGATCTATGTCCTTGGCTGGGGATTGGACGGCGCGGCGCTGAGCGTTTGGATCTTTCGCGGCATCATGGCGGGGCTGGCGATCTGGTTCGCGGCGCACCGGCATGGGTTGCTGGCCGTGCCCCGGCCCACCCTGCTGGTCCGACATGGGCCCGGTCTGCTGCGCGTGGCGCTGCCCGCGATCGTCACCCAGATGGCGACGCCCTTCGGAAACTTCCTGCTGACCGGGTTTATCGCCGTGCATGGCGATACCGCCGTGGCGGCATGGGCGGTCATCAACCGGCTGACGGTTGTGGCATTCGGGGGGCTGTTTTCCCTGGCCGGCGCGATCGGCGGCATTTTTGGACAGAACTTTGGCGCGCGCCAGTTCGATCGTCTGCGCCAAACCTACCGCGACGCGGTTCTGTTTTGCGTGGTCTACGCGGCCGGGGTCTGGCTGATCCTGATGGTATTGACGGGCCTCATCGCCCGGGGCTTTGGGCTGGAGGGCGGCGGCGCAGAGGTCTTGCGGGCCTTCACGCAGATCGGGGCACTGTCCTTCACCCTCGGCGGGTTGCTGTTCGTCTCGAACTCGGCGTTCAACGCGCTTGGGCGCCCGCTCTGGGCCTCGGTGCTCAGCTGGCTGCGCGAGGCGGTGCTGCTGTGGCCCGTGGCGCTCTGGATGTCAGGGGCCTACGCAGCGCAGGGGGTGATCTATGCGCAGGCGCTGGTGGGGGCCGTCATGGGCGTTGTGGCCGGTGTCCTGGGGTGGCGTTATGTTGCGGGCATCGGAGAGGGGCCCTTGCCCAGGGTCAACTTGCGCGAACGGCGCGCTTGGCGCGACCCGAACCGTTGGCGCCGCCGCTAGAACTGGCCGCGCAGGGCAAAGGCCAAGATCGCCAGAACGATCATGAGGGTGAGGATCCAGAAGGCGCGCGCGATGCGTCCACGGCTAGTCATAGCTGAACTGCTCCAGCAGGATGTTGTGGGCGGGCACGCCAAGTCCCAGCAGCGCGTCCTCGACCGCGTGCAGCATGGGTGGCGGGCCACAAAGCACAAAGACCCAGCGTGTCAGGGCCTCCGTATCAAGGTGCCGGGTCAGAACGTCGGGCGTGACGAACCCGGTTTCCCCCGTCCAGCCCTTGGGCGGGTCGGACAGGACATGGATCACGCGCAGTGGCCCGGAGTGCGAGCGCGCGTCCAGTTCTTTGCGGCAGGCAATCTGCTCCTCGATCCGGTTGGCATAGAACAGAACGCGCGGGCGCGGGTCATCGTCGGCATCAAGCTGGCGCAGATGCGACAGCATCGGCGCAATGCCCACGCCGCCTGCAATCATCGCAACGCCTCCGGCCTTGCCGTGCCGCTGCAAGGTCAGTGAACCAAAGGGCGCATCGACCCAGGCGCGGGTGCCGGGCGTCACCTTGCCCAGGCGGTTGGTGAAATCGCCCAGTTCCTTGATGACAAAGCGCAGGCTGCCGCCCTCGGCCGGGGCAGAGGCGATGGAAAACGGGTTCTCGTCCAGCGAGACAGCGGGTTTGCCGATGCTGATCCATGCAAAATGCCCGGGCAGGTAGCGCAGGCCCGTGTGACCCTCGGGGTCAAGGCACAGCTCCCAGGTCCGGTCGGCCAGGCGGGTCACGCTGCTGACGCGCCATGGGCGCCGGGCCTTCATCAGCGGCTTGATCGCGTAGACCCAGACAAGAGACAGCACGGCAATGGCGAACAGGACCCACCAGAATCCCCAGAGCACCGGATCGCCGCTGTAGCGCCCGGCTCGGGTGGCGTGCAGAACGCCAAGTCCCGCCATGACCAGCGCCATGATCCCGTGCAATGCGCGCCAGGTTTCGTGCCGGTACAACCCGTCGCGCCCCAGCGCCATGACCATCACGGCGCCCAGCAACAGCCAGGCGACAATCCCGGGCCAGAGGCCGGACCAGTCAAAGTTCAACGGGACGGCGCCCGGTGGTGTCAGGCCGGGCCGCAGGCTTTGCGGTCCGGAATAGAGGAATGGGTGCAGCAGGATCAGCACCGAGGCCGCGCGTGCCAGCAACTGGTGAAGCCGCATGGTGACATCCATTCCGATCCGTCCCGAGACGACGCGGAACCGCCCGGACAGGGCGAATTCAACCAGCAGGATCGCCAGCCCGGTCAAGGCCACACCGGTCGCCAGCTCGTCGCGCAAGGGGCGCGGGGGAAGCCCCTGTAGCGCGGCCAATGCCAGCGGTGCGCAGGTCAGGGCAAGGTAGAGCAGGGCGAGAAGCGCGGCGGGCATGATGTCTTGGCCTAGGGTCAAATGCCCCTAGCACGGCGGCGGTACGAAATCACGTCAAACGCTGTGCGGCTTGCGGCGGTCGGGCTTTCGTGCCACAGCGAATGCGTTTTTTTCATCAATGGACCGCCCACATGCCCAAGACCTGGACCGCTTTCACCAAGCTCGCCGACAAGGATAAGGCCGAGGCCCTGGGCCTTGCGCTGGAGGAGCTCGAACCCGAACCCACGGGCATCGGCGTCTTCGAGATCGAGGATGGTTCCGGCACCTGGGAGATCGGCGGCTATTTCACCGAAGCACCGGACGAGATCGAGCTTGCCCTTCTGGCCGCAGCCTATGATGCCGAGAGCTTTGTCGTCTCCGAGGTGCCGGACACCGACTGGGTCGACAAGGTGCGGCGCGAACTGACGCCGGTCGAGGCGGGCCGCTTTTTCGTCTACGGCAGCCATGATGCCGACAAGATCCCCGAAGGTGCCGAGCCATTGCTGATCGAGGCAGCGATGGCCTTTGGCACCGGTCACCACGGCACCACCCAGGGCTGTCTCGAGGCGCTGGACCGGCTGGCGAACGAGGGCTTCCAGGGCCGTAATGTGGCCGACATCGGCTGCGGCACTGCCGTTCTGGCGATGGGTGCGGCACGCATCTGGCCCGATCCTGTGATCGCCTCGGACATCGACGAGGTCGCGGTCGAGGTGGCAGAGGCCAATGTGCGCGCCAACGGCCTGGGCGACAAGGTTGCCTGCGTCGAGGCCGCGGGCTTTGACAATCCCGAATTGCATGCCCGCGCACCCTATGACCTGGTCTTTGCGAACATCCTGAAACAGCCGCTGATCGACCTGGCCCCCGACATGGAAAAACACCTTGCGCCAGGGGGGTATGCGATCCTTTCGGGTATCCTGACCTGGCAGGCCGACGAGGTGGTCGAGGTCTACACTGCCCAAGGGATGCCGCAATTGCGCCGCGATGTGATCGGGGAGTGGGTGACTCTGACGCTTCGAAAAAACCAGTAAATAAAGGGTTAATCGGAGCAGTCGAAGCAAAATTAAATCCAATTGCCCCAATCTTGCCATAAAGTTTGGATAAAAATTGCCTCAACCGGTGGGGGCCGGTTGAGACGAGGCTGTCATGGACGACGCTCAGAGAAGCTTTTACAAGCGTGAACAAGCGCTGCGGCGCAAGCATGTCCGCATGTCACACGGCTATGTGACGCGGATGAACCGCAACGGTGTGATCGAACAGGTCCCGCAAAGCAGGATGAGCGGTCTCGGCCTGCACCTGATCTTACGCTTGGCGGTGGCGGTGATGCTGTTCAAAGTTGTCGCCCTGGCCTGGCTGGGCGATGCGAAATACGCCGGTCACATCGAACGCCTGTCGCAGGGTGTCATCTATGAAAAGGTCGGGGCCTGGATCCTGCAGGTCGATCCCGTGACGCGCATGTTGGCCGATTTCCTGACGCCGGCTATCGGCTGAGGCCCTCAGCACATCGCGAGACAAGAAAAAACCCGCGCTTCCGGTGAAGCGCGGGTTTTCCCTTTGCCGTGAGTGGCGGTGCGCCTCCGACCGATCATCCCGGTCGACCGTCAGCGCTGAGAGTCTCGATTAGCGGCGTGCAACCTCGTCGATGTCGCCACGGTGCAGACCGATGTCTTCCAGCTCGCGGTCGGTCAGGGCCGACAGGCTGTTGCGGGTCAAGCGTGCGTCGTTCCATTCGGCGAAGGCACCGAAGGCTGCGGCAAAGAGGCTGCCGATCCAGGTCGCGGAACCCGAAGCGCCGTAGGGGCGGGTGGCGCCGAATGCGGAGGTGAAGATGTTACCGATCTGGGCGGCGGAGCCCGACGCGGCGAAGGGGCGGGAAGTGTCGAGTGCGGCCATCGCTGGTCTCCTTTGGATGGGGGGTGCGTGTTCGTTCTGAAAGCGCACATAGTTTGGGCAATCTGCTCCAGCAAGTCGCATTTTTCGCATGGGTCACATGCGATTTTTGCATGGCGCAAATCGCGGGTAACCCTACTGAAAAACAAGCAAAAATCCGCCTTGGTCGGTGTCGTTTTCAGGCGGCGGCCTGTCGGAAACAAGCCTCGGGTGTCGGGGCTGGAACACTCGGTGTCGCAAATGGTCCTCGCCGCATTAACCTTGGCTTTTGTTCGCCTTTCGTGCTAGCCGTGTCTGAAAAACAACACGGGCGGGCATCCATGCGGATATTGGGCATTGATCCGGGGCTTCGGACCCTTGGATGGGGGGTGATCGAGGTCGAGGGCAGCCGACTCAGACACGTCGCAAACGGGCTGTGCAAGCCCGGCGGCAAGGAGTTGGCAGAACGTCTGCTTGCTCTGCACGAGTTGCTGACCGATGTTTTCAACCGGATGATGCCCGACGAGGCGGCCGTGGAACATACCTTCGTCAACCGGGACGGCGCGGGGACGCTGAAACTGGGACAGGCGCGGGCGATCGCCCTTCTGGTCCCGGCGCAATTCGGCTTGCCGATCGGGGAATACGCGCCGAACTCGGTCAAGAAGACGGTCGTCGGCGTGGGTCACGCCGAGAAACATCAGGTGGAACACATGGTCAGCTTGCAATTGCCGGGCGCGAAACCGGCGGGCCCGGACGCGGCGGATGCCCTGGCGGTGGCGATCTGCCATGCGCATCACATGGGTGCCCGTCGCATGAAGGTGCGCGCATGATCGGGCGCATCGCGGGGCGGATCGTCTACCACGGCGAGGATCATGTTCTGATTGACGTGCAGGGCGTCGGCTATGTCGTCTATTGCAGCGACCGTGTGCGCGCGGGTCTCCCCGGCGCCGGGGAGGCCGCGGCGCTATTTACGGATCTGTTGGTGCGCGAGGACCTGCTGCAACTGTTCGGCTTCCCGACGCTGGTCGAAAAGGAGTGGTTTCGCCTGCTGATGTCGGTGCAGGGCGTGGGCGCCAAGGCGGCGCTGGCAATCCTGGGCACGCTTGGCCCGGACGGGGTCAGCCGCGCGCTGGCGCTGGGGGACTGGACGGCGATCAAGGCGGCCAAGGGGATCGGACCCAAGACCGCACAACGCGTCGTGAACGAGTTGAAGGACAAGGCGCCCACCATCATGGCGATGGGTGTCGGCGAGCCCATTGGTGCCGAACCGCAGACGGCCCCCGACGCGGTGATCGAGACATCGCCCGCCCCCGATGCCCCCCGCAAGGCGCCTCCGCGCCGGTCCAGCGCGCAGGCTGAAGCGCTTTCCGCATTGGGCAATTTGGGCTACGGCCCCTCGGACGCTGCCGGCGCCGTGGCCGAGGCCGCAGGCGCCGAGCCGGAGGCGGATACCGCCGGCCTGATCCGCGCGGCATTGAAGCTGTTGGCGCCAAAGGGGTAAGGGATGGACATGAGCGATCCCGACCCCACCCTGCGCCCCGATCCCCTGCCGGAGGACCGCGACCGCGCGCTTCGTCCGCAGATGCTGGAGGATTTCATCGGCCAGGCCGAGGCGCGCGCCAACCTGCGCGTCTTTATCCAGAGCGCGCGCAGCCGTGGCGAGGCGATGGACCACACGCTGTTCCACGGCCCTCCGGGTTTGGGCAAGACGACGCTGGCGCAGATCATGGCGCGGGAACTGGGCGTGGGATTTCGCATGACCTCTGGCCCGGTGCTGGCCAAGGCGGGCGACCTGGCGGCGATCCTGACAAACCTTGAACGGAACGACGTGCTGTTCATCGACGAGATCCACCGGATGAATGCCGCCGTCGAAGAGGTGCTTTACCCGGCAATGGAGGACTACGAGCTGGACCTCGTGATCGGCGAAGGACCGGCGGCGCGCACCGTGCGGATCGAGTTGCAGCCCTTTACACTGGTCGGGGCGACGACGCGGCTTGGCCTGCTGACGACCCCCCTGAGGGACCGTTTCGGCATTCCCACGCGGCTGAATTTCTACACGATCCCGGAGCTTGAAACGATCGTCGCCGGCAATGCCTCCAAGCTGGGTGTCCGGGTCGAAGGGGACGGAGCGCTGGAAATCGCGCGTCGGTCCCGCGGGACACCCCGGATCGCCGGACGGTTGCTGCGCCGCGTGGTGGATTTCGCTGTGGTCGAAGGCGGGGGCGTTGTCAGCCGGGCCCTGGCGGACAATGCGCTGACGCGGTTGGGGGTTGACAGCCTGGGGCTGGACGGAGCTGACCGCCGCTACCTGATGCTCATGGCCGAAAACTATGCGGGCGGGCCGGTCGGGATCGAAACGCTCTCGGCGGCGCTCTCCGAAAGCCGCGATGCGCTGGAGGAAGTGGTGGAACCCTACCTCCTGCAACAGGGCCTCATCAGCCGTACACCGCGTGGGCGGATGCTGGCGCAGAAGGCCTGGAAACATCTTGGTCTCGCTGCCCCGCTGCCACCGGGGCAAAGTGATCTGTTCGAGGGCTGACGTCAGCCAGTCAACCCCGCAGCCCCGCGCAGGCGGTCGGTCAGGGCTCGGACCTTGGCAACGGTAATGACGAAGGCGCTCACCAGGATGAGCATGGTGCGTCGGCTGTGCATGTGATCCCTCCCCTGCGGTCCAATTTGAAATGGGGCCGGGTGCCGGTTGGGCAAACCCGGCTTGCAAGGGCGGTTTGCCTTTCGGGTCGTTTTCGGGCAGGTCGCGGCACAGCGCCAATCCACGACGTGAAAAGGACAGCCGGCATGACCCAGGACATGACCCCCGAAGAGATCGCCTCGCTCTTTACTCGGTCGGACGGCAGCTATCTTTGCGCGCGCTGGGGACGGCCATTGGCGCCAATCGTCTTCGGTGTCGAAGAGGCGACCCTGGAGGTGGTCAAGGGCGCATTCGAGGCGGTCTGCACGCTGGCCGGGCACCAGATGGCGGAAACCGACCCAGAGCTGGGGGCCAACGTCATGGTCTTCTTCTTCCGCGACTGGGCGGAATTGCTGGAGGTGCCGGACCTTGATCGCCTGATCGACGGGCTGGGCCCGCTGGTCGACCGTCTTCAGGCGGCGGATGCAAACCAGTACCGCGTGTTCCGTTTCGATGCCGATGGCGGGATCAAGGCCTGTTTCGTCTTCCTGCGGATGGACGGTGAGCTGACCAAGGTGCCGGCCGAGACCCTGGCGCTGAGCCAGGTGGTGCAGACCATTCTTCTGTGGTCCGACAAGGCCTTCGCCGACCGCTCTCCGCTGGCGCAGGTCGAAAACGGGCGGGTGATCCTGCGGCCCGACCTGGCACAGGTGATCCGCGCAGCCTATGATCCGGTGCTGCCCGTCGCGGCGACGGATTCAAGTCATGCCTTGCGCCTTGCGGCGCGGATTGCGGCGGGTTCGGGGATGTCTGGCTAGCCTGTCGGCAAGCTGGGGTGGGCCGTACGTTTTGTACAAAACGTACGGCGAAATCCGCATTTTGTACAAAACGGGGCATGGGCCGGTCAGGGCGCGGGCCGAGATGGTCCCGTCCTGCGCCTGTTTCGGCCCTTAGCGCACCATGCCCACGATCTCGTAGGTCTTCTCCAGAATCGGCGCGGCGATCTCGCGGGCGCGTTCGGAACCGCGCCGCAGGACCGTGTCGATCTGGGCGGGGTCGGCTGTCAGGCGCTTCATCTCGGTCGAGATCGGTGCGAGCTTGGCCACGGCCAGGTCCGCCAGCGCGGGCTTGAAGGTGCCGAACTGCTGGCCGCCATGTTCCGCGATCACCTGCTCGACCGAGAGATCGGCGAGGGCCGCGTAGATGTTCACCAGGTTGCGCGCCTCTGGCCGTTCTTCCAGACCCTCGACCGTTTCGGGCAGCGGCTCGGGGTCGGTCCGCGCCTTGCGGATCTTCAGCGCGATGGCATCGGCATCGTCGGTCAGGTTGATGCGGCTCATGTCCGAGGGATCGGACTTGGACATCTTTTTCGTCCCGTCGCGCAGGCTCATGACCCGGGTGGCCGTGCCTTCGATCACCGGTTCGGTGATCGGGAAAAAGTCCACGCCGAAGTCATTGTTGAACTTGATCGCGATGTCGCGGGTCAGTTCCAGGTGCTGTTTCTGGTCTTCGCCCACGGGCACGTGGGTGGCGTGATAGACAAGAATGTCCGCCGCCATCAGCGCCGGATAGGCCAGAAGCCCCAGCGAGGCGTTCTGCTGGTTCTTGCCGGCCTTGTCCTTCCATTGCGTCATGCGTTGCATCCAGCCCATGCGGGCGACGCAGTTGAAGATCCAGGCCAGCTGGGCGTGTTCGGCAACCTGGCTCTGGTTGAAGAGGATCGACTTTTCCGGATCGACGCCCGATGCGATGAAGCCTGCGGTCAGCTCGCGGGTCTGGCGGCGCAAATCCTCGGGGTCCTGCCAAACGGTGATCGCGTGCATGTCGACCATGCAGAAGATGGACTGGATCCCTGCCGTCTGGCTGTCCGCAAAGCGCTTCAGCGCGCCGAGGTAATTGCCCAGGTGCAGGTTGCCCGAAGGCTGGATGCCCGAGAAGACGCGCGGCGTGAAGGCGGCATTGGGCTGAGACTCGGACATTGATGTTCCCCTGTGGAAATTCCTGCGCGGCTGGCTTACCCATGCCGCCGGACACCGTCAAGAAAGAGCTCCCCATGACGCACCCGCATAACGAGGCCCCGGTCAATCCGCTACCGCCGGTGGTGGCGGCGCTGTTCCTTGTGCTGGCGGGGATCGAGCTGACGCTCTGGTTGGGCGGACAGGGGATCGTCGGTGGCCCCGGCGCGGTCGGTTGGCGGACCTCGGCGATCGAGACCTATGCTTTTTCGGGGCGGGCCTTCGACTGGATGCTGGCGACGGGTCAGTACCCGCCCGAGCACCTGATGCGGCTGGTGGCCTACCTTTTCTTGCATCCCAGTTTCAGCCACGGTCTGTTCAGCATGGTGATCCTGCTGGCGATGGGCAAGATCGTGGCGGAATCCATCGGCTCTCTGGTCTTTGTGGCGGTGTTCTTTGTGTCCGGGATCGTCGGGGCGGTGGGCTTTGGCCTGTTCAGCGATGATCCCTGGCTGGTGGGGGCCTTTCCCGGTGTCTACGGGCTGATCGGCGGGTTCACCTTCCTGCTCTGGGTGCGGCTGGGCAACGAGGGGGCGCCGCAGGTGCGGGCCTTTACCCTGATCGGGATGTTGCTGGCCATTCAGCTGATCTTTGGCGTGTTGTTCGGGGGCGGCAGCGACTGGATTGCCGACGTGGTGGGCTTTGTCACCGGGTTCGCGCTGACCGTCGTGCTGGCGCCCGGCGGCGTGGCGCGGGTGCTGGAGCGGATCCGGCGCCGGTAGGCGCGGTTCAGAACAGGTCGTCGGGCAGCAGGCTGCGGCGAGGGCGCCCCTCGGTCAGGGGCAGCGCAGGGCGCTGTTCGGCCCAGGTTGCGGCGCGGTCCAGGTCCCCGGACAGGCCCGTGCCCAAGTGGGCAAGCAGCCTCTCTGCCAGGGACTCGTCGCGGACAAGGGCCGCCGCCTCGCTGTTCCAGCGGCAGGCGAGGCGGGTCAGCGCGTGAGAGCCGATGACGGTGGTCCCGTCCACCAGGCACAGCATCCCCTCGGCCTGCGGGTCGGCGACCAGCGCCAGCCGGTCGCCATGGGCATTTTGCAGGCGGGACAGCGCGGCGCCTTGCAGGGCGGCGGCGCGGGCATCGTCCCATGTGCCTTGCGGTTCGGGGGGCAGTAACAGGATCAGTTGCAGGTCGGGGGGCTGCGCGGCCGCTGTCAGCGCCTGTGCCAGGCCGTCGTGACGCAAGGCGCCGGTGCGGATCAGGATGCGCCGACGGGCATTGCCGAACAGACGTGCCAGTGCCGGTTCGGCGTCGTTGGCGAGCGTCCGGGGGGCAAAGCCGCGCGTAGGGCGCGACAGGGTGCGCAACAGGCGCAGGTCATCGCGGCTTTGCGGGCGGGTGGGGCAGGTCAGCGCGTTTGCCGGCGTGGCGAGGGTGGCGCCGCATTTGAGCGCCTCGGCCCAGCAATCGGCGAAATGGCCCCGCAAGGCGCCGCAGAAATCCGGATCCGAAACCTGCAGCGAGATGGCGGAGGGTGTGTCGGTGCCAAGGTCCGGCCCGCCGATGATCGCGTCGGCGCCATCGGCCAGTGCAAACCCCTGGTGGATCTCGGCGGGGCGCGGGTTCGAGCCGCCCTGCACAAGGGCGCGCTGAACCGGGGTCAGGCGCGCCGTGTCCTCGGCCCGGAGCGCGGTCATCGCAGGGCGCAGGCGGCGGCGCAGGAGTGCGCCGCGCGGCCCGCGTGCAACGTGGCCATGCGGGGCGATCACCAGTTGCGCGCTGCCCTGCAGGACATCGGCAAGACCCGAGGCGCGGCGCCATGCGGCGCGGTGTGCCTGTGCGGTCAGCAGGGGATCGGGCTCGGCCACGAGGATGCGCAGCGACAAACCGCGTCGGGACAGGAGCGCCAGCAGGTCGCCCCATGTCGCAAGCCCGCGTTCACGCAGGTCGGGCAGGACCAGCGGGCTGTCGGGCGCAAGGCGCGGCAGGCAGAGCAGCAGTTCCGACCGGGCGCCGGCGGCAAGGGTTTCGAGCGCGGCACCGGCCTCTCCGGCAGAGAGCAGCGCGCGCGTCGTCATCCGCGGGACCGTTTGAACATCGCCTTGATCTCGGCCAGGCGGAAGGCGCCCATGGCCTGCCCGGCGATGCCGTAGGTCAGGATGCCCAGCCCGATCAGACCGGCAAGCACGCCAATGCGCAGGTAGGGCAGGGCGAGCCAGGGCGCCAGGACCATGTTGAGCCCCCAGAGCACGGCGCCCATGACCAGCGAGGCCACCACGATCCGCCACAGCCTCCGGCGGAAACGGTCATCGAAATGCGCCACCTCGCCCATCGCCTTGGCGCCGCGTGCCAGTTGCCAGACCATGACCCAACCTGCGAGCGTGGTGGCGATGGCCGGGGCAAGCCAGCCGATCACCGGGGCCAGCCCGATGGCCACGGCGGCGTTGATCACCATCGCCCAGACCGCGAAACGGAAGGGGCTGCGCGTGTCTTCGCGCGCGAAATAAAGCGGTTGCAACACCTTCTGCAGCACGAAGGCCGGCAAGCCGAGGCCGTAGATCGCCACCGCCAGGGCAATGGCGGCGCTGTCGTCGGCAGTGGTGGCGCCGCGTTCGAACAGGACCGAAACCATCGGCAGCGGGATTGCCACCAGCGCCACGGCGGCGGGCACGGTCAGGGCAAGGCTCAACTCTCCGGCGCGGGAAAAGGCGTTGCGCGCACCGCTGTCGTCCTCGGCCTTCAATCGGCGCGACAGGTCGGGCAGCAGGACGATGCCCACGGCGATGCCCACCACGCCCAGCGGCAGTTGGTACAGCCGGTCGGCGGCATAGAGCCAGCCCACCGCCTTGTCGAAATGGCTGGCGACCTGCTGGCCCACCAGCAGGTTGATCTGCATCACCCCGCCCGCCAGCGCGGCAGGCACGGCGATCACCACGAGCCGTTTCATGTCCGGTGTCAGCCGCGGGCGCCCGGGGCGGACACGTACGCCCGCCCGCTCGGCGGCGACCCAGACCAGCGCCAGTTGCGCCACGCCCGCCACGGGCACCGCCCAGATGAGATACTGGATCACCTCGCCGCCAAGGGCCGCTCCCAGTCCCATCGACAGGCAGACCAGGATGTTCAGCAGCACCGGCGCGGCGGCGGCGGCGGCGAAATGGCCGGTGGCGTTCAGCGCGCCGGAGAACAGCGCCGCCAGCGAGATCAGCAGGATATAGGGAAAGACCACCCGACCGAAGCCCACGGTCAGGTCAAAGCGCGCATCCCCGGCAAAGCCGCCCGCGGTGGCCCAGACCAGCGCCGGCATGAAGATCATCGCCAGCGCGGTCAGCGCAAGCAAAACCGTGGCCAGCCCGTTCAGCGCGTCGCGGGCAAAGATCAGCGGATCTTCCTCGCCCTCGTATTTCTTGGAGAACAGCGGCACGAAGGCGGCGTTGAAGGCGCCTTCGGCAAAGAAGCGGCGAAAGAGGTTGGGCAGGCGAAAGGCCGCGACAAAGGCATCCATGACCGGGCCGGGGCCGATCAGGGCAAGGATCATGACCTCGCGGACGACGCCCAGAACCCGGCTCATCAGGGTCCAGAAGCCGACGGTCATGACACCGGCGACAAGGCGGATGGGTTTCATGGGCGTGCTCGCTTGCTGCTCTGGTCCCTCGCTTAGCCGAAAGGGCCGAAGGGCGGAAGGGGCGGGGACCAGGGCAGCCTTTCTATCCACGCCACGGCTGTTGCGGTGGGGATGTCGCGGCAGAGCGGGTGAAAGCCATGCCCGCCGAGATCAGTCCCGCTGCGACGGGCAGGGCGCAGAGGTTGCCCCGGTGATCCGGTGCCGTCCCGTGGGACAGATCGGGGTTGTGCCCCGAGCGAGAGAGCAGGACATGGCCGACCTCGCCACGGGTCGCTTTGACCGCGGTCGCTTCAGGTGGCGAAGCCTGGCCCCGGATGGTCGCCTTTCTCCTGCCGTGGCTTATCGGGCGGTCAAGTCACGTCCTTGGGGTCGTGCACAACCACTCAGCCGCGCGCGCGTTCGGCGCCTTCCTCGATGGCCGAGCGCAGTTTTTTCTCGATCTGGTCGCGCTTGACCTTCGAGTGCAGCTTCAGCCCGAACATGTCCTTGACGTAGAAGGTATCGACCACCTGTTCACCGTAGGTCGCGATCACGGCGGAGGCGACATAGATGTTCAACCCGGCCAGCGTCCGCGCCAGGTCGAACAGCAGGCCCGGGCGGTCGCGGGTGTCGACCTCGATGATAGTGAAGATCTCTGACCCGTCGTTGTCGAAAGTGATGTGGGTCGGGACCTTGAAGGCCTTCTCGCGCTTCTTGAGCTTGTCCTTCGGCTTCATCGCCTCGCGCGCGACGACCTCGCCCATCAGGGTCTTGCGGATGGTTTCGCGCAGGCGCGGAATGCGGGCGTCCTCGTAGGGAGACCCCTCGGCGTCCTGGATCCAGAAGGCGGCCGTGGCGTAGCCGTCCTTGGTGGTGAAGGTGCGCGCGTCCACGATATTGGCCCCGGCAAGGGCAAGGGCCCCGGTCAGGCGCGAGAAGATGCCGGGGTGATCCTGCAGGGCAAAACAGGCACGGGTGGCGTCGCGGTCCTCGTCGGGGTGGATGTCGATGGCGATCTCGTCGTCCTTGAGTTCGCGCAGCAACCGGGCAAAGACCACATGCGCGGTGACATGCAGGCCCTGCCAGTAGGGATCGTAGTGGCGGCTGGTCTCTGCGGCCAATGCCAGCGAGTCCCAGTCCGACAGCGCCTCGCGCAGGTTCTCGCGGGCCTCGGTGCCGCGGTTCTCGCGGTTGAGCGCCTCCATTCCGCCTTCGAGCGCGCGGCGCGTCTGGCGGTAGAGCGCGCGGATCAACGCGGCCTTCCAGTTGTTCCAGGTGTCCGGGCCGACGCCGCGGATGTCGCAGACCGTCAGCACGCAGAGCAGGTCCAGCCGTTCGCGCGTCTGCACCGCCTTGGCAAAGCCACGCACGGTGCGCGGATCGGCGATGTCGCGTTTCTGCGCCATGTCCGACATCAGCAGGTGATAGCGGACCAGCCATTCGACCGTGGCGCTTTCGGATTTCGACAGGCCAAGGCGCGGCGCGACGGTGCGCGCGATGCGGGCGCCCAGGATCGAGTGATCCTCGTTCCGGCCCTTGCCGATGTCATGCAGCAGGAGCGCGACGTAAAGCACGCGCCGGTTGATACCTTCCTTGAGGATCGTCGAGGCGACGGGCAGTTCCTCTGTCAGGTTGCCATTCTCGATCTCGGACAGGTTCCAGATGCACTGGATGGTATGTTCGTCCACCGTGTAGTGGTGGTACATGTTGAACTGCATCATCGCCACGATGGGCGCGAATTCGGGGATGAAGGCGGAGAGCACCCCAAGCTCGTTCATCCGGCGCAGGGCGCGTTCGGGATTGCCGTGTTTCAGCAGCAGGTCCAGGAACAGCGTCCGCGCCTCGTCGTCCTCGCGAAAGGCATTGTCGATCAGGTGCAGGTTGGCCTTGACCAGCCGCATGGCGTCCGGATGGATCAGGAGGCCGGTGCGCAGCCCTTCCTCGAAGACCCTGAGCAGGTTCAGCTTGTCGGACAGAAAGGCCGCGTCATCGCTGATGGCCAGCCGGTTGTGCACCACCTTGTAGCCGTCCTTGACCTGGGGCGGACGGTGGAACAGGCGCTGGATCAGCGGCGCGCCCTTGGTGTGGTCTGCCTCCAGCGAGGTCAGCAGGATGCGCGTCAGGTCGCCCACCGAGGTGGCGTGGCGGAAATAGTCCTGCATGAACCATTCCACGGCGCGGCGCCCGCCGCGGTCGTTGTAGCCCATGCGGCTTGCCACCTCGACCTGCATGTCGAAGCTCAGCAGCTCGTTGGCCCGTCCGGCGGCAAGGTGCAGGTGGCAGCGGACCGCCCAGAGAAAGCGCTCTGCCTGGACGAAGGTGTCGTATTCCTCGGGGCGGAAGATGCCGGATTTGACCAGTTCGGAAACATCATCCGTGTGGTGGACATACTTGATGATCCAGAACATCGACTGCAGGTCGCGCAGCCCGCCCTTGCCCTCCTTGACGTTGGGTTCGACCATGTACCGCTGGCCCTGCTTGTCGTGGCGGGCGTCGCGCTCGTTCAACTTGGCCTCGACGAATTCGCGGGCGGTGGCGTTGAACAGGTCGTTCCAAAGGGTGCGGTCCAGATCCTCGGCCAGGCCCGCGTCGCCGGTGATGAACCGGCTTTCCAGCATGGCGGTCCGGATGGTGAAATCCTCACTCCCCAGTCGCAGGCAGTCGCGAACCGTGCGCGAGCTGTGCCCGACCTTCAGCCGAAGGTCCCAGAGGATGTAGAGCATCGATTCAATGACGCTCTCGGCCCAGGGGGTGATCTTGTAAGGGGTCAGGAACAGCAGGTCGACGTCCGAGAAGGGCGCCATTTCCCCGCGTCCGTACCCGCCGACCGACAGCACCGAAAGGCGTTCGGATTCCGTCGGGTTGGGCAGGCGGTGCAGCACCTCGGTGGCGACCTCGAAGGTCAGGTGCACGATGCAATCGGTGATCCAGGTGTAGGAGCGGGTGGTGCGGCGTGCCCCGAAGGGTTCGGCGGAAAACGCCTCTGCCACCTTGGCGCGGCCCGCGTCGAAGGCCGCACGCAGTGTCTTGACCGTGTGCTTGCGCACGTCCGTTTCCGGCGCGCCCTTGGGCATCCCGGCAAAAAGCGTGCCGCGCACCGCCGGCAGATCAAAGATCTCGGCGGCGGGCGCGATCAGGTTGTCGGGAAGCGTCTCCGAGTCAGAGGCCGCCGCCTGTGAGGCTGCTGGGGGCAGGGTCAAGGATCACCATCTTCTTGTCTTTTACCGTGGCGACGGCCAGCGCACGCTGGTTGGCACCATTGCTCATCAGGCGGAATACACCGCCCGTGCCGGTAAAGCCAGTCGAGGTGAGCGCCGTGGCCGACAGCGCGTCGTTGCGGCCCTGCGCGGCCAGGGTGCCGATGGCGGTAATCCCGTCATAGGCCAGGCCGGCCAGGGGATGCGGCGCGGTGCCGTAGGTGCTGTTGTAGCGGCCCGAGAAGCTTTCCAGCCGGGCCACGTTCGGCACCGCGAACCAGGCCCCGTCCGAAGCAGGCAGGCCAAAGAGATCGGGGCGCACGTCCCAGCGGGTCAGGCCGATGTATTGCACCTGCGCGGGGTCCACCCCGGCCCCGGGCAGACGGTCCAGCAGGATCGGCATGGCCTCGTTGCTGGCGGCTGTGGTGATGAAGATGCTGTCGGCGGCGCCCGAGGACACCACACGGCCCGCCGCGCTGGCCGCGGCCGAGACGCCCTCGATCGAGAGCTGGTAGCCCTGGCTGCCGACGATGTTGACGCCGTATTCCGTGGCGGCCTTCTCGATCGCCAGTTTGCCCAGCTGTCCCGCCACATCCTCGGAGTAGATCACCACCATGTTGGATTTGCCGTTGCGGCGGGCGTGGTCCATCATCCGGCGCGCGGTGTTGTCGAAAGTGGCCCCCAGGATGAAGACGTTGCCGCCGGCGATGGTGGGGTTGTTGGAAAAGCCCAGGACGTTCACGCCCTCGTCGGCCACGGCAAGGCCGGCGGCGTTCACCGCGTCGGCGCGCAGCGGGCCAAGGATAATCTTGGCGCCCTCGTCCACGGCCTTTTGCGCGGCGGCGGCGGCGGCGGGGGCCTGTCCGCCGGTGTCATAGACGCGCAGGTCGATGGTCACGCCCTCGCCCAGGTCGGCCATCGCCAGCCGGGCGGCGTTTTCCAGCGAGGTGGCGATCGGCGCAGCGCCCTGGTCGGACTGCGGCACCAGCAGCGCGACGGGGATCGGTTTGGCGGTATTGATGCGTGGACCGTCGCCGCCACCACCGATATTGGTCAGCGCAGAGGGATCACAGGCGGCCAGGGCAGCTGCGGCGGCCAGACCGGCCAGCGGGCGCAGCGCCTTGCGGAAATTGGACAGAATGGCGAACATGGACGGTGGACTCCCTCGTTTCTTGCGCGACATGCGCGGCACGGGCGGCGCGCTGAGCGATTTGGCGACGATCATAGAGAAGGGCGAAAGGGGGGACCAGTGACGAATCCGGAAAGCGCCGGACAGGGCGGCGGATTGACGCCGGGCCTGTACCTTGTGGCGACACCCATCGGCAACGCGCGTGATATCACGCTGCGGGCGCTGGACCTGCTGGCCACGGCGGATGTCCTGGCGGCAGAGGATACGCGCAGCCTGCGACGGCTGATTGAACTGCATGGCGTGGCGCTGGGCGACCGGCCACTGGTGGCTTATCACGATCACAACGGCGCGCGGGCGCGTCCGCGCCTGCTGTCGGACCTGGCGGCGGGAAAGTCGGTGCTTTACGCATCCGAGGCAGGGACACCGATGATCTCGGACCCCGGGTTCGACCTGGCGCGCGCCGCCGCCGAAGCGGGGTTCGCAGTGACCAGCGCGCCGGGGGCCAGCGCGGTTGTCACGGCGTTGACGCTGGCCGGGCTGCCCACGGACAGGTTCCTGTTCGCGGGGTTCCTGCCCAACGCGGGCGGGCCGCGCAAATCGGCGCTGCGCGAACTGTCGGGCGTGCCCGCGACGCTGGTGTTCTACGAATCGCCCCGGCGTCTGCCGGAGATGCTGATGGCCGCGCAGGATGTGCTGGGCGATCGCGAGGCGGCTGTCTGCCGGGAACTGACCAAGAAATTCGAGGAAGTCCGGCGCGGGCCCCTGTCCGACCTGGCCAATCATTACCGCGAGAGCCCCGCCAAGGGCGAGGTGGTGGTGCTGATCGGCAAGGGCGATTCAGGATCCGTTAAGGAAATCGATCTAGAACAGGAGGTGAACAAGGCGCTGGAAACGATGTCGGTCCGCGATGCGGCGGATTTCGTCTCGGCTCGGTTCGGGGTGAAACGGCGCCCGGTCTATCAACTGGCCATGCGCCTCTCGGCAAAAGGGGATGGCGATGGCGCGTGATTGCGCAGGTTTGGCGGGCCGGGTCGATACCGGGCGATGCGGCTATCACGCGGGCCTCGCGGCAGAGGATGGCGTGGCCGTGGACTATGCCCGCCGGGGCTATCCGCTGCTGGCGCGGCGGTGGCGCGGTCGATCGGGCGAGATAGACCTTGTGCTGGGCGACGGTGACGGCGTTGTTGTCGTCGAGGTCAAGAAAAGCCGCAGCTTCGATCGCGCCGCCGAACGCCTGTCGCAACGCCAGATCGGGCGGCTGCTGCGGGCCGGTGAGGAATTCCTTGGCACGATGCCGCGCGGGTCGCTGACGGATATCCGTTTCGACGTGGCGCTTGTGAACGGGCAAGGCGAGATCCGGGTGATCGAAAACGCGCTCTGCTAGGGGGCGTCCCTGCGTCTGTGCAGGGTAGCGGTGCATTGCACCCGGCCCCGTCCTGCGCCATCTATGGCGGGAAGAATGCAGGGGACGCCGATGAAGATCGCCTTTCAGATGGACCCGATCACCGGGGTCGACATCAACGCCGACAGCACGTTTCGCCTCGCCGAAGAGGCGCAGGCGCGCGGGCATGAACTGTTCTATTACGGGCCGGACCAGCTGGCCTATGAAGAGGGGCGGATCACCGCGCGCGGGCACTGGATGACCGTGCAGCGGGTGGCGGAGAAACCCGCCGTTCTCGGTGACCGCGTGGCGGTCGACCTGGCGGATATGGACGTGATCTGGTTGCGGCAGGATCCTCCCTTCGACATGCACTACATCACCACCACCCATCTGCTGGACCGGCTCAAGGATGATGTCCTGGTGGTCAATGATCCCTTCTGGGTCCGCAATTCCCCGGAAAAGCTGCTGGTCCTGAACTTTCCCGACCTGACGCCCCCCACGGCCATTGCCCGCGACCTGGAGGTGCTGCGCGCCTTCCGCGAGAAACATGGCGATGTCATCGTCAAGCCGCTGTACGGCAACGGCGGCGCCGGGGTGTTCAAGCTGGGCGCCGCCGACGGCAACCTCAGCTCGCTCTACGAGATGTTTACCGGTTTCTCTCGTGAACCGCTGATCGTGCAGAAATACCTGCCCGCCGTGTCCAAGGGTGACAAGCGGGTGATCCTCGTCGACGGTGAGGCGGTGGGCGCGATCAACCGGGTGCCGGCCAAGGGCGAGGTGCGCTCGAACATGCATGTGGGCGGCCGCCCCGAGAAGATCGAGCTGAGCGACCGTGACCGCGAAATCTGTGCGCGGATCGGGCCGGTGCTGCGCGACAAGGGGCAGATCTTTGTCGGCATCGACGTGATCGGCGACTGGCTGACAGAGATCAACGTGACCTCGCCGACGGGCATCCAGGAGCTGGAACGGTTCGACGGCATCAACGTGGCCGAAAGGATCTGGCAGGCGATCGAGGCCAAGCTGGCATGAGCCTGATGCGGCCGGTCCTGAACCGCTGGTTGCGGATGACGGAACGGCCGCACCTGGAGCGGGGCAAATCCGTGCCTCGGCTGCGCGCCTCCTTTGAAAGGAAGGCGCGGCTTTTCTTTTTTGCCCCCGGCGGCACCCGCCAACGGCGCGATGTACTGGATGCGGTTCCGGTGCTGCGGGTCAACGAGGATCTGCCGGGGCCGCTGATCCTGTACTTTCACGGTGGAGCCTATGTCATGGGCTCTGCCGACACGCATCGGGCGATGGTCGCCTGGCTGTCACGGGCCGCCCGGTGCCCGGCCTGCCTTGTGAATTATCGGCTGGCACCGGACCATCCCTTTCCGGCCGCGCTGGAGGATGCGCTGACGGCCTATCGCGCGGTCATGGCGCATCCCGCGGGGGTCGTGCTGGGCGGTGACAGCGCCGGCGGAGGGCTGGCGCTTGCTCTGCTGGGAGAGATCCGTCGGCAGGGGCTGCCGCAACCCTTGGGGACCTTCGCGCTGTCTCCGCTGACGGACATGACGTTTTCGGGAGAGAGCGTGACGCGCAATGCCGAGAGCGACGTGGTCCTGCCGGCGAGCCGCACGCATGAAACGGCGATGCATTATCTGCCGGACAACGTCGATCGGCGCGATCCGCGAGTGTCGCCGCTCTGGGCGGACTTCGCCGGGTCCGGGCCGGTCTGGTTGTCGGCAGGGGACACGGAATTCCTGCTGGACGACACCCGGCGCATGGCGGCGCGGCTGCGCCAACAGGGGGTGACGGTGCAAGAGGACATCGCGCGGGACCTGCCGCACGTCTGGCCCATCTTTCACAACATCCTGCCGGAGGCGCGGATCACGCTGCGGCGGATCGCGCGCTGGATCAATTCTCTTTCGCAGACAGCAGCCGATAGCTGAGCGCCTCGGCCACGTGCGGACGGCGGACGGTCCCGCTTTCGTCGAGGTCGGCGATGGTGCGGGCGACGCGCAGCACCCGGTGATAGCCGCGCGCGGTCAGGCCAAAGCGGTCGGCGGCGCGGGTCAGCAGCGCGTGTCCCTCTTCGTCGGGCGTGGCGATCTCTTCGAGGCACTGGCCCTCGGCATCGGCATTGGTGCGCAGCGCGTCGTGTTCGGCAAAACGGTCGGCCTGTACAGCGCGCGCGGCGGCAACGCGGGCGGCCACGGTCGCCGAGCTGTCGCCGGTGGCGGGCAGGTCGAGGTCGGTGAACGCGACCGGCGGCACCTCCAGCCGCAGGTCGAATCGGTCCATCAGCGGGCCGGAGATGCGGCCAAGGTAGTCCTCTCCGCAGTTCGGGGCGCGCGAACAGGCCTGCGCCGGATCGGTGAGATAACCGCATTTGCAGGGATTGGCGGCGGCGACCAGCAGGAAACGCGCAGGGTACCGGATATGGGCATTGGCGCGGGCCACCACGACTTCGCCGGTTTCGATGGGCTGGCGAAGGGTTTCGAGCACGTTGCGTGGAAACTCCGGGAATTCGTCCATGAACAGCACGCCATTGTGGGCGAGGCTGGCCTGCCCGGGCTGCGCGGTGCGCCCGCCGCCGATCAGGGCCGCCATCGAGGCGGTGTGATGCGGTTCGCAAAAAGGCCGCGTGCGCGAGATGCCGCCATCGGTCAGCAGGCCCGCGATGGAATGGATCATCGAGGTTTCCAGCGCCTCGATGGGCGTCAAGGGCGGCAGGATGCCGGGCATTCGGGCGGCCATCATGGATTTGCCCGCCCCGGGCGGGCCGATCATCATCAGGTGATGGCGCCCGGCGGCGGCGATTTCCAGCGCCCGTTTGGCGCGTTCCTGTCCCTTGACGTCGCGCAGGTCGCGCGGTGTCGCGTCCGTCGTCACCTCGCCCGGCTGGGCCGGTTCCAGCACGTTGTCCCCGGAAAAATGCCGCACGATTTCCAGCAGGTTTCCGGCGCCGATCACCGTGCAGGCATCGACCCAGGCGGCCTCTGCCCCCGAGGCGCGGGGGCACAGCAGAATGCGGTCTTCCTCGGCCGCGGCCATCGCGGCCGGCAGGGCGCCGACCACGGGCAACAGGTCCCCGTCCAGCGACAGCTCGCCCAGGGCGACCGTTTGCGCCACCGCGTCGCGCGGCAGGATGTCGAGCGCGGCCAGCAGCCCCAGAGCGATGGGCAGGTCGAAATGCGAGCCGACCTTGGGCAGGTCGGCGGGGGCGAGGTTGATCGTGATTTTTTTCGACGGCAGCGCGATGGCCAGCGCGCCCAATGCCGTGCGCACGCGGTCGCGGGCCTCGGAGACGGCCTTATCGGGCAGGCCGACGATGGAAAAGGCGGGGACGCCGGGTGTGACGGCGCATTGCACCTCGACCGGGCGCGCATTTACTCCTTCGAAAGCGACCGTATGGGCGCGCGCAACCATGAAACTCCCCACGTCAGACCGGGGCGAGCCTGCCCCGGACGTGGTTAGCAACTGGTTAACGCGTGGTGGACGGCGTTAGGAATTACCGTGAGGACGGTCAGTTGGTGCCGTCGCGCATCGCCACGAATTTCGGCCAGGCGTCCGGATCGTTCACCGTCTTGCCGCGGCAAAATGCGTTGCAAAAGCCAAAGATCCGACCCTCTGATTCCATCAGGTGTGTCACCGGATCCCCGGAATAGGGGCAGGCGGAATTCTCGGCTTCGCCGCTGTCGACCGCCCGCGCGGAACGCGGTGTCGGGCCGGGCCAGGGCAGTTGCGCATAATCGCGATCGTACCAGGGCAGGGTCGCACCGCGGGCCAGCCCCATCGCGCGCCAGCGGCGGAAGGCCGGGTCTGCCAGGTGCACGGCAACATAATCGCGCGCCTGCTCGCCCACGGGCAGGGCATAGCCCGCAATCCGCGCGGCAACAGGCGCAAAGAAGGCATCGGCGACCGAGTAATCGCCGCAGAGCCAGGGCCCGCGCGACCGGTCGAGCGCAAAGCCCCAGATTGTCTCGATCCGCGAGAGGTCGGCCTGCAGGGCCTCTGGCAAAGGCGTGTCGGAATAGGCCGCGCGCAGGTTCATCGGGCACAGGTCCCGCAGCGTGCCGAAGCTGGAGTGCATCTCGGCCGCGAGGCTGCGGGCGGTGGCGCGCATCGCGGGATCGGCGGGCCAATGGCCCGCGTCCGGATGGCGGCTGGCCAGTTCTTCGGCCAGGGCAAGGCTGTCCCAGATCACGGTACCGTCCGACAGCACCAGTGTCGGCACCGTGCGGGCCGGGGAAAAGCGCGACATCTGTTCTGCCACGCCGGCCTTCATGAAATCGACAATCTCGATCGTTGCGGGAATGCCGAAGCGGTGAAACAGCAGCCAGGCCCGCAAGGACCAGCTGGAATAGCTGTAGTCGCCAAGAAAAAGCTTGTCGGACATGGAACCTCTCCAATCGCTTGTGCGTTCAACTACAGCATGTGCCGCGCGACGGGAAATCAGGATTCGTGGCGAACAGGATCAAACCGCCGGATGGCTGCGTGCAGATTGGTCGAAAATACTCAGACGCAAAAGTGATCTGCGTGCCCGCCACGCGCGTACTACGATCAAGAGGCCCGAAGAACCGGGGCCTGAGATCACCAGGGGAGCGGAAATGGCACTTGATTCATTCAATGACCAGAGCTTGTCGCGCCGGGCCATGAAGGCCGAACTGCTGGACGCGGAAACCGAGCTGAAACTGGCCTACGCGTGGCGAGACGACCGTGACGAAGAGGCGCTGCACCGGCTGATCCAGGCCTACATGCGACTGGCGATTTCGATGGCGGCCAAGTTCAAGCGCTACGGCGCGCCGATGAACGACCTGATCCAGGAGGCGGGTTTGGGCCTGATGAAGGCCGCCGACAAGTTCGATCCGGACCGAGGCGTGCGTTTTTCGACCTACGCCGTCTGGTGGATCAAGGCATCGATCCAGGATTATGTGATGCGCAACTGGTCGATGGTGCGCACCGGATCGACCTCGTCGCAGAAATCCCTCTTCTTCAACATGCGCCGTGTCCAGGCCCGGATCGAGCGCGAGGCCGCGGCCTCGGGCGAGGAACTGGACGGGCATCAGCTGCGCCACAAGATCGCCACGGAAATCGGCGTGCCGCTGCGCGATGTAGAGATGATGGAAGGGCGGCTGTCCGGCTCGGATTACTCGCTGAATGCCACGCAATCGGTCGAGGATGAAGGCCGCGAGTGGATCGACACCATCGAGGATGACGGCGCCCAGGCTTCCGAGATCGTCGAGAACGAACACGACCGCGAGCAATTGCGTGACTGGCTCGTGCAAGCGATGGGCGCGCTCAACGACCGCGAGCGGTTCATCGTGCGTGAGCGCAAGCTGCGCGAGGAAACGCGGACGCTGGAATCCCTGGGCACCGAGTTGGGGCTGAGCAAGGAGCGCGTGCGCCAGCTTGAGGCGGCTGCCTTTGGCAAGATGCGCAAGGCACTTGAAGCGCAAAGCGGGGAAGTGCATCACTTCCTGGCATGAAACATGCGATCCTCGGCCTGATGCTGTTCGCCGGGTCTGCTGCGGCGGACACCATTCCTGACGCCAACGTGCTATTTCTCGGCGAGGTTCACGACAACCCTGCCCATCACGCGCGTCAGGCCGAGATTGTCGCAGAGGTAGAGCCCCGCGCCATCGTCTGGGAGATGCTGGATCCGGACTCCGTGCCTCCGATCACGCCCGAGCTGACTGGCGACGAGGCGGCGCTGGGTGCGGCTCTGAACTGGGCCGACAGCGGGTGGCCCGATTTCTCGATGTACTATCCGATTTTCGCGGCGGCCCCCGATGCCGTGCATTTCGGTGCGCAATTGCCCCGCGGTGCGGCACGGGCGGCAATGGGGCAAAGCCTGGCTGATGCCTTTGGCGAAGGTGCCGCACGGTTCGGGCTGGACCAGCCTCTGCCGGATGCGCAACAGCAGAAGCGGGAGGCGTTGCAGATGGGGGCCCATTGCGACGCTTTGCCGGCCGAGATCCTGCCCGGGATGGTGGACATCCAGCGGCTGCGGGATGCGCGCCTGGCCGCTGCCGCGCTGGAGGCACTGGAGGCCACCGGCGGGCCGGTCGTGGTCATCACCGGCAACGGACACGCCCGAAAGGACTGGGGGGCGCCTGCCTTGCTGGCCCTGGCAGCGCCCGATGTGACGATCCTCGCCCTTGGGCAGGGCGAGAACGACGGGACGGCCCCGGACGGCGGTTTCGACCTGACAGAAAGCGCCCCGGCCGTGGAACGTCCCGATCCCTGCGAGGCGTTTCGTGCGCGGTGACCCCTGCCGGGGATCGTGATCGTCGCTGGCCTGTCGGCCCATTGTCTCGGGTCGCGGCTGCGCCTACAACCACATCAAAGCGAGTGGGGCGGGCCATGCTGAACGGGAAGCGCATTCTTCTGATCATCGGGGGCGGTATCGCGGCTTATAAATGCCTCGACCTGATCCGGCGTCTGCGCGAGCGCGGCGCGGCGGTGACCCCGGTGATGACCCGTGCCGCCGAGGAATTCGTCACGCCGCTGTCAGTCTCGGCGCTTGCCGGGGAAGAGGTGCATCGCGATCTCTTTGATCTGACGAAAGAGGCCGAAATGGGCCATATCCAGCTGAGCCGCGTGGCGGATCTGCTGGTGGTGGCGCCGGCGACCGCCGATCTGATGGCGAAGATGGCGGGCGGCCATGCGGATGACCTGGCCACGACCTTGCTGATGGCGACCGACACGCCGGTGATGATCGCCCCGGCCATGAACGTGCGGATGTGGGAGCATCCGGCGACGCAGCGCAACCTCGAGGTGCTGCGTGGCGACGGCGTACGCGTTATCGGCCCCAACCCCGGCGACATGGCCTGCGGCGAACACGGGCCGGGCCGGATGTCCGAGCCGATGGAGATCATCGCCGGGATCGAGAAGGCCTTGTCCGCCGATCCGCTGGCAGGGCGGCGCGTGCTGATCACCTCCGGCCCCACCCACGAGCCGATCGATCCGGTGCGCTATATCGCCAACCGGTCTTCGGGCGCCCAGGGCACCGCAATTGCCGAGGCCTTGCGTGACCTGGGCGCCGAGGTGGTCTTTGTCACCGGACCCGCCGAGGCACCGCGCCCGGCTGGCGTGGAGGTGATCGAGGTCGAGAGCGCGCGCGAGATGCGCGACGCGGTCATGGGCGCGCTGCCGGTCGAGGCGGGGATCTTCGCGGCGGCGGTGGCGGATTGGCGCGTGGCCAGTGCCTCGGGCTCGAAGATCAAGAAACAGGGCGGCAAGCTGCCGGTGCTGGAGTTCGCCGAGAACCCCGACATCCTGGCCGAGGTATCGCAATTGACCGACGGCCGACCCGGGCTGGTGGTGGGCTTTGCCGCCGAGACGGATGACGTGGTCGCCAATGCCACGGCGAAACGCGCGCGCAAGGGCTGTGACTGGATCGTGGCCAATGACGTCTCGCCTTCGACGGGGATCATGGGCGGGGCGGAGAACGCGGTCATCCTGATCTCTGAGGCGGGCGCCGAGACCTGGCCGCGGGCGTCCAAGCGCGAAGTGGGGGCGCGGCTGGCGGGACGGATCGCAGAGGCGCTGGGGGTTTCCCCGCGCGCGCCCGGTCCCTGGGACGGTACGCGCGGCACGGGCGGAGTTTGAGTATTTGACGAGAGAAGAAGCACAGGTTGCGATTGCCTTCGACTGGGTCGAGGGGGCGGACAGGGCGCTGGGCCTTCCCACCTATGCCACGCCGGGGGCGGCGGGGGCTGACCTGCGTGCCAATCTTGATGACCGGGGCGCGATCCACCTGGCGCCGGGGGCGCGGGTGTTGATCCCGACGGGTCTGCGGATCGCCATTCCGGCGGGCTACGAGGTGCAGGTGCGGCCACGCTCGGGGCTGGCGCTGAAACACGGGATCACCCTGCCCAATGCGCCGGGAACCATCGACAGCGATTACCGCGGTCCCCTGGGGGTGATCGTGATGAACGCGGGCGCGGCGGAATTCGTGATCGCCCACGGTGACCGGATTGCGCAGATGGTGGTGGCGCCGGTGGTGCGGGCGGTGTTCCGCGAGGGCGTTCTGGACGCCACCGCGCGCGGCGCGGGCGGCTTTGGGTCGACGGGGCGCGGCTGATGGTATTCGTGCTGGCACTGGCTGCGGTGATCTGGGGCGTCGGGCACATGATGAAGGTGCCCCGCATGGCGCGCTTCTACATGCTGGGCCTGCTTTATGTCCTGGTGCTGATGGTGCAGGTGGTTTTGCCCGCAGGTCATCCGCTGCGCGCGGCGACGGGCGTCAGCGCGGCGCCCTGGCTGATCCTGGGCGGTTTCGTGGCGTTGGGATCTGCCTATGCGCTGGGCATCCGCCGGCTGAAGGCGCGTGCGGTCCGGAGGGAGGCGGCAGAGGCGCCGGCGCCCGATCCGTCGAAATTCCGCGAGGGCGAATTGGAGCGCTATGCCCGGCATATCGTGCTGCGCGAGCTGGGTGGTCCGGGGCAGAAGCGCCTGAAAGAGGCGCAGGTGCTGGTGGTCGGTGCAGGGGGGCTTGGCTCTCCGGCGCTGTTGTATCTCGCGGCAGCGGGTGTGGGCACCATCGGCGTGATCGACGATGACGAGGTGGACAGCGGCAACCTGCAACGGCAGGTGATCCACACCGATGCCCGGATCGGCATGGCCAAGGTCTTTTCCGCGCAGGCGGCGATGGAAGCCCTGAATCCCTACATCACCGTGCGCCCCTACAAGCGGCGCCTGGACGAAGAGAGCGCGGCTGCGCTCTTGGAAGAGTACGACCTGGTGCTGGACGGGACCGACAATTTCGACACGCGTTACCTGGTGAACCGGGCCTGCGTGACCGCGGGCAAGCCATTGATTTCCGGGGCGTTGAGCCAGTGGGAAGGGCAGGTTTCGGTCTTTGATCCCACCCATTCCGGGCCCTGCTATCAATGCATCTTTCCAGAGGCCCCGGCGCCGGGACTGGCCCCCAGCTGTGCCGAGGCGGGAGTGCTGGGCCCCTTGCCGGGTGTGGTGGGCAGCATGATGGCGGTGGAATGCATCAAGCTGATCTCCGGGGCGGGCGCCGTGTTGCGGGGCGAGATGCTGATTTACGACGCCCTGTGGAGCGAGACCCGCAAGATCACGCTGAAACGCCGCGAGGACTGTCCGGTCTGCGGTACGGCGGCGGGGTGAAGCCCACCCTGGGCCGGTTCCGACGCCATCGCGTCCGGAGAAACCGTTGTTGTGATTGAAGCGGGCGGCGCGGGCGCCTAGCTTTGCCGCAACGAGACAGGAGAGAGCCTCATGACCAACCCCTTGCTTGTCGATTGGGACACGCCCTTTGGCATTGCCCCCTTCGCGGACATCTCGGACGAGGATTTTGCCCCGGCGCTGGAGGAGGCGCTGGATGCGCACCTGGCGGAAATCGAGGCGATTGCCGGCAACCCCGAGGCGCCGACCTTCGACAACACCATCCTGGCGATGGAAGGATCGGGCGCGGCGCTGGACAAGGTGCTGGGCACCTTCTTCAACCTTGCCGGGGCGGACAGCAACGACAAGCGGCAGGAACTGCAGCGCGATTTCAGCCCCAAGCTGTCGGCGCATTCCTCGGCGATCTACTCCAACGCGGCGCTGTTCGCCCGCATCCGCGCGTTGTGGGAGGCGCGCGAGGCGCTGGACCTGTCCGAGGAAGAGGCGCGGGTGTTGTACCTGACGCACCGCGATTTCGTGCGCGCAGGCGCGGCGCTGGAAGGCGATGCGGCGGAGCGGATGAAAGAGGTCAAGTCGCGGCTGGCGGTTCTGGGCACGCAATTTACCCAGAACCTTTTGAAGGACGAATCTGCCTGGTCGATGGACTTGGCCGAGGATGACCTTGAAGGCTTGCCGGAGTTCGTCGTGGATTCGGCGCGCTCTGCCGGTGAGGCGGCGGGGGCGGGCGGCCCGGTGGTGACGCTGTCGCGGTCGCTGATCGTGCCTTTCCTGCAGTTCTCGCCGCGCCGCGCCTTGCGCGAAAAGGCCTGGCGGGCCTGGGTGATGCGTGGAGAGAACGGCGGCGAGACCGACAATCGAGGCATCGCGGGCGAGGTGCTGAAACTGCGCGAGGAGCGCGCCAGGCTGCTGTGCTATGGCGATTTCGCGGGTTTCAAGCTGGAGACAGAGATGGCGGGCACGCCCGACAAGGTGCGTGACCTGCTGATGGCGGTTTGGGAGCCGGCCAAGGCGGCGGCGCTGAAGGATGCCGCCGAGATGGAGCAGATGCTGCACGCCGACGGCATTCCGGGGCCGCTGGAACCCTGGGATTGGCGCTACTACGCGGAGAAGCGGCGCAAGGCGCTGCACGATCTGGACGAAGCCGAACTGAAGCCGTACCTGCAGCTTGACCGGATGATCGAGGCCGCCTTTGCCTGTGCGAACCGCCTGTTCGGGCTGGAATTCGCGCCGCTGGAGGTGCCGATGTACCACCCCGATTGCCGCGCCTACGAGGTCACGCGGGACGGCAAGCATGTCGCGGTCTTCATCGGGGATTACTTCGCGCGCTCCTCGAAACGGTCGGGGGCCTGGTGTTCGGCATTTCGGATGCAAGCCAAGCGGCCCGAGGAAAAGACGCCGATCGTGGTCAATGTCTGCAACTTCGCCAAGCCGTCGGCGGGCAAGCCCGCGCTCCTGTCCTATGACGATGCGCGGACGTTGTTCCATGAGTTCGGCCATGCGCTGCACCAGATGCTGTCGGACGTGGAATTCGGCTCGGTCGCCGGGACGTCCGTCGCGCGCGATTTCGTCGAGCTGCCGTCGCAGCTTTACGAACACTGGCTGGAGGTGCCGGAGGTGCTGGCCGAATTCGCCACCCATGCCGAGACCGGCGAGCCGATGCCCAAGGCGCTCTTGGACAAGGTGCTGAAGGCGGCCAATTTCGACATGGGGTTCCAGACGGTCGAATACGTGGCCTCGGCGCTGGTGGACCTGGAGTTTCATTCCGGTGCGGCGCCGGCCGATCCGATGCAGAAGCAGGCGGAGGTGCTGGAAAGCATCGGCATGCCGCGCGCCATCGTCATGCGCCATGCAACGCCGCATTTCGCCCATGTCTTTGCCGGGGACGGCTATTCCTCGGGCTATTACAGCTACATGTGGTCCGAGGTCATGGATGCGGATGCCTTCGAGGCCTTCGAGGAGGCGGGCGGGGCCTTCGATCCCGAAACCGCGGAAAAACTGGAGCGGTTCATCCTGTCCCGTGGCGGATCGGTGGAGGCGGAAGAGCTATATACCCGGTTCCGCGGCCGGATGCCGGGCGTCGAAGCCCTGTTGAAAGGGCGCGGGCTGGCTGCCTGAGACCGGGCGTCGGGACGGCGCTTGCCGAGGCCTCCGGCCTCGACGTCGCCCCGCCCGCCGTCCCCGGCGCCTTTGGCGTTTCACATCAGAACGGCACCCGCTCCAGCGCAAAGCCTTCGTCTTCGAGCAGTTGCAACACGCCTTCCTCGCCCGAAAGGTGGGCGGCGCCGAAGGCGGCGACGACGTAGCCGTCGCTTTCGTCCAATGCGTTCGTAAGGACCGGAATCCAGGCGCGGTTTCGGCCCGCGATCAAGGCGCCGTCCATCACCTCGAAGACCTGGGCGTTTTCCGCAGGTGTCAGGGGCGTCAGGCGGGCGGACAGCACCTTGAGCGCGATCTGGCTGGCGGCATGGGCCTCGCCGAAATAGGCGGTGAGCATGGTCTCGAAGAGATCCTCGGCATCCTGGGGCCTGCTGAGGGCGGAGCGGATCATCAGGAGCTGCGTGTCGAGGGACATGTCCGAGAAGGCCGCAAACCCCGTTTCATAGGGCTCCAGCGAGCGTGTGGGCACCCCGGCGGCCAGCGCCGCGCGTTCCAGCCGGGCATCCAGCCCGTTGGCCTCGGTCAGTTGCGCGGTCATGCAGGGCGGGATCGCCAGCAGGATCGAGACGTACCAGGGCCGCATCCGGGCGGCCATGAAGGGCGGCATCCCACGCAGGCGCATCGCCTCGGCCAGGCGGTTCCATTCCTCCTCGGGCAAGAGTTCCGGCAGGGTGCTGTCCGGTAGCAGCAGCAAGTCCATCCGGGTCTTGAGCGCGGTTTCCAGCGCCTCTTTCTCGGGCGCGGCCATTTCCAGCAGCAAAAGGTCCGCGCCTTCGATCAGGGGCGCCAGCCGGTCGGCCGGGGCATCCATGCGGGGGTCGCCAAGGTGCAGGGTGCCGATCAGGTGCAGGGTCTTGCCGTCGCGCGTGGCGCGCCAGTGGTTGCCCTCGGGGTAGGGCGTTGCGGCAAGCTGTTCCTTAAAAAGGGAGCTTTCGCTGTCGGTCAGCGTGCCCATCAGATCGCGGCCCTGACAGCTGGCGAAAAGAGGGGCGGTGCATAGGCCAAGGAGGGTCAGGGCGGTCAGGATCAGGCGCATGGGTCGCTTTCCGGTTGGGGCCCGTCTTGCATAGTCCGGCGGGCAGGTTCTGGACAAGGGGAAGGCCTGCGCCGAAACTGCAGGGATGGAGCGGGAAAGCGATTTATATGCGCCGGTCAAGGCCTTGCTGGAAACGCAGGGTTACACGGTCAAGGGGGAGGTCGGCGCGGCCGACCTTGTCGCCCTGCGCGGCGACGAACCCCCTGTCATTGTCGAACTCAAGCTGCGGATCACCCTGTCGCTTTACCACCAGGCCTGCGCCCGGCTTGCAGTGTCCGAGCATGTCTACATCGCCGTGCCGCGCCCCACCGGCCGCAGCGCTCGGCGGGCATTGAAGGACAACCTGACCATGTGCCGCCGCCTGGGTCTGGGGTTCATCACGGTTCGCGCGGACGGCACGGTCGAGGTGCAATGCGATCCGGGCCCCTATTTGCCGCGGCGCAACAAGGCGAAGGCTGCCAAGCTGTTGCGGGCCTTCGAGCGGCTGCGCGGCGATCCCAACGAGGGCGGGGCGACGCGGCATGGGATCGTGACGGGCTATCGCCAGGATTCGCTGGCCTGTGCGGCGCATCTGGCCGAACACGGGGCCTGCCGCGGGCGCGACGTGACCAAGGCGACCGGCGTTGCGGCGGCGACGCGGATCATGCGGGACAACCACTACGGCTGGTTCGAGCGGCAATCCAAGGGGATCTATGGCCTGACAGGGGCCGGCCACGAGGGGCTGAAACACTGGGCCTACAGCTGGGAGAGCGGGAGCTAGCCTGTGCCGCGCTTGGCCGCCAACCTTTCGCGGTGCAGGGTGTAGAGCCCCGAGGCGATGATGATCCCGCAGCCCAGCAGCGTCCAGCCATCGGGCAGGTCGGAAAAGACGACATAACCGTAGAACGTGCCCCAGATGATCATGGAATAGTGCATCGGGGCGACGACCACGGCCTGCGCGATGTCGAGCGCCCGGATCACCAGAACCTCGCCCAGGGCCGCCGTGGTGGCGAGGCCCGCAACGATCAGCCAGAGACCGATTTCATCCGGCGTGCGCCAGACGAAAGGCAGGGCCAGGCTGACAACGGTGATCGAGGTCAGAGAGGTATAGGCGACGGTGGTGACCACCGGGTCGGTGCCGCTGAGGCTGCGGGACAGGACCTGCCGGAGCGAGAAGAAGCAGGCGGCGGCCACGGCGAAACCGATCGCGGGGTGAAACACGCCCAGTCCCGGGCGGATCACGATCAACATGCCGATAAAGCCCACGCTGACCGCGGCCCAACGCCGGATGCCCACCGGCTCACGAAGAAAGACCGCACCGAGGACAGTGACGATGAAGGGCGCGATGAAGGTCACGGCCACCACGTCCGCAAGCGGCACGAAACTGACCGCAAGGATGAAGCAGACGGCCGATCCGACAGCCATCAGGCCACGCGCGATCTGCAGAACCGGCAGGTGTGACCGCAGGATATGGGATCCGCGCAACAGGATCAGGACCACCATGCCTGCCGCCAGCCCGATCTGGCGGAACCAGACCACCTGTGCGGGATGAAAGGTCTCTGTCAGGAGCTTGGCCTGCACATCGCAGGCCGCAAAGGAAAAGAACCCCAGCAACATGAGGCTGATGCCCCGCAGGTTGTCGGACCGCGTTGGCGGCGGGGCATTGCGCAGCGGCGCGACGTTGGGCGCGGGCATTGGGAAACTCTTGACTGGGGGCTGCGCGGCTTGCGCGTTGCCGGCAACCTAGACCTGTTGGCGGCGACATGAAAGGGGGGCTCAGATCGGGACCGAGGCGGCAGTATCGCGCAGCATCTCGGCCGAGGCGCGCAGGGCGTCGGCCTCGGCGGGCGTAAGGTCGGGCACCAGGTCCTCTGTCACGCCTTGTGCGCCCACCACCCGGGGTACCGAACAGGCGACGTCGCGCACGCCCATGACCTCGCCCAGGGTCGAAACGGTCAGCACCGCACCCTCGTCCTGCGCGATGGCCGAGACGATCCGGGCAAGGCCGGCGCCGATGCCGTACCAGGTCGCGCCCTTTCCCTCGATGATGGTATAGGCGGCGCGGCGCACGCCACTGTCGATCCGGTCGCGGACCTCGGGGGTCAATGGCGCGCCGACCTGTTCCGCGAAGCCCTGCACCGAAACAGACCCGGCGCGCGCGGCGGACCAGGCCAATACCTCGCTGTCGCCATGTTCGCCCAGAACGTAGGCGTGCACGGACCGTGGTGCGATCCCCAGGTGGCGGCCCAGCAACCAGCGAAAGCGCGCGGTATCAAGGATCGTGCCCGAGGCGATGACGCGCCCCGGCGGCAGGCCGGACAGGGCCTGGGTGATCTGCCCCATGATGTCGACCGGGTTGGAGGCAACCAGCAGGATCGCATCCGGGCAGATGCGCATCACCTCTTCGACGACGGATCGGAACACGGCGGCATTGCGGCCCAGCAGTTCCAGCCGGGTTTCACCGGGTTTCTGCCCGACGCCGCAGGCCAGGATAACGATGCCCGCGCCGGCAAGGTCGTCGTAATCCCCGGCGTCGATCTGGGTGGCCCCGGCGAAAGGGGCGGCATGGGCGATGTCCTCTGCCTCGGCCCGGGCACGGGCCTTGTCGATGTCGACCAGCACGATGCGCGACGCGGCCCCGCGCAGGGTGCAGGCAAAGGCGGCGGCGGCGCCGACCATGCCGCTGCCGATGATTCCCAGTTTCATGACGCGATTCCCTCGTGTTGATCTTGAGCCAGCCTAGGGAAGCGCCTGCCGACAGGGCAATCTTTGCGACGGAAACACCGCGCGGCTGCGTGTCACTGCTGCGTCAGGTGGCAGGTTGGGGTTAGGTTGCGGTCATTCATGCAGGAGGCAGGGAATGCGACGGTTGTGGCGCGAGGCGCCCTTTTTGACGGCGGGATTGGCGCTGGCGCTTCTGGTGGCCGGGTTCTTTGCCTTTCGGCTGATCGCGGGAATGATCTTTTGGGCCGACCCACGGCATCAGGACATGCCGATCGCCCCCTGGATGTCGCCGCGCTTCGTTGCGATGAGCTGGGATGTCCCGCGCGAGGTGGTCATCGAGGCGCTGCAGATAACCCCGGATGGCAAGGGGCCAATACCGTTGGAGCGCATGGCGGCAGAGCGCGGTGTCCCGGTGCAGGCGCTGATCGACGAGTTGGAAGAGGCCATTGCCGCCTGGCGCGAGGCGCATCCGGATGAGTGACTGGGCCTTCGAACTGGTGTCCGCCTGGGGACTCTGGGTGGTGGCGGGCTCTGCCTTTGTGTCCTGCCTGGCGGTGCCGGTGCCGACGTCGCTGGTGATGCTGGCGGCGGGCGCCTTTGCCGCCGCGGGGGACCTGGTGCTGTGGCAGGTATGGCTCTCTGGGTGGGGGGCTGCTCTGGTCGGGGACAACACGGGGTTCCAGATCGGGCGCTGGGGCGGTCGGCGCTTCCTTGGATGGGTCGCGGAGCGGACGGGACGCCAGAAGCTGATCGCGCGCGGAGAGGCGGTGGTCGAGGCGCGGGGCGGGATCGGCGTATTCCTGTCCACCTGGCTGCTGGCGCCGCTTGGTCCCTGGGTCAACCTGATCGCAGGGACGCTGGGCCTGTCGCGCTGGCGGTTCGCCCTCTGGGACATGACCGGAGAGACGATCTGGGTAACGGCCTATGTCGGCATGGGCTTTGCCTTTGGAAGCCAGATCGACCGCGTGGCCGAGGTGGTCAGCAACTGGGGCGGCCTTGTGTCGGCACTGGCCGCGGCGGCGGCATTCGCGCTGGCGCTGGGGATCAAGCTGCGCCGTCGGCGGGCCGGGACCCGCCGGGCCAGGGCCAAGTGGCGATAATTTTCTCTCACGCACTTGTTGACTCGTGCCATGCCTTTCCTTAACTCAGCGACGTTAGCACTCGCCCGGTGTGAGTGATAACGGGGCCTGCCCACGACGGGGGGCCTCACGGGAGTAACTTTGAGCTAGGAGACTCGAAGATGGCATTCAAACCGCTTCATGACCGCGTGCTGGTCCGTCGCGTCGAGAGCGACGAAAAGACTGCTGGTGGGCTGATCATTCCCGACAGCGCCAAGGAAAAGCCGGCAGAAGGCGTGGTTGTCGCGTGTGGCGAAGGTGCACGCAAGGACAGCGGCGAGCTGATCGAGATGGCCGTTAAAGAGGGCGACAAGGTCCTGTTCGGCAAGTGGTCCGGCACCGAAGTCACCGTTGGTGGCGAAGAGCTGCTGATCATGAAGGAAAGCGACATTCTGGGCATCATCACGGACGACGCAGCCGCAGCCGCGGCCTGAACGCCTGTCGTGATCGAGGGTGGCCCGACAGCCCCCTGAAATGACCCTATCTGTCTACTGGAGAAGATAAATGTCCGCAAAAGACGTGAAATTCGATACCGACGCCCGCACGAAGATGCTCAAGGGTGTCAACATCCTGGCCGACGCGGTCAAGGTGACCCTGGGCCCCAAGGGCCGCAACGTGGTTCTGGACAAGTCGTTCGGCGCCCCGCGCATCACCAAGGACGGTGTCTCTGTCGCCAAGGAAATCGAACTGGAAGACAAGTTCGAGAACATGGGCGCGCAGATGGTGAAGGAAGTCGCTTCCCGCACCAACGACGAAGCGGGTGACGGCACCACCACCGCGACCGTGCTGGCCCAGGCCATCGTCAAGGAAGGCATGAAGGCGGTTGCCGCCGGCATGAACCCGATGGACCTCAAGCGCGGCATCGACCTGGCCACCGCCAAGGTCGTGGACGCGATCAAGAACGCAGCCCGCACCGTCGAGAACTCGGACGAAGTCGCGCAGGTCGGCACCATCTCGGCCAACGGCGAAGCCGAAATCGGCCGCCAGATCGCTGACGCGATGCAGAAGGTCGGCAACGAGGGTGTCATCACCGTCGAAGAGAACAAGGGCCTCGAGACCGAGACCGATGTCGTCGAAGGCATGCAGTTCGACCGTGGCTACCTGTCGCCCTACTTCGTCACCAACCCCGACAAGATGATTGCAGACCTCGAAGACTGCATGATCCTGCTGCACGAGAAGAAACTCTCGTCGCTGCAGCCGATGGTTCCGCTGCTGGAATCGGTGATCCAGTCGCAGAAGCCGCTGCTGATCATCGCGGAAGACGTCGAAGGCGAAGCGCTGGCGACCCTCGTGGTCAACAAGCTGCGTGGCGGCCTGAAGATTGCTGCCGTCAAGGCACCGGGCTTCGGCGATCGCCGCAAGGCCATGCTGCAGGATATCGCGATCCTGACCGGTGGTCAGGTCATCTCCGAAGACCTCGGCATGAAGCTGGAAAACGTCACCATGGACATGCTTGGCACCGCCAAGAAGGTCACGATCACCAAGGACGAGACCACCATTGTCGACGGTGCTGGCGAGAAGGCCGAGATCGAAGCGCGCGTTTCGCAGATCCGCACCCAGATCGAAGAGACCACCAGCGACTACGACCGTGAAAAGCTCCAGGAACGCGTGGCCAAGCTGGCCGGCGGTGTGGCCGTCATCCGCGTTGGCGGCATGACCGAAGTCGAAGTCAAAGAGCGCAAGGACCGCGTGGACGACGCCCTGAACGCGACCCGCGCGGCCGTTCAGGAAGGCATCGTCGTCGGCGGCGGCGTGGCCCTGGTTCAGGGTGCCAAGGTGCTCGAAGGTCTGACCGGCGAGAACAGCGACCAGAACGCAGGTATCTCGATCGTGCGCCGCGCGCTGGAATCCCCGCTGCGCCAGATCGCCGAGAACGCCGGTGTTGACGGTTCGGTCGTGGCTGGCAAGGTCCGCGAATCGGACGACCTGAAGTTCGGCTACAACGCCCAGACCGATGAATATGGCGACATGTTCAAGTTCGGCGTCATCGACCCGGCCAAGGTTGTCCGCACCGCTCTGGAAGACGCAGCCTCGGTTGCCGGCCTGCTGATCACCACCGAAGCGATGGTGGCCGACAAGCCGCAGAAAGAAGGCGCCGGTGCCGGTGCTGGCGGCGGCATGCCCGACATGGGCGGCATGGGCGGCATGATGTAATACGGCGGCTGTCCCTTCGGGGAAGCCAGCCGGGTGGCAGGTGGAGATCAACCATCTGCCGCACCGCCATCAGATCAGACAGGGGCGCCTCCGGGCGCCCCTGTTCGTTTCCGGGGAGGCTGGACCGGGAAAGGGGTCTTGTCATCCTGTCTGAAAGCGACTGGCAGCCGGGGAGATGCGCCATGCGCGGGTTCGCAGTGCCACGCAGGGCCGAGAATAAGACCGCGACCGAACGGCCCAAGCTCTACAAGGTCATCCTGTTGAAAGATGATGTCACCCCGCGCGATTTCGTGGTGGAGGTCTTGAAGGGCATCTTTCGCATGACGGAAGCAGAGGTGTCGGGGCCATGCTGACCGCGCAACGGCGGGACGCCAGCGTGGCGGCCGTCTTTCCCGTGAAATCGCGGAAGCCAAGGCGCAGCAGGGCACCCAGGCGGGTCAGCAGGGCGGGCTGTCTGCTGACTTTCACAACCGAGCGTGAGGGCTGGCAAAGCCGTTGGTCATCGTCCGTTTCGCCAATTTCTGTGACAAGGTGGGCGCGTTCCGACTTGCCGCCCTATGTCGGCTGTGCGTACAACTTTCACGAAATCGGTGCTCGTCGCGAGCCTGCAACCTGTTAAACTTTCCCGATACGAGTATGAGGATGCCATGAGTCGGCGCGATGCGAGAAAAGCTCTTGTCCTGGGTCTGCCGGAGCCTCTCCGCAAGGCGCTTGTCCGCCAGTCCGTGGCGCATATCCCCCTGGCCTACCTCGTGCGTCAGACCCTGCGCCGGGCCTTGGATGCCGGGATCGGCTGGGACAAGACCGTCACCTCCGGAGACCGCCGTCCGATCCTTGTCCAGCTCAGTTGCGAGGAGCGTGCGCGATTGGACATGTGGATCTCTGCGCGCAAGGTGTCCGAGGAAGAAGCGGTGCTGTCGCTGATCTCGGCCCTGCTGGAGCAAGAAGCCAGCGCCAGCGATATCGAAAAGGGTTGAGCCCACTCCCTGACCCGCGCTTTAAGGCAGCGCAGGGCGTCCGCGGTGAAGCGTCGCCCGAATGATGCCCGATGCGGCAGGGAGTTTGTGCATGTTGAAAAATCTGCTGGTGATCCTGGGCCTGATGCTGGCTGTTCCGGCCCTGGCACAGGACGAAGTGGCCACCTTGGGCAACGATATCTACAAGGCGGGCCAGTCCGTGCGCATGGACGAGGATGGCCGCGATGACGCCTTTCTGGCCGGCGAACGGGTGCGTCTGGCCGCGCCGGTCACCGGGAACGCGCACATGGCAGGCCGTTGGGTCGATATCGGTGCCGAGCTTGGCGGCAGCCTGTATGCTGCGGGGCAGCGTGTCCGGATCGAGGGGGCCGTGGCCGGGGATGCCGCCGTGGCCGGCTACACGATTGCGGTGGACGCCCCGGTGGCGGGTGATTTGCGCGCCTTCGGCTCCGAGGTGTCGGTGATGGCACCGATCGGCGAAAGCATGATCCTGAACGGCGAAATCGTGGAGCTGGACGCCCCGGTGGCGGGCGATGCGGTCATTTCGACACGTGAACTGACCTTCGGACCCGGCGCACGGATCGGCGGCACGTTGACGCTCTACGAGGAAGAGGTGGGCACCCTGGTGGTGCCCGAGGAGGTGGTTCCGGCCGAACGGATCACCCGCATCGAGCTGCGGTACAAGCGCGTCAGCGGCGCGTTCCAGCACCCCGACGGCGGCGACAAGCGGAGCTTTGGCGAAGTGGCCGCCGACTATCTCACCTGGGGCGTGGTCATCGGCCTGATCGCTGCAGTTGCCGCCCTGATCGCACCCAAGGCGATGGGCGGCTTTGCCGATGACCTGGCGGCGCGCCCATTTCGGAATGTCCTGTCGGGGTTCCTTGGGCTCTCGGTCTTGCTGGGCGGAGGCGTGGTAGTGGCGTTGACCATGATCGGGGCGCTGTTGACGCCGTTCTTCTGGTTGGCGGCTTTGGCGCTGGGCCTGGCTGGTCTTGTCGTCGGCGCCTTTGGCCTTGGGGCCAAGGTCCTGAGCTTTGCGCCCGCGCTGTCCAAGTCCTGGATCTCCCGGGTGCTGGCGGGGGTCGTCGGGGCAATGCTGACGGCCGTGATCGGGCTTGTGCCTTTCCTGGGCTGGATTGCCCTGATGGCCATCGTGGCGGCAGGCGCCGGGGCGGTGTCGAAACGCCTGCCCATCCTGTCACGGCTGGCGGACTGATCCCGGGCTTGCCTCGGGGCGGGCCTTCGGGTTCAACCGTGGCATGGCATTGACGATGGAACTGGAAGAGTCGCTCTGGGCGCGCGGGTACAGCTGCGTGGCCGGGGTCGACGAGGTGGGACGCGGACCGTTGGCGGGGCCGGTTGTGGCCGCTGCGGTCGTCCTGAACCGCGCCTCGATCCCCGAGGGGCTGAACGACTCCAAGAAACTGACGGCGAAGCGGCGGGGCCTGCTGACGCCCCTGTTGCGGCAAAGCGCGCAGGTCGGACTGGGCGTGGCCAGTGTCGAGGAAATCGACGCGCTCAACATCCTGCAGGCCAGCCTGTTGGCGATGCGGCGCGCGGTGGCGGATCTCCCGGTCGTGCCTGACCATCTCCTGATCGACGGAAATCGCCTTCCGGTAGACCTGCCGTGCCCGGCGACCCCGGTCGTGGGTGGGGACGGGCGCTCTCCATCCATCGCGGCGGCCTCGATTGTGGCGAAATCATGGCGCGATGATGTCATGAAAGAGGCCGCGACACAGTTTCCCGGATACGGATGGGAAACAAACGCCGGATACCCGACAAAGTGTCACAAATCTGCACTCCGAGATTTGGGGGCTACCCCATTTCATAGACGTTCCTTTGCTCCGGTGCGCGATATCTTGTGGCAAGAGGAAAAAGACAAGTGACTGATTCAAAAATAGAATTGACCGCGAATCGCCTTTGACTCATCTTTTGCCCAACCAATGAGCGCACAAGCGCCGCGGGACAGAGGCAGAGAATGACGACGATGACCAAGTTAACGGGCGCAGATGCGCTCCCTATCAACACGATCCTGTCCGGGGACTGCATCGAAGTGATGCAGAGCCTGCCGGAGTCCTCGGTGGACCTGATCTTTGCCGACCCGCCGTACAACTTGCAGTTGAAAGGTGCGCTGCATCGTCCGGACAACTCCCAGGTGGACGCGGTCGATGACCACTGGGATCAGTTTTCGAGCTTTGCCGCCTACGACAAGTTTACCCGAGACTGGCTCGCAGCGGCGCGCCGACTGCTCAAGCCCGACGGGGCGATCTGGGTGATCGGTTCCTATCACAACATCTTCCGGGTCGGGGCCGCGTTGCAGGACGCCGGGTTCTGGATCCTCAACGATGTTGTCTGGCGCAAGTCCAACCCGATGCCGAACTTTCGCGGCAAGCGGTTTACCAACGCTCATGAGACGATGATCTGGGCGTCCAAGGGCGAAGGCGCGAAATACACCTTCAACTACGAGGCCCTGAAGGCCCTGAACGAAGGCATCCAGATGCGCAGCGACTGGGTCCTGCCGATCTGCAACGGCGGAGAGCGTATCAAGGACGCCAATGGCGACAAGGCGCACCCGACGCAGAAACCGACCTCGCTGTTGCACCGTGTGCTGGTCGGGTCGACCAATCCGGGCGACGTGGTGCTGGACCCGTTCTTTGGCACCGGCACGACCGGCGCCGTGGCCAAGATGCTGGGCCGCGACTGGATCGGGATCGAACGCGAAGCCGCCTATCGCGAGGTTGCGGAAAAGCGCATCGCCAGCGTGCGGGCCTTTGACAAGGTCGCGCTGGAGGTCAGCGCCTCGAAACGCGCCGAACCGCGCGTGCCCTTCGGCCAGGTGGTCGAACGCGGCATGTTGCGCCCGGGCGAGGAACTGTGGAGCATGAACGGCCGCCACAGGGCCAAGGTGCGCGCCGACGGCACGCTGGTGGGCAATGACGTCAAGGGCTCGATCCACCAGGTGGGGGCCAAGCTGGAAGGCGCGCCCTCGTGCAACGGATGGACCTACTGGTGCTTCAAGCGCGACGGCAAGACCGTGCCCATCGACGTCCTGCGCCAGCAGATCCGGTCGGAAATGGCCGAACGGTCGGACTGACCCTTACCCGAAATCACGATGAACACCGCCGATGCCGCGCATAGCCCGCGGCACGAACTGGCCCCGCTTGCCCTTTGGCAGGCGGGGCATTTTTGTGACCCGGCCTCAGCCGAAATCCGACGCGGTCAACCGATTTTCCCGCAGGTGGTGTTGCGGGACATAGGTCACCGACAGCGCGTCATCCAAGGCATCGTGGCCACGCTGCGGCGGGTGATTCAGCTTGTAGTAGCCGGCCAGCGGGTTGCTGCGCACCAAAACTGGTCGCCAAGGGTGGACAGGCTGGACTGGTGTGCACAGGTTTTCAGGGTGGATCAGTCGCGGGAGGATGAGATGGAACTGAATGCCGATTTCTCGAAACGGGTGGTGATCCGGCCCGAGGATTACCATTGGCGTCCATCGCCCGCCAACGGGGTAGAGCGGATGATGCTGGACCGGATCGGCGAGGAGGTGGCCCGCGCCACGACCATCGTTCGATTTGCGCCGAACAGCCGGTTCGACGCGCACACGCATGGCGGTGGTGAGGAGTTCTTGGTTCTGCAGGGCGTTTTCTCTGACGAGCATGCAGATTACCCGGTCGGCAGCTATGTTCGCAATCCGATCGGCACCGCGCATACCCCGCATATTGGGCCCGAAGGCGCAACGATCCTGGTCAAGCTGTGTCAGTTCGACCCCGCCGATACCGAACAGAAAGCCATCGCCACGCAGGATGCAGTGTTCGAGGAGGCGGCGCCGGGACTGAGCCAACTGCTGCTCCATGACGTCCCCGACGAACGCGTGCGGATCGTGCGCTTTGCACCGGGCACGCGGCTGGGGCCTCATGCGCACCGCGGCGGGGAAGAGGTCTATGTGATCGAGGGACGGCTGCAGGATGAATACGGCAGCTATCCGGCAGGCAGCTGGATCCGCAGCCCCGACGGCTCCAGTCACACACCGTTTTCGGAGGACGGCTGTCTCCTCTATATCAAGACCGGCCACCTGCCTGCGGTGGCGGACGAGGGGCGCGCGGCAGAGTAGCACTGGCGCACGCAATGCGGTCTTTCGGTCGCCTGTGAAACCGCCTAATGCTTTGGCATGGATATTCGCGCGATCTTGATGGGCCTCGCCTTCGCGGTGATGTGGTCCTCGGCCTTTACCTCTGCTCGCATCATCGTGGCGGCGGCTCCGCCCCTGTCGGCACTGGCTCTGCGCTTTCTGATCTCGGGCCTTCTGGCGGTGGCGATCGCCTGGGCGATGGGGCAAAGCTGGCGGCTGACCCGGGGCCAATGGCGCGCGACGATCGTTTTTGGTGTCTGTCAGAACGCGCTGTACCTAGGATTGAACTTCGTCGCCATGCAGACGGTAGAGGCCTCCCTGGCGGCCATCATCGCCTCGACCATGCCGCTGCTGGTGGCTTTGGCCGGCTGGTTGTTCCTGGGAGAGACGCTGCGCCCGCAGGCGCTGTTCGGGTTGGTCGCCGGCATGGCCGGTGTGGCCATCATCATGGGCGCGCGGTTCGGCGGTGGTCTGGACATGACGGGGGTGCTGTTCTGCGTCTTGGGCGTTATCGCGCTGACTATCGCCACGCTGTCGCTGCGCGGGGCCACCTCGGGCGGCAACTTCATGATGGTCGTGGGCCTGCAGATGCTGATTGGCAGCGCAGTGCTCTGGGTGCCCGCACTGACGTTGGAAACCGTTCAGATCGACTGGTCTGCCGCGTTGGTCGTGGCCTTTGTCTATACCACGCTGGTGCCTGGCCTGGCGGCGACTTTTGTCTGGGTCCTGCTGGTCAACCGCATCGGCGCGGTGCGCTCCGCGACCTTCCACTTTCTCAACCCGTTCCTTGGCGTGGCCATTGCCGCCGCATTCCTGGGAGAGGCGCTTCGGCCGCTCGACCTGCTGGGCGTGGCGGTGATCGCGGCCGGGATCCTGGCCGTGCAACTGGCCAAGATCCCCAACTCCGCGCGCGAAACTGTCAAGAATTGAACGTGAAATTCCGCCCGCGCGGAAAGTTTTGTTTACCTGCGCCCCGCTACACCCGCTCTGACGCGTGGGCAATTTGCCCGCTGAACAGATGTGAGGGCGATTCATGGGAAGGTTTTCGATCCGAGTTCAGGTGATGCTTCTGGCATCGGCCTTTATCGCGACACTGCTGGTGCTCTCGGCCATTTCGTGGACAGTGAAATCCGAACTCACCGGCAAGCTGTACCACACCTCCGACATGTTCTCGCAAAGTCGTCTTCTGGGCGACATCACCAACAGCATGCAGAGCGCGGAACTGGCGATGATGCTGTTCGTTGCCGGTGACGACGCCAAGATAGAGGACATGCGGGCCGAATTGGCGGCTATGTCCGACCGTTTTGCAGAGGTGCGGACGAGCTTTGCCGACACCCGCGTGTCCGAGGCTCAGCGACCCGAGATGGTGACCCGCCTGGCGGAGATGGCCGAACGGCTGGCCGCCCTCGACGGTGAAGTCGAGACGCTGGCCGGGCTGACGCTATTCGACCGCAAGGCCTTTGCCTACAGGACCATTCTGCCCTCGCTGGAGGAAACCCGAAGAGACCTTCTGGAAATGACCGATGAACTGGCGGCAGACGTGACCCGGCTGGAAACCGAGGCGACAGCCGTGGCTGCGGCCTCGGACATCAAGCAGCTGCTCGGGAACGGGCTGGTGGTGGCGGTTGCGCTGATCCTGGCCTTCATCTTTGGCCGCTCGCTGTCCCTGCCGATCCAGCGCGCCCGTGACGCGGTCCGGCGTCTTGCCCAGCACGATTACGCGTTCGAACTTGCCGATACCACGCGTGCCGACGAGGTGGGGATGATCTCTCGCAACCTCGAGGATCTGAAGGCCAAGCTGCTGGCTGCCGATGCTGCCGAAAAGCGCATGGTGGCCGAGAATGGCCGGCGCGTGGACCTGTTCCAGGCTTTCAGCACCGCGATGAGCCAACTGCGGGGCGGGGACCTCCAGAACCGTATCGACGAGGACGAGTGGCGGGATCTCGGCGAGAGCTACGTCCAGCTTTGCGCCGACTTCAACAACCTCGCCGACACGCTGGACGATCTTGTCGGGTCGTTGCGGCAAAGCGCCGACGCGGTGACAAACAACGCCAACGAACTGTCCAGCATGTCCGATGAGATGTCGCGCCGCTCCGAGGTTCAGGCCGCGACGCTGGAGGAATCGGCCGCCGCCCTGGAGGAATTGTCAGCCAGCGTGCAGTCGGCCTCGGCCCGGGCGCAGGAGGTCGATACGAAGGTGGTCGAGGGCCGTCGCCGGGCAGAGCAGGGCGGCGAGGTCATGGCAAGGGCGCTGGAGGCGATGGGGTCCATCGCAAAGTCCTCTGACCAGATTTCGCAGATCATCACGGTCATCGACGATATAGCCTTTCAAACAAACCTGCTGGCCCTGAACGCGGGGGTCGAGGCCGCGCGCGCCGGCGAAAGCGGCAAGGGCTTTTCCGTGGTGGCCTCCGAGGTGCGGGGACTGGCCCAGCGGGCCTCGGAATCCGCGAGCGAGATCAAGGAACTGGTGACGAACAGCAGCAAGCAGGTGGAAGATGGTGAAAAGCTGGTCCATGAAACCAGCGAAACCCTGACCCATATCGTGCAAAGCGTGACCGAAGTGTCCGAAATGGTTTCCGGTATCGCGACCTCGGCCCGTGATCAGGCCAGCGGCGTGCAGGAGATCAACGTCGGCGTGGGTGAGTTGGACAAGGTCACACAGCAGAACGCCGCGATGGTCAGCCAGACCAATGCTGCCAGCCAGCAACTGCGTGTCGAGGCCACTCGCCTGTCTGATGTCCTTGCGCGCTTCTCCGTGCAGGATTTGCCCCCTGCGGCGAACACCTGGGAGGACCCGGTCAACGAGGGCTTTTCGGTGAAAGGCCTCGACCCAAAGGGCCATGAGCAAAAGCATGACCAAGACGTTGCATCTGGCGATGGGGCCGAGGGGTGTGACGACACGATGGCGGACACGGAAACCCTGGTGCACGGCAGCTGGGCTGCCGAAGAACTGGAGCCGTCCCCCCTCGAAGTGGAGCTCGACAGCTTCGAGGAGTCCGCACCGAACCCGGCACCGGCCTACAAGAAGGCGGTTGGTGACGACGCCCTTTGGAAGGATTTCTGACGGGGCCTCAGCCCCCGATGCGTCCGCCGGCGTCACCGACCTGGCCGCGATGCAGCAGAAGGTGGTCAAGCAAAACGCAGGCCATCATCGCCTCGCCCACCGGAACGGCGCGGATACCCACGCAGGGATCGTGCCGGCCCTTGGTGACGATCTCTGTCTCTTCACCGCTCAGTGTGATGGTCTTGCGCGGGGTCAGGATGGACGAGGTCGGCTTGACCGCGAAACGCACGACGATTTCCTGGCCGGTCGAAATGCCGCCCAGGATACCGCCGGCATGGTTGGAGCTGTAGACCGGGCCGTTCTCTCCCATGAAGATCTCGTCGGCATTCTGGCTGCCGGTCAGGACGGCCGAGGCCATGCCCTCGCCGATCTCGACGCCCTTGACCGCGTTGATCGACATCATCGCGGCCGCAAGATCGGTGTCCAGCTTGCCATAGACGGGGGCGCCGAGGCCCGCAGGGGCATTGCGGGCAACCACCTCGATCACCGCGCCCACGCTCTCGCCCGATTTGCGCAGCCCGTCCAGGTAATCCGCCCAGGTCTCGGCGGCTTGCGGGTCCGGGCACCAGAAGGGGTTGGCATCGATCTGGGCATCATCGAAGCGCGTCCGGTCGACGCCGTGGCTGCCCATCTGCACCATGTACCCGCGGATCTCGATCCCCGGCACAAGCGCCGCCAGCGCCGCGCGCGCCAGCCCACCGGCGGCCACGCGCGCAGCGGTTTCCCTTGCGGAGGAGCGCCCGCCGCCGCGATAGTCGCGCAGCCCGTATTTCTGGAAATATGTGATGTCGGCATGACCGGGGCGGAACTTTTGCGCGATCTCGGAATAATCCTTGGACCTCTGGTCGGTGTTCTCGATCATCAGCTGCACCGAGGTGCCGGTGGTCCGGCCCTCGAAGACGCCTGACAGGATGCGCACGGCGTCCGGTTCGCGTCGTTGTGTGGTAAACTTGTTCTGCCCCGGCTTGCGCCGGTCCAGCCAGTGCTGGATCTGCGCCTCGTCGATCTCGATGCCCGGCGGGCAGCCGTCGACCGTAGCCCCAAGAGCCGGCCCGTGGCTTTCGCCCCAGGTGGTCACACGGAAAAGATGTCCGAATGTGTTCAGGCTCATGGCTGCGTCCCTTTCGTTTCCGCGCGGGATACGCAAGCCGGGGCGCAATGCCAAGACTATTCGAGCCCGTCGCGCCGTCTCAGGGCGAATTCGCCCACGGCTTCCGTCGCGCGGTCAACGGCAATCACGATGAAGGTGGAAAGCCAGAGCGGCATCTCAAAGGCCGCGATCCAGCCGAAACAAAGATAGATGAGCCAGATAACCCCCAGCTCTAGGCACAAAATGATCAAACGCGTTTCCCCAAGGGCGCCTCCTTTCTCCTGCAATGTCGGGATGGTTGAAACTTACCATAACAGGCTGAAAAAATCACGGTTTTTCTTGATGTTCCGTGGCGTCGGGACTAGGGTCCCGCCTACCTCGGGGTGGCGGTGCATGAGCCGTCTGAGATTTCCGTAGATCGGATCAACCCGTTGAACCTGAACCGGTTAAAACCGGCGGAGGGAAGGTATGGGCCCGAACACGGGACTCCAATCTTGCCCTTGCGCCGCAATATTGGAGGACTTCATGAAGTCATTTGCCTTCACTGTTGCCGCGGGATGTCTCAGCGCCGGGCTTGCCCTTGCCGAAACGCCTGTCCTGACGGTCTATGCGCCTGATTATTTTGTCTCGGAATGGGGGCCGGGGCCGAGGATCGAAGAGCTGTTCGAGGCGCGCTGCGCCTGCGACCTGCAATTCAAACCTGGCGATCTCTTGCCCCGAATCCTGCTGGAAGGGGACCGGACCGAGGCCGATGTCGTGATCGGCCTGAACACTGACGTGACCAAAAAGGCCCGTGAATCGGGGCTCTTTGCCGAACACGGGGTGGACCTGTCGCCGCTGACCCTGCCGATCAACTGGACGGACGAGGTGTTCCTGCCCTTCAACTACGGACACACCGCCTTTGTCTACGACACCACCCGCGTGGATGCGCCGCCCGCCAGTTTCGACGCGCTGCTGGAGGCGCCCGATGACCTGCGGCTGGTGATCCAGGACCCGCGCACCTCGATCTCGGGGCTGGCCCTGGTGCTTTGGGTGCAGTCGGTCTACGGAGACGAGGCGCAGGCCGCCTGGGAGAAACTGGCGCCCAAGATCGTCACCGTGACCAAGGGCTGGTCCGAATCCTACGGCCTTTTCACCGATGGTGAGGCGGACATGGTGCTGAGCTATACGACCTCGCCCGCCTACCACATCATCGCGGAGGAAGATGAGACCAAGAAGGCCGCGATCTTCCCCGAGGGGCATTACTTCATGGTCGAACTGGCCGCGCGACTGGCGACCAGCGACCAGCCCGAGCTGGCCGGGGATTTCATGGAGTTCATCCTGAGCGAGGACTTCCAGAGCATGATCGCCACCGGCAATTGGTCGATCCCCGCCGCGCTGGACGGCGACAAGTGGCCGGAAGGTTTCCAGAAGCTCGATCTGCCGGAGAAGGTGCTTTTCTATTCCGAGGATGAGGCGGCAGAACTGCGCGGCGAGGCGATCGAGGCATGGCGCCGCGCGCTCTCGCAATAGCGGCGGCCCTGGTCCTGGCGGTACTGACGCTGGGACCGGTCTGCGTTGTTCTGGCCCGGGCCGGGGGCTTTGGTGCCTTTGGTCCGGGGGATTGGCAGGCGCTGCGGTTCACGCTCTGGCAGGCTTTCCTGTCAGCCTCCTTCAGCGTCGTTCTGGCCGTACCCGTGGCCAAGGCCCTTGCGCGCCGGCGATTTGTGGGGCGCGGGGTGCTGGTGACTCTGCTGGGGGCGCCCTTCATCCTGCCGGTGATCGTGGCGATCATGGGCTTGATCGCGGTTTTTGGCCAGGCGGGGCTGGTGAACAGGATCCTGGGCGCGCTGGGAGGCCCGACTCTGGACATTTACGGGCTGCACGGGGTCGTGCTGGCGCATGTCTTTTTCAACTTGCCGCTGGCGGTCAGGATGCTGTTTTCGGCCTGGGCCGCGATCCCGGCCGAGCATTTCCGGTTGGCGGCCTCCCTGGGGCTGTCACCGCCTGCGCAATGGCGCGTGATTGACGCGCCGCTGATCCTTCGGGTGCTGCCGGGGGCGTTTACGGTGATCTTCGTGATCTGCCTGACCAGTTTTGCGGTGGCTCTGACTCTGGGCGGTGGGCCGCGGGCCACGACGGTGGAACTGGCGATCTACCAGGCGATGCGGTTCGATTTCGATCTTGGCCGCGCGGCAGCACTGGCGGTCATGCAACTGGTTCTGGCCCTGGCGGCGGGTCTGGTGGCGCTGCGCGTCGCGGGACAGGCCGGGTTCGGCGCGGGGCGAGACCGCATCCTGCCGCGCTGGGACGGGCAGGGCCGTCTGGCCCGCGGTTGGGATGCCATGTGGATCGTCGCGGCGGCGCTGTTCCTGCTGGTGCCTCTGGCGGCGGTGGTGCTGCGCGGTCTGCCGGGCATTCTGCTGATCACGCCCGACACGTTGCGGGCGGCGGGGCATTCTCTGATGGTTGCGCTGGGGTCCACGGCGCTTTGCATGGCCTGGGCCTTGCCACTTGCCACGCGGCGGGGCGAGTTGCTGGCCCTGCCTGCCATCGCGATTTCGCCCCTGGTGCTGGGGACGGGACTGTTCATGATCCTGCGGAATTTCGTCAATCCCTTCGACATGGCGCTGCCGGTCACGGGGCTGGTCAACGCATTGATGGCGCTGCCCTTCGCCCTGCGGATCCTGCGACCCGAGGCCGAGGCGATCACGTGTGACTATGGCCGCCTGCGCGCCACCTTGCGGATGTCGTCGTTTGCGTGGCTGAGATTGGTCTGGCTGCCCCGCCTGCGGCGCCCGATGGGCTTTGCCGCCGGGCTGACGGCAGCCCTGGCGATGGGGGACCTGGGCGTGATCGCGCTGTTTGCCGATCCGGACCGGGCGACCTTGCCATTGCAGGTCTATCGCCTGATGGGATCCTACCAGATGGAGGCGGCGGCCGGTGCGGCGCTGTTGTTGTTGATGACCAGCCTGGGATTGTTCTGGCTGTTCGACCGCGGAGGGCGCCTGGGTGCTGAGGCTTGAAACCCTGCAAGTGACGATGGACAGCGGCACGCTGCGCGCGGATATGGCGCTGGTGCCGGGTCGACGGGTGGCGCTTGTCGGGCCATCGGGCGCCGGAAAATCCACCCTGCTGGACGCCATCGCCGGTTTCAGGGAGGTCGCGGCCGGGCGCGTCATCTGGCAGGGGCGCGACCTGACCCATGCCCCGCCGCAGGCGCGGCCCGTGTCGATCCTGTTCCAGGACAGCAACCTGTTTCCGCACCTGACGCTGGAGCGAAACCTGGGCCTTGCTCTGCATCCGGGTGGGCGCCGTCCGGACGCCGAGGCGCGTGCACGGATCGAGGGGGCGCTGCGGCGCGTGGGCCTGGAAGGCATGGCAGGGCGTAAGCCGGGCACCCTGTCCGGTGGTCAGCAGGGGCGCGCAGCACTGGCCCGGGTGCTCTTGATGGCGCGCCCGGTGATCCTGCTGGACGAACCTTTTGCCGCCCTGGGACCGGCGCTGAAACGCGAAATGCTGGACCTTGTGCGCGAGGTCGCCGACAGCCTCGCCGCATTGGTCGTCATGGTGACGCATGACCCGCGCGATGCAGAGGGGTTTGCCCATGAGGTCGTGCTGGTGGCCGAGGGGCAGGCGCAGGCACCGGTGGCGGCAGAGGCCTTCTTTGCCGATCCGCCGCAGGCCTTCCGCGACTACATTGGCGCGGCGGGGTAAACCCTGCCCTGCACCAATCCATGATCAAAAAGAAAAGCCCCGCCGGATCGGCGGGGCTTTGTCGTTTTCGTCTTGGCCGGATCAGGCGGTCGGCTTGCGCTTGATCGGGGCCCAGATACGCTTGTTCACCAGGTAGAGCAGCACCGAGAGCACCACCAGGAAGAACACCCCAACGAAACCCGCTTGCTGGCGTTGCATCATCTTGGGTTCCGCAGTCCACATCAGGAAGGCCGCCAGGTCCTCTGCTTCGTGGTGCAGCGAGTTGCTGTGGCCGTCGTCGAATTCGACGTCCTCGCCGTAAAGCGGCGGCGCCATCGAGATCCAGCCGCCGGGGAAGGCGGTGTTCTCGTAAAGGATGGTGCCGGCCTCTTCCTTTTCCTCTCCGGTGTAGCCGGTCAGCAGCGAGGCGATGTATTCTGCGCCGCCCATGCCCTTGAACAGCTGGTTGATGCCCAGTCCGTAGGGGCCGTGGAAACCGGCGCGCGCCTTGGCCATCAGCGACAGGTCCGGTGCCCCGACCGAGGTGACGGCCGGGAAGTGGTCGGTCGGCTTGGCCGGGCGGAAGTCGTCGAGCTCTTCGTCGAAGACCTCGAAGTTGGCGGCATAGGCGATGACCTGTTCTTCGCTGTAGCCCAGCTGTTCGAGGTCACGCAGCGGAACGTACTGCAGGCCGTGGCAGGCCGAGCAGATCTCTGTGTAGACCTTGAGGCCGCGCTGCAGCTGGTTCTGGTCCCAGGTGCCGAAGGGCCCTTCGAACGAGAACTTGAAGTCCTCGACATGGGCCTCGCCGCCAGCGGCATGAGCGCCGCCGGCCAGACCGAAGGCCACGAGGGCCGCGAGGGTGAGTTTCTTGAACATCTCTTACGGTCCTTCTTGCTTATTCCGCCGGGGTCGCAGCGCCTGCGCCCTTGGCCTCATCCTTCGGCGGATAGTGCGCGTCGAAATCGGCCTCGATGGTGTCGGGCTGGGGCAGCGGCTTTTCGATCACACCCAGCAGCGGCAGGATCACCAGAAAGTAGGCGAACCAATAGGCCGAGGCGATCAGCGAGAAGCTGGCGTAGGGCTCTTCGGCGGGCATGGCACCCAGCCACATCAGCGCGAAGAAGTCGATGACCAGCAGCCAGAACCACCACTTGAACATCGGACGGTAACGGCCCGAGCGAACCGACGATGTGTCGAGCCAGGGCGCCAGGGCCATCACGATGATCGCGCCGAACATCGCCAGCACGCCAAAGAACTTGGCGTCGATGATGCCGCCGGTCACGAAGGAGGCCAGTTGCACCAGCCAGACATCCGAGGTGAAGGCACGCAGGATCGCGTAGAAGGGCAGGAAGTACCATTCCGGGACGATGTGCGCGGGCGTCGCCAGCGGGTTCGCCTCGATGTAGTTGTCCGGGTGGCCAAGGTAGTTCGGCATGAAGCCGACGATGGCGAAGAAGACCGCCAGGATCACAGCCAGCGCCAGAAGGTCCTTGATCACGTAGTAGGGCCAGAACGGAACGGTGTCCTTTTCGGCCTCGGCCTTGGATCCGCGGCGCACTTCGACACCCGTCGGGTTGTTGTTGCCGGTGGTGTGGAAGGCCCAGATGTGCAGCGCAACCAGCGCCGCGATGACCATCGGCAGCAGGTAGTGCAGCGAGAAGAAGCGGTTCAGCGTTGCGTTGTCCACCGCCGGTCCGCCCAGCAGCCAGGTCTGGATCGGCTCACCGATGAACGGGATGGCGCCGAAGAGACCGGTGATGACCGTCGCACCCCAGAAGGACATCTGACCCCAGGGCAGAACGTAGCCCATGAAGGCGGTGCCCATCATGCAGAGGTAGATCAGCATGCCGATGATCCATGTCACCTCGCGCGGGGCCTTGTACGAGCCGTAGTAGAGACCGCGGAAGATGTGCGCATAGACCGCGACAAAGAACAGCGAGGCGCCGTTCATGTGCAGGTAGCGGATGAAGTGACCGCCGTTCACGTTGCGCATGATGTGTTCGATCGAGGCAAAGGCCAGGTCGACATGCGGCGTGTAGTGCATCACCAGGACGACCCCGGTGGCGATCTGCAGAACGAGGCAGAAGGTGAGGACGATACCCCAGATCCACATCCAGTTCAGGTTCTTGGGCGTGGGGATCATGATGGTGTCGTACAGGAGCCCGACGATCGGAAGGCGAGAGTGAAGCCACTTCTCGCCACCGGTCTTCGGCTCGTAATGGTCGTGCGGGATTCCAGCCATGTCTTGTGCTCCTTAACCCAGCAGGATGGTGCTGTCGTCGACCCACTCGGCGGGCGGGACAGGCAGGTTTTCGGGGGCGGGGCCTTTGCGGATGCGGCCCGCGAGGTCGTAGTGCGACCCGTGGCAGGGGCAGAACCAGCCGCCGAATTCACCGGCGTTGCCCAGCGGCACGCAGCCCAGGTGTGTGCAGACACCCATCTGAACCAGCCAAGCCTGCGCCGGCTGACCCTCGGGCGAGGGCAGGGTGCGGTTGGCATCGGTGGCCGGCGCCGAAGAGTCGGCCAGGTTGGCGTTGCGCGCGTTGGTATCGACCACGTTCTGGCCGGCGGCAAAGGCCTCTTCCTGTTGCTGCGCCTCGGCGATCTCGTCCTCGGTCCGGTGACGGATGAAGACCGGCTTGCCCAGCCACTTGACGGTGAGCTGAGTGCCGGGCGCGACGCCCGAGACGTCGACCCGGATGGTGGACAGTGCGCGCACGTCCGCCGAGGGGTTCATCTGGTTGACCATCGGCCAGACGGCAGCGCCGGTCGTGACGACCCCGGCGCCGGCGGCGGCGTAGTAGAGGAAATCCCTTCGGGTGCCTTCGTGGTCTTCTGCGTGGGACACGAGGTTCGCTCCATTGCTGTAGGGGCCGTCGGCCCGCGGTAAAACCCATGGTTTCCGGAGGCTCGAAAGACTCCGGACCCCGCTCAGGATCGGTATCTAGCCGGGAGGCCGTGAGGGGTAAAGGATGCAAAAGGCTCACATTCCACGCTCGCGCGAATCTGTCGCGGTTGAAACCACCCTTCCGCAGTGATTATCTCGCCCGGGAGCAAAGTTAGGGGCGGCACCATGCGGCGACTGATTCTTTCCCTCGGCATTCTGATCGGTCTGGCGGCCCCGGCGGCGGCAGAGATGGAACTGTCGTTTTACACCGGCTGGCAGACGCTGCCTCACAGCCGCATCTCCGGGGACCTGCCCAACGGTGGCGGCAACTACGACCAGCTTGTCGGCTGGGAGGGTAAACCCTTTGTGATGCCTCCCTATTATGGCGCCCGCGCGACGTGGTGGCGAAGCGGATCGCTGGGTTTTGGCGTGGAATACACGCACACCAAGGCCTATGCCGACGACAGCACGCTGAAGGCACTGGGCTTTTCCCAGCTGGAGTTCACCGACGGGCACAACGTGTTGACCGCGAACGTGATGCGGCGCTGGAAGAACCAGTGGGGGCAGTTCACGCCCTATGTCGGGGGTGGTCTCGGGATCGCCTTTCCACATGTGGACGCCGATCACGCCAGCGGCTCGCGGACCTACGGGTTCCAGCTGGCCGGCCCGGCAATGCGCCTGACGGCTGGCACCAGCTATCAGATCAACGACCGATTCTCTGTCTTTGGCGAGTATCAGTTCACCTACTCGGTCAACGAAGGCACATTCGACGATGGCGGCACGTTCAAGACCGATATCAAGACCAATGCCTTGAACGTCGGGCTGTCGATGCACTTCTGACAAAGGCGCCGGGTCCCGGACCCGGCCCGATCGTAAAGGCGGGGGCGGACAGGGTCCGCCCTTTTTGTTGCTCAGCCGCTGGGTGTCGTCGCGATCATCGCCGGGCGCTTTGAATACTCGGCGTACCAGGCAGCCAGCGTATCGCGGCCGGTCCGCCAGGATCGAGCCTCGTGGCGGAAATCCAGGTAGCCAAGCGCGCAGCCAATCGCGATATGGCCCATGTCCATGCGACCATGCAGGTGGCTCATCCAGCGGGTGCCAAGGGCGTCCAATGCGCGGGACACCTTGGCCCATTGGCCCTCGATCCAATCCATCGACACCTTTTCGGGCGGGCGAAAGCGTTCCTCGTAGACGATCAGGACGGCCGCCTCCATGATCGCGTCCCCCGTTGCCTCCAGCGTCAGGGTGTCCCAGACCCGGCTTTCCGGGTAAAGGCCCGCCTGCGCGCGGGCGTCGAGGAACCGGCAGATCACCCGGCTGTCATAGAGCGTCGGACCGTCGGAGCGCATCAGGGCCGGGATCTTGCCAAGCGGGTTGGCCGAGATCAGTGCCGGATCCGGCGCGATGGGCGTGGTGGCAATGTCCACCATCTCGACCTCGTCCAACTGCCCGGTTTCGTGAAGCGTGACCAGCACCTTGCGAACAAAGGGAGAGGCCGGCGATTGAAGAAGCTGCATGACGGGTATCCGGATGTGGTTGATCGTGTCGCCCACACCAAAGCACTTGCCGGGGCGCGTGTCACGCCTTGGGGTGCGTTGCCTCGTAGACCTTCATCAGGTGGACCTCGTCGACGGCGGTATAGGCCTGGGTCGTCGACAAGGAGGCATGGCCCAGCAATTCCTGGATCGCGCGCAAGTCGCCGCCGGCGGCCAGCAGATGGGTGGCAAAGCTGTGACGCATGGCGTGGGGCGTCGCGCTGGCAGGCAGGCCCAGCTGCATCCGCGCCTTTTCCGTGACCTTGGTGACGATACGCGGGTTCAACGGCCCGCCCCGTGCGCCCCGGAACAGTGCCAGGTCAGGTTCGACGGCGTAGGGGCACAGCGCGAGGTAGGTCTCGACCGCCTTGACCGCCACGGGCAGCACCGGGACCAGCCGCTCCTTGCCGCCCTTGCCGAGGATTCGCAGCGTGCTGCCGAGGGGCAGGTCGCGTCCCTTCAAGCCCAGGGCCTCGGAAATCCGCAGGCCACAGCCGTAAAGCAGCGTGACCACGGCGGCATCGCGGGCGCCTTGCCAGCTGTCGGCGCTTTGCATCTCGACCGTGTCGATCATGGCGCGCGCGGCGTCTTCGGTCAGGGGGCGGGGCAGTTTCTTCTGGAACTTGGGCGCGCGGGCCGACAGCACGGGCGTGGCTTCGAACCCTTCGCGCCGGGCCAGCCAACGGTAGAAGCTCTTGACCGCCGACAGCTTGCGGGCGACGGACCGTGCGCCAACCTCGCGCCGACGCAGATGTGCCATCCAGGACCGCATGTCGGTGGTGGTGACCGCCGACAGCGGCGCCAGCCCCTGCGGCTCCGCGTGATGAGCGGTCAGGAAGGCGATGAAATCCAGCACGTCCGCGCGGTAGGCGTTCAGCGTGTTTTCCGCCGCGCCGTCCAGCGCCTTGCACGCCTCCAGCCAGTTGGCGAGGGCGTCACGCGCGGCGGGTGAGATTTCGAGGCTCATGCCCGACCTCAGGCCAGCCATCTCCGCATCGCGCGCTCGAAAACGCCGCCAAAGAAGGCAAGCAGGTCGGTGCCCTGTTGCGGCGTGAACTGGTGCGGGTCCTCGGACCCCATGACCAGCAGGCCGGGCAGGCGGCCGAGCCCAAAGTCCAGACGCAGGCAGGCCTCGGAGCGGATCCATTCGGCGCGCTCGCCAAAGATCGCCTCGTTGCCGCGCTGGATCTGGCGCAGGACCACCTGGCGCAGCGGTGCTTCACGGCCCTCGCCGACATAGGTCTCCACGAAACCCGGCTCTGCCACCGAAAGCACGTCTCCCAGACGGCTGACCACCGGGTCGTCGTCTTCCTGCGCGGTTTCCAGGACAAGTCGGATGTGGTCGACTCGCAGGATCTGGGCCACTTCGCCGCCAAGGTCGTGCAGGAAGGGTTCAAACTCCACCGGGTCCAGCATCCGCAGGACGGCGCGGTGAATCTGGTTGGTTCCGGCGAGGTTTTCGTAGGCCGCGGCGATCACGCTGCGGTGGGTGTCCTCCAGCCGGTCAAGCCGCGCTTCGAGCCGCTCCATCGCGATTCCGCGCAGGTCGATGATATTGCCGCCCATCGCGCGTTCGTTCGCGGCGATCAGGGCCTGCATCAGGTCCTTGTCGTCGAGGATGATGTCGGGACGCGAAATGATCGAATCGCGGATGGATTCCTCGATACGCTGGGTGCTGCTCATGTGCCTATTGTCCTGCTCGTGCTGCGCTTGGGCGCTTGTTCTTTGCGCGATTGGCTCTGTGTCGCCCGTCGTGCCCTTTACTGTCAAGAAAATCCGGCCCGCGCAAAACCTGTCTTTCAGCGAGAGCGCGGGTTTGGCCACGCCTGCGATCCGTGCCAAACTCGACCCACAAGGAGGAGCGCCCATGCCCAATATTTCCGTGACCTCTGACGCCCAGACCGTCATCACCACCTTCGAGACCAGTCCGGGCCAGTGTCAGGACCTGCTGGATGCCCTGCAGGCCGCCTATGCCGAGTTCATCTCGAAACAGCCGGGGTTCATCGCTGCGGGTCTGCACGTCAACGACGCCCAGACCCGGATCGCCAATTATTCGCAATGGAAAAGCCGGGACGATTTCCTGGCCATGTTGCGATCACCCGAGATGCGCGCGCGCAACAAGGAGTTGAACGGGCTTTGCCGCAGTTTCGAGCCGGTGCTTTACGAGGTGGCCGCCACCTATTGAGCGGCAATCAGGCGGCGATAGCCTCGTCGAGACAGGCCGCGGTAAAGCGATAACCCGATCCGCGCACCGTCTCGATGTCCACGGCGCCGTCCGAGGCTTCGAGGCAGGCGCGCAGGTTGCAGACATAGACGTCGAACACGCGCGGGTCCGGTTCGTCCTCGAGCCCGTAGATATGGCCCAAGAGGGCCGCGCGGCTGACCAGCCGGCGTGGCCTGAGCGCGATATATTCCAGCAGTTCGTACAGTTTCGGGCTCAGCTTTACCGGGCAGTCCTGTAGGTAGGCCTTGCGGCGTAGCAGGTCGACGGCCAGCGGGCCGTAGCTCAGCATCGGTTGTGCCACCCCGTGTGCCCGCCGCGCGATGGCGGAGAGGATCATCACGGATTCCTCGGGCGGGGCGGATGCGTCCAGAACCGTATCGGCCCCCGCCTCCAGCCAGCGGACGATCTGCCCATGCGAGGCATCTCGCGCCATGAGCGCGATGGGCAGGTCGGGGTGGCTGCGGCGCAGGTGGGGGAGGGACAAGCCGGAGAGCGCCAGCTCCTCGGCGTCAAGGATCAGCAGGTCTGACTCTGTCATCCGCAGGTAGTGTGGAATGTCTTCTGGCCGGTCCGTCCGGGTCAGTAACACCCCGGTGTTGGTCAGCTCCTTGGCAAGCGCAATCAGGGACCAACTGGTTTCGGCGATCAGGTAACGCACGTCGCAAACTCCTTGCCATACTGGACAGGCGGGTCGCCCTTGGCTCCGCCGACTTTGGCATTTCGGTCCTGCCTGACCGTTCTGGCAACGGCAAAGGGACCTGTCTGCGGTGCATTCTGACACCGGCTTATGGTTGTATTGGGGCATTGTGGTGGGAATGTGACCAAGAGGTGTCCGCCGCTTGGCACATGACCTGTATCAAGGCAATCGGCGGTCCGTGGTTCCATCCTGTGCCAGACAGGAGGAGACACATCATGTACAAGAACATACTGGTCCCCATCGCCTTCGACGGGGACAGCGATACGCGGATCGGCGCGGCGACCTCTGTGGCCCGGCGCCTCGCGGCAGAGGGGGCGCGGATCACCTTTCTCCACGTCTTGGAACAGGTGCCGGGGTATGTCGCCAGCTATCTGCCCGCCGACTACGCCGCGCAGGCGCGCAAGGTGGTCGAGGACGAGCTGAACGAAATGGCCGCAACCGTGCCGGGCGGCGTGGGGCTGGTGGTTTCGGGCCATTCCGGACGCACCATTCTGGATTGGGCCGCGGACAACGACACCGACCTGATCGTCATCGCGTCGCACCGCCCGGGTATGCAGGACTTGTTGCTTGGCTCCACCGCGGCCAAGGTTGTGCGCCACGCGCAATGTGCTGTGCACGTCCTGCGTTGACTTTGTGGTGGCCCGCTTCAACCTGCGGCCCATGACCAGCGAAATCGACCTTTCCCGCCGCGACCGCTTGCCGGACGCCCTGTATGCCCTGCGCAAGGACTATCCGCGCGAGGCCTGGCAGAGCCATGACAACTTTGGCGGTCTGGTGGCTTTCTGGATGGATCGTCATGTGATGTTCCGCCGTCTCTGCGAGGCGCTGCGGCAGGACGCAGAGGCGGCGTCGGACGGCAGCATGGACCAGCGGCAGATGCGGCAGCGGCTTGTTCGCTATGGCAGCATGTTGCTGCAGCAGCTGCACGGACACCACCAGATCGAGGACACGCACTATTTCCCCAAACTGATCGACCGCGAGGCGTCGCTTGCGCGCGGGTTCGAAATACTGGACCGGGATCACCACGCGATGGACGGGCTGTTGCAGCAGTTCAGCGATGCCGCGAACGGTGTTCTTCAGGGCAAGGTGGAGGCGGGCGCCTTTCAGAGCCACGTTTCAGCGTTCGAGGCACTCCTGTTGCGCCATTTGGACGACGAGGAAGACCTGATCGTGCCGATTCTTCTCAAACACGGGGCGCAGGGGCTGGAATAGCAAGTGCGGTGTCTCTTTCCTGTCTCGCCCTCGGGTGCGAATTTTCGAAGGAAGACGCTTGATGCCGGCAATGCCTGATCGCATATAAAAATTAGAATGTGATGTGGAGGATACCGGATGGCGGGCAAGAAACTGACCTGTCTCGACTGCGGTCAAGTGAACCGCGTTCCGGCCGAGAAGCTGGGCGCCAGGCCGAAATGCGGAACCTGTGGCGCCTCGCTCATGCCGGGCAAGGCTGTGGAGGTGGATGCTGCGACCCTGGCCAAGGCCGCACGCACCGACGATGTGCCACTGGTGGTGGATTTCTGGGCCCCTTGGTGCGGCCCCTGCCGGACGATGGCCCCGGAATTCGGCAAGGCGGCCACGACCCTGAACGGTGAGGCGCGGCTGGTCAAGCTGAATACAGAGGATTACCCGCAAGCCGGTGCCCAACATGGCATCCGTGGCATCCCGACAATGGTGAGTTTTGCCGGCGGGCGCGAGGCCAAGCGCCAGTCCGGTGCCATGCCCGCGGGTCAGATCGTCGGCTGGGTGCGCGGCTGAGAACACGGAAACGGGCACCTTCCGATTGGAAGGCGCCTGTCAAGCGGGCGTCATGCCCATTTGGCTCAGAACGGATCCTGTGATCCGACGATCGTGTCCCAGCATTCAAAAAGCGCGTCGATGGCGCGCGATGATCCGCTCAGCGAGAAGGTCGCCTGCCGCTGTTGTTGATCGTTGTAGACGTAGACAGAGTTTCCGCGCTTGAGCTGAACAAGGAACTTGGCTGCCTTCTCGGCGTCGGTCATGCTTAGCGCAATGCCGGTCCCCTCCCCGCTGCCGTCCATGTTCCAGCGGTTCCGGTCGACATCGACGACAAAGCTCACCGGGCGCGCCTCGAGGTTCCAGCGCGGATCGAAGATGAAGAGGGCGAAAGCCTCGTTCTGGTAGGCGACCAGGTTGAACTTCTGTGTGCTCCCGTTCTCGACCCCGGCGGTGCACCAATAGCTGTCGCTGCTCTGACTGTAGGTCACGTCGACCTGCCATTGCCGGTGCTGCATCAGGGTGCGCGTGTCATATTCCTGTGCCGCGACGGCGGCGGGCAGAAGGGGCAGGAAAAATGCCAAAATCAATCCGAAACGTGCCATGAAAAATCCCTGTCATATCCGATTGGACGCACAATAGCGTGGTTTTCCCGTGACCGGAATGTTTCCGGCGATTGTTCCGATGGGTCCGGACCCTGTGCGGCGGCAGTTCTCTTGATGGATAGCGCCACATCCTGCCGTCGTCAGGTCGGGAAATCCTCAGGCTCGTCCCGATGAAATCCAGCCGTGCGCCCCTTATCTGGATATGAACCTGCCGCAGAGGAGAGCGCCCATGAAATGCCCGATCGACGGAAACGAGCTGATCATCACGGACCGCGCCGGGGTCGAGATCGACTATTGCCCCAAGTGCCGGGGTGTCTGGCTGGACCGTGGAGAACTCGACAAGATCATCGACCGGAGCGCCGAACAGATGGCCCCGCCGCCGCAAAAGGCCCGGCGGGCCGAGCCCGTGCGTCACGAAGATGATGGACGTTATCGCAAGAAGAAACGCCGGAGCTTTCTCGACGACTTGTTCGATTTCGACTGACGCACCCAGGGGCGGGCGCTAGGCTGCGCGTGGTTCCAACGGTTGCTTTGGGAGGAGTTCATGAAACACCTGGTATCGTCCGTTTTCGCCGTGGCCCTGGCCGCGCCGGTCACCGCCGATGAGGTCAACATCTCGGGCGGGATGGCATCAGTCACCGTGCCGACCCCGTCCGGCGGAGAGGTCACGATTTCCCGCGTGCAGGACACGGACGCGGTAATCGAGGGCAATTTTGCCCGCATTGCCCGGCCTTGCCCCAATTTCTGCATCCAGCCGATATCCCCCGCCGACGGCGTGACCACCGTGGGCGAGCTGGAGCTTCTGGCCGCCCTGCAGGATCCGGAGGTCATGGTGATCGACAGCCGCGTGCGCCCCGACTGGGAGACAGGCACCATCCCCGGGTCTGTCTCGATACCTTACACAGAGATGGTGGACCGCCTCGGGGAACTTGGGTGCGAGATCGACTTCGAGGGTTTTGTCTGCGAGCCGGAGACGGTGCGCGAGGTGGTCCTGTTCTGCAACGGGCCCTGGTGCGGACAGTCCCCCACTGCCATCCGCCGCATGATCGAGGCTGGCTATCCCGCAGACAAGATCAGCTATTACCGCTGGGGAATGCAGGGCTGGCGGATGCTGGGCCTGACCGTGGCCGGCGGCGAGAGTTGAGCCGGGCGACCTAGGAGGGCAGTTCGGCCTTGTCGAAATCGACATGGATGTGGTTGCCGTCCGGGTCGCGGAAATTGGCCTGGACGATGGGGAATTCCGGCACTTCGTCGATGCTGTAGGGAATGCTCCGCTCGTCCAGGCGAGCCAGGAACTCCGTCATGCCGTTGGCCCGAAAGGCAAAATGTTCCAGCGTGGGTTTCTCCGCGGCACCGGGCTGGCCGGGAACCTCGACGAGGTGCACATGCGCGCGATCGCCAAGGTAGAGCCAGGCACCGTCGAACCGGAAGGGTGGGCGTGGGCCCGGGTGCAGGCCAAGGATCTCGCCGTACCAGCGGATCATGGCATCGAGGTTGGCAGTGCGGATGTTGACGTGGTCAAAGGCGGTGAGGGGCATGTGTGGCTCCGGCCAAGGGTGTCCGATAGCGCCAACATGACAGTCCGCGGCGTTCGGCAAAAGCGGATAAGTGCCACCTCTCCACCACGCCTGACTTGTCAGCGGGGCCGAAACCTGCGATAGAGGAGCGGCTAAGACCTTCTCTTCGATACCTGTCTTCCTTCACCGGCACGCAGTCACTCGATCAAGACGCGCCTTCGCCGGGCCGCTGCATGCTGCGAGCGGTATAGAAACAAGGAAACGACAGATGGCCAATGGCACTGTGAAATGGTTCAACTCCACCAAGGGTTTCGGCTTTATCCAGCCGGAAGCGGGCGGCAAGGACGTGTTCGTCCACATTTCGGCCGTCGAGCGTTCGGGCCTGACCGGCCTCGCCGACAACCAGAAAGTGACCTACGATCTCGAATCCGGCCGTGACGGCCGCGAGAGCGCAGTGAACCTGGAACTCGCCTGAAGCTTTTCGGCTTTGGCATGATGTGGCGCGGTCCCGGTCGGGGCCGCGTTTTTTGTTTGGGGCGGCGGGGTGAAACCCGCCCTACGGAAGCGGTCGAGGTCCCGGGTCGGGCCCGGGACGGGATTCGCAATGGGCCGAGCGGGGCGCGGAGCCGGGCGCCCGCCGGACCGGCGGGGAGGCGCTGCACCGGTGGAGCGGGAGCGGTTTATCGTGACAAATCCGTAGGACCTCGGCGGTTCGCACTGGCGTTACCATAGCGCCTGCCCGGTGGGGCCGGTCAGGCGCTCGCCCGGCGGGGCTGACGCCCCTTGTTCCGGGCTGGGGTGGGGGGATTTGAGAGAGCAATGATGGGTTGGAAACCCACCCTACGCTTGTTTTCAAACGCCGTTCTATCCATGATCCTGTAGGAATTGGAGGATGATGATGCGGATCGAAGATTTACCCGACTTTTGGAGTAAAATGCCGCTCAATGTTCACCCTAGGGATGAACCACATTTGAGGGGGGCTGACGCTCGTTGTTTCAATCTTGACTATCCGCCACCAGCTTTCGTGGGTGACATAGTAAATGCAAAAGTAATTATTCTTCTTCTCAATGGCGGCTACGATAGGAAGATGACGCCTGCCGAGTTTCCTGATCCCGAAACACAAGCAGCATATCGAAACAGGTTGGCAATGCCTCGACCAATCGAAGACAGGTTCACGTCGCCGTACCACCTGAGTCGAAACTACACGCCTTGGCTGAAGGATGGACGAGCAGCTTTGCTCAACGCGGTAGCTTACCGATCAATAGACATTAAGGCGCCATGTGTGCGTCGACTGAGTAAGGATCTGCCGTCGGCAATATTCCATCGCGAATGGTTGCGCGAAGCTCTTTGGCCGGAAGTCCGCGGCGGGCAGAGGTTCGTGGTTGTTCATCGCTGGAGCCTGTGGAACGGTGCCGACAACATATTTCGAGGAAGCGAAAACGCAGTCGGTTGGCAAGCTGCAATATCAAAAGACCTGACAAAAAAGGAATTTGATGCGGCGTCGGATTTTCTGGCGGCAAATCCGCACTGAGGCTCTCGCTACGTGTCACCTCTTCCTCCGCTTCACATTCCCCCCACGCTGCCCCGGCTTCCCAGCAGTCGAGCGACCCTTGCTTTTCACCGCTGCCTCTGACGCCCTCTCCACCGCCTGCTGACGCGCCAGCGGGTCGTCGTGCACGGCGAGGTCGACCGCCTCCAGCCGCTTGATCTCGTCCCGCAGGCGCGCGGCTTCCTCGAACTCCAGGTTCTCGGCGGCCTTGCGCATGTCGGTCCGTAGCCCATCCAGCACCGCCTGCAGGTTGGCGCCCTGACGGGCCGGGTCGATTTTGGCGGTCACGCGGTTCATGTCCACGTCTCCCTGGTAGAGGCCTTGCAGGATGTCCTCGACGTTCTTCTTGACCGTTTCCGGGGTGATGCCGTGTTCCTCGTTATAGGCGATCTGCTTTTCGCGGCGGCGGTTGGTCTCAGCCAGGGCGCGTTCCATGCTGCCGGTGATACGGTCGGCGTACATGATGACGCGGCCTTCGGCGTTCCGCGCCGCGCGCCCGATGGTCTGGATCAGCGAGGTCTCGGACCGCAGAAAACCCTCCTTGTCCGCGTCCAGAATGGCGACCAGCCCGCATTCGGGAATGTCCAGCCCTTCGCGCAGCAGGTTGATCCCCACAAGCACGTCAAAGGCGCCCAGCCGCAGGTCGCGCAGGATCTCGATCCGTTCGATCGTGTCGATATCGGAGTGCATGTAGCGGACCTTGATGCCCTGTTCATGCATGTATTCGGTCAGGTCCTCGGCCATGCGTTTGGTCAGCGTGGTGGCCAGCGTGCGGTAGCCGGCCGCCGTCACCCGGCGCACCTCGTCCAGCAGGTCGTCCACCTGCATCTCCACGGGCCGGATCTCGACCTCGGGGTCCAGTAGGCCGGTGGGTCGGATGACCTGCTCTGTAAAGACGCCGCCGGTCTGTTCCATCTCCCAGGCGGCGGGCGTGGCCGAGACAAAGACCGACTGCGGGCGCATGGCGTCCCATTCCTCGAACTTCAGCGGGCGGTTATCCATGCACGATGGCAGGCGAAAGCCGTGTTCGGCCAGCGTGAATTTTCGTCGGTAGTCGCCCCGGTACATGCCGCCGATCTGCGGAACACTGACATGGCTTTCGTCGGCAAAGACGATGGCATTGTCGGGGATGAACTCGAAGAGCGTCGGGGGCGGCTCACCCGGCGCGCGCCCGGTGAGGTAGCGCGAGTAGTTCTCGATCCCGTTGCAGACGCCGGTGGCCTCGAGCATTTCCAGATCGAAGTTGGTGCGCTGTTCCAGCCGCTGCGCCTCCAGCAGCTTTCCTTCGCCCACCAGTTGATCCAGCCGCTGGCGCAGCTCTTTCTTGATGCCGATGATGGCCTGGTTCATCGTCGGACGCGGCGTGACGTAGTGGCTGTTGGCATAGATACGGATGCGGTCGAAGGTATCCGTCTTCTGCCCGGTCAGCGGATCGAATTCGGTGATGTTCTCCAGTTCTTCGCCGAAGAACGACAGTTTCCAGGCCCGGTCTTCAAGGTGCGCAGGCCAGATTTCGAGGGAATCACCCCGCACCCGGAACGACCCGCGCTGGAAGGCCTGGTCGTTGCGGCGGTATTGCTGCGCCACGAGATCCGCCATGACCTTGCGCATTTCGTATTCTTGACCCGAATGCAGGTCCTGGGTCATGGCGCCATAGGTTTCGACCGAACCGATGCCGTAGATGCAGGAGACCGAGGCGACGATGATCACGTCGTCGCGTTCCAGAAGCGCCCGGGTGGCTGAGTGGCGCATCCGGTCGATCTGTTCGTTGATCTGCGATTCCTTCTCGATATAGGTGTCGCTGCGCGGGACGTAGGCCTCAGGCTGGTAGTAGTCGTAGTAGCTGACAAAGTATTCGACGGCGTTGTCGGGGAAGAACCCCTTGAATTCTCCGTACAACTGCGCGGCCAGTGTCTTGTTTGGCGCAAGGATGATCGCGGGGCGCTGGGTCTCTTCGATCACCTTGGCCATCGTGAAGGTCTTGCCCGTACCAGTGGCGCCCAGCAGGACCTGATCGCGTTCGCCCGCGTTCACGCCGCCAGAGAGTTCGGCAATCGCGGTGGGTTGGTCGCCAGCCGGTGCGAATTCGGTCTGCATGACGAACCGCTTGCCGCCTTCGAGCTTTTCTCGCTCGCGGACATCGGGGGCGGGCGCATGCAGCAGCGCGGGCATCTGTTCAGGCGAGTTGTTATGCATGGGGAGGCTCCGTTCCATGCGGAATATGTCGCGCCGGGCAGGGGGCGACAAGGGGAGGACCGTGACATGCGCGCTTTCTGGGCCGGGTTTGCCCGTGGCGCAGTGCGCACGACGATAGTGAGAATAGGCGCACTGGGCCTAGGCCGAGACCGCACTGAAGCGTGCACCTGCCCCAAAAAATCAGTCCAATTCAGCATCTCGCGGTGCCTCTGCTGGCAGGTGGCGGCAAGGACGCAACGGTTCGGCCCATCGTCCGGCTGGGCAGGCGGCAGCGCAGGGGGCCACGGTGGGAATTGCGCCAAAGCGTGACAACAGCATTTTCGTGAATTGCTGGCAGAACTTTTCTCCGGAAGGGCCTGGCCCTCTCTTGCCCCTTTCATCGCGCGCATGTCTCTACCGGAAAAATGTGACAAAGGGTGCGCTTGTAGACCTTGTGTCATAACCGCATATCACGCAGAAAGACGGCGAATGACAGGAGGTGCGCCATGCGGGCACGCATTTATCAGCCGGCCAAGACGGCCATGTCTTCGGGCCAGGCCAAGACTCGGACCTGGATTCTCGACTTTGCTCCGGACTCTCCCCGGTCTGTCGACCCGCTGATGGGCTGGACCTCGTCCGAGGACACGCAGTCCCAGGTGCGCCTGCGTTTCGACAGCAAGGACGCGGCGGTGGCCTATGCCCGCGAACACGGCATCGATGCCCAGGTGTTCGAGCCGAAAAAGCGCAAGCCCAACATCCGTCCGCGCGGCTACGCCGAGAACTTCGCCGTGGACCGGCGATCTGCCTGGACCCACTGAAACAATTGGTCGAGCGCACGCCGGGACGTGATGAACGGCATGTTGCGAACCTCCGGCAAGACTCAATCGAAATGGCGATGTGACGATGCAGCGGGCGGCCCGGACGGTCGCCCTGTTCGTTTTCCGCCCAACCGCAGGACGTGGACATGAGCATAGCGTATCTTGTCACCCATTCGGGCGGGTTCCACGCGGACGAACTCTTGTCCTCGGTGATTCTGACCAGGCTCTTTCCGGCAGCACAGCTGGTCCGGTCGCGTGATACGAAGTGGATTTCTCCGGCGCCGGACAGGATCGTTTACGATGTGGGCCGGGCTTATGACCCTGAGTCTGGCATCTTTGACCACCACCAGAGACCGAATCCGCTGCGCGAGGATGGCCAGCCCTACAGTTCTTTCGGGCTGATCTGGCAGCATTTCGGTCAAGACTACCTGCGGGCGCTTGAGGTGCCCGAAGCCGATGTTGAGAGCATCCATCATGCGTTCGACCAGAGCTTTGTCCTGCCAATCGACCTGATGGACAATGGAGCGATGGAGCCTTCGGTGGCGGGGCCGCTTGCGGGGATGACATTGCCGGTCCTGCTGGAAACCCTGAAGCCCACCTTCGACGAGCGTGGCCCGGATCTGGACGATCAGGCCTTTCGCCGGGCGCTTGAGGTCGCGCGGGCCTTTGTGGAGGCGGCGGTCCGGGGAAAGGCCGCCAAGCGCCGTGCCGAGGCCATCGTCCTTGCTGCCATCGAAGGGGCGGGGGCCTCGCGCATCCTGGAACTGCCGATGGGGATGCCCTTTCGGGCCGCGATCGAGAAATCCGGCGCGGATCATCTCCTGTTCGTCATCCATCCGCGCGACAGTGACTGGGCGTTGACCACGATCCGCAAAGGCGGCGACACCTTCGAGAGCCGCGCCGACCTGCCCGAGGCCTGGGCCGGCCTGAACGACGCGGCGCTTGAAGCGGCCTGTGGCGTTGCTGGCGCCCGGTTCTGCCACAACGCGCGGTTCATTGCAGTGGCGGCCACGCGCGAGGCTGCCTTGAGCATGGCGGAACGCGCGGTGGCGGAGGTATCCTGAGGCCCCCTGCGCGTCAGGATCTCAGGAAAGTGCCGCGCCGATGACAGGCGCCTGAACCAAACCCTCTGTCCGCAGATCAAAAGGCGGGAAAACGGCCCCGTCTATTGCCCAGTTGTCGGCGCAAAATCGCGGTTTTCGGTCATCCTCGCCGGCAACGATACGGCGGGGGCTGTCCGCGCCGATTGCGCCGAAAGGCTTTCGTTTTGCGCTTTTTTGCTCCTCCGCTTAGGCTGCCACCAGTCCGCGTTGAAGTGCCCTTTCTCAGTTAGCGGATCCCGATTGTCCCGATACAGCCCGAGGTTCCCTTGTCCAGCCTGACGTCCCCGAAACTCGCCGAGGTTGCCGGCCCTTCTCCGCAGGTCGAGGCGCTCCTGGCCGCGCATCATGCCCTTATGCGTGCGCAAAGTCCCGCAGAAAGCTGTCATGTCATGACGGGCGAAGACCTGCAGGCCGAGGGGGCCAGGGTCTTTGCCTTATCCGAAGAGGATGGACACATTCTGGCGGTCGGAGCGCTCAAGACGGTGGCAGAAGATGCGGCACCTGTGTCACTGGCGGGGTGTGGCCCTGTCGTTGAACTCAAGAGCATGCATGTGACCGCCGCCGCACGCGGGCGCGGGCTTGGTCATTTTCTACTGTCCGGGATGCTGGACATGGCGCGCGACGCAGGTGCCGGTGGCGCTTGCCTTGAAACCGGAACAGATCCCGTTTTTGAGCCGGCGCGTGCGCTTTACCTGTCGCAAGGGTTTGTGCCTTGCCCTCCTTTCGGAGGCTACCGGTTCGACCCGTTGAGCGTTTTCATGTGCCGCGAGTTGTGAGGGCTTGCCCTGCGCGGGAACGTCTAGAGCACCGGGCGCTGTGGTTCTTGGGCCTACTGTATAGAGTGGGGCAGCGCTCACCAGCGCCCTGCAATTGACCAAGCAGCGACAAGCTTATGAGAACTTGAAAGATTTCTTCTGTAGACTTCACAATTCCTGCCAAGTTGACAAGGTGACGGATTCGGCTAATACAGCGCGAACGGGCCGTTAGCTCAGCTGGATTAGAGCAGGGAACTTCTAATTCTCAGGTCGGGGGTTCGAGTCCTCCACGGCTCGCCAAGCTCTTCAAGTATCAAACAAAAATTCAAGAATTGCGCCCTGGCGAGCCCTGTTGCGCGCCCACCAAAGTCAATATCCGCAACACGATTTTTGGAAGAGGAGAGTTGGCTGGGAGATGATCCGCAAGTCATCTTTGTTGTGTTCAATCCGCCGGCTCCGTCAGAGGCTTTGTTTTCAATGAAAAACTAACTTATCGGAAGTGTCAGGCGAAGATGCGGCGACACGGACGCAGTGGCCCTGTCTGAGCCTGCAAAAAACGCCCTTCAATTGATGGATTTCACATGGCGATAACACAATGCGTCATATGCAAAATTCATATTCCGGTTCGGCGACGACAAAGCCTTGTTCGACTATGCTGGGCATATTGTCGTTCCCACGTTCACCCATGACGTATATGTCAGGCGATCAGCCCCACCCGAGTGGTTTGCGTTGAGTGATGGCGAATGGTCGGCCTTAGGCCCATCGGAACGATGCATTCCGGATGCGCTTGGGGATGGCCCAGTTCACAGGAAGCTTGGTGTTGTCGCGTTTCCTCCATTATTCGCTCAGAATCAGCGCCTCGGCAGAGGCTCTCGCCGTCGCATCGTTCTGCGCTTGGCTTTGAACCGGCAGAAGCGGGGATGTGGGCTTGCGCCGATCCACCAAGGTCCTGTCGTGTCCAAGAGGAGAGCGCAGACGGCACAACGATAGACTGGGGAACTGGTCGCCTTCTGTCTGCACGGGCAAACGTGCTTTCTCTCGAATGGTAGCAGTGCCGCGACTCCATCGAATCACCCGAAGATTGGAGCGCCCTGCCAAGTCGCGACATGGCCGAAAATGGCGCACGCTATGGGTGAGTCCAATACCATGCGCTCTCGGAAAGAGTTATGGGCTGCATTGTTCAATCAAAGGCGCATCAATTTCTTTGAAAATAAGATGCGTTTATAAAACATTAAGAACAATGATTTTTTCTAAACGTGAGCGGGCGTGCGGTGCAGCGGTCCGGTATGGGGTGCGAAAAAAATAAAGCCAAAGGTCAAAATCCGTGTAAATTTTAGTCGTTCGGATTTCTTGAGCGGATGGTTCGCGCACTTGTAAGTTGTGCTTCCGGGGCGTTTTCACACGTGGCCTGCTTCCGACGGCGTGCTGTTCGTATTCAGAATGCGGCGTGCAATTAATTTATTGTAGTCGATGGATAAAATTCCACGACGATTTCGGGGGGGTATTCTGTGACTTACTATCGCACTTCGTCCTACTACTGCAAACCAGAGGTAAAGTCTTTTACTTTCACGGCAATCAGCGAGTCCGCGCTTGGGTTGAACGTCGGTTGTGGCACAACCTTCACCATGCCGACGAACGCCGATGTCTGCATCACCGTAAAAGATGATGATCGCTATCTTTCAGGCGATTCCTGCTACGACGACAAGGCCAACGACTGGTCCTACCAGACCGCCGCAATCCTGCAGAACGAGACCGACGTCGGCAACGGCGGCCAGATCTACGCCGAGCAGTATTTCTGGGTGAAAGACCAGGCCGGCAACTGGTACGTCATGATCGAGGTCGAGCAGGAAGGCACAAACGACGATTACTTCACGTTCTACACCGGGGGCGACTACGGCGTGCCGCCTGCAGGTGTGGAATTGACCGTCTACAGCAAGTGCAATGTCACCTCGAACTGGCTCGATTACGACAAACTCGGCTCGGGCGACTGTCCGCCGCCGACGGGCTCGATCTCGGGTACCGTCTTCTGCGACACCCAATGCGACGGCATCAACGGTGAGTTCACCGTGGTCCCCGGCGAGACCTATGTGGTCGAGGCCGAGGACATGTACGACTATGGCTTCAAAACCGTATGCGGGTCCCAGGCCTCGGGCGGTGAACTGGTCAAGCTGGAGTGCAATTCGGGCAAGTTGAAAACCTTTTTCGACGGGACCGACGGCACCTATGATTTCAAACTCACGGTGCAGGACGAGAATGACGGCCAAAGCAAGATCTACGTCAAGGTCAACGGCGTGCTGGTTGACGTCATTACGCTGGATCGAGACAGCGACGGGGGCGGCGACGACAACGGCGGTTTCTCGGACTTCGTGATCGAAGATCTGGAACTCAAGCACGGCGACAAGGTCGAGATCTACGCCTACAGCGACTGCAACGAGTTCGTCCGCATCGACAAGATCGCCTTCGAAGGCCAGGACAAGGTCGAACATGTGCCTGAACCGGTCAAGGAAGGCGTGGTGATCAAGCTGCTCGATCTTGACGGCAACGTGATCGCCGAAACCGAGACCGACGCCAGCGGAAACTATTCGTTCGGCGACGTGCCGGTGGGGGATTACCGCATCATGGGCGTGGCGCCCGACGGCACCGAGTTCACGATCCAGGACGTCGCCGGCAATTCCAAGGATGACATCGACAGCGATGTCGATGCAAACGGCCTGTCGGGCGTCATCACCGTCACCGCCGGCTCCGCCTCCGACGTCGATCTGGGGGTCTGCGAAAAGCCCGAGCCCGGCGCGGTGTCAGGGCGTTATTTCTGCGACACCGATGACAACGATCTTGACGATGGCGAGAGCGAGCCGCCGGTGCCGGGGGTTCTGGTGATCCTTCTCGACGAGACCGGCGCCCCGGCCGTCGACATCGACGGCAACCCCGTCACTTCGGTCTTCACCGACGCGAACGGGGAATACAGGTTCGATAACCTCGCCGCGGGCACCTACACCGTGGTTTTCGACGACGTGAACAACGTTACGGCGGGCAAGGAACTGGTCGCCCCGAACGAGGGTATTGACGATACGATCGACAGCGATGCGATCGGAACCAATGTGCTGTCGCGGATCGATGGCATCGTGGTTGCCGAAGGCGGGGAGGCCGCCGACAACGATGCCGGGGTTCGCTATTCCAACCAGTCGCCCGACGCGACGCCCGATGCCGGCCACGGCTGTGCCGACGAGGAGATCCGGGTCGACCTGGCCGACAACGTCTCGGACCCGGACGGTGATCCGGTCACGATCACTGCGGTAGAGGGTGTCGCCCTGACCGATGGCGGGCCGGCGGTCAACGTCGGGGGTGTCTTTGTGCGGCTCGAAGGCAAGGAACTGGTCTTCGACGGGGAGGCGGCCTACGCCCCGCTCGACATCGGAGAGCAGGACAGCGCCATCTTCACCTACACGATTGACGACGGCAAAGGGGGGACGGCAGTCTCTACGGTTGAGGTCACCTTCTGCGGCGACGCCAACTCGGTTGGGTCCTTTTGCGACAGCCTGCCCGAGCAGATCGAGTACCAGATCCGGACCAGCAGTGTCGATCTTCCGTATGGTGATGAAGCTTTCGACATCAAGTTCACCTCGACCGATGCCCGGTTCGATGGCGTGGTCTTCGAGGATGCATACTGCATCAGCCCGTTCGACCCGGCTGATGCTTCGGAGAGTTTCGACACGGCGTCGCTCTATACGGCGGACGTGTTCTGTTTCGACGAAGTGCCGAGCGACGTGTTCAATGCGAACCAGATCAGCATCGCGAACGGCAAGACCGCGATGGAAAACCTCGACGTGGTCAACTGGATCCTGAACCAGGATTTCAAGAGTCAGGGGTTCTCCGACTGGGAAATCCAGCGGGCGATCTGGGAACTCACGGACAATATCGACACGGACTACACCTCTGAAATCGACCCGGCCTTCGGAGACGACGCCAATGTTGATACGCTGGTGGCGTTGGCCCTGGAGTTCGATGCAAACAAGACCGAGGAGTATGTGCCCGGCGAAGGTGACATCATTGGCGTCATCATTGATCCGAACCCTGCGTCTGGGTCCAACAGCCAACCATTCATCATTGGCGTTTCCTACGAGGACTACGATTGCCTGTGCTGAGCGGCTCAGGTTCAGGGGACGGGCGCCCATGGGCCAGGCGCCCGTTCTCCGGCGGATTGTCCGCCCCGCGGACTGCGGTCGCAATCGTCTGTCGATAGGAACCCGCAGTTCCATCCTTGCAAAACCGGCCCAGAAGGAGAACGAGATGAAGGAACTTGTACTTGCCCCCCTGGCGCTGCTCCAGTCCGCAACGTCAGCGCTGGCTTGCGCCGGTGCTGCTTGCCCGCCGCCCACGAACGTGCCCGAGATCAGCGCTCTCGAAGGCACTGCGGCCATCGCGGCCCTGTTGGCCGTGGTCCTGTTCGTCTGGGAGCGCCGCCGCCGCGCGGCATGAATCGACCAGAACATCCGGAGCTGCCCGCAAGGGCGGCTCCGGTTTCGATCAGGACGGCAGACTGAGGATTGAGAGAGTGACAAGGCGGTATGTCTGTCTTTGACGTCAACGAACCGAAGCCCTTTTTGGGCGGCTGGTGGCGGCCGATCGCGGCCGCGGTGTTCACGGCGGTCGCTTTGGCCCTGGTGAGCTATATCTGGTACGTGGCGTACCGAGACAGCTGCACGTCCGTTGCCTCCTGGAAGTTCTGCAAATTCTCAAGGCATCTCTTCGAACGCGCCCTGGCCGTTTTCGTGCTCGGCGCGCTCCTTGCCGCCGCCCGGCCGGTGGCCCTGCGTGGTCTGGCCCATGCGTCGCGATCTGCAACGTCATCCGGCGGTGCGGTCTGGCTGGCTCTCGCGGGTGCGGTCCTGGTTGGTCAGCCCTTGTTGTTCTGGGGCCTTGATCCCGCGGGATCGGCGCTGCTGGCCTCGGTGACGTCCTGGGCCGCAGGCGTGGCCCTTCTTGCATGCGCCGCTTTGCGATTTGCTGCACCGTGGTCTGCCTGGGGCGACGTCCTGCGGTCCGAGGGAGGCTGGATCGTCGCGCTCTTCTTGCTGGGCATGGCTCTGCCCGAAATCGGCGACACGCTGTTCCCGCTCTGGCACCTGGACATGATCAAGGACGCGACCTTGGCCGCGTCACAGGTGGCGGCGCAACTCGTCGGAATGACGCTTACGGTGGATCCGGCCGCCTACACGATCGGTCAAGGCGACTTCTTTGTGCGGGTCAACCAGAGCTGTTCGGGCATAGAGGGCTTCGCACTTCTGACCGTGTTCCTGATTGGCTACACGACCCTGTTTCGCCAGCAAATTGCACCCTTGCGGGTGGCGGCCATCCTGCCTTTCGCCCTGGCATTGTCATGGGTCCTGAATGTGGTTCGGATCACCGTCCTGATTTGGATTGGGATCAACGTCTCTCCGACCCTCGCCGTTGAAGGGTTTCACTCTCACGCGGGCTGGTTGATCTTCATTTGCCTGTCGCTCGGTCTCATTGCCTTTATCCACAACACGGCCTGGTTCCAGCGCGAACGCCAGCCAAGGACGCTGCGACAGCTGCCGCCTCTTACGCAGGATTGGGCCGCCGCCCGGATCCTGCCCTTCGCGGTCTTCATGTTCACTGCTGTCGTGAGTTCGACCTTCGTGGAGGACCCGACGCTTGCCTATCCCTTGCGCATGGCCGCCATGGCGGGTGTTCTCTGGATCTTTCGGGCGCCGATCATGGCACTCCGCTGGCGCATTGACCCGTTGGCCGTTGGCTTCGGATTGGCGATAGGGCTGGCCTGGGTGGTTTTCGCTTCTTCGTCCGCGAACCCTGAGGAACCCTTCGGGCCGGCAAGGATCGGCGGGGCGTTCCTGGTGGTCTGGATAGTATGCCGAATTGTCGGGACTTCGCTGATCGTTCCGATCATCGAAGAGCTGTTTTTCCGTTCCTATTTACTGGACCTTCTGGGGGCGGGCCGGTCGCACCTGGCGACGTTCTTCGCCGTCGGTGTGAGCACAGCCGCTTTCGCTGTTCTGCATGACCGTATGCTCCTCGCCGCGCTTGCGGGGCTGGTATTCGCGGGTCTCGTTCTTCGCCCGTCCGGCAGATTGGTCGATGCGGTGGTCGCGCACATAGCCGCGAATGTCCTGATCGCGATATGGGCGCTCGCCAGCTCGGACTGGACCATCATCTGAACGCCGGGCGCAGGGGCGGAAGCCGGGGAGCCATACTCCTGAATCCAACGTGTCGCCTCTCATTATGAATGAAGGAACGGCAGGGGGCTGGTCACTGCCTGCGCTATTTCGGCGCTGTTCCCTAGATTGATCCCTCGTGCAGCTTTTTCTACCGTTGCGGCATCAATGTCAGGACGCCTGCAAGGAGGAGTGGCATGCGCGCGAAACAAAAGGCCATTGCTTACGGCGGTTTGCCAGAGTGCAAGTCGTGCCCGGTGCGCACCGTGGGCGTATGTGCCGGAGCGGGTGCGGCGGATCTGCCTTTTCTTGCGCGCGGCAAGACTTATCGCAGTTTCGCGCCCGGAGAGCGGATCGCGCTGGCCGGGTTGGAATTGGTCGAGGTGGCGACCCTGTTGAGCGGGCTTGCCACGATGAGCCGGACGCAGGAACGCGGCACGCGGCAGATTGTAAGCCTGTTACAGCCGGGCGACCTGATCGGCCAACCTTGGCGCGACACGGCGACATTCGATGTGGTGGCGCTGACCCATGTCGAGACCTGCGCCTTTCGGGCCAATGCCTTCGAGGAGTTGCTGGAGGCAGTCCCTGGGATGCGGGGCAGCATGATGGAAAAGGCGCTGGTCGACCTTGACGCTGCGCGGTGCTGGCTGGGGGTGCTGGGGCACAGGACCGCGCGGCAGAAATTGGCCAGCCTTTTGGTCCTGCTTGCCATGCGTCAAGCCGCGCCGCCGCCGGACAACGACTGTGTCGTCGACATGATGTTGAGCCGGGAACAGGTGGCCGACCTCTTGTCCATGACCTTCGAGACCGTGTCGCGGCAGATTGCCGGGCTGGTCCGAGATGACTTGATCCGCCCGGTGACTCGCCGTGTTTTCGAGATTCCGGACCTCCGTGCTCTGATGGTGGCCTCGGGGGAGGATGCGGATGGTGGTCCGTATCAGGCCTGATCCATCCGCTGCCCGGATATGAAGGTTGCACAAGCAACGGGCAGATTGCACAGTTTCCCCCAATAAAGAGGCAGTTGCCTGTCTCGTCGGCATGGGGTGCGTCTGCTGCGTTCCTCTTGCCCACGGGCTGCAGCAGTCTCGCGTCCGGTTGCCAACAGGGAGAGACCAATGATCAAACAGACTTTCGCGGCCCTAGCCGCGACCGTCGCGCTGTCCGGTGCGGCACTTGCGGAAACCGCCGTGCCCTTTGCGCTGGACTGGAAGTTCGAGGGCCCGGCCGCGCCCTATTTCGTCGCCATCGACGATGGCTATTTCGGCGAACAGGATCTGTCGGTCGAAATCACCGCGGGGCAGGGCTCGCTCGACGCGATCCCGAAGGTGGCGACCGGGGCCTTTCCGGTTGGCTTTGCCGACATCAACTCGCTGATCAAGTTCCTCGACCAGAACCCCGGCGCGCCGGTGACGGCGGTCATGATGGTCTACGACAAGCCACCTTTTGCCGTGGTGGGGCGCAAGTCCCTGGGTGTCGAGGCGCCGAAGGACCTCGAAGGCAAGGTGCTGGGCGCGCCGCCGCCGGATGGGGCCTGGGCACAGTTCCCGGCCTTTGCCTCTGCCAATGACCTGGACATGTCCAAGATCACCGTCGAGCCGGTGGGCTTTCCGACGCGTGAACCGATGCTGGCCGAAGGCAATGTGGCCGCGATCACCGGCTTTTCCTTCTCGTCCTACCTGAACCTCGTGCGTCTCGGCGTGCCGGAAGAGGATATCTCGACCATCCTCATGGCCGATCACGGCCTCGAGCTTTATGGCAACGCGATCATCGTCAACACGGACTATGCCGCCGAGAACCCCGAGATCATTACCGGATTCCTGACCGCCATTGCGGCGGGCTGGAAGGATGCCATCGCCGATCCGGCGGGCGCCATCGAAAGCCTGATGACCCGCAACCCTGCCGCCGACGCGAACCTGGAACAGCGCCGCCTGCAACTGTCGATCGACGCAAACGTGCTGACCGACTACGCCGAAACCAACGGCATGGGTGGCATCGACCCGGCCCGCCTGGACGCGGCGCTGGAACAGCTGGCCGAGACCTACGAGTTCCAGAACGCGCCCGATGCGTCGCTCTATTTCACCGATGCCTACCTGCCCGATGCTGCGGCACGGATGCTGAAGTGATCGACTGACCCCGACCCGCGGCGCGTCCCCCGCGCCGCGGGTATCTTGTGCAAGGAGCGCCGCGTGTCGCAACCGCTGATCGAGATCAAGGGCGTGAGGCACGCCTACAAGACCCAGGACGGCCCGCTTCCGGTGCTGGATGGGCTGGAACTGAGCGTGCCAGAGGGCGGCTTTGTCGCCGTCGTCGGCCCGTCGGGCTGTGGCAAGTCCACCTTGACCCGACTGGTTGCCGGCCTGATGAAACCGGACCAGGGCGAGGTCTGGCTGCATGGAGAGCGGGTCAAGGGGCCACGCTCGACCGTGGGCATGGCCTTTCAGAACCCCGTCCTTCTGGAATGGCGGACGATCCTGCAGAACGTCATGCTGCCCCTGGAAATCGTTTCGACGAAGATGACCAAGCGCGAGCAGGAAGAGCGTGCACGGCACCTGCTGGCGCTGGTGGGACTTGAAGGGTTCGAGGACAAGCGCCCCAGCGAATTGTCCGGCGGGATGCGCCAGCGCGCGTCCCTGTGCCGGGCCATCGTACACAAACCCGAGGTGCTGATCCTCGACGAACCATTCGGCGCATTGGATGCTTTCACCCGCGAGGACCTCTGGCAGACCATGCACAAGGTCAAGGCCGAAGAACCCTTTACCGGCGTGCTCATCACCCACGACCTGCGTGAATCCATCTTTCTTGCCGATCAGGTCGTGGTCCTGTCGGGCCGTCCGGCGCGGACGCAATACGTCATGGACGTGCACCTGACCGGCGATCGCGACATCGAACACCTTTACACCCCCGAAAGCGCCGAGGCGTTGAACGTGCTCCGGCGCCAGATCCAGATTGCCCAGGGGCGGTCCCCGGCGGAGGCTGCGCAATGACCCTGCAAAAGATTCTTGTCCCCATCGCCGCGATGATCGTCTTCGGCCTGCTGTGGGAACTGCTGGTCTGGGCCAATGGCTGGCCGAACTACGTCATGGCCTCGCCCTCGGATCTGCCGCCGGCCTATGCGAAGTACTGGAACCTGTTCCTGGTGATGGGATGGCAGACGCTGTGGCGGACGGTTGTGGGGCTGGTTGTCGCCATCATCTTCGGTGTCCTGATGGGAATGGTCATGGGGTTTTCGCGGGTGATGCGCGATGCGCTGTATCCGCTGCTGGTGGGGTTCAACGCGATCCCCAAGGCGACCGTGGTGCCCATCGTCGCGTTGCTGTTCGTTGGGGCGCATGACTTCAATACCGTGCTGATCGCCTTCATGATCTCGTTCTTTCCGATTGCGGTCTCTGTTTCCATCGGCCTGTCGACGCTGGAGCCGGAATACCGCGACATCCTGCGGTCGCTTGGCGCATCGCAGACCACGATTTTCTGGAAGATCGCCCTGCCCAAGACCCTGCCGGAGTTCTTTGGCGCGCTGAAAGTCTCGGTGACGCTGGCCTTTATCGGCACCAACCTGATGGAGATCGTGTCTCCGCACGGTCGAGGGCTGGGCGCGCTTTTCGACAGTGGCAAGACCAACTCGGACTACCCGTTGATGTTCGCGGTGCTCATCGCGCTCGCGCTCATGGGGATCCTGCTTTATTACGTCGTGGTCGCATTGGAAAAGATCTTCGCCGGCTGGGCAGAGCGGGCGCCTGGGTGAGCCACGGGCCGGTCGGACGGGACTGTTTGCGGCTTTGCCGCAAAGGCGCCCGCCCGCCGACCCGTTTTAGCGCTTCCAGACTGGCAGGAAGACAGGAAGAGCGCCGATGCCGGTGCCGATCAGTGCCGGGATCGAGAAGGAGAGGATCAGGCCCGCCGGTTCCACCCAAATATCGGGCGCTCTTTGCGGCGATAGCGTCACATCTGTTCAAAGGAGGAAGGCACGTCGCCCGGGACCGCACGCGGCCATCGAAAGGCGTTGCGTTGTCCTGTTCGCCGGTCTGGTGAACCGTCTGCTCGGCGTCCAGAACTGTGCGGGAAGCACCGTGCGGCTTGCGGTTCTGTCGAGGGTGCCGGGAGGTCTGCAGCTTGGGTTGAAATGCCTGTCCCAGTGGCTCGAAGGTTGAAGCAAGCTTTCGGGCTTTTGCGCGCGGCGGCGCTGTGCCAATGATCCGTTCATGTCACATTCCGCGCCCCCCTACCTGATCGCCGTGGACGGAGGCGGCTCTGGCTGCCGCGCGGTGGTGGCCAGTTTCGAAGGCCGGGTCCTTGGAGAAGGGCACGCGGGGCCGGCCAATGCGACCAGTGATCTTGACCAGAGTATCGCCAACACGCGCGTTGCGATTGACGGCGCGCTGGGCTCTGCCAGGCTGGATGCAACGGAGCCTGGGCGGTTCGTGGCGCACCTGGGCCTTGCCGGCGCGCTGACATCCGAGGTGACAGCGCGGATCGCAAGGGAATGCGGCCTGCCCGATGTGACTGTCGGGGATGACCTGGAAACTGCGCTTGCCGGCGCCCTTGGGGCGAGTGACGGCATTCTGGTGTCAGTCGGGACGGGATCCGTCATGGCGGGGCGCCATAGAGGTACGATGTCACGGATCGGTGGCTGGGGCCTGAAGGTGTCGGACCAGGCGTCGGGGGCTTGGCTGGGACGCGGCCTGATGGAGCGAACGCTCCTGTGCCACGATGGGCTTGAACCGCCCTCGGACCTCACCGAGGCCGTGCTTGCGGAGTTCGGTGGCGCGTTGGAAATCGTGGCTTTTGCCGCGCGCGCGACACCGGGCGATTTTGCGTCTTGGGCGCCGCGTGTCGTTGCCGCCGCAGACAACGATGCGCAGGCGGCGGCATTGATGACAGCAGGGGCGGCTTACCTGGCAAGGGGCGTCGAATTTCTGGATCCTTCGGGGCAGGCCCCTCTTTGCCTGACCGGCGGGCTTGGGCCGGCATACAGGGCACATCTTTCCAATCTGAAAGGGCGCATGGTTCAGCCACAAGGGACGGCCTTGGACGGTGCCCTCCGGCTGGCTGGGGAAGCTGTTCGACGGCGGGCCGGATCTGGTAACTAGCGTATTGGTTGTGCCCATGGGTGCTGCGCATTTGGGGGGGCGTCAAACCCATGCGCGTCGAGTGTTCGCCTTTAGGATGCGCCACCCGGGCGAAGAGCCATCGCAGCACTGTGCCTTGAACACAAAGGATGGGACCCAGGCAGCGACAGAAGCCAAATAGCGAGGATCACGAAGGGCGACGCAGCGATGCCAGGGGCGAGAATACGTCAAGCGTCGCGGCCAGGATCCTTTGGGAAGGCGTCAAATATGACAGTTTTTTGTCCAATTTGCTGGTCAAATTGGCAGAATGGCGCAAGATATGCTTCTGTTTGGGCTCGGAAGTCTGGTGGATGGTCAAGGCAATTCGTATTTTTCGCTGCAGTTGCAATCATCGCCTGCGCTATGGCGTGAGCACTTGTCGCTATTGTTTCAATCCCACTCCGATCTGGAACCGCTGGTGGTTACCTCTTGTTTTGCTGGCCATGATCGGGGCCTGGATCTGGATTAAGAACCTGTGACCGGCGGTCGGCGGGATCCTGCCTGACACGCGGTTGCAGTTGGTCCGGGTGACGGTCTAGCCTGCGCGCAATAACAAGGCAGGAGACAGGACATGCGCCTTTCCAGACGGGGTTTTGCACTGGGGGCTTCGGCGATCTGGCTGGGAGGATGCCTGCCGGGGGGAGGGCTGCCAGAGGTGGCGCGACCCGATCCGGCTCTGGAACCGGGACTGCGCCCGCAGCCCAATCCCGCCTACGATAGCTGGGTCGCGGAGTTTCGGGCGCGTGCCCGAGAGCGGGGCATCACGGAAACGACTTTGGACCGGGCGTTTCGCGGGCAGGGGTTCCTGCCGGGCGTGATCGAGCGGGACCGCAACCAGACCGAATTCAGCCGCACGCTGGAGGATTACCTGGCCATTGTCGCGCCAGAGGACAAGGTCAGGTTCGGCCGGGGGCAATTCGCCAATCAACGCGCAGCGCTGCTGAGGGTCGAGGCAGAGTATGGCGTTCCGGCCAAGGTCATGGCCTCGATCTGGGGGGTCGAAAGCTACTTCGGCACCAAGCGTGGGAAGATCCCGGTGATCTCGGCCACGTCGACATTGGCCTGGGAGGGCCGCCGCGGTCGGTTTTTCGAGTCGAACCTGATGGATGCCCTGCGGATCGTTCAGACCGGCGACGCACGGCCAGAGCAGTTGGTGGGCAGTTGGGCAGGTGCGATGGGGCACACCCAGCTGATCCCGAACGCCTACCAGGAGCATTCGGTCGATTTCGACGGTGATGGCAAACGCGACATCTGGTCGGAAAATCCGATTGATGCGTTCGCCACCACGGCGCGGTTCCTGGCCCGCGCCGGTTGGCGTCGGGGGCAGCCCTGGGGCATCGAGGTCCGCCTGCCGCAGGGCTATTCCGGCCCCTTGGGACGCAAGAACCGGGCGGCAGTTTCGCGCTTTCGGGAACTGGGCGTGCGTCCGGCACGAGGCGGTTCTCTGCCCGATCACGGCTCTGCCGCGGTGCTGGCGCCGATGGGCGTGGGCAAGCCTGCCTTCCTTGTGTTCCACAACTTCAACATGATCCTCCGCTACAACCCCTCAGAGAACTACGGTCTGGCCGTCGGTTACCTGGCGGATCGGCTGGACGGGGCGGGGCCGTTGGTGGGCGACTTTGGCCGGGACAAGTACGGGCTGACATTGGAGGACCGCAAGGCCTTGCAGCGTGGGCTGACGCGGGCCGGTTTCGATGCGGGCACCCCGGATGGGGTCATCGGTAAAAAGACCGAGGCGGCGATTACCGCCTACCAACAGTCAAAGGGCCTGGCCGTGACCGGAGAACCGTCGCGCGCCCTGTTGCAGGCGCTTGGCTGAAAACGGGCGGCGCCCGGCCAAGAGCCACCGAACAGTCACGCCGTGATCAGCAGGCGTGCCTGTTCCGCCTTGAGCGCGGCCCGCGCCGCGGTGTAGGCTCCTCGTCCCGGCGCATTCGACAGTTCCGGGAACAGCGCCAGCAATTCCGCGCGCGGGCCCTCGTCCAGACCGGTCAGCGACAGGTCACCGGGCTGAAAGCTCTCGGTCCAGGCGCCGTCTGACATGACCAGTTCATGCGCGTCGAACATGAAATGAACATAGGTCACGCCCTCGGCCGGGCTGACCCGCGAAATGCCGGGGCGCCCGACCAGGTGGCTGGCGGCCACCAGCACCTCGTCCTCGCCGAAAAGCAGTTCGATCGCGGCGCCGGCCATCATCAGGCGGTGCTGCGGTGACACCAGCATGTCGCGTTCCGGCATGCCGCGTCCCAGCGCACCCGTGGCGATCCGGACGGGGCGCAGCTCCGACATTGCCTCCAGGTCGGCGGGGCCGATTGTCTTGTCCCCGGCCCATAGCACGCTCTTGTACCCGTTGTCGCGGGTCAAGACACGGTCCCCGGGGAGGATGTCGGCCACATCGACCTCACCCTTGTTGGTCTTGATCAGGGTGCCGGGGGTGAAACAGGGCGCATAATTTACCTTCTCGATTTCCGAGAAGGTCAGCGTGGACCCGTCCAGCCATTCGACCTTGCCGGATTCGGCACCTGTCATGGTGATCATGGCCGGCCCCGTGATGTTCAGCGTATCGCCTGCGGTCTCTCCACTCTCGCCACCGGTCACGGTGAGATGAGTGCCATCCATGTCGTCGGCGCTGGCGTTGAAGACATCGTCACCGCCGTCACCGGATGCGAAATCGCCCGACCCGAGGGTGAACGTATCGGCGCCATCGCCCCCTTCCAGCGTGTCCGCCCCGCTGCCGCCGACCAGAGAATCCTTGCCCGCGCCGCCCAGGATACTGTCGTCGCCAAGGCCCCCATGCACGGTGTCGTCGCCCCCGTGGGCCAGGACGGTGTCGTCCTGCGCGCCGCCGATGCCGTCGCCATTGTCGATGAAATCGCCGTCGGGATCGCCTGCATAGCCGGTGTCGATGACTTCACCCAGGGCCGTACCCTCGACGGTATGGTCGCCGGAATACAGGGGGATGCCCATTGCGGCCAGTTGTTCGGGGCTTTGCACCTGGGCGATGGGAACGCCGATCAGCGTGATGCTTTCGCCGTTGGGGAAAGTCAGGATCGCATGGCCAGAGCCGTCACCCAACGTGTCGGTCACGGTCACGTCCTCTGTCGAGACGGGGTTCCCGGACAGGTCCGTCAACGCGCTTACGTCAAGCAGGTCATTGCCCACATTGGCTCCGCCGCCCAGATCGCTTGGCGCGGCAAAGCCCGTCATGATGTCTGCGCCAGAGCTGTTGCCAAGCACCAGAGTGTCCTTGCCGGATCCCAGGACGATTGTCTCGATATCGTTGAAGCCGAGTGTGACCGCCCCATCCGTGACGGTCCCTATCTCGGGGTTCACATGAGACAGGTCGATGGTCAGGTCGTCGGTAACGGCCGAAAGATTCAGCACGTCGCCATTGGTTTCGTCCACGCCCTCGGCGTCCACGGTGTCGTTGCCGAATCCGTTTTCGATGTGAAAGGTGTCGTCACCCCAGCCACCCCAGAGATAGTCGTCCCCGGCACCGCCATAGAGCGCGTCCTTGCCGAAAGAGCCGCGCATCCAGTCGTTGCCGTCGCCGCCAATCAGGGTGTCGTCGCCTTCGTTGCCCTCGACCGTGTCGTTGCCCACGCCGCCGGACACAAAATCGTCTCCGGTTTCGCCGTAGATCGCGTCGCTTCCCGCGTTCCCGGCAATGGAATCGCTGCCCTCGTTGCCATGCAGGCTGTCGTTTCCGGCCCCGCCCATGATCGTGTCCGCGCCGTCGCCGCCACGCAGCGTGTCGTTGTCAGTGCCACCGTCGATCCGGTCGGCGGCCTGCGTGCCAACGACGGAGTCGTTCCCGCCGCCGCTCGCGACCGTGATGCCGGTGCTGGCCGGACCGTACTGGGCAAAGAAATCGTCGTTTTGGTCGGTCAGGACGACATGCTCGATCCCGGCAAAGCTCAGCTTGTCGGTGCCATCTGTCGCTGTGCCCGCCTCGTCGCCGGTCAAGGTCATGTCGATGCCGACGCTCATGTCCGAAAAATCCAGCGTGTCATGGTCGGTGCCGGTGCTGACGGCCTCACCACCGCGGATCACGTCGGCGCCGAAACCGTCGCTGACGACGATCAGGTCGGCATCTGCACCGCCATCGATCGAATCCGCATCGGCCCCGCCATGCAGCGTGTCCTGGCCCGTGCCGCCGGCCAGCGTGTCCTCGCCGGCCAGACCATGGACAAGGTCGTCACCCGCGCCGGCGTCGATCAGGTCGTCCTGTGTTTCCGGGGCGGCGATGACGACGGTCGGCGTGTCGGTAAAGCCCGTGGTGGTAAAGGCATAGTTGGTCCCGATGTCGCGGGAGGTCATGATGAAGACCAGTTCCTGCTGATCGGAATACCTGAACTGGGCCCAGTGGTTCTGGTCGGTATTGTCCGAACTCGTGTTGTCCGACTGCGCGCCCAGTTCCTCGCCGCTGTCCGTGGCGGTCAGGTTCGTTGTTGGGGGCGCGGCCAGGCCCAGGCTTTCCACGTCCGCGGTCTGTGCGGTCACACTTTCGGCTGTGGTGTCGATGTCCTGGAACGTGAAGGTGCCGGTGATCTTGATCGGCTCGCCGGTGACCTGATCATGGAATTCGAACCCCAGCGTGACACCGGTGCCAGCGTCGACGGCGCCGTCGCGGTTGATGTAGACGGAGTTGTGGTTGAACTCGATCTGGATATCGGGATCGTCTGTGTCGAGGACCGTCAGCCGGGCCTGCACGACGATGCCTTCGTCCGTGACACCGATGCTGTCATAGACCGCGTACATGCCCACGACGCCGGCGCCGGTGTCGCCGGTTTCGCTGATCACGTTGAACTCGAACGAGGACAGCGTCCCGGCGCTGGCCCCCGCGTCCCTGCCGTCACCGTAGATCACGTCGCCGCCACCGCCTGCGCTGATCGTGTCTTGGCCGGACCCGCCAGTGATCACATCCGCACCGTCGCCGGTGGTGATGCTGTCCGCCCCGGTGCCGCCGTCGATGGTGTTATCGCCGCCCAGGGCGTCGATCGTGTCAGCGCCCGTGCCCCCGCGCAGCAGGTCCGAACCCATGTCGGAGCCAAGTGTGTCGTTGCCGTCGCCGCCGATCAGCGTGTTGTCGCCGCCGGTCGCGCTGGCTAGGTCGGCACCGTCGCCGAGATTGACGAAGTCATCGCCGTCGATGCCCCTGACAGTGTCGTTCCCACCCAGCGCAAAGATTGTGTCGGGCCCCCCGCCAAGATCGATGGTCTCGCCCTGGTCGCGGCCGGCATAGGAATCCGGACCTTCGGGCAGGATCATGTTCGTGAAGGCTTCGAATTGCGTGGATCCACCCAGCCGAGCGTCGGGCAAACCGTTGTGCCAGATGTCGCCAACCGTATAGGTGCTTGATCCGTCGGAAATCTGCAGTTCACCGGCTTCGGCGTTGTAGAATACCGAGTAATTCGCGCCCAGACCCGAGAAATCCAGCGTATGGCCCGAGCTGCTCTGGTGAATATGGCCCCAGAATGAGGGCGAATCCCAATTCGATGCCGTAACTACATACCTCGCCATGCCAGCGATCCTCACCTTTACCGAATGGACCCGCCCCAAAGGCCCGTCCCGCCGAAAATTTTCGGCGCTCACCGAGTGACGCCAATGATCGCAGGAATGTGGCCGAAGTGGGTCGGATCAAGGGAATTGGCGCTCCGTTTGTTACCCCGTCCGGGGTTAAGATCGCCTTTCTTTCCTGATACGAACCCAGTTCTTCGGCGCGCCGTTTGCTCGTTGCCGACTGTCGGCAGCTTGTCTCAAGCCGCAAGTCGTTTTGACGGTTGTCCGACGATGGTCCGGACCCGCCGTGAAGACAGGAGATGTCGGTCAGAGAAGGGCGCGGATCGGTTCCAGCAAACCCTTGTTGCGCAGCGTGCGCACCGGATAGCTGTCGTCGTTCACCAGCCGATCCAGTGAAAAGCCCGGCTCGATCTTGGCCAGCTTCTCGGCCACGGCTTGGGCCTTGTCCAGTTGTCCTTCAAGGGCATAAAGCGCCAGCAGGTGGCGGTGGCCCGGCCGGGACAAGGGGGCAGAGCGCACCGCGGCCTCTCCGGCTTCGATCGCCTCTTGCGGGCGGTTGCAGGCAATGGCCACGATGCAGTGACCGGTGTCCCAGTAATGTTTGAAAGGCGAGGTGCGCGCGATTCGGCAGGCCCGTTCGGAGGCGCTGAACCCGCCTTCCATGTCGCCCGACAGGATCAGTGCCTCTGACAGGGATTTCCAGGCAAAGGCGTTGGCCGGGTTCCGTTCCACCGCGTTCTGTGCCAGGTCCAGCACTCCGGCTGTATCGCCAAGCGCCGTGCCGCGCACCTTGGAGATGATCGCATGGACAAGCACGTTGTCCGGGCTCAGCTCCATCGCGCGATAATGCAGGTCGACGGCCTCTTCCAGCAGGCCCTCCTGGTCTTCCTCGGCCATTTCCATCATCTGGGTCAGCCGGATCATGCTGGCCCAGGCGAGGTAGATGCCGTTCTCGTCGCGGCGAAAAGCCTGGTCCATCAAGCCGTAAGCTTCGCGCAGGGCGTCCTTTTCGAACGAGAACATCCGATAAAGCCCCAGCCGCGACAGCGCCGTGGCGCGGGTTTCGGGGCGATCCTTTTCCAGCACATGCGGCAGCTTGCCGATGATCTGGTCGGCGGCCTCGAAGACGGTGCGTGACACGTCGATTTCCGCGCTCAGGATATCCTCGAGTCGATCGAGTTGTTGCAGCTTGGAATAAAGGATGCGTGCACTGGGTTGATGCGTGGCCTTGATGAACAGCGCGTGTCCACCTTCGCCGTTTTCCATCAACTGGGTGCTGACGGACACGTCGCTGACCGGGGCGCCCTCGGGCAGGGGCGTGTCCGAATCCGATTGTCGCCAGGCACGGACCTGCTCCGCTATGTTCTCGCCGATCTGGTTGGCCAGGACCTCGCCCAGCATCCTGTCGCGCCCCGGCGCCTCTGTGCTGGCACGGCAGTTGATCAGGATACCGCGGCTGTCGGTCGGGCTGGCCGAGGCCAGTTTCGACAAAAGCGCGGCCCGTTCCTGGCGCAACCAGTCCTCGAACTCGGGGTCTCGCACGTCGATGCCCTGCAAGAGTTCGACGCGGTCATCTTCGGGTATGACCTCCTCGTGCAGGTCTACGGTAACGGCACGCGGGTCAAGCGTGACCGAGGACCTGTCCGCCCTGATCACCCCGGCCGCCGGGCCAAGCGCATTGCGCAACTTGGACAGGGCTTGCCTCAGGTTGGCGCTGGCCTGTTCCGGGCCGAAGGTCGACCACAGCTTGTCCTCCAGCCAGCGGCGCGGGCGGGTCATGTCGGGGCTGAGCGCCAGCATCGCCAGGAGCGCCTGGTTCTTGGCCCCCTTGATGGGCAGCGTCACGCCATCGCCGTCCCGAACCAGGAATGGTCCGAGCACGGTGATGGTGATCCTCTGGGATGCAGGCGCTGCCATGTGCTTTCCTCGCAAGTTGCGAAAATCTAGCACCGCCGTGACGGCTCGGCAACGGACGTGAAATTTCCGTTAACGAATATCCGAATTGGCAGTTAGGCTTTGACCTGTTGCGAGCAGTGCCAAAAACTCTGCCTTAAATTTCACGAGGAAGTCATGCCCGTTTCCGGCCTATACAATTCGCAGAACTCCCAAAACAGCCAGAATTCGCAAAACTCACAGAATTCACAAAATTCGCAGAACAGCCAGGCGGCGGAAAACTCGCAGGCCGGGCCGGACAATACCTTTGGCAGTGCCGCTCTGGGCCAGGCGCGGGACGGAACCGTGGGATACTGGGACGGTACGGCGGACCGCGTCCCGAAACAGGACGGTCGCAGCGGCTGGGACGCGCTGACTGCGATGGCGACCGGTCCCCGGCGGGCGGTGATGGATGCTTGCCTGCAAGGGCTGTTCAACGTCACGCTGGAACCTGCGGCCAAAGGCAAGCCGGCGACGGGAACCGTGGCATTGGCAGGCGGGCCGCTGGTCACGCTCGAGGCGCCGACAAGCACGTTCCTCGCGGACAAGCAGCTGCATTACCTGCGCACCTATGCCGACCTGCGTGGCGACCGGCTGAACGAGATCATCATGCAGACGGGCGACATCCAGAGCTTTTTCGCCCTTGTCGGCTATATGGCGCCGGATGCCACGAAATGGACGCTGGCGCTGAACCAGGCGATGCTGCGGCTCTGCACCGTGATCGAGATGCCCCTGAAACACGGGTTTGACGTGGCGCGCCCCATTGCTATGTCCCGCAAGGTGCAGCCGCTGATCCAGACGCCGGGGCATGGCTCATGGCCGTCGGGGCATGCGACCGAGGCCTTTGCCTGTGCCACGCTGCTGTCGCGGCTGTTCCTGAATGCGCCGGTCGATCCAGTCGAGCAGATCAAAGCGGGCAGCGAACTGTACCGCCACGCCGAACGGATCGGGATGAACCGGACGGTGGCGGGCGTCCATTTCCCTACCGACAGCATGGCCGGTGCCGTGCTGGGCGTGACCGTGGCCGAGGCGCTGATCAACCTCCTCGAGGGGACGCCGCAGACCCGGACGCGCGTTTTCCATGGCGCGGGGTACGACGGGGACTTTACCCTGGCCCGCATGGTCGAGGCATTGGACAACGGCCAGGAGATCGCCACGGGCACCTTGTCGCTGCCGACGGGGCTGGTGCCGGGCTGGCTGGCCAAGATGTGGGACGAGGCCAAGGAAGAGTGGTGATCCGCGTCTAGCTGGCAGGCAGGAGGTCCGGCAATTCGATCAGGGCCTCGCCCAGCCGCGAGTCCTGCGTTCCGGTCGGCATCAGGTATGCCGGGTCGATATCTTCCAGCCGGGTAGACGCCGGGTTCTGCGCATTGGTGATGATCCGGGTCGATGACAGGGCCAGGGCGCGTGTCAGGCGGCCCGCTGCGGCGCTTGTGCCCGCCAGTCGCCGCGTGCTGCCGCTGAGCGTTCCGGATGCCCGGATGCCAGCCGAGAATGGCCCGTTGCCAATCGGGGCGGCGACACTTGGACCGGGCTGGGACCAAGATGCGCCCTCGCCGCTGTAGGGGGCGGGGCGATAGTTCCGGACTTCCGGCAAAGCAGTCCAGGCGGATGCCTGTGCGGCGCCCACGCTGAACAGCTGCCGACAATTCGCCGCGACATAGGCATTGTGGCAGCCCGCATCGCATATCGGACCGGTGCCGGGAGCGACATAGGCAGCACGGCTTTCATCCCAGTCATAGGCGGCGGGGTGGTCGAGATAGCTCTGCCGTCCGCGCACCTCCGCCCCGCGAACCGCGTCGTCTCTCTGAACCTGCAGCAGCACGTCATAGAGGCCTTGCAGCGAAACCGTCCATGCCCCGGCGGGAGCCACTGGTTCTCCGGCTTTCTGGCCTCGCGTGGGGGCCAATGCCAGAACATAACTGGCGGGTTGTTCGATATCCTTGTCCCGTTTTCGCGCCGGGACATGGTAGATTCGGGCCAGCGCGGCCCCGTCGTCCCGTTCGAGTGAGCGGATTTCGCCGGGCTTGAGCTGTGCCAGACCCGAGGCGGTGCCGTCAGGTGCCGTCAGGCCCACCTGCAGGTCCGCAGATGCCCCGTTCCTGCAGTGGATTTCGATGAAGCTGGCGGTCTCGTCGTCGGGTTGTACTCGCCAGGTCACTTGTGCGGGGCCCTTGGCCGGGCCGAGTTGCGCGACCTGGCTGCTGCGATAGCTGTTGCCAAAGGCCCAGACCAGGCGGACCGGCTGGCCAGTGGCCTCTTCCCATGTCTGCGCCTCACGGGCCATCTGGTACTCGACGAAATGTGAGCCATCCTTGGGACCCGCCAACACGCCAAGTGAGACGTTGACGATGACGGGCGCCCTTGCGTCCACTTGGGCGGCCTGCCGCAGGACCCAGCGCAGTCCCATGACAAGATAGCTTTCGATCCAGGTGCCAGAGGTGTCATCGATGCTTTCGGGCGGAAGTTGGACACCCAGCAACGGCCAGTCCCGTGCCGGATCGAGTTCGTCCTCCGGGTCGGCCCCGGCGGCAAGATCAAGGACGTGCGTGCCATGGGTGGTGCCAAACCCGGTCTCATCGCGGGTCTTGCCGGGGTAGATCGCGGCATTCAGAGCGGCATAGGTCGCGCTTTCGTCGCCTCGTGCTAGCAGATCGTCGATTTCAGCGGTGTCCAAGATGCGGCCAGCCAGCGTGCCTTTCGGCTTGGTGGCCTGCTGTTCCAGCGCCTGCAGCCAGAGGGCATGAAACCGCGTGCGCCTTGGCGCAGTGTTCCGGCAGAAGCGCGCGTTCAGAAAGCCAATCCCGTCGTCGATGATCGCGACGATCGGCGCGCCGGGTGTGGGTGAGGGCGGCACCGGTCCGGCGGGCGCGGGCGGCATCGGATCGTCCGCCATCTGAACCGGGCAGCCCGAGTCGATCACCTCGAACAGGTCGTCGTGCAGGCTATCCGCCGTGCCGATACGCCTGTAGATCATGTAGTTGTCCCGAAGGTTCGGATGGATGGCGGGATCGTCGATGCGGGCCACAAGCGCTGCAAGTTCGGTGTCGTCCATCCGTAGGGGCGAGTCCGCCTGCCCGACAAGATCGCGCAGGCGGCGGCGCGCGGCCTGCATGTCATCTGCGGGCTTGAGATGCACGAATAGCGGGGCGTAATCCGGGCCTCGCTCCGGGCGTGCCGGCGGCAGCATGTCGCGCCGCAGACCGACAAGACGTGACCAGTCAAGGCAGGCATCGCGAAAGGCGTACTCTCTGGCTTCGGTCCAGCTGTGTCCCATGTCGATCCCCCCTGATCCCGCACGCGAAATTAGCCATGTCAGCAAAGGTCTTTTTCACCTTCCGGTCAAGGAAGCGGGGTCCGAGCCTGCCGGGTTTGCGCAGAATTCACGCCACGCGGATAAGCGAACAGTGAGATTTCGTCGGGATTTCATGCCCGTTTCACGCAGGAATTGCGCGGCAATTGCGGTCTGTTCACGGGCGAAGGTGCATGGTCGGGTTAACGTACGGGCAAGCCGTACAAATGGATGCTTCGGGCTAGGGGAAAGACCATGAAATGCAACGGGACCGGGACAAGGTTCGGTGTGATAGACGGAGGCGGTCAGGGAAGATCCCTTCATGACCGGATTGCCATGCCCGCGCCGCCCCGGCTGTCGGCGCCAGAGCTGGCTGCCGACATGGCAGAGCTGTTTGCGCTGGGGCTGGTTCAGGATCTACGCGCGGAAGCGCTGCAAGACCCGCATTGCGCCGTCAGGATCGACGGGGCCACGCGGTTCACGATGCATGAACTGCTTTGCGAGCTGCGCAATCTAAGCTGGTTCGATGCCCGCGTGCCGCTTGCCGGGGCCGTGCCGGACCGATCGCGTGACGTGCAGCCCGGCCAGATGGATGCCAGCCAGCGTCGGGCCTTGCGCTGCAACGCAGATTACCAGCTGACGTTGGAAACCCTTTTGCGAGGGGGGGTCGCCCTGCGCGGTGGTGGTCCGGTGCTGTCGGCTTTCTGGGACAGTCACCACATGGAGTCGCGCCCGAAGCGGAACCCCGGCGCATGGCCGTCCGAGGAAGCGGGGCTCTCGGAATGGATCGGCTGGTGTGTCGAGCATAGCCAGGCCGGTCTGCGCATGCCCTGGGCCGCCGCGCGTCCACAGCAGGACCCCAGCCTGGGTGACCGCGCCGAGACGCTGCACCTGACTCCGCCCGCGCGTCCCTTCCACAATGCCGCGCTGGTCGCGCTGGCGCGTGGTACGAACATGGCGCATGGTCTGCCCGGGACCTGGACGGGGTCGCGGCTCTTTGCGCTGATGGCCGAAGGCGAAGCGCTTGCCAGCCGGTTTGCCCTTGCGCAGGTCTCGGAAGAGGGCCGGATGCCGCGTCCGGCGGTCACGGCGGCGCGGATGACGGTCTGGTTGGGCAGCGAAGAGGGCGCGCGGGCTCCGGAAAGCGAAATCCATCGTGCGGCGGCAGAGGAGCTTGTCACTGCTGCGCCCAATCTGGTTCACTGGGTTAGCCGGGCGAACCGGGCGCGACGTGGGCCACAGCGGTTTGAAGCGTCGCTGTTCCTGCCACTGGCTGGCCCAGAGCGGCAGCACCTGACGCCTTCGGATCTGGGCGCGCATGCGGTTGTCGCGGGCGCTCTGGCCACGCTGGTCAAGGCCGTCTTCGATACGTCGCGGCGGGCCCAGCTTCAGGCGGTCGGACAGGGCGCCCCGGTGCTGGCGCTGGAGGATCAGACCGACCGGCTGGCGGCGAATATCGGGCTGATGCGATGCGTGACAGGTGGGTACTTCCCGGCCGAGAACATCCAGGATCTGCGCTTGGGGCAGGCCATCGCCCTGCACCTGTTGCGCGACCGGCTAGAGATGGACAACCGCAGTGCGCAGATGGGCTTTCGCGATTTCGATGGGCAAAGCCTGCAGCTGGTCTCGCATCCGCGCCGGTTCGGACGGGGCTACGCCGAACTGCGCCGCGATGGTGAGCCGATCGCCTGGCCACAAGAGGCGAGCCATCCGGCGGCGCATCTGACCGCTGTCAGCTAGGGCAGACGGTCAACGCCGGGCAAACGCCCCGTCCGGCAGGCTGCCCGAAATTTCGAGGATCAACTTGCGCTTGACCGCTTCGGCGAAACTCTCGCGGCTTTCGGCAGTGACGACAAAGGCGCCTGGTCCGCCGATGATGCGTTCGGAATAAAGCGCCTCTAGCCCGCCATGCGCGCGGCCTGGATCGTCCGGGCGGAGGATGGGCAAGGCATTGATCGTGACACCGGCGGCCAGCACCCGGTCGCGCGCCTCGGCAATTGGCGGGCCCGAGTAGGAATTGACGCTGTCGCCGGAAAAGTCGATCACCCGCCGCCAGCCGTCGAATCCATTGGTGTCCATAAGCCGCAGCGCCTCATCCAGCGCGGCGCCAATCGCGTTGCGCCCGAAGGCCTGGCGTGGTTTTCCCATCAGTTCGGCGGCGAAACCTGCGGCGCTTTCCGGCCCGTCGATCAGTGTCCAGTCCGCAACGACAGCCTGGTTCGCGGCCCATTCCACATAGGTCACCGCGATATGTCCGTAGGCCGTGTTCGCGATGGCGGCCAGCACCTCGGGGTCGGTGATCGCCTCGGCGTAGCCCTGTCGCTGGAACAGGATCTCTCTTTGGTCAATGCTGCCTGAGGCATCCGCCAGCAAGACCAGTTCCAGATCCGTGTCCCGGGCCTGTGCCGCCGCGGCCCAGACCAGCATCACCACCAGGATCATCCGCATCGGCGCCCTCCATTTTTGGTTGAGATAGGGCGGGTGGATACCTTGCCCATATTGACCCGCATCATGTTCCCGTCTTTTGGGCTGTGGCAGAGTCACGACACTGCCGAACAGGAGGATACGCCATGATCGCACGCCTTGCCCTGCTGAGTCTGATCGCCGCGCCCGCATTCGCCCAGGACGCCGATATAGGCCGCGCGCATTTCTACACCCATTGCGCCACCTGCCACGGGCTGGAAGGCAAGGGTGACGGGCCGATGGCGGGAGTCCTGACGATCCCACCCACCAACCTGACCGAACTCACGATCCAGAACGGAGGCGTCTTTCCCTTGGCACGGGTTGTCCAGCGGATCGACGGGCGTGACCCGTTGGTGGCGCATGGGTCGCCGATGCCGGTCTTTGGGGATTTCTTCGAACGCGCCTTCGACGTGCCGATGAAGACGCATACAGGCCAACCCATCCTGACATCCCAGCCAGTGGTGGATCTGGTCGCCTATCTGATGGAGCTTCAGCGGATCGAGCAGGACTAGCCGCCGCTATTGCGGCAGATGCCCCTTGTCTGTGCTCCTTTCCAGGGCAGGATCACATTGGGTCGGTCGATGACCGCATCCAGCCGGTCGACGGGCATGTATTTCCCGATCATCCCCCGCAGCCGCGCCGTGCGCGGCGCGTTCGGGTCCAGCAGGCGACAGCAGACGTATTCCTCGACGATGCTGCCCTGCTGTTCATAGCCGAAGGACAGGAAATCCCGCGTCTCTTCCGTGTCGAAAAGATAGGGGTCTTTCGAGACGCTGTGTTCCTGTGCCGCCTTGAGAGGGTGGTAGCCCGTCAGCTTGCGGTTCTGCCACTGCCAGACATGGGTCGCCTCATGTGCAAAAAGCATCGCGTCGAAAAGGTCGATCTGGTCGGGGTAGCCGGCCAGAAAATCCTCCCGGTACACGTCATCCCGCAGCAGTACCTTGTTGAACAGAACCGTGGCCGCGGGGGAGACGGTGACGGTGCGGGCCTGCTTGATCGGCGGCCAGATGCGTTCCTGGCAGGTTGTGCGTGGGCGAACGGGCATTTCGTAGGTGACCGCGCCCGCCGGGTTGCCATCAACCAGACGGATCCTTTTCGGGTCCAAGTCGTCGCCGTGAAAGGCGCGCAGAAAGGCGGTCTCGTTCGGCGTGGCGGAGCGGCCGCAGGCGGCCAGGATCAAAAGGGCAAAAAAGGCAATGCGCATGGTGCGAGATTGGCCGCGGCCGGGGCGCTTGGCAAGCGCCAAGAGGCTGACCGTGATGCGGAAAGCGCGTCCAGGGCCGGCTATTGCTGTGGCTGTACCGAGGGATGCGGTTGCGAGCAGTTTCCACGAACCCAGGTCACGTTCGCATCGCAAAGGTCCTGGAACTCTGGCCAGGTCATTTCGTGCGGCGCGGCGCTGCGCATGGCATCGACGACAAAGCCACCATCAATCCCAAGGTCGTCGGCGAATTGTTCGATTTCCAGGTAGAGGGCGTGATCAAGTGGCAGGGCTTCGCCACCGGCCGCCAGTTGGTGGAATCCCAGCTTGAAGCGCCAGTTGTCGATGATCCGCATCGAACCGCCCAGGTAGGCCAGTGAACAGGCCGAGGCGCAGTTTGCGTAAAGGTCGGTCGTATAACCTTTTTCCCGGATCAACCTCGCGGTCTTGATCGCCTCTAGAAACCCGCCGCCCCGGCTGCCGAACATGATGGTCGTGAAGTTCCCTTGCCGGGTCTTTTCCTCGAACTCTTCGAAAAAGCCTTTTTCGATATCGCCCAGAACGAAAAGAACCCCGGTTTCGACCCGGAACGTGGCGCTGCGCTGCCAGTTGTCCTGCAAGAGTCCGGCCGGGATCCCCAGGTGTCCGTCGCAGGTCAACGCCCAGGTTTCGCGCTGTTGTTCCGCACCGAGGGCAAGCATTTCCTGGGAAATGGCGGCCCACTTGCTCAGTGCAATGGCAGATTCCTGGATTCTGTAGGCATCTGTCATGTCCGGAGGCGCGTCATAGTGAGGGCCATACAATTCGACGTGGTCCGAGATGTCACCGATGTCTAGCAACTCGGCGAGGACCATGCAGCGGAACTCGGCCCTGTCGGCCCGATAAGCGAGAGTTCCGGCGGGACCCGCGCCTTTCTGCTTGGCTATTTCGGTCAGTTCATCGGCCCTGTCGCGTGCCGTTTCGATGCGCTCTTGCCAGGTTTGGGCCCATGCCGGGGAAATGATCAGGCAGATGGCGGCGACCCAAATCGACCCAAGCGAAACTAGCTTGTCATACATCCAACTCCTCCACGAAACGTGCATTCTCTTGAATATACTGGAATCGCAGCTCGGGCTTCTTGCCCATCAGGCGTTCCACCAAGTCGCCTGTTTCACCCGGTTCGTCCTCGTCGATGGTCACGCGGATCAGGGTGCGGGTCGCCGGGTCCATCGTGGTTTCTTTCAGGTCTTTGGCGTCCATCTCGCCCAGGCCCTTGAACCGCTGCACGTCGATCTTGCCCTTGCCGCCCAGCCCTTTGGCCAGCGCGGCCTCCTTGGCGGCGTCATCGGCCACGTAGAGCCGTTTCGCCCCCTGCGTCAGCCGGTACAGCGGTGGGCAGGCAAGGTAGAGGTGCCCCTTGTCGATCAGCGGGCGCATCTGCGTGTAGAAGAAGGTCATCAAGAGCGCGGCGATATGTGCGCCGTCGACATCCGCGTCGGTCATGATGATGATCTTGTCATAGCGCAGGTCGTCGATGTTGAACTTGGGGCCCAGTCCGACGCCAAGTGCCTCGCAGAGGTCGCGGATCTCGGCGTTGGACGACAGCTTGTTCGAGGCGGCGCCGAGCACGTTCAGGATCTTGCCCTTGAGCGGCAAGAGCGCCTGAGTCTCGCGGAAGCGGGCGCCCTTGGCCGAACCGCCGGCCGAATCGCCCTCGACGATGAAGATCTCGGTCCCTTCGCGGTTCTTGTTGGTGCAGTCGGTCAGCTTGCCCGGCAGGCGCAGTTTCTTGGTCGCGGACTTGCGGGCGGTTTCCTTTTCCTGCCGGCGGCGCAGCCGTTCCTCAGCCCGCAGGACAAGGAAATCGAGGATCGCACCGGCAGATTTCGTGTCCGAGGCCAGCCAGTTGTCAAAGTGGTCGCGGACGGAGTTTTCGACCAGCCGCTGCGCTTCGGTCGTGGCGAGGCGGTCCTTGGTCTGGCCGACGAACTCCGGTTCGCGGATAAAGCAGGAGACCAGCGCGCAGCCGCCGGTGATCAGGTCGTCCCTGTTGATCTGGCTGGCTTTTTTGTTGTTCACCAGCTCGCCGTAGGCGCGGATGCCCTTGAGGATCGCGGCCCAGAACCCGGCTTCATGCGTGCCGCCCTCTGGCGTGGGGACGGTGTTACAGTAGCTCTGGATGAAACCGTCGCGCGAGGGCGTCCAGTTGATCGCCCATTCCACCTTGCCCGGCGTGCCGAATTTCTCCTTGAAATCCACGATGCCGGAAAAGGGTTTGTCGGCATAGGTGGAGGCGCTGCCCAGGGTCTCCACCAGGTAATCCGACAGGCCGCCGGGGAAGTGGAAAGTCGCCTCGGTGGGCGTGTCGCCGTCTTCGATCTCGGTCTTCCAGCGGATCTCGACACCACTGAAAAGATAGGCCTTGGACCGCACCATCTTGAACAGGCGGGAGGGTTTAAACCTATGATGTCCAAAGATTTCTTCGTCGGCGTGGAAGGTGACTGTGGTGCCGCGGCGGTTCGGGGCCTGGCCGACCTTTGCGACCGGGCCAAGGGGAATCCCGCGCGAAAAACGCTGTTCGTACAGCTCCTTGTTGCGGGCGACCTGGACGACCATGCTGTCGGAAAGCGCGTTGACGACCGAGGCGCCGACACCGTGCAGACCACCGGAGGTCTCATAGGCCTTGCCCGAGAACTTGCCGCCCGCGTGCAGGGTGCAAAGGATCACCTCGAGCGCGGATTTGCCGGGGAACTTGGGGTGCGGGTCGATCGGGATGCCGCGGCCGTTGTCCCTGATTTCAATGGAGAAATCCGAATGTAGCGTGACCTCGATCCGGTTGGCGTGGCCGGCCACCGCCTCGTCCATCGAGTTGTCCAGGACCTCGGCCACGAGGTGATGCAGGGCGCGGTCGTCGGTGCCGCCGATATACATCCCCGGGCGTTTGCGCACGGGTTCCAGCCCCTCGAGCACCTCGATGGAAGAGGCGTCATACTCGGGCTGTGCGGCGGAATGGAGGAGATCGTCGGCCATGTGCGTGCTCGGTTTGTTCTGATTGGTTGGCGGCGATTATGGCAGAGCGTCCCGCCCGGGTAAACGGGGCGCGCGATTGGGTTAAGGCACCGTGCCTTGGGGGAGGCAACGGGGAGAGCCTACCATATCTTGCGGTGATGCGGGACTCGGAGTGGGGGCCCTGGGGCGGCCGGTTTGTACGTTTTGTACGTTTTGTACGCCGATTCCAGCATTTTGTACAAAACGCGGGCCGGGGTTTGGATGACGTTGCAGGAGATTTGGTTAATCGGGGTGTTTTTGGGGCAAGG
>NZ_JASHJL010000015.1 GCF_030733205.1 Mameliella sp. MMSF_3455
ATCCACATCAGTGTAAGGGGGTCATTTTTGGACGCCGATCACCCCTCTACGGGGTCAAAATTGCACGCCGGTTCACATTCGGGAGCTCGCCCGCCTCCTTTCGATTTGCGCGATAAAGCGATGGTCTGGGCGCGATGGTCGGCCGATGTGTCACCACGAAACAGGTGCCTTGGCCGCGACAGCCGGGCCGTGTCAGCCGCGCATGGCGTCGCGCAGGGACTGCAGGGCTTCCAGCGGATCTTCCTCGCGCCAGATTTCCTCGCCGACGGCAAAGAAATCCGTGACCGGGGCCAGGCTGCGGACGAGTTCGGGCGTCAACCCGCCTTCGGCGACGACAGGGACCTCGATCATCTCGGTCCACCAGGCAAAGAGCTCATGCTCGGCCACTTCGCCATCGCCCAAGGCGCCAGAGACGGGGCCGAAGGCAACGTAGTCGGCGCCGTGTTCGCCGGCGGTCATGCCGTCATGGCGCGACTGGGTGCACCAGGCGCCGACGATGGCATCGGGGCCAAGTGTCTTGCGTGCCGTGCGCACGGACCGAGCGCCGTCGACAAGGTGGACACCGTCCAGGCCAAGCCGGTCGGCCAGCATCACATGCGTGTCGATCACCAGCGCCACGTCGACCCGGTGCGCGATCTCGCGCACGGCATCGGCGGCGCGCATCAGCCGGTCTTCGTCGCGGGTGGCCAGGCTCAGGCGCAGGCAGGCGGTCTCGATCCCGTCCAACACGCGCGCCAACCGGTCGGGAAACGTGCCCAGGTCGAATTCTGGTGGCGTGACCAGATAGATCTGCGGGGCATCGGGGTCTTGGGTCGTCATGGTGTTCTCCTGAACCGAAGGTTCTCATAACGCGGCTTTGCAGCCTTTGCACCCGGGTTTTTCACCTCTCGCCAAGGCTTGCCCCCGGGGCGGAGGGGCATTACCCCTCCGCCGATCGGACGGAGAGAGCGAGATGGCGACAGGCACCCCCCAACCGGCCTTTGTGCTGGTGCGGCCCCAGATGGGCGAGAATATCGGCGCGGCGGCGCGGGCGATGTGGAATTTCGGTCTCGACCGGATGCGGATCGTCGATCCGCGCGACGGCTGGCCCAACTCCAAGGCTGTGGCCATGTCGAGCGGCGCCGGGCGCCTGCTGGACGAGGCGCAGTTGTCCGAGGATGTGCCGGGGGCAATCGGGGATTGTTCGTTCGTTCTGGCCACCACTGCCCGGCCCCGCGATCTGACCAAGACGATCTGGACGCCCGAAGCGGCGATGACCGAATGCGCGCGCCGAATCGCGGGGGGAGAGAAGGTGGCGGTGATCTTCGGCCCGGAACGCGCAGGACTGGAAAACGAGGACATCGCACCCTGCAACGGCATCATCTCGGTCCCGGTCAATCCCGAGTTTGCCTCGCTGAACCTCGCGCAATGCGTTTTGCTCTGTGCCTACGAATGGCGCAGGGCCAGCGCAGAGATGCCCGAGGTCGCCGAGTCCCTGGCCGGAACGGAACTGGCCCTGCAGCACGAGGTCGATCATCTTGCGCGCCACTACGAGGAACGCATGGAAGAGGCTGGCTTCTTCTTTCCGGCGCACAAGGCCGATAGCATGAAGGTCAACCTGCGCAACATGTGGTCCCGCCTGCCGCTGACCCGGGCCGAGGTGCAGATGCTGCATGGTATGATGCGCCAGATGGTGCGTTGGAGAAACAAGAAAGCGGACTGATCCGTGGGGGATCAGTCCGCCAGAAGGCCGGGCCGGCCAGGGAGGAGAACCGGCGCCGGGTTGGGCCGCGTCAGTAGTTGCCGCCGCCCGAATAGCCGCCGGAATACCCACCCGAGTAGCCCTTCTTCTTGGGCGGCGTGTAGGTGTTCTTCGGCGGGGTGTAGGTGCAGGCGTAGTTCAGGATGTAGTCGCCATGGACCCAGTAGTACTGGCCCTGGTACTGGATCTGCACCCAGCCGTACTGCGTGTCGTAGGTGTCGAGTGCCGTGCAGGGGCTGAAGGTGCCCACCACCGGGTAGTTCTGGCCCGGACCGGTGCGGTAGTTCAGGTGGTTCTGGCCGACCCAGGCCTGCCCGGCCGAGGCGGCGGAGGCGGCGAGCGTTGCGGCGGCGACGGCGGCGGAGATGAGGAAAGTCTTCATGGGATAGGTCCTTTGGGGGCTATGGTTGTCTGACAAGAGCCGGTGATCGGATATTCGTTAACCTGTGGACCCAAGGTAAACCTCGGCTGCCCCGCGCATAAGTCAGACATTCCTGACCGCCCTGGCGGTCTGCTTGGGGTAGGCATTGTCCAACTGGAAACAAAAAAAGACCGATCCGCGCAGGGATCGGTCAGGGAGGAGGGGCGCCGGTCCGGGAGGAGGAGACCGGCGCCGAAGGGAGGAAAGGATCAGTAGTTGTAGTGGTGGTTCTTCTTGTGGCCCCAGGACTTCTTCTTCTTGGGGGCCCAGTGGCAGGAATGCTTGCTCAGGTACTTGGCCGAAACCCAGTAGTAGTTGTGCTGGAATTTCACCTTGGCCCAGCCGTGCTTGTAAGCGACGATGTGGACCGGGGTGCAGGGATTGAATACACCAAGCACCTGGTAATGCGTGCTGGGACCCGAACGCGCGTTCAGGGGGGTCTTGCCAACCCAGGCCTGCGTGGCCGAAGCGGCCGAGGCGGTCATGGCGGTTGCAGCGACGATGGCGGAGAGAATGAGCTTTTTCATCGGTCTGGTCCTTTGAACTAAGTCTTTGATCTGTAGTGCTTGCTGGTCTGGGTGGTCGTCTTGTTCCGTGACACCAACCTATGACTTTCGAGGCCCGCGCATAAGTCAGGCATTCCTGACGGAGGTATTCCCGACCCTGCGGCGTGACATGAGCCTGGTTTCAGTCCCCGAGATCTGTCGGTGATCCGGACAAGAAAAAACGGACCGATCCGTGGGGGATCGGTCCGCGAGGGGGAGGTGCGCCGGACAGGGAGGAGGATCCGGCGCCCCAGGGGAAGAGATCAGTAGTTGTAGTAGTGGTTCTTGTGGCCCCAGTGCTGCTTCTTGTGGCCCCAGTGATGCTTTTTCGGGGTCCAGTGGCAGGCGTGGCCCCGCACGTAGTCGGCCTTCACCCAGTAGTAGTTGTGGTTGAAGTAGACTTTGTACCAGGTCGGGTTGCCATAGTAGTCGCGGGTGAACTTGACCACGTGCACCGGGGTGCAGGGCTTGAACACGCCCAGCTTGTGATACTGGACACCGGGTCCGGAACGGGCATTCAGGTGGTTGTGGCCGATCCAGGCCTGGGTGGCCGAGGCGGCCGAGGCGGTCATGGCGGTTGCTGCGACGATGGCGGAAAGAATGAGCTTTTTCATGGGTCTGGTCCTTTGGGTCGATGATCTGGCGGGGTCTGTCGTCTTCGTTAACCTGTGCCCATAATTTACGGTTTGCCCCCCGATTTCATAAGTCAGGCATTCCAGACGGAGGTATTCCGGACCCCGCGACATGCCGCAGGGGCGCCGCTTGAAGGCCCTCGTCGGGCGCTCTACTGTCCGTTCAAAATGCGGAGGCTGGGATGGCAGAGAAACGCAAGCTGTTCGAGGAAGTGGGCGAGGGCGCGCCGAAACCGGCGGGCCCGGCAGGCGGCATGATCGACGCAGGAAAACGAGGCGCGCGCGGAGCGGTGCGCCTGTGGCTGATGGTGCTTTTCCTGCTGGTTGTGGTGATGATCGCGGTCGGCGGGCTGACACGGCTGACGGATTCCGGACTGTCGATCACCGAGTGGAAACCGATCACCGGGGCGCTGCCGCCGATGAATGCGGCCGACTGGGATACCGAGTTCGAGAAATACAAGCAGATCCCCGAGTACCAGTTGCAGAACAAGGGCATGTCGCTGTCCGAGTTCAAGACGATCTACTGGTGGGAATGGGGGCATCGCCAGCTGGGCAGGGTGATCGGCCTGGTCTGGGCATTGGGATTCTTCGGGTTCCTGCTGGCCAAGGCAATTCCGCCGGGCTGGACCGGGCGGCTGCTGGGCCTGGGGGCCCTTGGCGGCCTTCAGGGGGCCATCGGCTGGTGGATGGTCTCCTCGGGCCTTGGTGGCGAGATGCTGGACGTGGCGTCCTATCGCTTGGCCACGCACCTTGGACTGGCCTTTGTCATCCTGGGGCTGATCGCGTGGTATGTGTATCACCTGACCTATGAGGAACGCGCGCTGATGCAGGCCCGGCGCAGCGCCGAGCCCAAGCTGTTTTCCATGTCCACGGGGCTGATGCACTTCGCCTTCCTGCAGATCCTGCTGGGCGCACTGGTGGCCGGCATCGACGCGGGCCGGAGCTACAACGACTGGCCGCTGATGGGCGGAGAGATCTTTCCCTCCAACGCGTTCGATTTTGAGCCGCTCTGGCGGAACTTCTTTGAAAACGCGGGCCTTGTGCAATTCATGCACCGAGTGACCGGCTACCTGCTGTTTGCATTCGGCGTCGTGGTCTGGCTGCGCGCGCGGCGGTCAGCCAACAGCGACACGCGCTTTCGGTTCAACGCCGTCTTTGCCGTCTTGTTGCTGCAGATTGTGCTGGGTATCGTTACGGTTGTTTATGCCGCGCCCTGGCACATTGCCATCGTGCACCAACTGGGGGCGGTTGCACTTTTGGCACTGATATTGCGGGCGCGGTTTGCCGCGCGCTATCCCGCACCACAAAGCATAAGAGGCACGAATTGAATGAGCGCATATGACGAATTGATGGCGTTCCAGCGTGACACAGAGGCGCTGGCGCAGGTTGCAGGCCGGTTGAGCTGGGATCAGGAAACCATGATGCCGCGTGGCGCGGCGGACCAGCGCAGTGATGAACGCGCCGCCATGGAGGCGATCCTGCACCAGCGCCGCACCGACCCGCGCGTCGGAGACTGGCTGGCGGCCATAGCAGACAAGGACCTTGATCCGGTCGCCCGTGCCCAACTGCGCCACATCCGCCGCAGCCACGACCGCAGTGTGCGCGTGCCTGAACGGCTTGCCTCGGAAATCGCCCGCCTGGTCAGCCGCAGCCACGTTATCTGGGCCGAGGCGCGTGCGGACGACGATTTCGCGGCCTTCGCCCCGGTGCTGAAAGAGCTGATCGCCCTCCGGCAGGAAGAGGGGGCTGCGCTGGCGGCGGGTGGCGATGTCTATGACGCACTGCTGGACGACTACGAACCCGGCGCCAAGGCGGCGGACCTCGAGGCGATGTTCGGTGCCCTGCGGCCGCGACTGGTGGCGCTGCGCGAAGCGGTGCTGTCAAAGCCCGCGCCACAGGGCCTGACGGGCACCTTTGACGAGGCGGGGCAGATGAAACTGGCGCGCCTTCTGGCCAAGACCTTCGGCTACGACATGAGACGGGGCAGGGTGGACAAGGCAGTGCACCCCTTCAGTTCCGGCTCGGGAGACGATGTGCGCATCACCACGCGCACCATGCCGCTGGAACCGTTCAACTGTTTCTACTCGACCATCCACGAGGTTGGCCACGGCAGCTATGAACAGAACATCGACCCGACGTACCGGTTGACGCCTTTGGGGGCGGGCGCGTCGATGGGCGTGCACGAAAGCCAGAGCCGGATCTACGAGAACCAGATCGGGCGCTCGCGGGCCTTCACCGGCTGGCTCTATGGCCAGATGCGCGACACTTTCGGCGATATCGGCATCGCGGACGAGGACGGGTTCTATGCGGCGGTGAACAAGGTCCGCAACGGCTATATCCGGACGGAGGCGGACGAACTCCAGTACAACCTTCACGTCCTGCTGCGCTTTGACCTGGAACGCGCGCTGATTTCCGGCGACCTGCAGGTCGATGACCTTGAAACCGCCTGGAATGACCGGTTCCTGGCCGATTTCGGTTTTGCGGTCGACAAGCCCTCGGACGGGCTGCTGCAGGACGTGCACTGGTCAGCCGGTCTGTTTGGCTATTTCCCGACCTATTCTCTGGGCAATGTCTATGCGGGTTGCCTTTACAAGGCCCTGCGCGATGCGGTGCCGGAGCTGGACGGGCAGCTGGCGCAGGGCGATACCTCGGGCGCGACGGGCTGGCTGCGCGACAACCTCCAGCAGCACGGCGGCCTCTACACACCGCGTGAGGTGATCGAGAAGGCCAGTGGAACGGCGCCGTCAGAGGCACCGCTGCTGGACTACCTCGAAGAGAAGTTCGGCGCGATCTACGGGTTGTAAATCAGAGTCGGATCCGGCCGCGTGGGTGTGAGCAGACGCCCGCGCGTCATGATGCAAGTCCGGCGGTTTTCCCGTTTCGGCCGCTGCGGGGGCTTTGGTAGCACCGTGACTGATGATCCAGCGAGCGGAGAGCAATCATGAAGCAAATTCTCTTGGCCACCGGCCTTTGCGCCGGGCTTGCGCAACCCGCCCTTGCTCAGACCACGACAGAGGCACGGGTGATCGGCCCGTCGGGCTTGCCCGTCTATTCGTTGCAGGTTCTGGGGACCAACGGCGTCACCTACAATTGCCGCCCCGACACCGAAGAGCGCGACGGACAAGTCCTGCGCTATTGCCGGCGGGTCAAGGGCGCGGCAGTTGCCAACGGTGACCCGTTTGCGCTGGCTCCGATGGTCCTGACGGGCGCGGTCCTGGCCGTGTTTGCCGTTGGATCTGCCTCGGGCACGGATTGACCACCCGCATCGAAAAAAAAGTGCGGCGCCGCAATCGCGGCCCCGCCCCCGTGCATTCGATATGAACGCGGATCAGCTGTTGGGGTAGATGAATGCCTTGCGCGCGGATTCGACGTTGCCCAGGCCGCGATTGATCGCCGGGATGGCCCGGTTGACCAGTTGGGCCACCTGCGGGCGCAGGGCCGATCGCGCGTCCTGGTCCGGCGCCGCATTCAGGATCCTGTACGCCTGCGAGAAATCGTCGGACTGGCTGCGATAGGCTTCGATCAGGGCGCGTGCTTCGGTCAGGAACTCCGTCCGACCCGGTTGCGTATCTTCCTTGGCCGCAAGCCTGTTGACCAGGTCGCTGGCCTCATCGGCACGTTCGACCATGCTCTCGCCGCAGGATTCGCTGAACATGAGCGCGTTTCTGGGCGTGGTCGTCGGCAGATCGAAGCTCCCGCTGGCCAGACCGACAAACCAATCGGTGCACTCACGCGACCGACCGTCGAAAGAGTTGATCAGCTTGATGACCCGGTTGGCGTCATTCTTGCGGTGGTTCTGAGCCTCGATCCGCTGGTTCTGCTGGTAGCGTTCGTAGCGCCCGTACATGAAAAAGACACCGACGCCGAAAGCGACGAGCGTAATCAGAAGTGAAATGATGCGCATGGCGCCGGAAATCCTCAGTCTGTCCTAGTCTTGGTCGGTCTCGTTGTCTGCCTCGCCCTGATCGGCGATCCAGGCCACGGAAACCACTGTCTCACCCGCGCCGGTGTTGAAGACCTTGACGCCGCCCGCGCTGCGCGACCGGAAGGAAATGCCATCCACCGGCACGCGGATCGACTGCCCGGTCGAGGTGGCCAACATGATCTGGTCGTCAAGTTCGACGGGGAAGGAAGCGACAATTTCGCCGCCGCGCATGGACTTCTCCCAGGCGGTGACGCCCATGCCGCCACGACCCCGAACCGGGTAGTCATGGCTGGACGACAGCTTGCCCAGGCCCTTGGCGGTGATGGTCAGGATCAGGTTTTCCGCCGCCGACATCTGCGCATAGCGTTCCTGTGTGATGGCGCTGTCGGCATTCCCCTCTTCTTCCTCCGGTGTCTCACCTTCGTCGATCAGCCCGGCCATGGCGCGGCGCATCTTCAGGTACGAGGCGCGTTCGTCCGAGCTGGCCTCGAAGTGACGGATCACCGACATCGAAACGACCTCGTCACCGTTTGACAGGCGCACTCCGCGCACCCCGGTGGAATTGCGCGAGTTGAAGACACGCACCTCTGGCACGGGGAAGCGGATCGCACGGCCGGAATCCGTCACCAGCATGACATCGTCGTCCTCGGAGCAGATGCGCGCATTGATCAGGCGCATGTCCTCATCTTCGAACTTCATCGCGATCTTGCCGTTCGACTTCACGTTGGTGAAATCCGACAGCTTGTTGCGCCGAACGCTGCCCTTGTTGGTCGCAAACACGATCTGGAGGTCGTCCCAGTCCGCCTCTGGCCGGTCGACTGGCATGATTGCGGCGATCGAGACGCCCGAAGGGATCGGCAGGATGTTGACGATGGCCTTGCCCTTGGAAGTCCGACCGCCCAGCGGCAGGCGCCAGGTCTTGAGCTTGTAGGCCATGCCGTCGGTGGTGAAGAACAGAAGCTGCGTATGCGTGTTTGCGACAAACAGCGTGGTGACGACGTCGTCATCCTTGGTCGCCATGCCGGACAGGCCCTTGCCGCCCCGTTTCTGGGCGCGAAAATCGGCCAGGGCGGTGCGCTTGATATAGCCGGACTGGGTCACGGTCACGACCATGTCCTCGCGCTCGATCAGGTCCTCGTCCTCGAGGTCGCCGGCCCATTCGGTGATCTCGGTCCGGCGCGGCACGGCGAATTCATCGCGGATGGCAATCATCTCGTCCTTGATGATGCCCATGATGCGTTCGCGCGACGACAGGATGTCGAGGTAGTCCTTGATCTTGGCGGCAAGGTCTTCGAGTTCGTCGGTGACTTCCTTGACGCCCAGCTGGGTCAGGCGCTGCAAGCGCAGTTCAAGGATGGCACGGGCCTGGGTTTCGGACAGGTTGTAGGTGCCGTCCTCGTTGGCCTTATGGGTCGGATCGTCGATCAACGCGATATAGGGCAGGATCTCTTCCGCCGGCCAGCGACGCTCCATCAGGCGTTGCCGCGCCTCGGGGGCGTCGGCGCTGGAGCGGATGGTGGCCACCACCTCATCGACATTCGAAACCGCCACGGCCAGACCGCACAGGATGTGCGACCGTTCGCGTGCCTTGCGCAGCAGGTAGGCCGTGCGCCGCGCCACCACGTCCTCGCGGAAGTCGATGAAGGCCGAGAGGAAACCATACAGCGTCAGCTGCTCCGGCTTGCCGCCGTTCAGCGCCAACATGTTGCAGCCAAAGCTGACCTGCATCGGGGTAAAGCGGAAAAGCTGGTTCAGGACCACCTCGGCGGTGGCGTCGCGTTTGAGTTCGACCACCACCCGCACGCCGTCTCGGTCGGATTCGTCCTGGACGTGGGCGATGCCCTCGATCTTCTTGTCGCGCGCGGCCTCGGCGATGCGCTCGATCATCGTCGCCTTGTTCACCTGGTAGGGGATCTCGTCGATGACGATGGCATAGCGGTCCTTGCGCAACTCCTCGATCCGGGTCTTGGCGCGGATGATGACGCTGCCACGGCATTCCAGGTAGGCCTTGCGCGCGCCCGAGCGGCCAAGGATCACGCCCCCGGTGGGGAAGTCAGGTCCGGGGATGTATTCGATCAGTTCCTCGGTCGACATGTCCGGGTTTTCGATCAATGCCAGCGTGGCCTCGATCACCTCGCCCAGGTTGTGGGGCGGAATCCGGGTTGCCATGCCGACGGCGATGCCTTCGGCACCGTTGACCAGCACGTTGGGATAGCGCGCGGGCAGGACCGTGGGCTCGCTTTCCTTGCCGTCGTAGTTGTCCTGGAAATCAACGGTTTCCTTGTCGATGTCGGTCAACAGGGCCAGCGCGGATTTCGCCAGCCGGCTTTCCGTGTATCGCATGGCGGCGGGCGGGTCGCCGTCCATCGAGCCGAAGTTGCCCTGGCCGTCGATCAGCGGCAGCGACATCGAAAAGTCCTGCGCCATCCGCACTAGCGCGTCGTAGATCGCGGAATCGCCGTGCGGGTGATAGTTGCCCATCACCTCGCCGACGGATTTCGCCGACTTCCGATAGGCCTTGTCGGGCGTGTAATTGCCCTCGTACATGGCGTAGAGGATGCGCCGGTGCACAGGTTTTAGGCCGTCGCGCAGATCCGGAATCGCGCGGCTGACGATGACCGACATGGCGTAGTCGAGGTAGCTCGACTTCATCTCGTTTTCGATCGAGATCGAGGGGCCGCGCGGTGCCGGACGATTTTCGTCTTCGTTTTCAGGGGGTTCGGGCGTATCGCTCACGTCAGGGGCCTGTCAGTTGATCTGCCATATCTTGTTGGAGAGGGTATATCAGAGACTATCTGTGGGGTGCAATGGCAGCCCGGGGCAGCATTTTGGCAGCCAGCGACCCTGTCTGCTAACACACTGTTTTTATTGATAAGTAAAGATTTGCTTGGCAGCATTTACCTACGAGTTGTCAATCGAGGTAAAAACGATGCAGGAGTCCGAGACCGAGCTGATGCTCAAGGGGTATGGTCTGACCACGGCCGAGTTCTTTTATCACATGCCCGATTATGCCCACGTCCTGAACACCTTTATCTGGCAGGAATACGACCTGGCGCCGGATCATCCCCGGCTGTTCGAGTTCATCGAGTTCTGGCACGATGAGATCGAAGGGCCGTTGCACTCTGTGCGGTTCACCCATCGCAAGATGATCTCGCCCGGGGAATGGCGCAACGTGGTGGGCGAATTCCGCTACCATTGAGCCGGCGCCGGAGGCCGTGAACTTTGTACAAAACGTACGTTTTGTACGTCGATTCCGGCAAAACGTACAAAGCGTTAGGATTTAGGAAAGAAATGGGAAAATGGGCGGTCCGGGAAGGGCCGCCCCTGTCCCGGGCGTCAGGGAATGATGCGCGTGTATTTCACGCCTTCCAGCGTTGCGCCCACGCGCAGACCGGCCTGGCCAAAGATCACCGCGATCACCGGCGCCAGCGAGGTGGTGGTTTCCGCCGCCAGCGTCTCGCCCCGTTCCAGCACCGCGTATTCCAAGTTCGCGCCAGCCGCGAAGCCCGGCGAACGGCGGAAGGTTTCCAGCGCGCTGTTGGTCATGAAGAAGAGGACGTGCGAATACTGCTGCGCGCCGATCTGAAGACCGCCCGAGGCCTTGGCCACCGAATAGTAGTCCACCGAGGCACCGTTGATCCGCAGCGCGCCTCGGCCATAGCCGCCGCCAAAGCCGAGGCCCGCCTCGGTCACCACCGGCATCACCAGCATGCCGACGGATTTCGCCGCAAGATCACGTGTGGCCGGGTAGTCGCTGTAGAGGCGCGACAGGGTCTGGTCGACGCGCGCGTCGATGCGCGCATCGCCGCCGCTGCCGACGCCGTTGCACGCGCCCAGTGCCAGGGTAGCACCAAGCCCGAAGGTCACATTACGTCTGTTGAGTGTCATGGGTCCGCCTGTTCCTCGATTAGCCTCAATTCCGACTGTTTCGCCGGTTGCGGCGCAATATAGGCATAGGGGCAAGAGATGTCACGACATCTTGTGGCAAATCGGCAAGAGACCGCACGCAAGGCTCTTGCCGACATGGGCGGGATCACCCGTTCAGCAGCCGGGCCGCCGCCGGGGCGAAGTAGGTCAGCACGCCGTCGCAGCCGGCGCGCTTGAAGCTCACCAGGCTTTCCATCATGACCTTTTCGCCATCGACCCAGCCGCGTTCGCCGGCACCCGCGATCATCGCGTATTCGCCGGACACCTGGTAGGCGAATGTGGGCGCGCCGAACATCTCGTGCGCGCGGCGGCAGATGTCGAGGTAGGGCATGCCCGGTTTCACCATGATCATGTCCGCGCCCTCGGCCAGGTCGCGGGCGATCAGGCGCATGGCCTCGTCGGAATTGCCCGGGTCCTGCTGGTAGGTCTTCTTGTCGCCTTTCAGCGCGCCCGAGGCGCCGACCGCGTCGCGGAACGGCCCGTAAAAGGCGCTGGCGTATTTCGCGGCATAGCTCAGCAGCAGCACGTTCTGGTGTCCCGCCCCTTCGAGCGCGCCGCGCAATGCGCCGATGCGCCCGTCCATCATGTCGGAGGGCCCGATGATGTCGGCACCGGCGTCCGCCTGGCTGAGCGCCTGTTTCACCAGCGCCTCGACCGTGCGGTCGTTGACGATCTCGCCACCTTCGACAAAGCCATCGTGGCCGTTGATGTTGTAGGGGTCCAGCGCCACGTCGGTCATCACGGCGATGTCCGGCGCCGCCGCCTTGATCGCCCGGGTGGCGCGGTTGCTGAGGTTTTCCGGGTTCCAGGCCTCGGCGCAATCCTCGGTCTTGAGCGCGGGATCGGTGTAGGGAAACAGGCAGATTGCCGGGATCCCCAGCGCCTGCGCCTCGACGGCGGCCTCTGCCACCTTGTCCACCGACAGCCGGTTGACCCCGGGCATCGAGTGGATCGGTTCCACCACGCCCTCGCCGTCGCGCACGAAGACCGGCCAGATGAAATCCGCCGGGGAAAGCGTGGTTTCCTGCACCAATGCGCGGATCGCGGGGGTGCGGCGCAGGCGGCGCAGGCGGGTGGCGGGGAAGGGGGCAAAGGTCGGCTGCATCGGGCGCTCCGTCATTGGTCGGGACAAGGGATGCACCCGCGCGCGCGGGCTTGTCCAGCCCCCTCTGGGCATTTGGATTTGCCCGCGCTATGAGGCGGGTCACAGGCAAGGACAGGGCATATGGACTGGCACGACACCGTATTCGAGCTGATTGACCTTCGCAGCTTTTCGAACCTGTGGTTCTGGATCGTGCTTGCCGTTCTGTGGTCCTCGACCAGCCATTGGGTCATGGGCGTGCCTTATGACATGGTCGCGCGCGCCCGGCGCAACGGCGGGCAGGCGGCGCAGGACCTGGAGGACCTGGTGCGGATCAACACCAACCGCCTGCTGTTCATCGCCGAGGAATCGGGGCTGTGGATCGTGGCCATCGGCTCGGCCTTCCTGTCGGGTGTGGCGATCCTGGGCTTCTACCCCGGCTACTGGATCGAGTTCGCCCAGGCCGTGTTCCTGCTGGCCTTTCCGATGACGCTGGTGGGGCTGCTCAGCGTGCGGTCGGCCCGCCTGATCCGTGAAGGCGAGGGCGAGGGAGAGGCGCTGTGGCGGCGGCTGCGCATCCACCGGATGTTGACGCAGCTGATCGGGATGGTGTCGATCTTTGTCACCGCGTTGTGGGGGATGTACATGAACCTGACGGTCTTGCCCTTCTGATCCGGTCAAAGCGCAGGTTGACGGCGCCCGCACAGCGCGCCATTTGAGCCTCCATGACAGAGCAGCGGATCATCATGGGCGGTGCGCCCGAGGGTTACGACGCCCGGCTGGTGCTGCGCGAAGTGGAGCGGGCCAAGGGGCCGGTCATCCACATCGCGCGCGACGACAAGCGGCTGGCGGCCATGCGCGATGCGCTGGCCTTCTTTGCGCCGGAGATGCCGGCGGTGCACTTTCCGGCCTGGGATTGCCTGCCATATGACCGGGTGTCGCCCAATGCCGATATTTCCGCCGCCCGCATGGCGACGCTGGCGGGACTGGTGCATGGCGGGCCGTCGCGATTTGTCCTGCTGACGACGCTTTCCGCAGCGATGCAGTACCTGCCAGCGCGAGAGGTCCTGCGCGAGGCGGCCTTTGCCGCCCGTGTCGGCGATCGCGTGGACGAGGCCGGCCTGCGCGCCTTCCTGGTCCGGATGGGGTTCAGCCAGGCGCCCACGGTGACCGAACCGGGCGATTACGCGGTGCGGGGCGGCATCATCGACATCTACCCGCCGGGCGACGGCGGGCCGGTGCGGCTGGATTTCTTCGGGGACGTCCTGGACGGCGCGCGACGGTTCGATCCGGTCAGCCAGCGCACGACCGAGAAACTGGACGTGGTCGAACTGGCTCCCGTGTCCGAGGTCATCCTCGACGAGGCGGCGATCACGCGGTTCCGGCAGAACTACCGGATCGAATTCGGCGCGGCGGGCACCGACGATCCGCTTTACGAGGCGGTCAGCGCCGGGCGCAAGCACGCAGGCGTCGAACACTGGCTGCCCTTCTTCCACGCGCGGCTGGAAACCCTGTTCGATTACCTGCCCGCTGCGCCCGTTCTGATGGACGATCAGCTGACGCCCTCGCGCCTGTCGCGCTGGGACAGTATCGCCGACCAGTACGAGACACGCCGCCACGCCCTGAGCCAGAAAAAGACCCTGGGCAGCACGGTTTACAAGCCGATCCCGCCCGAAACCCTCTACCTGGACGATGGCGCCTGGGAAGCGGCGTTGGAAGGCAAGCGTCAGGTGCAGTTCCATCCGCTGCCGCAGGCCAGCGGGCCGGGCGTGGTGGATGCGGGCGGGCGCATCGGACGCAATTTCTCGCCCGAGCGCCAGCAGGAAAACATCAGCCTCTTCAAGACGCTGGCCGATCATGTTCAGAAATGTCTGCAGGATGGGCCGGTGGTCATCGCCTCCTACTCGGAGGGCGCGCGGGAACGTCTGACCGGGCTGATCGAGGACGAGGGTCTGGCCGAGGCGATCCCCGTTGCCAACGGCACGAGGATCGACAAGCGCGGGCTGCACCTGGCGGTCTGGTCTCTGGAGGCGGGCTTTGTCGCGCCCTGGGACCCCGCGGGCGACAAGGGGCGGCTGACCGTCATCTCGGAACAGGACGTTCTGGGCGACCGGCTGATCCGACAGCCCAAGAAGCGCCGCAAGGCCGAGAATTTCATCACCGAGCACCAGTCTCTGAGCCCCGGCGACCTGGTGGTGCACGTCGATCACGGCATCGGTCGTTACCTTGGGCTGGAGGTCGTCACCGCCGCCGGTGCCGCGCATGAATGCCTGACGCTGGAATATGCCGAAGGGGCCAAGCTGTACCTGCCGGTCGAGAATATCGAACTGCTGTCCAAGTATGGCCATGACGAGGGTCTGCTGGACAAGCTGGGCGGCGGCGCATGGCAGGCCAAGAAGGCCAAGCTGAAACAGCGCATCCGCGAGATGGCCGACCGCCTGATCCGGATTGCCGCCGAACGCGCCCTGCGCAAGGCGCCGATCATGGACCCGCCGGCGGGGGCCTATGAATCCTTTGCCGCGCGGTTCCCCTACCAGGAAACCGACGACCAGCTGCGCGCCATCGAGGACGTGATGGAGGACATGCACTCCGGTCAGCCGATGGATCGGCTGATTTGCGGCGACGTGGGGTTCGGCAAGACCGAGGTTGCGATGCGCGCGGCCTTTGTCGCGGCCATGTCCGGCGTTCAGGTTGCGGTGATCGCCCCGACGACGCTGCTGGCCCGCCAGCACTACAACAGCTTTGCCGAGAGGTTCCGGGGCTTTCCGCTGGAGGTCAATCCACTGTCGCGTTTCGTGTCCTCCCGGCAGGCCGCGCTGACCCGCGACGGGATTTCCAAGGGCACCGTCGACATCGCCGTGGGCACCCATGCGCTGCTGGCCAAGGGCATCCGGTTCAACAACCTGGGCCTGCTGATCATCGACGAGGAACAGCGGTTCGGCGTCCAGCACAAGGAACGGCTGAAACAGCTGCGCTCGGACATCCACGTTCTGACGCTGACCGCCACGCCGATTCCGCGCACGCTGCAATTGTCTCTGACCGGCGTGCGGGACCTGTCGGTCATCGGAACGCCGCCGGTCGACCGCCTGTCGATCCGCACTTATGTGTCCGAATTCGACCCGGTGACGATCCGCGAGGCGCTGTTGCGCGAGCATTACCGGGGCGGGCAGAGCTTTTTTGTCGTCCCACGCCTGAGCGATCTGCCCGAGGTCGAGGAGTTTCTGAAGGAACAGGTGCCCGAGGTGTCCTATGTCGTGGCGCATGGCCAGATGGCGGCGGGAGAGTTGGACGACCGCATGAACGCCTTTTACGACGGGCGCTACGACGTGCTGCTGGCCACGACCATCGTGGAATCCGGGCTGGATATTCCCACCGCCAACACGATGGTGGTGCACCGTGCCGACATGTTCGGCCTCAGCCAGCTTTACCAGATCCGCGGGCGTGTCGGCCGGTCCAAGACTCGTGCCTATTGCTACCTGACCACGAAACCCCGCGTGAAGCTGACCCAGACGGCGGAAAAGCGGCTGCGGGTGCTGGGCAGCATCGACACGCTGGGCGCGGGGTTCAGCCTGGCGTCGCAGGACCTCGACATTCGCGGGGCAGGCAACCTGCTGGGCGAGGAACAGTCGGGACAGATGCGCGACGTGGGATACGAGTTGTACCAGTCGATGCTGGAAGAGGCGATCGCCAAGATCCGCGCCGGAGAGATGGACGGTCTGGCCGAGGCGGACGATCAATGGGCGCCGCAGATCAACCTTGGCGTGCCGGTGCTGATCCCCGAGGATTATGTGCCCGATCTGGACGTGCGCCTGGGCTTGTACCGGCGCCTGTCGGGGCTGACCACCAAGGTGGAATTGGAAGGGTTCGCCGCTGAGTTGATCGACCGTTTCGGCAAGCTGCCGCGCGAGGTGAACACCCTGCTTCTGGTGGTGCGGATCAAGGCCATGTGCAAGAAGGCGGGCATCGCCAAGCTGGACGGCGGCCCCAAGGGCGCCACGATCCAGTTCCACAACGACAAGTTCGCCTCGCCTCAGGGGCTGGTGGAATTCATCAAGGCGCAGGACGGACTTGCCAAGGTGCGCGAGAACAAGATCGTGGTGCGCCGCGACTGGAAGCGCGACAAGGACAAGATCCAGGGCGCCTTTGCCATTGCCCGTGACCTGGCCGAAAAGGTGGTTGCCGAAAAGAAGAAGGCCAAGGCCTGAAACCGGGGCCGGGCTTTACGTCTCCCCGCGGGGATCGAGGACGCTGAGCGGTGAGGGCTGAACGACTGTCATGGCCTTTCCCGGCCATGCGGCGGGCCTCTTGTCCGGTCGCGTCAATGGGGCAGCCGGTCAAGGCGCATCTCCGGATCCTCGGCATCGACGATCGAGAAATATCCGTATTGCACCTGCGAGACGGGTACGCGCTTGCTGCGCGAGGCGCCCTTGGGGACCGGAAACTCGCAGCCCTCGCCGGTCATGTCATTGGTGATGACCTCGACGGTATCGCCCCATTGATCCGTCTTCCAGTTGACGAAATTCTGTTGCCAGTAGATGTTCGCCGTGGCGCTTTCATCCGCCTCCCAGGCTTTCTGGTTGGCACAGGCGCGCCGGAAATCCATCTCTGTCATCGTTCGGGACGTGGCGCGCAACGGCCCGACCCGAATGCCCCAGCGGCCGGCCTGATCCACCGTTTCGACGTGGAACATGCGGTCGGGCGGCGTGCGCAGCATCGTGGCGATCAGCGAGGGTTTCAGGTGCTCGCCGTCCTGGAACCCACGGTTCTGCATCAGGTCCTCGATGGTGCGGGCCAGCGTTTCCATCGCGAGGGCGTAGGCGCGGGTCACGGTTGCCGCGTCGTAATCGCCGCGCCCGACCTGCAGCGAGGGCGCGTGAAATCCCAGCCGCGCGGTCGGATGCATCACCCGCCATTTGTAGTATCCGCTTTCGTGGGCGTGGAAACTGCCCGCCATGAACAGCAGGGCGCAGGCGCTTTCACAGCGCGCGCCCGCCTCCAGCCGGGTCCCGATGGCCATCTCGCGCAGCACCGCGCCCAGTTTCAGCGCTTCGGAAATGGCGCCTCCGGGACTGTCCAGGCAGATGACGGAGACGCCGTATTGGCCCTGGTCCCGCCAGCCTTCGATCGAGCTGCGCAGGCCGTGGGCCATGCGGTCGGCATCGCCCGGCGCGAACTGGCCGGTGATCCGGTGGGTGCAGGCTATGTTCGGGTCAGGCCTCTGGATGTCGAAGGCATCGTTCGTCATGCCGATCACCCGCAGCTCGGCCGCATGTGCGGGCAGGGCGAACAGACCGAAAAGTGCCAGGACAAGATGTTTCATGGGCATGCTCCGAAATTGCATCCTCAGTATTCCGTCGCGGGCGATTCCGGTCAAACGCGGAGGCACGGGCGGACTTGACCGCGGTGGTGGGGCGGTCTGACACTGTGTCATGCGGATCGCGACCCTGAACATGCAGAACCTGCGGCTTATGCCGGATGGCACGGTTTTTGGGGCGCGCGACCGCGACGATGACGAAAGCCCGGCGCTGGACCAGGCAGACCGGCGGTTGACGGCGGCACTGCTTGCGCAGGCGGATGCGGATGTCCTGGCCTTGCAAGAGGTTTTTGACCGGGCCAGCCTGGATGCCTTTCACGACCGTTACCTGGTGCCTGTCTGTCGGGCCTATCCCTGGCGGCTGTGCCTGCCGGGCAATGATGGCCGTGGGCTGGACGTGGCGATCATGTCGCGCGTCCCCTGGGATCACGCTGCCAGCCATGCGGCGCTGACGGCCGATGATCTGGGGCTTGTACCGCCCCAAGGCATGGCCGCAGACGCACCGATCTTTCGACGCGACGCGCTGGAGGTGCATTTTGGCGAACTGACGCTCTTCGTGGTGCATTTCAAGGCGCCATGTCCGGATGCGGCACGGGCCTGGGCGGTGCGGCGGCTGGAGGCGCAGGCGCTTGCCCGGCTGGTGGCCGGGGCCGGGTCCTTGTGGCTGGTGGCGGGGGATCTGAATGAACCGGGCGGTTCGACGGAAAGGGCGGTGGCGCCGCTTGAGGTGCTTGGCGAAAACCTGATGCGGCGGCTGCCTGCGGCAGAGCGGTGGACCTATTTCCAACCCGATGAGCAGAGATACGGCGCGCCGGATGCCTTGATCGCCTCTCCCAGGCTCGCCGCGCGGCTCGATGGGGTTGTGCCACGGATTCTGCGGGCCGGCATGGGGCGCGAGGCTGGACCGGAAGGGGCCAGGCGTCTGCCGGAAACCGGCCATCACCGGCCACATGCCAGCGATCACGCGGGGGTTGTGCTGGATATGGCAAGGGCCCGACTTTAGACCAACGTCCGGACAAATGGCCGTTTGCTGCGCAGCGCCGGGCGCGTATGGGCGGGATCCCGCCACCGGCCGGTTCAGGGCTGCGGCCCCCTGATTCGGTTTGGTCCTAAATGGTGAAATGTCTTTCGATACATGGATTAATGCTTTGAAGTCATTGTTTTTAGTTAACTCGTCGCGTTTCAGAACATGCCTGGTGGATGCTTGTTTTCCGGATTCGGTCTGCTTACTAAGCCTTAAGTGATGTGGAACCGCACGCGGGCGATAGGCGGAAACTAGCCTTCCGGATAGTCTGAAGCTTGACCGCGAAGGTCAGCTTTGGGATCGTTTCCACACCACTAAGTTGAAAGAAGGCGACAGCCTGCATAGACGAAATAACGGGCTTTGGCCCGCAGGGAGAGGTTTTGCCGGTGGGAATTAATTCCAAAGAGCTCTGGACGGAAAGTGCAGAAGTTCATTTCCTTCGGACCCGCAGAGGAACGGCCGCCCAGGCGGACCAGGCATTCGCCACCTATGACACGCTGACCGATCTCTCCGTAGATGAGCGGGCACTGGATATCTGGGATCTGGACCTGTTCATTTTGCAGGCGCCCCGGGACGGCATTGCGGACCAACTTGGCGAACTCGGAGAGTGGGTGGCCTCGGTGACGGTCTTTGGCCAGGTGCGCGATGCGTTGCGGATCGCGGAACGCGTGGACGGCGACAGCGCCGCCTTTCTGGTGAACATCGACGTCTTCGGACCCTTGGAACAGGCGGTGGATGTCCTGTTGTCCTTGCGCCGCACGAACCCCAAGCTGACAATCCTTGTGATGTCGTCCGAGTTCGTGCGCGACGATACCTCTCTGGAGCGCAGTGCCATCGCGGACGCCTCTTTGCGACTGCCCTTGACGCCGGATCGGCTGCGGGACGGGCTTTACTGTGCGGCGGAAAACACCAAGCTGCGCCAGTTGGGGCTGGCTCTCTGACCGATTTTTTCGTCTGGCCGCCGGACGAGCGGGCAACGGTTCGGAGATATTTCCCGTTGCCTAGCTGAGCGTGTCGCGTCAAAAGTTAACAATTCGTTAACGATTGATGGTGGTATTATGGGGCGATTGCTCTTTCTGTCGATGGTCTTTGCCGCAGGTTCCGGCCTTGCCGATCCGCACAAACCAACCCCGACAGAGCGCATTGAACAGTTTCGGACAGCACAGGCTTTTGATTGCAGAAACGTGAGCTGCAAGCGCCTGCGCTCTTGCGAAGAAGCGTGTTTCAAGCTGGTTCAATGCGGGCAAAAGGTGCGCGACGGGGACAACGACGGGATCCCCTGCGAGAACCTCTGTTCACGACGTTGCTAGAAAAAAGGCCCGGCGGCCAGCCGGGCCTTTGATCCGTGGGCTCAGGCCCGCCGACGACGTCCGCCGGTGCGGCCGGCGCGGCCGCGGCCTTCCTGGCCGGCCTTGGGGGCCTGGCGGTTGAACTCGATCCAGGCGGCGCCGCCGTCGTCGTTGTTGGTCAGGAAGTTGGCGGCGCGGATGGCCTCCATCTCCTTGCCGGCGCGCGGCTTGGTCGAGCCCATGCCGAAGAGGGTGACAAAGGTCTCGTCGTCGATGTCCTCGGGCAGGATGATCCCGGCGGCGGCCACCTCGGCCTTTTTCTCGGCGATCTTGGTGGCGTTCACCGGCAAGGCAACCGGGTTCATGATGGCCGAGGTCATGCCGGCGCCCATCGCCATCGGCAGGAAGGCGTTGTTGATGCCGTGACGGTTCGGCAGGCCGAAAGAGATGTTCGACGCGCCGCAGGTGGTGTTGACGCCCAGTTCCTCGCGCAGGCGACGGACCAGCGTAAAGACCTGCAGGCCGGCGGTGGCCATCGCGCCGATCGGCATCACCAGCGGGTCGACCACGATGTCATGCGCGGGGATGCCGTAATCGGCGGCGCGCTCGACGATCTTTTTCGCAACGGCGAACCGCACCTCGGGGTCTTCGGAGATGCCCGTGTCGTCGTTCGAGATCGCCACGACCGGCACGTTGTATTTCTTGACCAGCGGCAGCACCAGTTCCAGCCGCTCTTCCTCGCCGGTGACCGAGTTCAGCAGCGGGCGGCCTTCGGCTGCGGCCAGACCGTTTTCCAGCGCGCCAGGCACAGAGCTGTCGATGCAGAGCGGGATGTCGACGACGTTCTGGACGACTTCGACCAGCTGTTTCATCAGGGTCGGCTCGACGAAGTTGTTGTCGGCGTAACGCGGGTCCTCTGCCATCTTGTTGGAGAAGACGGCGCCCGAGTTGATGTCCAGAACGGTGGCGCCGGCGGCGACCTGGGCGATGGCGTCGGCCTCGACGCGGCTGAAATCGCCGGCTTCCAGCTCGACGTTCAGGATCTTGCGGCCCGTGGGGTTGATCCGCTCGCCGATCACGCAGAACGGTTCGTCAAAGCCGATGACGGCGGTTTTTGTTTTCGACTCGACGATGGTGCGGGTCATTGAGCTGGCTCTCCTGTCAGGCGCCCGAGGATCAGCTCGAGCGCGGGGTCGTTGAAATCTTGTATCGTCTCCTGTGCGCCGTGGGCACGCAGGTCTGCATCCGCAAGCCCCGACCGGAGCCCCACGGTATAGGCCCCCGAGGCAGCGGCGGCGCGCAGCCCCGATGGGCTATCCTCGAAGGCGACGGCGTGGTCGGGCGCGATGTCCAGCGCACGCATCGCCGCCAGGTAGGGCTCGGGGTCGGGTTTGCCCCGGGTGCATTCCTCGCCGATCACCACGACCTCGAAGGCGTCGCGCAGGCCCACGGCCTCGAGCATGGCCTCGGCGTTGAGGCGGTTGGCATTGGTCACCACCGCCAGCGCCCAGCCTTCGGCGCGCGCCCGGTCGATCAGTGTTTCGGCCCCGGGCATGGCCGGGTAGGGACGCGGCAGGCGGTCGCGGAACCGCGCCTCCTTGAGGTCCGACAGGCCCTGCGGGTCTTCGAGATCCGGCAGGAACTCGGCAAAGAAATCCGTGTTCAGCCGGCCGTGCACATTTGCCATGTAGAACTCTTCGGTCACCTCGATGCCATAGGGCACCATCAGGTCGACGAAGACCTCCCGATGAATGTCATCGGTCATCAGCATTGTGCCGTCCAGGTCGAACAGCAGGGCGGGTCGTGTCATGCCTCAGCCGTGTGCCGCTGCGGGAAGGGTCGCGGCGCCGCCATTGGCGATGGCCCATTCGGCGTTCGTCTTGATGCCGCCCAGCGGGAAAAAGTGGACCTGTTCGATGTTGAAATCCGGATTGGCCGCCTTGTGTGCCGCAAGCTGCGACAGGACCTCGGTCGGCTCGTAAGGCAGCAGAAGCTTGGACACGTCCATCGCGCGCTTTTGCAGGACCTTGAGAGAGGGGCCGACACCGCAGGCGATGGCGAACTTGATCAGCGTCTGCAGCTTGGCCGGGCCCGCGATGCCGATGTGCACGGGCAGGTCGATGCCTTCGGATTTCAGGCGGTTGGCCCAGGTGATGATCGGACCGGCGTCAAAGGCGAACTGGGTGGCCAGGGCCATTTGCGCGTCGGTGCGTTCGCTGAACGACTGTTTCCAGCGCAGCGCCTCCATCACGGTGGCATCGCCGCCGTCCGGGTCGATGTCCTTGTTGCCTTCGGGGTGGCCGGCGACGTGCAGGCGTTTGAATCCCGCCTTGTCAAAGAGACCTGTCTCCATCAGTTGCATCGAGCTGTGGAAGTCGCCGTGCGGCTCTGCCACGCCACCGGCCAGCAGCAGCGCCTGTTCGACGCCCGCCTCGCCCTGGTACATGGCGATCCAGTTTTCCAGCGTCGCGGCATCCTTGATGATGCGGGCCGGGAAATGCGGCATGACGTTGTAGCCCTCGCCGGACAGGCGCTTGGCCGTGGCGACCATTTCCTCGATCGGAGTGCCCTCGATGTGGGCGATGTAGACGCGGGTGCCCTCGGGCAGGAGCGCGCGGAAATCCTCGACCTTGGAGGCCGTGCGCGGCATGACCTCGATCGAGTAATTCTGCAGGAAGGCCTCCATGTCGGGGTTGCCGGTCCTGGGGGCCTCGTCGCGCTTGCGGAAGTTCAAGAGGGCCATGAGCGTCTCCTTAAGGGTCATGTCGTGAACCGGGCCTCAGGCCCAGCCGTCGTTGGCGATAAGCGCCTTGATGCGCTCTTGATCGAACTCCGCCTCGAGCCGAGCGGCTTCGGCGTTTGCGGCTTCCTGCGGGTCGCCCTCGACCGTGCCGGAGGCCACCTTGCGCCACTCTGCAAGATAGGCATCCGTCTCGGCGGCGCCAGTTTTCATGGCAGCGCGGTCGATGGCCTGCTCGAACCGTTCGGGCAGTTGGACCTTGGCGCCACGGCGGCCCTTGCCCACGATGACCTGGGCGGGGATGTCGCGCCAGTAGACGATGGTCAGCTCTGCCATAGGTCCGATTCCCTTGCTTCTTCTTGCTTCTTTACGCGCGGTACGACATGGGCACGGGTCGATTTTCGACTTGTCCCGCACCATGCGCGACAGCTTATGCCGGGTGCGTCCGGGTTCCAACCGCAACAAAGGTCAGAAGTTCTCACCATCTAGATGAGGAAAATTAAGGTTTGCCTCCGATTCTTGCCGCGTGGCCCTGACGGCCGCAGGGCAGGCAAGGGGAGGGGACGCGCCTTGGTCATTGCAATCGACGCCTGGAAGCTGGCCTATGCCGCCTTGCCAAAGGCGGGGTGTTCATCGGTGAAAATGGCGCTGGCGATGCTGGACCCCTGCGTGGCCGTTCCGGACAAGCTTGATTTCCAGACCTGGCACCGGATCTACCAGACACGGCGGTTTCATCCCGGTCGCTGGTCCGAACACGCCGATTTCTTTCGGTTCTGCGTGGTGCGGGATCCGGCGGGGCGGCTGATGTCCTGCTATACGGACATCGTGGTCAAACGGCGGGCGCTCAAGGACAGCCCCAGGGTGCGCGCGGCAGGCGGCCTGCCGGTGGCCCCGGATCCCGACACTTTCTTTTGCCGCTTGCCGCGCTACCGGCGCAAGTCATCCATCGTAAAGCACCACGTCCTTGGGGCCGAGCTGTTCCTGGGGCCCGACCTGCGCAGCGATTACGACCGGGTCTACCGCACCGGTGAGCTGGACGACCTGGCGGCGGACCTGAGCCGGCGCACCGGCGTGACGGTCCGGATGCCGCATGCCAATTCCAGCGGCGCAAAGCTGTCGATTTTCGACCTGGAGGGGCGCACGCTCGACCGGCTGCGCCCGCTGTTGGACGCCCAGTACGACTACCTGCGCGATTACTTTGTCAATCCGCTGGGACCCCGGATACATGATGCTTGCGCGATAGGGGATCGGCGCGTATCGTGAGGGCAAGTTGATCTCGGAAAAGGCGCGACGTCATGGCGCCAAAGCGTCCCAAGGCTGCGGGCGCTTTCCCGAAACCGGTCGAGAGCCCCGCGCCGTCACGGCCAGATCCCAACGCGCTCTACGCGGCGCTGGATCTGGGTACAAACAGTTGCCGCATGCTGATTGCCCAGCCAAAGGGCAGCCAGTTCCATGTGGTCGACAGCTTCTCGAAGTCCGTCCAGCTTGGATACGGGCTCGAAAAGACTGGGCGGCTCAGCCGCGCCTCGATGGGGCGTACGGTGTCGGCGCTGCACGTCTGCCGTCAGAAAATCGAACGCCACAAGGTGACGCGGATGCGGCTGGTCGCGACAGAGGCCTGTCGGCGGGCACGCAACGCACGTGAGTTCATCCGTCACATCCAAAGGGAAACCGGGCTGAAGATGGAAATCATCCAGCCCGAGGAAGAGGCGCGGCTTGCGGTTATTTCCTGTGCGCCGCTGGTCTCGACCAAGACTGAACAGCTTTTGGTGGTGGATATCGGCGGCGGATCGACGGAACTTGTCTGGATCGATCTCAGCAAGGTCGCGCCCCGCGAAAGGCCGCGCGCGATCATGCGCCTGCACGCGGGATTTCATCCGCCCGACAGCCCGTTCCCCTCGGCCAAGGTCGTGGACTGGATCAGCGTGCCTCTGGGTGTGGCGACGCTGCGTGACCAGTTTTCCGACGTCATGGACGATGCCGCGCGATATGCGCTGATGAGCTGGTATTTCGAAGAGAATCTGGCCGAGTTCGCGCCCTACCAGGATGAACAGGCCCGCGAGGGGTTCCAGATCGTCGGCACCTCTGGCACGGTCACGACCGTCGCCGCCTCTCACCTGGGACTGCGCCGTTACGACCGGACCAAGGTGGACGGGCTGCGCATGTCCTCGGACCAGATCGAGGCGGTGATCCAGCGGTACCTTGCGATGGGACCGGCGGGCCGCCGCAAGGACCCGCGCATCGGCCCGGACCGTCATGCGCTGATCATGAGCGGGTCGGCGATCCTGCAGGCGCTGCTCCGGCTCTGGCCGACCGACCGGCTGTCGGTGGCCGACCGGGGCCTGCGCGAGGGGCTGCTATACGCCCAGATGTCCGCCGATGGCGTGCTGGAGGACGGCCCGCTCTGACGGGCGCACCGCTCAGGCGGTGGTGCGCAACAGCTCTTCGAACCCGCCAAAGATCATGCGCTTGCCGTCGAAGGGCATGTCGAAGGGGTCCTCGTCGCTCATCATCTTGCCCCAGCCGGCATCGCGGACCTCTTTCGACGGCCAGACGATGTATCCGGCGGCGACGCTTTCGCCCTCTTGCAGCTTGACCGCCAGCGGAAGCGACGTGACCTCGCCATCGGGCACATCGCTGGGCCAGAGATCGACGACATCCGTCGCGCCGAGACCGATGAACATGTCCTGGGTGAATTTGACGAAATCGCCGTAGGCGGCTTTCTTGGCATCCGGGATCGGGGCAAGGAAAATGTCGTAGTATGCCATGGGGCTCTCCTGTCGCGGTATCGCACCGTCATTTGGTCGCGTTCGCCTTGAAAAGGCAACAGGCCTGTCGCGGATGGGAACGGTCTTTCGAGTGGCGCCACATTGGCGTATGCAAGGGGTTCCCAAAGCAAGGTCGCGGTGAGATGGCGAAGAAACCCACAGGCAGTAATTCCGGCGGCAAGAACAGCTCGGGGCGCGGGCAGCGTGACCTCAAGGTCAAGGTCAAGACCGCGCGGGGGCGCAAGCTTTCCTCGACGCGCTGGCTGCAACGGCAGCTGAACGACCCTTACGTCAAACGCGCCAAGGACGAGGGGTTCCGCGGCCGCGCGGCCTTCAAGATCCTGGAAATCGACGACAAGTACCGGTTCCTCGTGCCCGGCGCACGGGTGGTCGACCTGGGCTGTGCGCCCGGCGGCTGGTGCCAGGTGGCGGTGCCTCGGGTCAATGCATTGGGGGAAAAGCAGGGCAAGGCGCAGGGCTTTGTCCTGGGTGTCGACCTGCAAGAGGTCGAGCCGATCCCGGGCGCCGAGATCCATCAGCTGGACTTCATGGAGGACGGTGCCGACGACAAGGTCAAGGCCTGGCTGGGCGGCAAGGCCGATGTGGTCATGTCGGACATGGCCGCGGCCTCTTCAGGGCACAAACAGACCGACCATTTGCGGATCATCGCCCTGTGCGAAGCGGCGGCCTATCTGGCCTTCGACGTGCTGGAGGAGGGCGGCACCTTTGTCGCCAAGGTGTTGCAGGGCGGGGCCGAAGGCAGCCTTCAGGCCGAACTCAAGCGCCGGTTCGGGAAAGTCGCGAATTTCAAGCCGCCGGCGAGCCGGTCCGATTCAAGCGAAAAATTCGTTGTCGCCACGGGGTTCCGCGGCTGAGAGAGGCAATGGCCGTCTCTTGCAGGCGGCGCGCCTCTTCAGGCGTGAGGGCCGGTTCCCGCGCGATGGGGGCAGGCACGTCGTCATCCGGCAGGTGTTCCTGCTGGTACAACGCGAACAGCCGCGCGTGCCGCGCCCCGCGCAAGGACGCATTTTGGTCATCGCTGTCGCGCATGGGCCTCTCGTGTGGCAGCGGGCCTTGGGGTGCGGACGCAGGGTCAACATCAGGTGTTGTGCCTTGTCGCAGCGCAAGAAACAAGCTGAAACCCTGCATTTGAGGGATTGACGCCCCCTTGCGATGCCGTCTGGATGGGCGCAAAGCGGGGAGGGCGGCATGAAGACGATCCTGTGTTACGGCGACAGCAACACCCACGGTACGGCGCCCCTTCCGGCGCCCGGGGTCGACCTGCGCCATCCGCCCGGCGATCGCTGGCCCGATGTTCTGGCCGCCGAGCTGGGGGCCGGTTTTCGCGTCATCGACGAGGGGCTGCCCGGACGTACCACCGTGCATGACGACGTGGTCGAGGGCGGGATGCGCAACGGGGCCACGGTGCTGCCTGCCATCCTGCACAGTCACAAGCCGATCGACCTGATGGTGCTGATGCTGGGCACCAACGACCTGAAGATCCGCTTTTCCGTCAGTGCCTGGGAAATCGCACGCTCTGTCGAACGGCTGACGCTCATGGCGCGCGCCGAAGGTGTGGTGGGCGATATTGTCCTTGTCTCACCTGCTCCGGTGCAGGAAACCGGCACCCTGCGCGAGGTCTTTGCCGGAGCGGAGGCGCGGCAGGACGGGATCGAAGCGTTCATCGCGGCAGCGGCCGAGCGGCAGGGGTGCGGCTTCCTGCGCGCCGGAGATCACGTCACCGTATCGCCCAAGGACGGTGTCCACTGGGAGCCGGAGGCGCATCACCGCTTTGGCAAGGTTCTGGCTAGGGTCGTCGCGGAGCGTTTGGCGTGAGGGCCTTGTGTCTTGTCCTCGCGCTGGCCGGATGCGCTGCCGCCCCGCCCAGAGGCGATCTGCCCCTGCGCAATCCCACGGCGCCCGTGGCCTCGCAGGCGGATGCGGCTTTGGGGCGTCTCAGCGGGGAATGGCTGGTTGTGCAGGGCGCGGGGCTGCCACCCGGCACGCGGGTGCGGTTCGATGCACGACAAGCGGTGATTGGTGGGCGCGCGATGCCGGTCAGGGATGAGGGGCAGGGACGGCTGGCACTCGATGGTGCGCCGGTTTGGGTCTACTGGATCGACGCCGACAACAGGACGGCGGTCCTTGGCGATCCCGACGGACGAAGGGTCTGGATCATGGACCGGAGCGGCAAGCCCGGTGAGCGTTTGCGTGCCGCGCGAGAAATCCTGGTCTGGTATGGCTATGACCTCGAACGGTTGGAGCAGGGATGAACCGGGTTCTGATCACCGCAGGGGCCGCCGGGCTTGGCCGGGCCATGGCCGAGGGATTTCTGGCCCGGGGCGATCGGGTGGCGGTCTGCGACATCGATCCATCCGTGGTCAGCGAGTTTCGCGCCGCGCATCCAAAGGCCCTGGCAGAGGTCGTCGATGTGACCGACGAGGTCGCCATGACCGCCTTTCTTGCCCGGGTCGAAGAGAGCTTTGGCGGGGTGGACGTGGTCTGTGCCAATGCCGGAACGGCCGGGCAGGCGGGCCGGATCGAAACGCTGGACCTGGACGCCTGGCGGGCCTGTATCGACGTCAACCTGACGGGTGCCTTCCTGACCTGCCGCTGGGCGGCGCGGGTCATGCGCACGCAGGGCGACGGGCTGATCGTGTTGACCAGTTCGACCGCCGGCCTGCATGGCTACCCGTTGCGCGCGCCCTATGCCTCGGCCAAATGGGCCATCGTCGGGCTGACCAAGACGCTTGCGATGGAACTGGGCCCGGCGGGCGTGCGGGTGAACGCGATCTGCCCCGGCGCGGTCGAGGGCGACCGGATGGACAGGGTTGTCGCGATGGAAAGCGCGGCGTCGGGCCTTGGCCCCGAGGAGGTGCGTGCGCTCTATGTGCGCGGTGTCTCGCTGCGCAGCTGGGTCACCGCAGAAGAAATCGCCGAGACGGTTCTCTGGCTCTCTTCGCCCGCGGCCCGCAAGATTTCCGGGCAGATCCTGGCGATCGACGGGCATACGGAAACACTGGCGCCTTGAGAGCGCGCAGAGGGCGCGGGGCACTTTCGGTCAGATAAAGGGCCGCTTAGGGTGGAAACGAAATCAAACAGGGAGTGTGACGTGGCAAGACGGGCAGCGATCATCGGCGGTGGTGTCATCGGCGGCGGCTGGGCGGCGCGTTTCGCGCTGATGGGCTGGGAGGTGCGGGTCTACGACCCCGACCCCGAGGCCGCGCGCAAGATCGATGAGGTCATGGCCGGGGCCGCGCGCGCCCTGCCCATGCTGTTCGAGGCGCCGATGCCGGCGCCGGGCCCGATCAGTTTCCACGACAGCCTTGCCGAGGCCGTCGAAGGCGCCGAGTTCATTCAGGAAAGCGTCCCGGAACGGCTGGACCTGAAACACAGGGTCTATGCCGAGATCCAGGCCGCCTGCGCACCCGGCGCGGTGCTGGCCTCTTCGACCAGCGGGTTCAAACCCTCGCAGCTGCAGGAGGGCGCGGCACGCCCCGGCCAGATCGTCGTCGCGCATCCCTTCAACCCGGTCTACCTCTTGCCGCTTGTGGAACTGGTCCCGGGTGAGGGGGCAGCGCCTGATTTCGTCGAAAAGGCGGGCGAGATCCTGACCGATATCGGCATGTACCCGCTGCATGTCCGGGCCGAGATCGACGCCCATATCGCGGACCGTTTCCTTGAGGCGGTCTGGCGCGAGGCGCTGTGGCTGGTCAAGGACGGGATCGCCACCACCGAAGAGATCGACAACGCCATCCGCTATGGCTTTGGCTTGCGTTGGGCGCAGATGGGCCTGTTCGAGACCTACCGCGTGGCCGGTGGCGAGGCCGGGATGCGGCATTTCATGGCCCAGTTCGGGCCGTGCCTGTCCTGGCCCTGGACCAAGTTGATGGATGTGCCCGAGTTCACCGACGAGCTGGTCGACCTGATCGCCGAGCAGTCGGACGCGCAATCCGGGCATCTGTCGATCCGTGAACTGGAACGGCTGCGGGACGACAACCTCGTGGCGATCCTGCGGGCGCTCAAGATGCAGGGCGCTGCGGCGGGCAGGCTGATCCGGGCGCAGGACGACCGGATGCGTGGCCCGCTGGAGGAAACCGTGCCAATGGTGACCGTGCGGCGGATCGTGCCGGTGGACTGGACCGATCTGAACGGTCACATGAACGAAGGGCGCTATGGGCAGGTCTTCTCGGACGCCTCCGAGGAACTGATGACGCATGTCGGCGCCGACCAGGCCTATATCGACGCGGGCAACAGCTATTTCACCGCGGAAACCAACATCAAGTACCTGGCGGAAACACTTGCCGGAGAAGAGATTTTTGTCGAAACGCGCATAACCTTGGGCGAGGGCAAAAAGCTGCGCCTCTGGCACGAGATGAAACGTGCGTCGGACGGAGAAGTGCTGGCCACCGGTGATCAGTTCATGTTGCATGTCTCGTTGGAGACGCGCCGGAGTTGCCCGCCGCTGGATCATGTGCGTGAAAACGTCGAACGCCTCGCGCGGATGCACGCCGAAGGCTGACGGCCAAACCCCTTGACGCGACAGGAAAGAAACAAGGACAGAACATGGACGAACGACGCTTTCTGACCGACCTGTTCGAGGTCGCGGTGGCTGCGGCGGATCCCAAACGGGCTCTTGCCGGGGTGCTGCCGGACAAGCCAAAAGGACGGACCGTGGTCGTTGCTCTGGGCAAGGGGGCTGCGCAGCTGGCGGCCGCCTTCGAGGAGCTCTGGCAGGATCCGGTCGAGGGCGTCGTGGTCACGCGTTATGGCTATGCCACCCCCTGCCGCCATTTGCCGGTTATGGAGGCCGCGCACCCGGTGCCGGACGAGGCCGGCCTGAGGGCGACAGAGGCGGTCTTTCGCGCGGTCGAGGGGCTGACAGAGCATGATCTTGTGGTCGCACTGGTCTGTGGTGGTGGTTCGGCTCTGCTGCCCGCGCCACCTGCGGGGCTGTCCCTGGAAGATGAGCAGGCGCTGAACCGGGCGTTGCTGGCATCCGGTGCGCCGATTGGCGTGATGAATGCCATCCGCAAGCATGTCAGCGGCATCAAGGGAGGGCGGCTGGCCGCCGCAGCGCATCCGGCAAGAGTGGTCTCTCTGGTGGTGTCGGATGTTCCTGGCGACGATCCTGCACAGGTCGCATCCGGGCCGACCGTACCGGATGCGGTGACCCGGCAGGATGCGCTTGCCATGATAAAGGCGCGAAATATTGTTTTGCCAGAAAATGTTATGAGGCACATCTCAAGTGAAGCAAGCGCCGCGCCAAGGCCGGGTGACGCCTGTTTCGACGGGAATGCCGTGCACGTCATCGCTTCGGCGCGCCTGTCGCTTGAAGCGGCGGCGGAGCAGGTCGAAGCCGCGGGTTTGACGGTCGCGATCCTGTCTGACGCGATCGAGGGAGAGGCCTATGACGTGGGGCGCGTGCACGCGGCAATGGCCCGCGAAATCGCCTTGCACAACCGGCCATTCCGCGCGCCGGTGGTTCTGTTGTCCGGGGGCGAGACCACCGTGACCTTGGGGCAGAACCCCGGGCGCGGTGGGCGGAACACGGCCTTTCTGATGGGGTTCGCCGAGGGCATCGAGGGACTCACCGGGATCACCGCCCTGGCGGCGGACAGCGACGGCATCGACGGGACCGAGGACAACGCAGGGGCCTTTGTCGATGGCGGCAGCTTTGACCGGCTTCGGGCGCAGGGCAAGGATCCGATGGGCTATATCCAGGGGCAGGATCCCTACAGCGCCTTCGAGGCTCTTGGTGATCTCTTTTCCCCCGGGCCCACGGGGACAAACGTCAATGATTTCAGGGCCGTACTGATCTTTCCTCAGGCATAGTCATACCCAAGGGCGGTTTCGGTGGCGAGGTCCAGTTCCGCCCGCAGGAAGGCAAGGTCTGCCTCGGGAAACCGGCGCGGGGTTTCGGGGCGTTCGGGCACGGCGGGCAGGAACTTCGATCCCAGGCGTTTGACCACCGGCCGGAATGGCTGCGCATGGACCGGCAAGTCAAAGCTCTCTGACAGCGCGGTGACAAAATGCTCCGGGTCGGCTTGCACGGCCTCGAGCCGGCAGAAAACGACCGAACACTCCCGCTCGAAAAAGGACAACAGGCCCGTCAGTTTCGCCTGTCTCAGGGCGAGAAGATTGGCAAAGGGGCGTCCCGTGAGTGGATGCCTGTCATGCTGAAGGGGTTGCCCGATCCCGCCGTGTTCGGCCACCTGCGGGAAATAGCGTTTGCGATCCGCGATCGTGCCCCATTCCGCGCGCAGGAAATCGGCAAAGGGCAAGAGCTGCATTGCGGGCGGGCAATGCCAGGGTTTCGCATGCATCGACAGCGACCAGGCGCGAGCGTCGCGGATGCAGCAGATCACCAGCATGTCGCCCGGGATCGCGGTCATGTGGGGAAAACCGTGTTTCCAGCCCATATCCTCGGTCGGGGTCAGGGCGCTGTTGCGTGCCACCAGCCGCTTGACGAAATTCGTACCGGAAGAGCGTTCGCCGAACACCTGGAGCCGCCGGGGCTGGATCGGTCCCTTCGCCATCTGCCACCCGGTGTTCGCGACTGCCTGTCCGATCATGTCCGCCTCGTGCTGATCCCGAGGCAAACCTAGCCGCCCATTGCCGAGAATGCGATTCTCATATCGTCGTCGTTGCGGTAGTCTGCGCGGCAAAACAACGACAAAGAGGCCAGGGCAGATGCAATCGGTGGCGGCGGCGCTGACTATGGTGCGCGGAGATGCCTTTTTCCTGAAGGCCTGGGTGCGACACTACGGTGAGACCTTCGGGCGCGAGAATTGCTACATCGTCAATCACGGTCGCGGCGCGGATGTGGAGGAGCTTGCAGAAGGTTGCAATATCATTGGGATACCCGGCGACCCTCATCCAAATTTCGACATGAAGCGCTGGCGACTTCTCAACAATCTTGTCCAGGGGTTGCGTTGCTACTACACGCATGTGGTCGTGGGCGACGTGGATGAGCTGGTGGTGGTGGATCCCGCACATGGCGGTTCGTTGCTGGACTACCTTCGGACCCAGAAACCCCGGCGCGTGCTGACGCCGCTGGGCTTGGAAGTCATCCACCGGATCGACGTCGAACGCGACGAAATCACCGGCCCAATTCTAGGCCCGCGCCGCCATGTGCGGCTGGCCCCGCATTATTCCAAGCCCTGCATCATCAGCCGGGGCGTCAAGATCGCGCGCGGCGGGCATTTCACCCAGTATGACAAGCTGATCACGCCGGATGAGCTGTATCTCTTTCACCTGAAGTTCTGCGATTTCGGCACTTACGTGCAGACGATGAACGCCCGGAATTCCGTCACGCAGGAGATCGGGACCGACGTGCAGGAGACCGCCATCGGGCGTCACTGGTTCGCCGAGGCACGGGGAGAGGACAGGGCTCTGTTCGAGACTTTCACCGAGTTGCCGATGGAAAACGGCTTTGACCTTGGCTGGGTGCGCAAGCGCATGGCGCGGACCTGGGGACCGCGTGGCGAGACGGGATTCCATGCCTTCAAGCGTCCGGAATACGCGCAGCAGTACCTGCTGCCCGACCGGTTCATGGGGCTGATCTGACCTAGAAGGCGCGTGAGGAGGTAAAGCTGATCTGGTCGATGTTCAGGCCGGGAAACTTGTCTTCGAAGAAGGATCCGGCACTGGCAAGGACATTTTGCGACCGCCCGTCCATCAGGTCAAAACCGAACTGCCAGACAAAGTCGGGCGTATAGAACATGCCAAAGGCAGCCACGGCCCCGAGGAAAAAGGCACGTCCATTCTTGCGCGCCACGCCGGCGGTCAGGGCCGCGCGCAAGACCTGGAAGGTCAGCATGACCAGCGTGGCCGCCAATGCCGCAGTCAGGGCCGCAAGGACAAGGTGCTGGGTGTCCGCCGCCAGACCTTCCTGTCTGAGGGCCAATTCGATCCGGTCGCGGTTGGTGGCGATGGCCGCGGTCGCATAGGCGGCGCCGAACCCGGTCAGACCGGCTGTCAGCATCTTGGGCTGTGCTCGGGCTCGCCCGGCGATGCCGCGGGCCTGTGCCTCGGGGTCGATACGGCGGACGCGGCGGCTGAAGTCGCTGTGATCCTGCTTGCGGAAGACGGTGGGGCGATAAGGCATGGTCATGCATTTATCGTTAACGGAACTTTCGGGCAGGATTGGCGTCGGAATGTGGCGAGAACCGGGCTTTCGCGTTCAATTCGCGAGGTACGCAAGAAGTCCGCCGGTTCGCGCCCCCGGTCGACCGGGGGCGCGGCGCGCCGTCAGCGGATCGCGTCCAGGATACGGGCCCAGCTGCGGATGCCCTTGTGAAAGCTCTCGACGTCGTATTTCTCGTTCGGGGAATGGATCTGGTCGTCGTCCTTGCCCCAGCCGACCAGCATCGTGTCCATGTCGAGGATCGACTTGAAATACCCTGCCACGGGGATCGAACCGCCACAGCCGGTAAAGGCCGCATCGTGCCCCCATTCGGCGCCCAAGACGCTGCGCGCGGATTCGAAAGCGGGATGCGTCGTCTGCATCTGGCTGGCGGGCGAGGCGCCGTGGCCATGGAATTCGACCGTGACATCCTCGGGCAACTGCGCGCGGACCCAGGCCCGGAAATGTTCGCGCAGGGCGTGGGGATCCTGCTGGCCGACGAGCCGGAAGCTGACCTTGGCCGAGGCCTGTGACGGCAGCACCGTCTTGAAACCGTCGCCGGTATAGCCGCCGATGATTCCGTTGATCTCGGCCGTGGGGCGCGACCAGATCATTTCCAGAGCGCTGCGATCCTGTTCCCCGGCCGGTTTCGACAGGCCGACGTCGCCCAGAAATGTGCCGTGGTCGAATTTCAGTGCCTCCCACTGCGCATTCATCTCGTCCGAGAGTTCCGGCACCCCGTCGTAGAAATGCGGCACCTGGATGTGGCCGTTGTCGTCGTGCAGGTTGGCCAGAATGCGCGACAGCACGCGGATCGGGTTGCGCGCAACGCCGCCGTACATGCCGGAATGTAGGTCCTTGTCCGGGCCTGTAAGGGTGATTTCCTCGCCCAGCAGCCCGCGCAACTGGGTCATGATCGCGGGCACGCGGCTTTCGAACAGGCCGGTGTCGCAGATCAGGGCGATGTCGGCTTTCAGCTCTTCCTTGTTTTCCTTCAGGAACGGGATCAGCGACGGGGAGCCGCTTTCTTCCTCGCCCTCGAAGAAGAAGGTGATGCGGCAAGGCATCGAACCATGTTCCGCCTTCCACGCCCGGCAGGCCTCGACAAAGGTCATCAGCTGGCCCTTGTCGTCCGAGGAGCCGCGTCCGCGGATGACCTTGCCCTTGGCCGTTTCTTCGATCGCCGGATCAAAGGGATCGCGGTCCCAAAGATCTAGCGGGTCGACCGGCTGGACGTCGTAATGGCCATAGAACAGGACATGCGGGCCATCGCCCTCGACATGGCCCACAACCATCGGGTGACCTGGCGTGGTCCGGGTTTCGGCGGCGATGCCCAGGCTTTTCAGGTCCTCGACCAGCCACTCCGCCGCCTGCCGACACTTGTCGGCATAAGCCGGGTCGGTCGAGATGGAGGGGATCCGCAAGAGCGCCATGAGGCGGTCCAGGGCAGCGGGAAGATCGGCGTCGATGCGCGCAAGCGTGGCGTCGAGAGACATGGGAACTCCTGATTTTTCGGCGAGGCTAACAGACCGCTTGGGACTGTCCAGCGGGATCAGAGTTCGACAAGCGGCGCGGCGGCCAGAACCTCTCCGGTGGGGGCTCCGGTGGGCGAACCGCCGGGCGGTTCGTCCGAAACGGCAAGTGTGCCGCCGGCCATCCGGGCTGCCAACGCCGGCGTCAGCGCGACCTCGGCCACATCCGCATCCGGCAGCACACCCAGCGAAACCGGTGCCGGATCGTCCTGGGCGATCAGCCAGAGTTCCAGCGCCCGGCCTTCGCGCGGGCCACCTTCGAGCCGGGCCAGCACCAGTTCGTCACCGGTCACCTGAGCCTCATAACGCAAGGCGCCGTCGGCAGAGGCCAGTTCAGCCCCAAGATCCGGACCGCGGGTCAGGAAGGGCAGGGGAGCGACATAGGCCAGCGCGGCCAGCGTCGCGACGCCCAGCCCTGCGCCCAGCCACCAGCGACGGGCCCGCGATTCCGGCGCCCCGCCAACAGAGGCCAGCAGCGCACGCCGCACCCGTGGCGAGGGTCTCACCTCGTCCAGTTCATCGGCCAGGTCCGCAAGGCGGGATTCCCAATGGTGGACACGGGCGGCAAATTCCGGATCCTCGTCCACGCGGCGCGCGGCCACGCCTTCGAGATCCGCCGAGAGCAGGCGCAGGACATATTCCGCGGCGAGCAGATCGTCGTCGTCTTCGGGCATTTCGGGCAGATCAGAGCTCATCGGGACATGCACTCCCTGAGGCTCTGCAGACTCCGGCGCAGCCAGGTCCGCATGGTGTTGAGTGGCACTTCGAACCGCGCGGCGAGATCGGCATAGCTGGCCCCCTCGAGGTAGGCCCCGCGCACCGCTCTTGCGCGCTGGTCCGGCAGTTCATCAAGGCAGCTGACGATGCGTTGGCTTTCGGAGGCGGCAATGGTCGAGGCCTCGGGCCCGGGGCGGGAATCGGGCAGCGCGTCTGTTTCCGTCCTGTCCTGGCCGGATTGCGAGCGCTGGCGCGCACGCAGGCGGTCGATGGCGATGTTGCGGGCGATGGTGATCAGCCAGGTCATCGGGCTGTGGCCGGTGACGGCATAGCGGTCAGCCTTGTTCCAGATGCGCAGAAAGACCTCCTGCAGGGTATCCTCGGCCTCTTCGCGGTCTTTCAGCACCGACAGGCAAATCGCCAGCAGCTTGCCGCTGGTGGCATCGTAGAGGGCCCCAAAGGCGCCGCGGTCACGCAATGCGACGCGCGCGATCAGGGCCTCGATGTCGCTTCGGGTTGTCATGCCTGCTCCGGTTCTGCCAAGACGTCTTGCAGGTTAGGACGTGGCCGGGTCAAGGCAATGAATCATGTTTCCGATACGCGACATTATGTAACTACGATCAAAGTTGTAATGGTCAGTCCGTTGATTCAGATCAAGGATGCGACGGATGGTCCGGTTCTAAACGGTGGACACATCACCTCGCGGTCGTTAGTTATTCATGAAATTGAATAGGGTGTGACTGCAGCACCGGCCCCTTGGCGAGGGTCGAAAGTAGAAGGAGGAGCCCGGTGGACTACACCGCGAAACTGGATGACGCCCTGAACCGTCTGCACGAAGAAGGCCGTTACCGCACCTTCATCGACATCGAGCGCAAGAACGGCCAGTTCCCGCATGCCACCTGGCGCAAGCCGGACGGCAGCGAGACTCCGATCACCGTCTGGTGCGGCAACGACTACCTTGGCATGGGGCAGCATCCGGTTGTCCTTGAGGCCATGCACGAGGCCATCGACGCCACCGGTGCGGGTTCGGGCGGGACGCGCAATATCTCGGGCACCACGGTCTATCACAAGGCTCTGGAGGCAGAACTTGCCGATCTGCACGGCAAGGAAGCTGCCTTGCTGTTCACCTCCGCCTATGTCGCCAACGACGCGACCCTGAGCACGCTGCCGAAACTCTTTCCGGGCCTGATCATTTATTCGGACGAGCTGAACCACGCCTCGATGATCGAAGGCGTGCGCCGCAACGGTGGCGCCAAGCGCATCTTCAAGCACAACGATCTGGACGATCTGCGCGCCAAGCTGGAAGCGGACGATCCCGCGGCCCCCAAGCTGATCGCCTTTGAATCTGTCTACTCGATGGATGGCGATTTCGGGCCGATCGAGGCGATCTGCGACCTGGCGGATGAATTCGGCGCGCTGACGTATATCGACGAGGTGCACGCGGTCGGCATGTACGGTCCGCGCGGCGCCGGTGTATGCGAACGTGACCGCCTGATGCACCGTATCGACATTATCAACGCGACGCTGGCCAAGGCCTATGGCGTGATGGGCGGCTATATCGCTGCCTCGGCGAAAATGTGTGACGCGGTGCGGTCTTACGCGCCGGGGTTCATCTTTTCGACCTCTCTGGCGCCGGCGCTGGCGGCGGGCGCGCGGGCCTCGGTCGCTTTCCTCAAGACCTCCGAGGGCCAGAAACTGCGCGATCTGCACCAGGAACGTGCGAAGATCCTCAAGACCCGGCTCAAGGGCATGGGGCTGCCGATCATCGATCACGGCAGTCATATCGTGCCGGTGATCGTCGGCGATCCGGTCCACACCAAGCAGCTGAGCGACATGCTACTAGAGGGCTACGGCATCTACGTCCAGCCGATCAACTTCCCCACCGTGCCGCGTGGCACCGAACGTCTGCGCTTTACGCCTTCGCCGGTGCATGGCCCGAACGAAATGGATCGTTTGGTGGGCGCGATGGACGAATTGTGGAGCCATTGTGCGCTGAATCGCGCTGAACTCGCCGGCTAAACCCCGCCAATACCTGTCAAATGGCTTGAGATGTGTTAGCCTTATCGCAATAACCGGGTTGCACGAATCGTGTAGCCCGGACCGGGCAGGCACATAAATGATGGGTAGAATGGGGCAGTCTCGCAATGATCGGGCGCAAATCCCAGCACCGTGACGACAGTGGCGATGACCAGTCGCCACAAAGCTTTGATGACTACACCCTGAAGCTGGGTGACGTCATGCGCGGTGAACGGGCGACAATGGGCAAGTCGCTGCTGGATGTTCAGCGAGAGCTGCGCATCAAGGCAAGCTACATTGCAGCAATCGAGAATTGCGATCCTTCCGCCTTTGACACACCGGGGTTCATCGCCGGTTACGTCCGTTCTTATGCTCGATACCTCGGGATGGACCCGGACGAGGCATTTGCGCATTTCTGCGCGGAAAGCGGCTTTTCCGTTGCGCACGGCATGTCGCAAGAGGCCTCTGTCATCCGCAAGCCCAAGAATGACAAGGCACGCGCGCGCAACCGCGATTCCATCGCGGAACCGCGCATGCCCTTCGCCCCTGCAAATGACAGCATCCTGTCCCGGGTCGAACCGGGTGCGTTGGGGTCCTCGTTGGTGCTGCTGGCCCTGATCGGCGGCATCGGTTACGGCGGTTACCGCGTGTTGCAAGAGGTGCAGCGCGTTCAGGTGACGCCTGTCGACCAGACCCCTATCGTGCTTAGCGAACTGGACCCGCTTCAAGCGGCCATCGCCCCCAGTGCGCGCGACGAGGGTGATGAAACCACGCAGGCCGGCGTCTTTACCCCGCCGACGACCGAGGCCTTTGATCGTCTTTATCGACCGCAGGCACTGGATGTTCCGGTTCTGGTGGCGCGCGATGCCCCGATTTCGACCCTGGACCCCGAGCGTGTCGGTGTCTTTGCCGGCGGTGGCGGTCCGCGCGGTTTGCCGAATGTGCAGGACAGTTCGCTGGCCGCCGCGGCGCTGGCGGATCGTCTCGTTGCCGAAGGCGTCATCCCGGAGTCCTCTGATGGTCCGTCGCCTGCCAGCCCGCTTGCCGTGGCCAGCGGCGTGACGGTCGTCGCCGTGCGTCCCGCCTGGGTCGAGGTCCGTTCCGAGAACGATGGCGTTCTGGTCTCTCGTGTCTTGAACGCGGGCGAAACCTTTGCCGTGCCGCGTGATGCCTCCAGCCCGCGTATCCGTGTCGGCGAATCCGGTGCCGTCTACTTCAACGTCGACGGTCGGACCTACGGCCCCGCCGGTCGACCGGGGCGTGTGACCAGCAACATCTCTCTTGCCGGGGCGGACGTGGTGGATCGCTACGATATTGCTGATTCCGCACAGGACCGGGATTTGGCCTCCGTTCTTGGGGATTTGAACCTGACCGCGCCGCAGGTGGCCCGGGCAGAGCCGGTGCAGCCCGCTGCTCAGAAACCGATCCCTACCGACCTGGCGCGGAACGTGCCGAACGTCCCGCCGGTTGCACGGCCCGAAAGCATCGCGCTGGCGGCTGCCATTGCCGCGGCGCCCGCTCCTTCGGTTCCTGCGCCGCAGCCGGTCGCGCCTGCGCCCGCCCCCGTCGAAGTGGCGGAACCGGCGCCCGCGCCGGAACCCGTGCAGCCCAACGTACCGCGCGTCACCGCCGAACCCGCGCCCGGCATCACCGTCGTGGCCGTGGCGGAAACCTGGGTAGAGATCACCTCGCCCTCGGGCAAGAAACTGCTGGCGCGGCTGCTGAAGCCGGGCGACACCTACAAGGTGCCGCAGACCGACCAGGCGCCGACGATCTTCTCGGGCAATGCGGGCGGCGTCTTCTTTGCCGTCAACGGCGAGACCTACGGCCCCTATGGGCCCAGCGGTCAGTTCGGGCGTGATCTTGCCCTGTCGGCCGGCGACATCCAGCGCGAGATGCAGGTCGCCGATCTGACCCGGAACCAGACACTGGCCAAGGTCGTCGCGGAACTGCAACTGCAGGACCAGTAACGACACGCGGCGCGATGGCGCACGGGCTGGTCTGTGGCGCGCGCAACGACTAGTGTCCGCCTCGAGACCAACGCAAACACAGGACAGAGCGCATGAGCCTCAATCACGTCCGCCCGTGGCGCAACATCTATCGTCGCACATCCCGGCAGATCATGGTCGGCAATGTCCCCGTCGGGGGGGATGCGCCGATCAGCGTCCAGACGATGACCAACACGGTCACCACGGATATTCCCGGTACGATCAAGCAGGTGCAGGCCGCAGCTGAAGCGGGGGCTGACATTGTCCGGGTGTCGGTTCCCGATGAGGATTCCTCGCGCGCGCTGAAGGAAATCGTGCGCGAAAGCCCGGTGCCGATCGTCGCCGACATCCATTTTCACTACAAGCGCGGGATCGAGGCCGCCGAGGCCGGCGCCGCCTGCCTGCGCATCAACCCGGGCAACATCGGCAGCCAGGACCGCGTGCGGGAGGTGATCCAGGCCGCGCGGGATCACAATTGCTCGATCCGGATCGGCGTGAATGCCGGCAGCCTCGAAAAACACCTGCTGGAGAAATACGGCGAACCGTGCCCCGACGCGATGGTCGAAAGCGGGCTGGATCACATCAAGATCCTGCAGGACAACGATTTCCACGAGTTCAAGATCAGCTGCAAGGCCTCGGATGTCTTCATGGCCGCGGCCGCCTACCAGCAGCTTGCCGAACAGACCGATGCGCCGATTCACCTTGGCATCACCGAGGCCGGGGGCCTGATGTCCGGCACGATCAAATCCGCCATCGGGCTGGGAAACCTGCTGTGGATGGGGATCGGCGACACGATCCGCGTGTCCCTGTCGGCGGATCCGGTCGAAGAGGTCAAAGTCGGCTACGAGATCCTGAAATCGCTTGGCCTGCGCCATCGCGGTGTCAATATCATCTCTTGTCCCTCCTGCGCACGGCAGGGGTTCGACGTGATCAAGACCGTGGAAGTGCTTGAAAAAAGGCTGGAACACATCAAGACGCCGATGAGCCTGTCGATCATCGGCTGCGTCGTGAACGGCCCCGGCGAGGCGTTGATGACAGATGTCGGTTTTACCGGCGGCGGTGCGGGCAGCGGCATGGTCTACCTGGCCGGCAAGGCCAGCCACAAGATGTCCAACGACCAGATGATCGACCATATCGTCGAAGAGGTCGAAAAGCGGGCAGAGGTCATCGAGGCCGGACAGACCGAGGCGGCGGAGTAACCCGCCTCATTCCGTCAGGTACCGGCCCAGGACGAAGGCCGGCATCTCACCCCGGATCAGCCTGTCGCGCATGACGTAAGAGGGCAAGGTGTCCAGCGTGAGCGCCTGCATCAGCGCGCCGTTTTCTGGCTCGGCCGTGTCCAGCAATCTTGCAGAGACGCCCTGCGCCCGTGCCATGTCCTGCAGATCGGCCCAAGCGGCGGCACAATTGTCGCAGTCCGGCCCGCTGAACATGGCGATCACGGCGCCCTGCTTGCCGAACAGCGCCGGTGCATGGCGGGCGATCAGGTCCAGGTCGTCTTGGCGTTCGTCTGCATAGAAGTCTGTTGGCGCCGGCGCGCTGAGCGCCCTGAGACGCTCCGACAGCGACATCTCCTGCGCCAGAGAAGGGCCGGCGCAGAAGGCAATGATGACGAGTGCGGCCCGGATCACTCGGCGGCGCGCTGGTCTTCGATGATCTGGCGCATGGTGGGCAGCGGCGCATAGCCGCGCACCATTTCCTCGCCGAAGACAAAGCTGGGGGTGCCGTTGATGTTCATGGCCAGCGCCAGTTCACGGGTTTCCGCGATGCGGCGGGCGACTTCGTCGCTGTCCATCTCTGCCATGATCGCATCGGCATCCAGGCCCAGCGTCTGCGCGATCCGGCGCAGAGGTCCGTTGCCCGGGTTGCCTTCCAGCGTGATCAGCGCATCATGCACGGCCTTGTAGGCCTCGTCCCCAGCCACGATATGCGTGGCGACGGCGAATTTCGACGACACCATCGACGCCTCGCCCAGGATCGGGAATTCCTTGAGGATGTAGCGGATGTTGCCGTCGCTGGCGATCAGCTCTTCGACCTCGGGATGGGCGCGGCGGCAATAGCCACAGCGGTAATCCATGAACTCGATCACGGTCACGTCGCCGTCGGGATTGCCGCCGACCCAGGAGAACCCGTCGTCCAGCAGGCGGGCCATGTTGTCCGACACAAGGGCGTCGTCCTGCGCGGCCTGTGCCTGTTTTTCACGGTCTTCAAGAACGGCGACGGCCTCCATGATGACCTGCGGGTTTTCCAGCAGGTACTCGCGCACCTGTGCGCCGAAAGCGGCGCGCTGGTCGGGCGACATGGACGAGAAATCAAAGCCGTCGTCGTCCTGCGCCTGCACCATCGGGGCCGCAAGCAGACAGAGGGCAGCGGCACTGCCGCAAAGGAATTTGGTCGAGGTGAACATATGGGGACTCCCAATGGTGTTGTTTGTTATTTGGCCCGTTTCGCCGCACTTAGCACATCCTGTGCCCGTTGCCACGGGGCAGAGCCGCGGGGCAGGGTGGCAACCGCGCGTTCCGCGTGCAGCCTTGCGTCCTTGAGGCGCCCCTGCAGGGCGTAACGTTCCGCCGTCACGACCGAGGCCATGCCCGGCTGGCCGGTCTTGGCATAGGCCACGGCAAGGTCGCGCAGCACGCGGGCATCGGTGAAGTCGCGCCCGCGGGCGGCCTCCAACGCCTTCAACGCCTGCCGATGGTTGCCGGTGGCAAGCAGCGATCGACCCAAGCCCCCCAGGATCAGCGGTTCGCGCGGGGCGCGATTGGCGGCCGCCTGGTAGACCTGCACGGCGGCACCGAACTGGCGCGACTCCAGCAGGATCTGGCCCTTGAGCTCCAGCAAGTAAGGATCGCTGGGGCGCAGCGCGATGGCGCGGTCGATCGCGGCGAGGGATTTCTTGAGGTTCGACTGGCGGTGCCAGGCCACGGCCTCGCGCATGTGGGCGATGTCCTGGCTTCCGCTGTCCTTGAGCCGTCGCAGCGTCCACGAAGGCGCGCGCTTGAAGGCGGTCAGTTTGCCCTGTGCCCGCTTGAACCAGTATTGCGCGGTGGCATCCCGGCCGGGGCTTTTCTGTCCGGCCACCAGCGCCTCGAGCGCGCGCAGCCGGTCACGGGTCATCGGGTGGGTGCGCATGTAGGGGTCCTGACGACCGACCGACAGCGCCTCTTGGCCGCGAAAGAGCTCTTGCACCTCCAGCGCGCCGCGCGGATCGACACCGGCGCGCATCATGAACCGGACAGAGGATATGTCGGCGGCGGATTCCTCGGCCCGGGTATGCGACATGAACAGCCGCATGGCCGAGGATTGCGACCCGATGGCGGCCGCCGCCGCCGCCTGGCTGTTGGCACCGGCGGCGGCGGCAGCGGCGGCCAGCGCCATGCCGATCCCGGCGGCGGTGCGCGCAGCCCGCAGGTTGCCAAGGCGGCGCGCGATATGGCCGTTGGCGATATGTGCGGCCTCGTGCGCGATCACGGCCTGCAGGGCCTCGGCGCTGTCCAGCCGCATGATCAGCCCGGAATGCAGAAAGATATGCCGCGTATCAGTGACAAAGGCGTTCAGTGACCCGTCGTCGATCACGATGATCTTGACCTGCTGCGGGCTGAGGCCGGCGGCGGAAAGGATGGGCGAAGCAAGCTGGCGCAGCGCATATTCCATGTCCGCGTCGCGCAGCAGCGTGGTGGCCGCCTGGGCCGGAGCTGCTGCCAGAATGGACAGAGACATCACCAAGGCGGTCAGACGGGACAGGATCGTGTGGCGGATCATTGACGGGCTGCTCCTTGTGCTCGTAAGCCTCACTGGCGACACAGTAGAGAGGCGGGCATGCGGAATTCAAGGCGGGGTGCGGTTGATCCCTTTATCGTGATGGACGTGATGGAAGCCGCTCGGCAGGCCGAGGCGAACGGACGCAGCATCGTCCACATGGAACTGGGCCAGCCCGGCACCCCCGCGCCCGCCGCTGCCCGTGCCGCATTGACGCGCGACATGGAAAGCGATCCGCTGGGGTACACCGTTGCACTTGGGCTGCCGGAACTGCGTGCGCGCATCGCGAAACTCTATGATGAGTGGTACGGGATCGACCTGGACCCGGGCCGGGTGGTGGTGACGCCGGGGTCCTCCGGCGGCTTCATTCTTGCCTTCACCGCGCTGTTCGATGCGGGCGACCGCATGGCCCTGGGCGCGCCCGGTTATCCGTCGTACCGGCAAATCCTCAAGGCGCTGGACGTGACCACGGTCGAGGTGCAGTGCTCGGCGGAAAACCGCTATCAGCCCACGCCCGACGACCTCGCGGACATCGACTACGAGGGGCTCCTGGTTGCCAGCCCGGCGAATCCCAGCGGCACGATGCTGGAAAAGCCGGAACTTGCGGCGCTTATCGCGGACGCGCAGGCGCGCGGTGCAGCGTTCCTGTCGGACGAGATCTATCACGGGATCGAGTACGAAAAGGGCGCGGTCTCGGCGCTGGAAATCAGCGACGATGTCGTGGTGATCAACTCCTTCTCCAAGTATTTCTCGATGACCGGCTGGCGGATCGGCTGGCTGGTGGTGCCCGAGGACATGGTCCGCCAGTTCGAACGCCTGGCCCAGAACCTGTTTATCTGTCCGACACATGCCGCCCAGGTCGCGGCCCTTGCGGCGCTGGATGCACAGGACGAGCTGGAAGAAAACCTTGCCGTCTATGCGCGCAATCGTCAGTTGATGCTGGACGGGTTGCCACGGATTGGATTCGACCGGATCGCGCCGCCGGACGGGGCCTTTTACGTCTATGCCGACGTGAGTCACCTGACCCATGACAGCCGGGCCTTTGCCCGCGAGATCCTGGACCATGCGGGGGTCGCGGTGACGCCGGGACTGGATTTCGACCCGGTGCGGGGCGGCGGCACGCTGCGCTTTGCCTATGCCCAGTCGACAGACGAGATCAAGGAAGGCCTTGCAAGGCTCGGGGCCTTCATGGCCGCGCGCGGGAAGGGCGCCGCCTGAGCCGGCCTGTCCGGGATTGAACGACCTTGCCGGATTCCCATAGAGTGCGGCAAACACCGGAACCGGGGCACATGAGCAGATTATTTACTCTCCTGTTGGCGCTGAGCCTCTGGGCTGGCAGTGCGGCCGCCCAGGATGCCGGGCTGGCGCGGCTGATCGACGGACGGATCGAGGATCGTCGTTTCGGCGGCACGGAACTGACCCTGACCCTGTCGCAGGGCGTGCCTTGGCGGATGTTCACCCTGACCGACCCGGACCGCCTGGTGCTGGATTTCGCCGAGGTCGACTGGCAGGGCGCCGATCCCGCCGAACTGGACCAGAGTGACCGGATCAGCGCCTTGCGCATTGGGCTGTTTCGTCCGGGATGGTCCCGGCTGGTGGCCGAACTGGCGGAGCCGATGCTGGTGCAAAGCGCCGGGATGCGTGTGCTGCCCGATGGCGCAGGGGCAGAGCTGACCCTGCAACTGGACCAGGGCGATGCCGAGCGTTTCGCCAGCACCGCCGGGCCGCCGGCAGATCCGTCCTGGGTCCAGACCCGCCCCCGGGCGCGCCGCACCGATCCTGACCCGGATCGCCCCCTGACCATCGTGCTGGATCCGGGGCATGGCGGCATCGATCCGGGCGCACAGAGGGATGGCGTGACCGAGGCGGACCTTGTTCTGACCTTCGCGCTGGAACTGCGAGAGGTTCTGTTGCGGTCCGGTGACTACGATGTGCGGCTGACCCGGCAGGAGGATCGTTTTGTCTCGCTCGAAGGGCGGGTGAAATACGCCCATGAGGTTGGTGCGGACCTGTTCATTTCCTTGCACGCGGATGCGCTGGAAGAGGGGGTGGCGCATGGGGCGGCGGTCTATACCCTTGCCGAAGAGGCCTCCGACGCGGCCTCGGCTGCGCTGGCCGAACGGCATGACCGCGACGACCTGCTGGCGGGGCTGGACCTGACCGGAACCGATGACAGGGTCGCCCAGATCCTGATGGATCTGGCGCGGCTGGACAACACGCCGCGCAGCCAGGCGCTGGCCGAACACATCGTCGCCGGAATCGACGGTGCTTTGGGACATGTCCACAAGGACCCGCTGCGGCAGGCGGCCTTTTCGGTTCTGAAATCGGCCGACATCCCGTCCGTCCTGGTCGAACTGGGGTTCCTGTCCACGGAACAGGATCTGCGCAACCTGCAGGATCCGGTCTGGCGCGCGGGCATGGCGCGCGGGCTCCGGGACGGGATCGCGGCCTGGGCGCTGGAGGACGAAGCCCTGTCGCGCCTGCGCCGGCAATAGGCGCCCTTTCGGCAAACCGCCGCCCGACGCGCGTCGATGTGTTTTGACCCATGCCCTTATGCGCTATAAACACGGCCTCATTCGGGTAGCGGGAGCCGCATGTGCTGCGTTTCATCTTTTCCTTCTTCGGGGCGATCTTCTCGGTCGTGACAATGGGCGCCATGATGGTGGCGCTGACCATCGGGGCCGTCTTCTGGATGTACGGGCGCGATCTGCCCAGCCATGAACACCTGGCACAGTATTCGCCGCCCACGATCAGCCGGATCTATTCCGCCGAGGGCCGCGTGATCGACGAATTCGCGCAGGAACGGCGCCTGTTCACGCCCGCCCGGGAAATTCCGGACATGGTAAAGCACGCCTTCATCAGCGCCGAGGACAAGTCGTTCTATACCCACAATGGCTATGATCCGCGCGCCATCGTGTCGGCGGCCATCGACACGGCCCGCGGCAACACGCGCGGCGCCTCGACGATCACCCAGCAGGTGATGAAGAACTTTCTGCTGTCGGGCGATCGTCACGTCGAACGCAAGATCAAGGAAATCATCCTGGCCAGCCGCGTCGAAGGTGCGCTGGACAAGGAAAAGATCCTCGAACTGTACCTGAACGAGATCTTCCTTGGTCAGAACGCCTATGGCGTCACCGCTGCGGCACAGGTCTATTTCAACAAGACCTTGTCGGAACTGGCCCCGCACGAGGCGGCCACGCTGGCCTCGTTGCCCAAGGCACCGTCCGATTATCACCCGGTCCGCCGCAAGGACCGCCTGCGGGAACGCCGCGATTTCGTTCTGAAGGAGATGTTCGAAAACGGCTACATCGATGAGGCCACGTACCAGGCCGAGGTCGCGATGCCGCTGAAATCCGTCCAGAACGGCGATTTCGAACCCTACCAGCGATCTTTGCCGCCGCGCGACTATTTCACCGACGAGATCCGCCGCCAGCTGAGTCGGGACTTCGGCGAGGAACAGTTCTTCTCCGGCGGGTATTCCGTTCGCGCGACCCTCGACCCGGAAATGCAGGGCCAGGCGGCCCTGGCGTTGCGCAGCGCGCTGGAAAAATACGACCGTTCGCGCGGGGAATGGCGTGGCACTGGCAAGACGATACCGGCCGACACGCTGGGCGACGAGGCCAAATGGCGCGAGGCGCTGGCGGATCTGCGCGTGGCCCGCGACATCGTTCTGGAACACCCCTGGCATGTGGCCGTGGTGCGCGAGGTGCGTGACAACTCGCTGCTTCTGGGGATCGAGGACGTGGCGCTGGACGATCCGCGCGGCATGACCGTGCCGCGATCCGATACCGACTGGTTCAAGGGCAGCCTCTTTGACAATTTCGAACCCGGCGACGTGATCCACGTCCGCCAGATGACCCAGGACAGCGACGGAGCCTTCATCCGCTGGACCCTGCGGCAGGTGCCCGAAGTGCAGGGCGGCTTCATGGCGATGGACGCCCACACCGGGCGCGTCATCGCACTGCAGGGCGGGTTCTCGTACCAGAACTCGGTCTTCAACCGGGCGACGCAGGCGATGCGCCAGCCGGGGTCGAGCTTCAAGCCCTTCGTCTATGCCTCGGCGCTGGATTCCGGGTATTCGCCCGCGACCATCGTTGTCGACGCGCCGATCGAGGTGGACACCGGCGCCGGCGTCTGGCGGCCCAAGAACGCCTCGCACCAATATTACGGCCCGACGCCGCTGCGCACCGGGATCGAACGCTCTCGAAACCTGATGACCATTCGCCTGGCGCAGGAAGTGGGCATGGATATCGTCGCCAGCTATGCGGAGAAATTCGGCGTCTACGACCGGATGGGGCTGTCCATCGCGAACTCGCTGGGCGCGGACGAAACGACGTTGTTCCGCATGGTCGCCGCCTACGCCATGTTCGCCAACGGCGGCGAACGGGTCGAACCGACGCTGGTGGACCGGGTGCAGGATCGCTATGGCAGCACCGTTTATTCGCACGAGTCCGTCTTTGGCAACAAACGGGTCTGCGTGGATTGTGACAACCCGGACCTGCCGCAAGGACAGGCGCCCCGGATTGCCGACGAACGCGAAAGGGTGATGAACGCGGTCACCGCCTACCAGCTGACCTCGATGATGCGTGGCGTCGTGGACCGCGGCACCGCATCGCGCACGGTCAACCTCAGCGTGCCGACCGCGGGCAAGACCGGCACCACGAACGATGCCAAGGACGTCTGGTTCGTGGGCTTCACCTCGAACATCGTGGCGGGCTGTTACATCGGGTATGACACGCCGCGTTCCTTGGGCCGTGGTGCCTCGGGTGGCGGCATGTGCGGTCCGGTGTTCAACCAGTTCATGCAGGAAGCGGTCAAGAAATACGGCGGTGGCAACTTCAAGGTTCCCGAAGAATGCCAGTTCATCAAGATCGACCGTTTCTCGGGTGCGCGCCTGCCGGCCGATGCCAGCGGTCCCAACGTCGTGTCCGAGTGCTTCCGTCTGGGCGAAGAGCCGATCTTTGGCGTGATGTTCGACGGCGGCTTTGCGATCTCGGGCACCTTCGACGTGATCCAGCCGGACGGGTCGACCGTCGCGCAGGAGGTCACGACCTCGACCGGCGACAAGGCCATCGTGGGCCCCAAGGCCGGCTTTGGCACGCTCAGCTCGGGCGGTCTTTACTGACGCCTTTGGCCGGTCCGACGGGCAGGGCGGTTCCCCGGCTTGCCCGTCCGCCTGCCCCTTGCTATCACGCATCACCCGAGAGGACCGAGACAGGACCATAAGACATGCGCGCAGAGACCCAGAACCACGTGGAAAAGATCGAGAAATCACTCGACCTGCTGGCCCAGCGCATGGACTGGGATACGGCCCAACACCGGCTGGAGGAATTCAACGCCCGCGTCGAGGACCCGAACCTGTGGGATGATCCGGCGGCGGCGCAGAAACTGATGCGCGAGCGTCAGCAGCTGGTCGACGCGATGGAAACCTATACGGCCATGAAACAAGACCTCGCCGACCAGATCGAACTGATCGAGCTGGGCGAGATGGAGGACGACCAGGAGGTCGTCGCCGAGGCCGAGGCGGCGATCGCTTCGTTGGTGGACAAGGCGGCCAAGAAAGAGCTCGAGGCGCTCCTGAACGGAGAGACCGACGGCAACGATGCCTTCCTGGAAATCAAGGCGGGCGCCGGCGGCACAGAGGCCTGCGACTGGGCGCAGATGCTGGCGCGGATGTACGTCCGTTGGGCCGAGAAACGCGGTTTCGAGGTCGATCTTCAGGAAGAACAGGCGGGCGCCGAGGCGGGCATCAAGTCTGCCACCTACCAGATCAAGGGGCCGAACGCCTATGGCTGGCTGAAATCCGAAAGCGGCACGCATCGCCTTGTGCGGATTTCGCCCTTTGGCAAGGGCACGCGCGAGACGAGCTTTGCCGCCGTGGGCGCCTATCCGGTGATCGACGACAATATCGAGATCGAGGTGAACCCGGCCGACATCCGCATCGACACCTTCCGGTCCTCTGGCGCGGGCGGTCAGCACGTCAACACCACCGACTCTGCTGTGCGGATCACGCACGCGCCGACGGGCATCGTCGTGACCTCTTCGGAAAAGTCGCAGCACCAGAACCGTGACATCGCCATGAAGGCGCTGAAATCGCGGCTGTACCAGCTGGAGCTCGACAAGCGGAACGCCGAGGTCAACGCCCTGCACGAGGCCAAGGGCGACGCGGGCTGGGGCAACCAGATCCGGTCCTACGTCCTGCAGCCCTACCAGATGGTCAAGGACCTGCGGACCAACTACGAGACCGCCGACACCTCTGGTGTTCTGGACGGTGACCTTGATCCCTTCATGGCCGCGACTCTGGCGATGAACGTGGCAGGCAAGAGCCGCGCGGACGCCCAGGCCGAGGACTGACCCTCAGCGAAGGTGCGCGGCCCCCGTGCCGTCGCTGCCTCCGTGTTGTTTTCAAACCAAGAACATGCGCCGCGCCCCTGGCGCGACGAAAGCGTGCGCGAGGGAGGATGTGTCGGCCTGAACGGCTGCTGGCGTGTTTTGCAGTGGCATTTGCACCAAACCTGTTCTTGCCTGCGCGGGTCATATCTCGTTTACTGAATGCCGGAGGAGACGATCGGCAGGAGGAAAGCGATGCCCGACACACCCAAGCCAGGTGTTCCGGACCTTGGCCCGGTCGATGTCGAGATGCTGCGCGAGGCGCTGCGGCGCGGCTGGAGCGACCTGCGGCGCGCGCCGGGCTTTGCCGTGCTCTTCGCCTCTGTCTACGTCCTGGGCGGCTGGTTCATGGCCTGGGTCACCTGGATCACCGGGCAGAGTTACTGGCTGGTCTTCGCGGCCATCGGTTTTCCGCTGATCGCGCCCTTTGCGGCGGTGGGATTCTACGATGTCAGCCGCAGGATCGAGCAGGACAGGCCGTTGGACTGGATTGAGATCCTGAGCGTGGTGAAACGCTCTGGCGGCGGGCAGCTGCCCTGGCTGGGGGCCGTGGTGCTGGTGATCTTCCTGTTCTGGTTCTTTCTCGCGCATATGATCTTTGCGCTGTTCCTTGGCCTGTCGACAATGACCAATGTCTCCAGCTCGCTGGACATCTATTTTACCGCCAATGGGCTGATGATGCTGGCCGTGGGAACGGGGGTTGGCGCGGTCTTTTCGGTCGTGCTCTACATGATCTCGGTTCTGTCGCTGCCCATGCTGCTGGACCGGGACATCGATTTCGTGACCGGGATGATCACCTCGTTCAGCTACGTCCAGAGGCACCCGGTGCCGATGTTAGCCTGGGCCGTCTTCGTGGCGGCGGTCACCTTGCTGTCGATGCTGCCGGGGTTCCTGGGGCTGTTCATCTCGCTGCCGCTCCTGGGGCATGCGACCTGGCACCTGTATGACATGATCGCCTATGGCGCCGAGCACGAGGCCGGGGCGCATGTGGTGGCCTGAGAGGCACCTTACAGCGCCTCTCGGCGATGTTGTCAGGTCTCCCGCCCCTCGGCCTTGAGACGCGCGTGCAGTGCCGTGGCGCGCGTGTCACCCAGCTCCAGCGCAAAGACATAGGCATGGGTCAGGTAGAAGCAGGCGGCATCCAGATCGTTCACCGTCTCCGCTGCCTGCGCATACAGGCCCACCAGCGCGGGGCGGTCGTCCGCCGCGTGCGCTGCGAGCAGCCTGTCGTCCAGCGCCTTCATTCGGCCGCCTCCGACAGGCTGCGATGGGTCTGGATCTTGCTGGCGACCCAGTCGTGGAAACAATGCGTGGGGCTGTCCATCGCGGGCGAGAAGCGGCCGCCGTCAAAGCCCGAGGCGTAGCGCCCGCGCTGCATGCCCTCGACGACAAAGATGTCTTCCTCGAAGACCGTCTTCCAGAGTTGCGTGTTGCGCTGTCGCAGCCCGCTGTCGGTCTTGGGCTGGGAATAATAGAGATGGACGCTCTCGATCGTCTTGCCCGGACCCTCGGGCAAGAGGACGATGGCAAAGGCATGGTCGCGGTGCACGCCAAGAAGGACGTTGGGATAGACGGCGATGTATTCGGCGGCGGTATCCCACTTGTCCGAGATACCTTCGAAATCGGGGAAGGGCTCTCCGTTCTCGTTCGTGACCTGCCGGTAGACCAGCGTGCCCTGACCCGAATAGGCGCCGGGCTGTTCGATGTTGTAGTGATCCTCGAGCCGGGAATAGGAGTTCAGTCCGGGGTGCACCCACGGCAGGTGGTAGCTTTCGCAGTAGTTCTCGACCGCGAGTTTCCAGTTGGTCTGGACCTCCAGCGTGATCGTGCTGTCGGCGCCCCCGTGGTAGACCGGCTGTTCGAATTCCGCCCAGCGGGTCATGACGTCGCTCATGGCCTCTTCAAAGGCGGGCGCGTCGCCCGAGACGTTGATCCAGACGATGTCGCGCCAGATGTGGCTGCGGACCTCGATCAGGCCAAGGGTGCTCCGGTCGATCGCCTCGTGGGTGTTGTGGCCGGGGCCGCCCACATGTGGCGTGCTGACCAGGCGGCCATCGGACCCGTAGCACCAGGAGTGATAGGGGCAACGGATCGCGCCCTCGATCTTGCGGGCCTCGTCGACCAGGATCATGCCGCGGTGGCGGCAGATGTTCTGGAACACGCGTACGGTGCCGTCACGGCCCCGCAGCAGCAAGAGCGGCATTCCGAGAAAGGTGATCGGCTTGGCATCGCCATTTTCCGGCACGTCGGCAGCCACGGCCAGGCCGGCCCACTGGGAAAAGAGCAGCGCGTCGCGCTCTTCGGCAAAGACGCCCGGGTCGATGTAATGTGCGTTCGGCAGGCCATTGGCCTGGGCGACGGGACGGCGGACGCTGTCAAGATCGGTCTGGGCAATGGTCATGGGGAAGGGCCTTCTGCTGACGTGGAATGGACTCCGCGTTAGTTGCAGAATGTGCACTTGTCCCGAACAAACCCGACACGGATTGTATCAAAGCGACCTTGGATGGCGCCGAGCGCGTTCAGACGAAGGGTTCGCCCGGTTTCAGCAGGTTGCGCTGATAGGTCAGCAGGTCGGATTCAAGGCAGAATCCGGAACTGCGCGCAGCGGGCAGGACGTCCTTCATCCGGCTTCCGAGGTATTCGTAGACCAGGCGCTCAACCCGCCGCCCGGCAACGTTTTCCCGGACCGTTCGGGTGACGTAGCCGGCCCAGAAGTTGTTCTCGAACGAAGGAATGCGCGCCAGATAGTTGAAGGACGAGGTGATCGAGCCGTGACGGCTGACCAGGGCAGCAATGCCGTCCTCCTGTGGAATTACCGCACCACGGAACTCTCGCGTGGCGGGATCTGTATTCAGGCCCTGCTGGCGCATGGCATCCTTTGCTTCGAACCCCTTGAGGAAGGTGCCCTGGCGGTTGCGAAAGACATAGATCAGACCGCGCACAAACATGTTCTCGTCCAGAAAACTGCGCCGTGCAAAGCGATAAAACCCGCTGGGGAAGTCCTCTTCGGCGACGGGCCGGGTTGCCCCGCCAAGGAAATCCGAGATCGCGGGATTGTTGAAGATGCTGCTATTGCCGCTGGAGATGTCGCCGACCGGTTCCAGCAAGATGCGCGCATCCACGTTGAAATAGGTACAGATCCGATGCAGCACGTCCGGCCGCGGGAAACTCTCACCGGCCAGGTAGCGGTTGTACTGCGTGCGATTGATCCCCAATTCACGGCACAGGGCCGAGATCGAGGGTGCGCGTTGTGACAGCTGTCTCAGGTTGGCGCCAAGCATGCTGCGGAGTTCGGACGGAGTCGGGCCTTGTTTGGTCGCATTTGTGGCACGTTTCTCCGCCATGATGTTCCGATCCTGTCTCATAGTGCCTTTGAAGTGCAGCATTTTTGTCGTTTGACCTCAACCAGCGATAGTATTTGATGCTAGGTGGCGTCATCGCTGATGCGCATTGGCGCCAAAAGTGCCGCCTTGCGCCACAAAAATCAAGGAGGCGACACGGAAAATAATCTGTCGGCTCGGCAAGGATTCATTCACCCTGATCATGCGACCATCAGTGGGTGTACTTATGCAAGATCAGATGTTTGGCGTTGTATTGTGGGCGGATGCCAGTGACAGCAAAGCTGTGATCTGGTGCGAAGACCATGGAAATCTCGCCTATTACACGGCAGCGGAGCAAAACCTGCACGACGGTCTGGACCTCGACGCAGGAGACCTGATCCAGTTCGACCTGCGTGAAGAGCGGGACGTTCGCAGGGCGCGTAACCTGCGCCGGGTGGACGCGGGGTTCGCCCCGGCGATCGTTCACGAATTGAAAACCCGCGGACCGGGCAAAACCTCGACCGCGGGCAATGTGGTCCGCTTTCCGGAAGCGCGTCGCGCCAGCTGAAACGGCTGGTCGGGACCCTGCGGATCCTGACCACGCCTTCAATAGCAGTCAGACCCCGCGGGCCAGGGCGGCGACGCCGGTTCGCGCAACCTCAATCAGGCCGAGAGGACGCATGAGATCGGCAAAGGCGTCGATCTTGTCCGGTGTGCCGGTCAACTGAAAGACAAAGCTTTCCAGGGTCGAGTCGACGACATTGGCGCGGAAGATGTCCGCCAGCCGCAGTGCCTCGACCCGCTTGTCCCCCGATCCGGCGACCTTCAGCAATGCCAGTTCGCGTTCGACGGATTTGCCTTCGACCGTCAGGTCGTGCACGTCGCGCACCGACACGATCCGACCCAGCTGTGCCTTGATCTGTTCGATGACCTGCGGCGTGCCGCTGGTGACGATCGTGATCCGGCTCAGGTGGCCTTCATGGTCGACCTCGGCCACGGTCAGGCTGTCGATGTTGTAGCCACGTCCCGAGAACAGCCCGATCACACGCGCCAGCACGCCCGGCTCGTTCTCTACAAGCACGGCGACGGTATGGGTCTCCTGCACGTCCGAGAAGTTCGGGCGGAGGTTGTAGGCGGAGTGCTTGCTCGAGCCTTTCTTGATCTTGAGTGCTGACATCTCTGGGCCTTTCTGAGGAGTGCCGGCCCGCCGGGCGACGGGCCGCGGAAGGTTTAGCCAAGATCGGCAACTTTGACCAGAAGCGAGCGGCGCAAAACGCCGCTCTCACGGCATTTAATGGCCCGGACGTCGCTGCTCGAGGACCTTCGGCACCTGTTGGTGCGGCTGACCGGGCAGAAGGGGCGGGCTCCTTCGCGCGGTCATCGAGTCGACTGGCAATGCCACCGAAATGGACGGTAGAGATCCGGGTGGTCGACATGGACGAGTTCCTGAGCAAGCCCTTACGCAGTACCACCCGGACGCGGGCCATCGCCAGGCAGCTAGCGGTGGGCCACGGGACTTGGTTTGCGCCGCTCAGAACCCCGGGAGCTTTGGGGAAGCAACGCGGCGCGCCGCATAGTACAGTACGACAGGGCCAATCAGACCGGCCACGGTGCCCAGCACGAGGTGGACCATCACATCGGTTGTGAGCTTGAACAGGACGATCCGAGTGGCAGCCGTGAACAGCGTGTGCGCCAGGTAGATCGGCATCGAGAGCTGTCCCAACCGCTCCAGCATGCGGCCCAGGCGCCCGCCATCTCCCTGCGGGGCGTTCATCATCACTATGAAACAGAGCGAGAGCAGCGCCGCGACCACCTGAAAGCCCAACACGGTTTGAGGCAGGGAAAAGCTGACCAGTTGCACGACGCCGAAGACGGTCAACGCCCTCAGCGCCATTGGTACGCCCGAGGGCAGTGGTGGTTGTCGCGCTAGCCAGATGCCCAGGAGGAAGATCCCCAGGTGCAGCGCGGCATTTACTGTCAGGGGACCCAGCGGCAGGCCGGCCAAAGAGACCAGCCCGCCGGCAGCAAGCGCAAGGAAAAGCCAGAGCCAGGCGGGACGCGGCCTTTCCCCGGGCGCCGCCACGAGTAGCCCCAGCATCTGGATCAGGAAAAGCGCCCAGAGGAACCACAGGTGATCGCGCGGCGGAAGGGGCCAGCCGATGAGATCCGACGGCCCCCCGGGAGTGTTCGCCGCGCCTCCGGCCAGAAAACGGAAACCGGCAAAGACATAGGTCCACAGCAGCAGCGGCCAGAGCAGGCGGATCGCCTTCTCCTTCATGCCGCGAACCAGCGGGCGTCGACGGGCCGAAGCCTCGAAGGTGACGCCGGACAACAAGAAGAACAATGGCATGTGAAAGTTGTAGATCAGCGCCTCGACGGTGCGGACCAGCGGGCCAGCGGCCAGTAGACCTGCCGCTTGCGCGCCGATCCAGGCATGGCCGAAGACCACGAGGATGATGCCCGCGCCCTTGGCTCGGTCCAGCCAACGCAGTCGCGCCGCCGCGCCCTTCATCGTGCCGCCCATACGCATGTCTTCGGTCCGGCCCGTCGAACGCGGCGGTTTCGGCTGGCAATTCCTGCGGGCCACGGCGCGCGGTATGATGATCGGGACGGGGCCATGGGGGTTCGGCTATTCCGGAACTTGGGCGAAATCGCGCCGCGTCACCTGCGGTGCGGTCAGGGGGCAAAGAAAAACGCGTCGACCACCGGGGCCGACGCGTTCCTGTTGGTTCAGAGCTTGCCGGATCAGACCAGCACCGCGCCCTTGCCGGCGATGGCATTGGTCGCCTTGGCGTCGCCCAGCAGCATCTTGTTGTGCGGCTCGCCCGAGGGGATCATCGGGAAGCAGTTCTCGTGCTTCTCGACAAGGCAATCCATGATCACCGGCCCGTCGTGCTCGATCATCTCCATGATCGCGTCGTCCAAGTCCGCCGGGTCCTTGCAGATGATGCCCTTGGCGCCAAAGGCCTCGGCCAGTTTGACGAAATCGGGCAGCGCCTCGCTCCAGGAATGCGAATACCGCTCGCCGTGCAGCAACTGTTGCCACTGGCGCACCATGCCCAGGCGTTCGTTGTTCAGGATGAACTGCTTGACCGGCAGGCGGTATTGCACCGTGGTGCCCATCTCCTGCATGTTCATCAGCCAGGACGCCTCGCCCGCGACGTTGATGACCAGCGCATCGGGATGCGCCACCTGCACGCCGACAGAGGCCGGGAAGCCATAGCCCATCGTGCCCAGGCCACCGGAGGTCATCCAGCGGTTGGGATCCTCGAATCCAAGATACTGCGCAGCCCACATCTGGTGCTGGCCGACCTCGGTGCAGATGTAGCGGTCATGGCCCTTGGTCAGCGCCTCAAGCCGGGCAAGCGCGTGCTGCGGCTTGATGGTGTTTTCCGCAGGCTTGAACTTGAGGCAGTCGACCTTGCGCCATTCCTCGATCTGCGACCACCATTTCGACAGCGACTCGCGATTGACCTTGCGGCCGCGCGATTTCCAGACCTTCAGTACGTCTTCAAGGACATGGCCCACGTCACCGATGATCGGGATGTCTGTCTTGATCACCTTGTTGATCGACGACGGGTCGATGTCGATATGTGCCTTGTGCGAGTTCGGGCTGAAGGCGTCGATGCGGCCGGTGATCCGGTCATCGAAACGCGCGCCCACGTTGATCATCAGGTCACAGCCGTGCATCGCAAGGTTGGCCTCGTAAAGACCATGCATCCCCAGCATTCCAAGCCAGTGACGGCCCGAGGCCGGGTAGGCGCCCAGTCCCATGAGGGTCGAGGTGATCGGAAAGCCCGTGGCGTCCACCAGTTCCCGCAACAGTTGGCTGGCCGCGGGGCCCGAGTTGATGACGCCGCCGCCTGTGTAGAAGACCGGGCGCTCGGCCATCTCGATCGCTTCGACCAGCGCCTCGATCATCTCCATGTCGCCCTTGACCTGCGGCTGGTAGTGGCCGACCGAGGTTTTCGGGATCGGCTGGTACTCTGCGCTGGCGAACTGCACGTCTTTGGGAATGTCGATCAGCACCGGACCGGGACGGCCCGAGGTGGCGACGTGAAAGGCCTCGTGGATGGTCGACGACAGCCGCGCGGTGTCCTTCACCAGCCAGTTGTGCTTGGTGCAGGGGCGGGTGATGCCGACGGTATCGGCCTCCTGGAAGGCGTCCGAGCCGATCATGAAGGTCGGCACCTGACCGGTCAGGACAACGATCGGGATCGAGTCCATCAAGGCATCCGTCAGGCCGGTGACGGCATTGGTCGCCCCGGGGCCAGACGTCACGAGAACCACGCCCGGCTTGCCGGTCGCGCGGGCATAGCCCTCGGCGGCATGAACCGCGCCCTGTTCGTGACGGACCAGGATGTGGCGAATGTCGTTCTGCTGAAAGACCTCATCATAGATGGGTAGTACAGCGCCGCCGGGATAGCCGAATACCGTGTCCACGCCCTGGTCCTTGAGGGCCTGAACCACCATTTTCGCTCCGGTCATCTGACGTGTCATCGCATTGTTCTCCGTTCACGACACTGTACGTTTGCGCACAAAAAAGCCCCCGAGGGTCAGTTCGGGGGCGCATGGGGTCCTGGAAGGGTTCCGGATTACCGGCCCATGCGCCTTGTTCCTACGATTACCACTAGCGTGGACATGCCCGAGGCTCCTTTGCATCGCGCGGGGACACTATGGCGCGCGGCACGAAGCGTCAACCGTTGAAGTGGAAGAAAGCAAATTTCATTCAGGACGGCGCGGCCTTTCCAAAAATTGCCCAAACCATCGCCGCGCACACAAGTCAACCCATGCAGAAACGCTGTGCGCATATGCGCAAATCAGGAATTGCCGTCAGGGCAGGGCATCTGGCAAACCGAACCCGACAGTTCACTTCGGACGGAAAAGCCATGTTACGCTCTCGGAAAGTCAGGAATTTCACCGCGTTCAAGGCGCTGTGTCTTGCGCTATTCATTGCCCTGGGGCTTGGCCTGCAGGCGGGGCACCACCACAGCGACACCAGCCTGACAAAGGCGCGCATCATCTCGTACGGGACCGGTTGATTGAATTGCAACAATCGCGCGCGGCAACGTGAGTTGTGCGAAGCAAGGGCATCGGCGATGCTGAGGATGCATCTAGAGGAGACGAGGGTCTCGACATGAAAAAGAACATTTTCTACCGCGATTTCACGATCTGCAAAGCCGTGGCCCTTGTGGTCCTCATGGGGCTGGCGGCGGCTCTTGGCGGCGTGCCCTCCAAACGCGTTGCGGAAACCCAACCCGAGTTGTCGGAGGCGAGGATCGTCCCGGCGATGGTCTACAAGTTCTGGGACGAATGCGATCGCGAACAGGTCGGCGTCGATCTCTGACCTGACGGACCGAGGCGACTTGCGGAAATGACGGGCGCGGTCAGAGGTTCGCGCCGGTCCCCTGCAATACCCCGTGTTCCAGCGCATAACGCATCAGCGCGGCGGTGCTGCTGACTCCCAGCTTGCGGCGGATGTTCTTGCGGTGCGTTTCCACGGTGCGCACGGAAATATCCAGCGCGCCAGCCACTTCCTTGTTCGACTTTCCTTGCGCCAGTTGCAGCAGAACCATCTGTTCGCGATTGGTCAGCTGTTCACGTTCCTGCCCGTGCGGCGCGAGTGCGCCCTCTGCCCCGGGGCAGAGATATTTCTCTCCCACCATCACGACGTCTATGGCGCGCTTGATCTCATCGGTCGGCACGTCCTTGAGTACATAGCCGCGAGCGCCATGGCTGAGCGCGGTCGAGATGTACTCGGGCGAGTCGTGCATGGAGAGGATCAGGATGCGCGTCGCCGGTCGGCGTTCCAGGATCATCTCGGTCGCCGACAACCCGCCAAGGCCCGGCATGTTGAGATCCATCAGGATGACATCCGGAGACAGGCTGTCGAGCCGGTCGATCATGGTCTGACCGTCCGAGAGCGTGGCGATCACGTCGATATCGTCGTAGCTTTCCAGGATCGCCTCGATGCCTTCGGCTACCATCGGATGATCATCGACAACAACGACTCGGGTGGGGGCAGGGGTCATGCGCGGGCTTTCGGTTGCGGGTCGGCGCTTTCTTCGGGCGGAAGCAGGTGGGTCAAGGGCACTTGTGCCTCGATAACTGTGCCATCGCGGGACGACAAGACGCGCAGGGTTCCGTTCAGCTGGTCCATGCGTTCCTGCATGTTGCGCAACCCAATCCCGCGGGCGGCGCCCGGTGTGTCACGCATCCCCGTTCCGTTGTCGGCGACACGCAGGGTCGCCCCGGCGCGGTGGCCGCGAATGTCGATGCTGACCTGGCTGGCGCCGGAATGGCGCTCGATGTTCGTCAGGGCCTCCTGCGCGATGCGGAACAGGGCGATCTTGGCCTCCTGATCCAGCCGGTTGCGGAAGACAACCGTTGTGAATTCGGTCTCGATGCCGGTGCGCTGCCGGAACTCCTCGGCCAGCGCCTTGATGGCGGGGCCAAGGCCCAGGTCATCCAGCACGCCCGGTCGCAGGTCGCGGCTGATACGGCGCACCTCGTTGATGGCCTGACCGAGGTGGTCGGCGCCCTTGGCGAGGGTCTCTTCGGCGCGGGGATCGCCCGACATCACGCGGCGCCGAGCGATGTCGAGCGCATATTTCACCCCGACGAGGATCTGGCTGATGCCGTCGTGCAGCTCGCGCGCCACGCGACCGCGTTCCTCTTCCTGGGCGTCCAGCACCCTTTGCGTCAGCTGTTTAAGCTTGGCATCCGCCAGCCGCCTTTCACGCAGGTTCAGGATCAGACCGGACAAAAAGACCAGCAGCAGCGCACCCAGGGTAATGGCCCCGATATAGATGAAATTGCGCTGAACGCGCGCCTCGACCTCGGCCCGCGAGGCGGCGACGCTGCCCAGAACGTCGTCGATGAAGACCCCCGTGCCCACGGCCCAACGCCAGTCCTGCAGGCCCAGCACATAGGTCACCATGCGCCCCTCTTCGCCGGTCGAGGGTTTGGGCCAGAGGTGATCGACATAGCCTGCCCCCTGGCGCGCCGTCTCGATGAATTCCTGCACCACAAAGGTGCCCTCGCTGTCGGTCAGGTTCCACTGATTGGTGTTGATCAGATCGGTCTGGCGGGGTGAGACGAGGTTCTGGCCGTCGTAGTCGTAGACGAAGAAAAAGCCCTCTTCGCCGTAGATCATGGCGGCCAGGATCTGCAGGACCTGCGTCTTGGCGACCGCGTCGTCCGGTGCGGCAGAACCATAGACAAAGTAGAACCCGTTGCGGGCCTGCGTGACGTAATTGCGCAATTCGCGTTTCTTGGCCGCCAGCAGCTGCGTTTCCAGCCCCTGGATCTCGCGTTCGGCCAGGCTGCGGGCCTGCTGGGCAACCAGCAGCGCAATGGCCGAGACCGCCAGGACCAGCGGCACACTGGCCAGCAGAAAGAGCTTTTGCCCGTAGCTAAGGCGGAACCGCGCGAACATGCCCTTAGAAAACCACAAGCCCGCGGCGATGGGAACGCCCCGGAGGCGCCTCCGGGGCAAAACCCGGGGCAGGGCGCGTTTGGATCCCGCCCGCATTCCGCAAGGGCAAGCCGTTTTTCCGGCTTTTCTCCGTAGCACTGGGTATTCCCAACGTCGGAATCAATCCCTAGGGTGCCCGCACTCAAACCGATCCGCGCGAGGTGGGGAGCCCCGTGCAGAAACAGAATCTGGGAGGATTTCAATGGATCGTCGTTCTTTCCTTCGCAACTCGACCGTGGGTGCCGGTGCTGCGGCCGCCTCGACGCTGGCCGCTCCGGCCTACGCTCAGGGCAAGCGCACGCTGACAATGGTCACCACCTGGAGCCGTGGTCTGGCCGGTGTGCATGACGCCGCCGAGCGTGTTGCGACCATCATCACCGAGATGACCGACGGCCAGCTGACCGTCGATCTCAAGGCCGCGGGCGAACTCGTGGGCGCATTCGAGGTCTTCGACGCCGTGACCGCCGGTCAGGCCGACATGTACCACGGTGCGGACTACTACTTTGTCGGTCAGCACCCGGGCTATGCCTTCTTCACCGCCGTTCCCTTTGGCCTGACCGCTCAGGAACAGGTGAACTGGTACTACTTCGACGGCGGCATGGAGCTGCACGACGAACTGGGCCAGATCTTCGGTCTCAAATCCTTCCTCGGCGGCAACACCGGCGCGCAGGCGGGCGGCTGGTACCGCAACGAGATCACCGGCCCCGAGGACTTCAACGGCCTCAAGTTCCGTATGCCGGGCCTTGGCGGCCAGGCCCTGGGCAAGCTGGGTGCATCGGTCCAGAACATCCCCGGCGGCGAGGTCTACCAGGCACTGTCCTCAGGCGCGATCGACGGCACCGAATGGATCGGCCCCTGGGCCGACGAAAAGGCCGGTTTCCAGGAGATCACCAAGATCTACTACACCGCCGGTTTCCACGAGCCGGGCGCAAGCCTCTCTGTCGCAACCAACCGCGACGTCTTTGAAAGCCTGTCGCCGGCGCACCAGAAGATCATCGAGATCGCCTCTGCCGAAGCGCACCAGTGGAACCTGGGCCAGTTCCTGTCCGCCAACGGTGCCGCCCTGCAGCGTCTGCAGTCCGCCGGCGTGACCATCCGCGAATTCCCCGACAGCGTCTGGGAAGCTTTCGGAAAGGCATCCGCAGAGGTCCATGCCGAGAACATGGGCGACGACCTGTACAAGCGCATCCACGACAGCGCGATGGCCTCGATGAAGTCGTCCTCGGCCTGGATCCAGACATCCTCGGGCACCTACGTCGCACAGCGCGACCGCGTGCTGGGCTGATCCCGCTCCGATCACTGGAAAGGCCCTTGCAGCGCGGGGGCCTTTTCGGCATTGGCGGGCGGCGTTTTTGCCAGCCCGCCGTTGCGCCACGCGGGACTGGCGTGGCGACTCGTGATGCCGGCCAGGGTGCCGGACCGATATTTTGGGGGACATGATGGAAGCAGAGGCCGCGACGGGCTCGTTCTTCGGCGCCATCGGCGGGTTCCTGGTCTGGGTGGTGCAAAACATCGCCCTTGCCTTCTGGAACCTTGGCTATGCGATTTCGCATCCGATGGCCTGGCTGGACTGGCTGAGCTGGGAGAACACGACGGAAGACAAGGAAGCGGTCATGCGCTTCGTCTACTATGGTGCCTCGGTCGAGTTCTTCTTTGTGGTATTCACCTTCTTCCTGGTGATCTTTCTGGCCGGGCTCTACAGCAACCGGTTCCTCTGGGGGACCGTGCGCGTGCTGGAGGGCATGGCCAATACCGTCGGGCGCTTCTTCGCCTGGGCGGGTCTGATCATGGTGTTGCAGCAGGTGATGATCGTCTTCATGCAACGGATCTTTGCCCGGCCCGACATCTCGATCGGCTTCGGTATCCCGGTGCAGTTCGATATTTCCTGGTTCGCCGAGGAACTGAAACTCTACAACGCGATGGTTGTCGCGCTCTGCCTGACCTACACCTTCGTGCAGGGCGGGCACGTCCGCGTCGATCTGGTCTATTCGGCGGTCAGCCACCGGGTAAAGCGCATGATCGACATGTTCGGTGCGCTGTTCTTCATGATCCCGGTTGCGACGCTGATCTGGTTGTATGCCTGGTTCTTCATGTGGCGTCACCTGATCGTGCCGAAACCCTCGGCCTCGGATGGGTTGGACCGGCTGCTGCTCAAGGCGCGCGCGGTGCGATGGAACGTCGAAACGATCGGTTTCAGCCCCAACGGATTCAACGCCTACTTCCTGTTCAAGATCCTGGTCGCGATCATGCTGGCGCTGATCTTCATCCAGGCCTGGGCCTTCTTCTACCGCTCGTTCCTCGAGTGGAAGGAAGGCGAGGAGTCGGCGGGCAAATACCTCGACCGAGACCAGCTTGAAGAGGGCGAAGAGCCCTACGACCACGCGGAATTCTGAGAGGCAGGCGCATGTTGTTTGGATTGGATGGCGTCGAGATCGGCCTGATCATCGTCTTTCTGACGCTCTTTTCGGCGATCCTGTCGGGGTTTCCGGTGGCCTTTGCCATCGGCGGCGCGGGGATCATTTCCTTCGGGATCATCGCGGCCCTCGATAGCGCGGGCCTGCTGATACACCAGGCCATCGACACCGGGTCGGAGGCCTACAATGCCCTGCTGGCAAGCGGGGCCAACGAGAAGGCGATTTCGATCTTCCGATACCCGGAGTTGCCAAGGGTCGAGGTGCCGGTCTTCCCGCAAGGCTGGGAAACCGCGATGGACCGCAACATCTCGTTCATCGTCAACCGGATCAACGAACGGGTGATCGCGGGGCAATCGATCGAGACGCTGCTGGCGGTTCTGATGTTCGTCCTGATGGGCATCGTTCTGGAACGCTCGAAGATCGCCAACGACCTGCTGACCACCATGGCGCGGGTCTTTGGCCCGCTGCCGGGCGGTCTGGCCGTGAGCATCGTCGTCGTCGGCGCCTTCCTGGCCGCTTCGACGGGGATCGTCGGCGCGACCGTGGTGACGATGGGCCTGCTGGCTTTGCCCACCATGCTGCGCAACAACTACGCGCCGGAACTGGCCACCGGGGTCATCGCGGCCTCCGGCACGCTGGGGCAGATCATCCCGCCCTCGATCGTGATCGTTCTGCTGGGTACTCTGGCCGGGGATCTCTATTCCGCGGCACAAGAAGACCGGGCCCAATTGGCGGGCTGTTCGGATGCGCTGACCTTCCTTGGTGAACCTGCTGTGGTTTCGGTCGGCACGCTGTTCCAGGCGGCGCTGCTGCCGGGCATCCTGCTGGCGCTGCTCTATGCGCTCTATGCCTTCGGCTACGCGATGCTGAACCCCTCCAAGGCGCCGGCGGTCACGCTGGACGGCGGCGAGGGAGAGCCCGTCACCCGCGGTGAAGCCTTCACCTGGTTCCTCGGCGTGCCGATCGCGTTGATCGCGGGCACGATCCTGTTGGCAGAGGTCGGCATGGTCGGCAGTCAGTCGGTCCAGGTCGACAGCTTCTCGGAATCCGGCGATGCCGCGTCTCTGCGGACCAATGTTTCCGACCAGTGCAAGGCCTCGATGATCGACCTGCACGGGCAGGCGGCCTGGGACAGGGCGGTTGCCGAACAGGCCGAGATCGACGCCCAGGGCGGTGCCCAGCAGAGCACCCGCCTGAGCGACGAACGCATCGCCGAACTGCAGGCTGAAAAGATCGCCAACGCGGCGCCCATCGGCACGGGCATCGCGACCCTGGCGGTGATCTTCGGCCTGATCCTGGCCGTGGCGCGGGGCGTTTCCCCCTCGTCGAACCCGCTGCCTCTGCAGATCGGTGCGGTGGGGATCATCCTGGGCCTGGTGGTGGACATCCTGCTGATCGGACCGACGAGTTCGGCCATGCTCACCGTCGTGCTAATGATCCTGCCCTGGGCCATCACGATCTACGGCTGCGTCTACGCGATGAAGCTCTTGTCCAAGAACGAGTTGCTGCGCGTGGTCTTTCCGCCGCTGGTCCTGATCGTTGCAGTGCTGGGCTCGATCCTGGGCGGCATCACCAATCCGACGCCCGCCGCGGCGCTGGGGGCGGCAGGGGCCATCATGCTGGCCGCCTACCGCAAGCTGTCCGAAGAAGAACGCAGCCCGCGCATCATCATCTGGTCGACCCTCGCGGTCATCCTGATGATCCTGACCGGCATCAACTTTGACCTCCGGGTCAATGTCGAAGAGGTCAGCGGCGCGACCTGGCTTGCCTTCCTCTTTGCCTATGCCTGCTGGCTCTATGCCTTCTTCGGGCTGCTGTTCAGCTGCTGGGTCCTATTCCGGTCCGGGGTGCTGACCCCGGCGGTGCGGGAAACGGCCAAGGTGACGTCGATGGTCTTTACCATTCTCGTGGCTTCGCAGCTTCTGAACCTGGTGGTCATCTCCTTCGGGGGGGAGGAATACATCCAGGACTTCCTGCGCAGCTACGACGATCCGCGTACGGCCTTCATCATCGTGATGATCATCCTGTTCATCCTGGGCTTCGTGCTCGACTTCCTCGAGATCATCTACATCGTGATCCCGATTGTCGGGCCGGTGATCTACGGCGCGCATTTCGATCCGAAATGGGTGACGATCATGATCGCGGTCAACCTGCAGACATCCTTCCTGACACCGCCATTCGGCTTTGCGCTGTTCTATTTGCGCGGGGTTGCCCCCAAGGAAGTCACGACCGGCCACATCTATCGCGGGGTGATGCCCTTCGTGCTGATCCAGGTGGTCGGGCTGGCGATCCTGGCGCTGTTCCCGGGGATCGTGACCATCGTGCCGTCGATCCTGGGGCACTGACCCGGCTGCGACACCGGAAAGATAAAGGGCGGGCCAACAGGCCCGCCCTTTTGCTGTCGCGAAGAAACGCGGGCGCTAGTGACCGTTGTCCGACACCATGAACCCGATCTTGGCCAATCGTTTTTCAAGATCCGCCGCCATGATGAAGGCGGAAGAGGCCGCAGTCGCCGCCGCATCGCGTGCCAGAGAATAGCCCAGGTGTTCCAGAAGGGGCACGGTCACCTCTCGCACGACTTCGATCCGGGTTTCCAGGTCGCAGGAGTCCAGCCCGTTCAGGATAGTGCGCAACTGATCTTCGTGAGAGGGCATCCGATCGGTCCTTTGGCGGCTGGTTCCGGATAAATTTTTACCAACTGATCAAAATTCAGGGATGCACGCAACATGCCCTCTATGCAACCGGGAATTGCGTGGGGCTACGAGATTTTCGGTCCAGCAACGAAACGGACCGGTCAGTTCTCAAAAAACTGCCCGTTCTTTAACCACGCGTGTCAGGGAAAGAGATGTTCGCGACCTGCTCGGCGATGGGGTCGGTCGACAGCGGATGCGTGTCCGACGAAAAGTCGCTGGCGTTCTCCAGTCGCTCCCAGACCCCACGGCGGTAGATCTCGAGCGCGTCGAACTGGGCCTTGTATCCCATCTTGTCGCTGCCCGGCACCCAGTAGCCGAGGTAGACGTAGGGCAGGCCCGCCTCGCGTGCGATCTCGATATGATCGAGGATCATCCACTTGCCCAGCGAGCGGCGCGCCATGTCCGGTTCGTAGAAGGAATAGACCATCGATAGCCCGTCATCGAGCATGTCGGTCAGGCAGGTTGCCACCAGCTTGTCGCTCTCGGGGTCAAGGTACTCTATCACGCGGCTGCGGATCGGGGTTTCCTCGATCATCGCTGCAAATTCGAACACGTCCATGTCGGCCATGCCGCCATCGGCGTGACGGGCATCCAGGTAGCGACGGAACAGGTCGTACTGCTCCTCTGTTGCCCAGGGGCTGGTGGCCCGGCGTTCCAGACCCGCGTTGCGCTTGATGACCTTGCGCTGGTTGCGCGTGGGCTGAAAGCGTCTGACGTCGATCCGGGCAGACAGGCAGGCCGCGCAATCGGCACAGGACGGCCGGTACAGCACATTCTGCGACCTGCGGAATCCCTGCTTGGACAGGGAATCGTTCAGCTTTTGCGCAGAATCGCCTTGCAGGGCGGTAAAGAGCTTCCGTTCCATCCTATCCGCAAGGTACGGGCAAGGCTGGGGAGCAGTGACGTAGAACTGCGGTGCAAGCGGAAGCGAGTGACGCATCGAGCAGAAACCTTCGGCAAATTTAACGAAACGGTAACAACGATCCCGCCGCGCGCCAAGCCTTTCGACTCGTCAAGGCCCCGCAACGGCGGGGCCTTTCTGATTTCTTGGTAAACCGCCCACATACAGGGATAAATCCCAAGATTTGAGCGCCTCTGTTGCCTCAGGCGCGACGGTTCAGGGCGACGGTGCCCAGCACCATGTCATGCAGGCCCTGGCCGCGTTCGCTGACAAACATCAGCACGATCGAGGCAATCTGCAGAATCACCGTGGTGGCGATCAGCGTATAGCCCAGCGTGTGCAAAAAAGCCTCTCCGCCGTCAAAGCGTTCCCCCCAGGCATTGCGGAACTCGATGTTCATAAGGCGCATCCCCGGGGTCGAGGATTTTCCGGCTATGGTCATCCACCGGTAGATGAACCCGATCACCAGGAACATCAGCGGCAACATGAAAAGCCCGACGATGGAAAACACGGCGATGGGCAGGGTAATCAGGGAAATCAGCACGGTGTCCACCACCCAAGCCATGCCGCGCTTGACGGTCACGCCATCGTAGAAAGCCGCCTGGCGGTCAGGATCGGGCAGGTGAGACATGGTGTCGGAATACATCGTCAACTCCAGCGAGGTAAAGGGCAGAGCGCCCCCGAATTGGGGGCGCCCGGTCGTTCAGGCGTTTTCGGCTTCGTCGGTTTCGGCCTTGGCCCGGCGCTCGCGGTCTTCCATGAACTGGTCGAACTCGGACTTGTCCTTGGCTTCGCGCAGGCGTTCCAGGAACTGCTCAAAGGCCTCTTGTTCCGCTTCAAGTCGGCGCAGCGTATCCGCCTTGTAGGCGTCGAAGGCGCTGTTGCCCGACGGTTTCATCGCGGCCCAGGCGGCCTTGCGGCCCTCATGATGACGCGAGGCGTAGCGGCAGGACTTACTGAACATGCGTTTGCTCCAGATCATGTAGGCGAGAAAGGCGAGGCCGACGGGCCAGAAGAAGATGAAGCCCAGGACCATTGCCGCGATCCATGCGCCTTTCCCCTTGTGATCCAGCCATGCCTCTGCCCGTGCGAACCAGCCGGCATTGGCGGGCAGGTGGCTCGTATAAGCGGCGGTGGTCATGTCTCTCTCCGTTTGTTCGCTATGTGAATGCTTTTCACATTACATCAGATCGGAATTTGGGGGTGACCTTTCAAGGGTCGATGTGAATGTTTTTTACATTATTGAAAATCGCATGATTTATCAAATGGTTGCTGCAAAAATATGAGGTCCTCCCTACGCCCGGCAGGCGCCTTTCCCGCGGGTTCTTTTGCTCAAATAGAGGCCGGGGTCGTTTATCCGGGGGCTTTCAGAGGGTGAAATCGGCCTCGGTCGCCCCGGTCAGGCGCGGCAACTCTCGCGGGTCCATCGCCACGACATGCCGGGGTGTTCCGGCGGCAGCCCAGACGGAATTGAATTCCATAAGCCGCGGGTCGATCCAGGCCCGGATCGGGTTCAGGTGACCGACAGGCGAGACGCCGCCTATGGCGAATCCGGTTTGTGCTCGGATCAGCGCAGCGTCCGCCTTGCCCAAGGGTTCCCCCGCAAGGGCCGTGGCCTTTTCCGCGCAGACCCTGTTGCCACCGGCGGTCAGGAACAGCACCGCCTCGCCGCTGTCCTCGGCGCGAAAGATGATGGACTTGGCAATCTGGTCGAGTGCGCAGCCGACGCTGTCGGCGGCCTCCTGCGCGGTGCGGGCCTGGCCGACCTCGCGGATGTCGTGCGGAAGTCCTGCGTCCTCAAGGGACTTTTGGACCCGTTTCAAACTCTTGCTCATCACTCTGGTCCATGTTGGTTCCGGGTGCAGATTGGGGCAGGGGCGGGACGGCTGCAAGGGAGTTGCGCTCGGTCGCGTTTGGTGGCCATCTGCCGCCATGACGCTGGAACGACGCATGACCCGCACGCCGCACGCCTTCGAACCCGAACGGGGCGTGGAGGCATTGGAAGACTGCCCCTGGGCCACAGGGGCAATGGCCGACCTGATCAAGGGAACGGGCGGGTCCAGCCCCTACCTGAGGGGCCTCATGGGCAAGGAGGGCGGCTGGCTGGAAGGCGCGGTCCAGGACCCGGAGGGCGCGGTCAGGGCGCTCTATGCCGATCTCGACGAGTTCGCGCCGACGCAGGTCGGGGCGGCCCTGCGGCAGGCCAAGCGTCGGATGGCGCTGTTGATCGCGCTGTGCGACCTGTCGGGCGCTTGGGATCTGGAACAGGTCACGGGAACGCTCACCGATTTCGCGGACCTGTCGGCCTCGCTGGCTCTTCGTGCGGCGATCACACCCGAGATCACCCGTGGCAAGCTGCCCGGCAAGACAGAGGAAGACATTGCAACGGCGGGCGGCATGGTGGCCCTGGCGATGGGCAAGATGGGGGCCGGAGAGCTGAACTACTCTTCGGACATCGATCTGATCTGTCTTTTCGATGAACAGCAGTACGATCCGGCTGACTATCATGAGGCGCGCGCCAGCCTGGTGCGCGCCACGCGCAAGATGGCCGCGACACTGAACGACCTGACCGGCGAGGGCTATGTCTTTCGCACCGATCTGCGCCTGCGCCCCGATCCGGCGGTGACGCCCGTCTGCATGGCGATGGAAGCGGCTGAGCGCTATTACGAAAGCGTCGGTCGCACCTGGGAAAGGGCCGCCTACATCAAGGCGCGCCCATCGGCGGGTGACCTGGAGGCTGGTGCGCGGTTCCTGGAGGTGCTGACACCCTTCGTATGGCGCAAGCACCTGGATTTCGCGGCCATTCAGGACGCGCATGACATGCGTCTGCGCATCCGCGAGCACAAGGGCCTGGGCGGCGGGATCACCCTGCCGGGCCACAACATGAAGCTGGGTCGCGGCGGCATCCGAGAGATCGAGTTCTTTACCCAGACCCGGCAATTGATCGCCGGCGGGCGCGACCCGGAATTGCGCGTGCGCGGGACGGTCGAAGGCCTGGAGCGGCTTGCGGACAAGGGCTGGATTCCCGGCGACGTGGCCAAGGTGCTGAGCGGTCACTACCGGGCCCACCGTGAAGTCGAGCACCGCATCCAGATGATTGGCGACGCGCAGACACACGACTTGCCGAAATCTCCGGAGGGAATGGAGCGTCTGGCCTGCCTGATGGGCCGCGACCTGAAGGAGATCGAGCGCGATCTGACCGACCGCCTGACCGAGGTGCATGACCTTACGGAAGGTTTCTTCGCTCCCGGAACGGGCACGGACCAGGAGGTGCCCGAGGTCTTTGCCGACAGTCCGGTGCCGGGCCGCTGGCTCAGTTATCCCTGCCTGCGGTCACAGCGGGCAGTCACCATATTCGAACGACTGCGTCCAGAGATCCTGCGCCGACTGGGCCAGACAGACCGCCCCGAAGAGGCGTTGAAGGCCTTTGACAGTTTCCTTGCGGGTCTGCCCGCCGGGGTACAGCTTTTCTCGCTCTTCGAGGCCAACCACCAGCTGATCGACCTTCTAGTCGATATCGTCGGGACCTCGCCGGACCTGGCCCGTTACCTGTCTCGCAATGCCAGCGTCTTCGACGCGGTGATCGCGGGCGATTTCTTCAGCGACTGGCCGGGGGCGGACGCGTTGCGTGCGGCGCTGGTCAAGCAACTGCAAGACGCCGGGGATTACGAGCGCAAGCTGGACGCCGCCCGCCGTTGGGCCAAGGACTGGCATTTCCGTATCGGCGTGCACCTTCTGCGAGGTCTGATGGGGCCCGAGGAAGCGGGCAAGGCTTATGCCGACCTCGCAGGCGCCTCGCTGGCCGCCGTCTGGCCCGAGGTTCAAAAGATGTTTGCCGAGAAGCACGGCCCCCCGCCAGGACGCGGGGCTGTCGTGCTGGGCATGGGATCGCTGGGTGCGCGGCGCCAGCATGCGCGGTCCGATCTCGACGTGATCGTGATCTACGATGCCCAGGGCGTCGACTCCTCGGACGGGCGCAAACCCCTGGCCAGCCGCACCTATTACGCGCGACTGACGCAGGCGTTGATCACCGCCATGACCGCGCCGATGGCCGAGGGCAAGCTGTACGAGATCGACATGCGCCTGCGGCCCTCAGGCAACCAGGGACCGGTGGCGACGTCATGGGCCTCGTTCCAGAGCTACCAGCGTGAGGAGGCCTGGGTCTGGGAGCATTTGGCGCTGACCCGGGCGCGCGTGGTCGCCGGGCCCACAGAACTGGCCGAGGACGTCGAGGCGCTGCGCAAGGAGGTCATCGGCAAGGCGCGCGACGTCAAGGAAATCCGGCGCGGCGTGGCCGAGATGCGCGCGCGGATCGCGGCGGCCAAGGGGCCGGGCGGGCCTTTGGACGCCAAGATCGGACCGGGACGACTGCAGGATATCGAACTGTTCGCCCAGCTTTGCGCGCTGGAGGCCGGGCGCCCCGTTCGCGAGGCGCCGCGTGCGCTGCGACTGGCGAAGTGGCTGGATGAGGCCGACCGCACCGCGTTGATCTCAGCCTACGAGCTGTTCTGGTCCTTGCAGATCGGCGCGCGGCTGGTCAGCGAAGACGCGATCGACCCGGAAAAGCTGGGCCAGGGCGGGTGCGCCTTCCTGTTGCGCCTCGCCGACGCCCCCGACATGGAGGCCATGCGATCGGACCTTGAGACTCGGGCAGGCCGCGCCGCAGAGATTATCGGCAAAGTGCTGCCGGAACCGGAGAGCGAGACATGAGCAAGGGCGATTCAAGCGACCCCAAGGGCCTGATGGTGGATGCCTATGCGATGGAGGGGCTGAGCACCGAGGAATGCCGGTCGATCTTCCTCGACTGGGCGCTGTCGGCGCCGGATGGCGTCGACATGCAAACGCAGATCGCGGCCTTGCTGGCGCGCTACGGTGAAAACGCTGACCACCCGATGACGCAGGTGCTGCGCGAGGGGTTGGAACAGGCGCAAAAGCCGCGCCGCCGGGGCGGATGGAAGTCGCGGGCGCGCTCGTAAGCGCGGCCCGCCAAAGGGTCAGCTTCGGGGCAGGGCGGCCGCTTTGCGGGCCAAGTCCTCGATCCGGGCCCAGTCACCCTTGGCCACGGCATCCTTGGGCGCGACCCAGCTGCCGCCAACGCAGAGCGTGTTGGACAGGGCCAGGTAATCGGGCGCATTGGATGGGCTGACGCCGCCGGTGGGGCAGAACCGCACCTGCGGGATGGGCGCGCCGATGGACTTCAGCGCGGGGACGCCGCCGTTGGCCTCGGCCGGAAAGAACTTTTGCACCGAATAGCCGCGTTCCAGCAGGCGCATCGCCTCCGAAGACGTGGCCGCACCGGGAAGCAATGGCAGGTCGGCGTCCTCGCAGGCCTGCAGCAGGCGGTCGGTCGCGCCGGGCGAGACGCCGAATTTCGCGCCGGCCTCCTTGGCGGCTGCCACGTCCTGCGGTGTCAGCAGGGTGCCCGCGCCAACGATGCCGCCCTCGACCTTTGCCATCTCGCGGATCGCGTCCAGCGCAACCGGTGTGCGCAATGTCACCTCGAGCACCGGCAGGCCGCCGGCCACCAGCGCCTCGGCCAGCGGGCGGGCGGTTGCGACGTCATCGACCACCAGAACGGGGATCACGGGGGCAATACGGCAGAGCGCTTCGTTGCTCTGGCTGGCGTCCTGGGGGGTCATGGGCAAAGCTCCCTTGGGTGTTTGGGCTTGAGTGTTTTCTATAACGAGGTGCAGTCGGTCACACCACCACGGCGGCACCATTGGAGGCAAGGCCGACATTCTGGCGGAAGGCCTCGAACAATTCGCGTCCGACGCCGTGGCCATTGCCGGACAGATCCGCCTGTACCGGCTCGCGACTGTCGAAATCCTCGGCCAGCGTCTCGATCGTCCCCTTGACCGCATCCACGCGCACCACGTCACCGTCACGCAGCCGCGCGAGCGGACCGCCGTTCGCCGCCTCGGGCGAGACATGGATTGCAGCCGGCACCTTGCCGCTTGCACCGGACATCCGGCCATCGGTGACAAGCGCCACCTTCAGGCCCCGATCCTGAAGGACGGCCAGCGTCGGCGTCAGCCCGTGCAGTTCCGGCATCCCGTTCGAGGACGGGCCCTGGAAGCGGACGACAACCACGGTGTCGGACGTGAACTCTCCGGCCTTGAAGGCGGTCTTGACGCTTTCCTGGTCGTGGAAGATGCGCGCCGGCGCTTCGATCACATGGCGTTCCGGTGCGACGGCAGAAACCTTGATCATGCCGTGGCCGAGGTTGCCGTAAAGCTGTTTCAGCCCGCCGGTGGCCTGGAACGGGTCGCGCGCGGGGCGCAGGATCTTGTCATTCTGCGTTTCGCGCGGGCCGTCCCGGTAAGAAACCGCGCCGTTTTCCAGCACCGGTTCACGCGTGTAGAGCGACAGCCCGTCGCCCGCCACGGTCTTGACGTCATCCTGCAGCAGGCCCGCGTCCAGGAGTTCGCCGATCATGTACTGCAGCCCGCCTGCGGCGTGGAAATGGTTCACGTCGGCAAGACCGTTGGGATAGACCTTGGCCATCAGCGGCGTGACCGAGCTGATCTCGTCGAAATCCTCCAGCTCCAGCGCGATCCCGGCGGCACGGGCCATCGCGGGCAGGTGCAGCACGAGGTTGGTCGACCCACCTGTCGCCATCAGCCCGACGATCCCGTTCACAAAGGCCTTGGCGTCCAACACGTCGCAGACCGGGCGATAGGCATTGCCCAGCTTGGTGAGCGACAGCGCCTGCTTCGCGGCCTCGACGGTCAGCGCCTCGCGCAGCGGCGTGCCCGGGTTGATGAAGCTGGTGCCCGGCATGTGCAGCCCCATGAATTCCATCAGCATCTGGTTGGAATTGGCGGTGCCGTAGAAGGTGCAGGTGCCCGGCCCGTGGTACGAGGCCATCTCGGCCTCCATCAGCTTGTCCCGGCCAACCTCGCCCGTGGCGAACTGCTGGCGGATCTTGGCCTTTTCGTCGTTGGGCAAACCGCTGGTCATCGGACCGGCGGGAATGAACAGCCCGGGGATATAGCCGAAGGTCGCCGCCGCGATCACCAGCCCCGGCACGATCTTGTCGCAAACCCCCAGGTAGACGGCAGCGTCAAAGGTGTTGTGGCTCAGCGCGACACCCGTCGCCAGAGCGATCACATCGCGCGAGAATAGCGAAAGCTCCATGCCGACCTGGCCCTGGGTGACGCCGTCACACATGGCGGGCACGCCGCCCGCGACCTGCGCGGTGCCGCCTGCCTCACGCGCGGCGGCGCGGATCACGTTGGGATAGGTCTCGAACGGTTGGTGCGCCGAGAGCATGTCGTTGTAGGCGGTCACGATCCCGAGGTTCGGGGCGCGGCCCGCCGCCAGCGTATCCTTGTCGCCGGTCATGGCGGCATAGGCATGGGCCTGGTTACCGCAGGTCAGGTGCGCGCGGCGCGGGCCTTCGTCGGCGGCGCGGCGCATACGGTCAAGATAAGTGCTGCGCATCTGCTCGGAACGGGCTTCGATACGGGCGGTGACACGCGCGATGGTGGCATCAAGCGGCATTCGGGTCTCCCTCCTGGGATCGTCTCTGGCTTGGCTATGCGCCTCACATACGACAGTTAGCGCTAACGGTAAAGGCCGGATCGTGTGGCAACCCCGATGGGTTGGGCAATTGCCTGCACGGCGGCGCTTTCCCAGGCACGCAAATGCAGTTAAGCGAAGCGCATGACGGATTCCAAGACCATACCCGACCGCCCGGTCCTGCGGCTGAAACCCAAGGCCAACGCGCGCGCCATTCGACGTGGTGCGCCCTGGGTCTTTGACAACGAGCTGGTCATGGACCGGCGCAGCAAGGCACTGGCCCCCGGCAGCATCGCGACGCTGGAAGATGGCGACCGCAAGCCGTTGGCCACGGTCGCCGTGAATCCCGGCTCGCGGATCGTGGCCCGGGTGCTGGACCGCGACGCGTCGGCGGTTGTCGATCGCGACTGGCTGGCCGAGCGCCTGCGCAAAGCCTTGTCGCTGCGCGAAGCGGTCTACGACGCGCCCTTCTACCGGCTGGTCCATGCCGAGGGCGACGGTCTGCCGGGTCTGGTGATCGACCGTTTTGGCGACACCTGCGTGATGCAGCCGAATGCCGCCTGGGCCGAGACACACCTGGAAGCCCTGACCGAGGCCCTGGTCGACGTGACGGGGGTGACCAACGTGCTGAAGAACGCCGCCGGGCGCGGACGTACGCTGGAGGGGCTGGACGACGTGGACGCGGTGCTGCGGGGCACGGCACCCCAGGCGCCGGTTCCGGTCGAGATGAACGGCGCGACCTACATGGCGGACCTGACCGGTGGACAGAAAACCGGTCTGTTCTATGACCAGCGCGAGAACCAGGGGTTTGCGGCCCGGCTTGCGCGGGGGCATTCGGTCCTGGATGTCTTTTCCCATGTTGGCGGCTTTGCGCTTGCGGCGCTTGCGGGCGGTGCCAGCAGGGCCCTCGCGGTCGATGGATCCGCACCCGCGTTGGCCCTGGCCGAAGAAGGCGCGCGGCGCATGGAGGCCTCTGACCGCTTTGCCACCCGACAAGGTGACGCCTTTGCCACGCTCGAGGCATTGGCGGGCGAAGATGCGCGCTTTGACCTGGTGATCTGCGATCCGCCTGCTTTTGCGCCCAACAAGCCCGCGCTGGAAAAGGGCCTGCGCGCCTATGAGCGCGTGGCGCGCCTGGCCGCGCCGTTGGTAGCAAAGAACGGCTACCTGGTGCTGTGCTCCTGTTCCCATGCGGCGGACCTGACCGCCTTTACCGGCGCTTGCCTGCGGGGGATCGGCCGGTCCGGGCGTCGGGCACAGCTGTTGCACACCGGCTTTGCCGGACCGGATCACCCGCTGCTGCCTCAACTGGCCGAATCCGGCTATCTCAAGGCCTTGGTCTTCCGCCTGTGAAGGTCCTGCTGGACACCTGCGTTCTGTATCCGACGGTGATGCGCGAGGTCCTTTTGGGCGCCGCGCGGGCGGGGTTCTACACGCCGCTCTGGTCGGAACGCATTCTCGAGGAATGGGCCCGTGCCGCACGCAAGCTGGGCCCGGACGGCGAGGCACAGGCGCGGGCCGAGACCGCCCTTGTCCGCGCCGCCTGGCCCAAGGCCGAAGTGACCTACCCGCCGTCGCTGGAAAAGCGCCTGTGGCTGCCCGATGCCAATGATACCCATGTCCTGGCGGCGGGTATTGCGGGGCATGCGGATGTCATCGTCACCATGAATGCCAGTGACTTCCCGCGGAACATCCTGGCCGAGGAGAGGCTGAGCCGTGCCGATCCGGATGGCTTCCTTCTGGGATTTCACCGGGCGCAGCCAGACGTCATGGCGCAGGTCGGTGAAAACGTGCGGGCCGAGGCGGAACGGCTCTCGGGCGAGGCCTGGACCATGCGGGCCCTGATGAAAAAGGCGCGTTTGCCGCGCCTGGGCAAGGCTCTGGGCGGCTGACCTTGCGGCGCGGGGCCGTGCGCTTTATCTGTCGCTAAAATCCCGATGCTTTCCGTCGGAGACGACAAAGGACACCCCGTGCAGGCACCCCGACTGGAGATCCGAAACATCATCCGCCGCTATGACGGCAAGGCGGTGGTGAACAATGTTTCGCTGACGATTCAACCGGGCAAGGTGACTTGCCTCCTGGGGCCCTCCGGCTGCGGAAAATCGACGACCTTGCGGATCATCGCCGGGGTCGAGATGCAGGATTCCGGTTCGATCTTCATCGATGGCAACCTGATCTGCGACACGGTTTTCCGGGTGCCGCCAGAGCGCCGCTCCGTCGGGTTGATGTTCCAGGATTTCGCGCTTTTTCCGCACCTTAGCGTGGGCGAGAACGTGGCTTTCGGGCTCAAGACATCGGCCTCCGAGAAACGCGCGCGGGCAAAGGAATACCTCGAACGGGTGGGGCTGGCCGGCTACATCGACGACTATCCGCATCAGCTTTCGGGCGGCGAACAGCAGCGTGTGGCCCTGGCCCGCGCCTTGGCGCCGAAGCCACGCCTGATGCTGATGGACGAGCCGTTCTCCGGCCTCGACAACCGGCTGCGCGATGGCATCCGGGATGAGACGCTGGAACTGCTCAAGGAAGAGGGGACCTCGGTTCTCTTGGTCACGCATGAACCCGAAGAGGCGATGCGCATGGCCGACGAGATCGCGCTGATGCGGCAGGGGCATATCGTCCAGCAGGGCGCACCCTACAATATCTACAACGCCCCAGCCGACCGTGAGGCAGTCGCTTTCTTCAGCGATATCAATATGATCAAGGGTGAAGTTAAAGGTGCCCTCGTGGCCACGCCCTTTGGCCAGTTCCTGGCCCCGGGCTATGCCGATGGCAGCCACGTCGAGATCGTCTTTCGGCCCCAGCACGTCGGCATCGACTTTGACCGTGCGGGCAAGGGGCCCAGTCCTTCGGCCAAGACCGGCGCGCCGGCGCGCGGCGTGGTGAAGCGGGCGCGGTTCATGGGGTCGGAAAGCCTGGTGGAGTTCCGCATGGACCATGACGGCGAGAAACTGCGCGCCACGGTGCCCAACGTCTTTCTGCCGAAACCCGGCACACCGATGTGGCTGAGCATCCGCCGCGACCGCTGCTTTGTCTTCCCGGCCTCCTGAAGTGTTCACAGGCTCTTGTGGATAACTCCTCACGCATCGCGTGAGGCAAGCGCCCTTTGCAGGACGTACACACGGATCGAGGATGCAAGCCCGACCTCGGGGTCGCGGCTAACATCAATATTGGCCGCCAAGGCATTGATTGTAAGCCCATCTTCTCGGGCGATGCGGCGGAACTCCTGCCAGAATTCCTCTTCCAGAGAGACCGATGTCCGGTGTCCCTTGAGGGTCAGGGAATGCTTGACCGGGCGTCCGCTCATTCCTTTTCGTGTCCGTCCAGATCGCGTTCGGCCTTTGACCGCCGGGCCTCGGCCAGGTCTTTTTCCGACTTGCTAATCCCGTGGCGCGCGGCATTCTGGTCGCCAACGCGGCGCTTGTCGTCGCGCGCCTTCTGCTTCTTGAAGCGGTTGAGATTGACCACCTTGGACATGACCTGTGCTCCGCCGGGTGTTGTACGTTTTGTACAAAACGTACGCGGTTTCCAACGTTTTGTACAAGCCGGGGCATCACCGGAAAAAGGCGCCGGACACTTTTGCCCGGCGCCCTTGTTTGGGTTCTTGTCATGTCTCTGTCAGGTGCGGGGCGTCGTGCCCGCACCGACGGGTGACATCAGGCCTTCGGTCCGATCATCTGCTCAGGACGCACCACGGCGTCAAAGGTCTCCTCGTCGACAAAGCCCAAAGCGATGGCCTCTTCCTTGAGGGTCGTGCCGTTCTTGTGCGCGGTCTTGGCGACCTTGGTGGCGTTGTCATAGCCGATGGTCGGCGCCAGCGCGGTGACCAGCATCAACGATTCCTTCATCAGCTTTTCGATGCGGGGCTCGTTGGCCTCGATGCCCAGAAGCATCCGCTCGGTGAAGCTGTCCGCGGCGTCGCCCAACAGCTGGATCGACTGCAGCAGGTTGTAGCTCATCATCGGGTTGTAGACGTTCAGTTCGAAGTGGCCCTGAGAGCCGGCGAACTTGATCGCCGCGTCGTTGCCCATGACATGCGCAGCGACCTGGGTCAGCGCCTCTGCCTGGGTCGGGTTCACCTTGCCCGGCATGATCGAGGAGCCCGGTTCGTTTTCCGGCAGGATCAGCTCACCCAGGCCCGAACGCGGGCCGGAGCCGAGGAAGCGGATGTCATTGGCGATCTTGTAGCAGCTGCCCGCAATCGTCGCCAAGGCGCCCGAGAGGAAGACCATCGCGTCATGCGCGGCCAGTGCCTCGAACTTGTTGGGGGCAGTGACGAAGGGCAGGCCGGTGATCTTGGCCATGTGGCCGGCGACCGCCTCCCCCCAGCCGGGGACGGTGTTCAGGCCGGTGCCGACGGCGGTGCCGCCCTGGGCCAGTTCGTAAATGCCGGGCATCGCGGCCTCGACCCGCTTCAGGCCCTGGCGGATCTGATGCGCATAGCCCGAGAATTCCTGGCCCAGCGTCAGCGGCGTCGCATCCTGCGTATGGGTGCGGCCGATCTTGATGATGTCCTTGAATTCGTCGGCCTTCTGCTCCAGCCCCTCGGCCAGCTTGGTCAGGCCGGGGATCAGCACGTCGCGCACGCTCATCGCGGTGGCGATATGCATGGCGGTGGGGAAGGTGTCGTTGGACGACTGGCCCATGTTGCAGTGATCGTTCGGGTGCACCGGGTCCTTACTGCCGATGGTCCCGCCGAGGATCTCGATCGCGCGGTTGGCAATGACCTCGTTGGAGTTCATGTTCGACTGGGTGCCCGACCCCGTCTGCCAGACCACCAGCGGGAAGTTGTCGTCGAACTTGCCCGCGACGACCTCACTGGCGGCCTGGATGATGGCGTCGGCCAGTTTCGCGTCCAGCTTGCCGGTGGCCTTGTTCTGCATCGCGCAGGCCTGCTTGATCACGCCCAGCGCGCGCACGATGGCCACGGGCTGTTTTTCCCAACCGATGGGAAAGTTCATGATCGAACGCTGGGTCTGTGCGCCCCAGTACTTGTCTGCGGGAACTTCGAGCGGGCCAAAGCTGTCGGATTCGGTGCGGGTCGCGGTCATGGACATGCCTCCTTCGTGCGGTTGCCTTCCTCTTACCCCAGAAGTGCGGAAAGACAAGGCGGCATACCACGGGATACCGTTAACATGCGTCAGAATGCCGGTGCCTTATGACCCGTCTGGGCGCGGCACCGGGATATTGTCAGGCAGTTCCGGGGATCACTTCCGGAAACGATCGAGGCTGACCACCTCTGCGTCGTGGTGTTCCTCTTGCGGCTCGCCGCCGGGACCGTCGTCATCGGGGGGCGTCGGATCGTCGTCGCCGTCTTCCTCGTCCTCCTGGCTTTCAAAGCGCAGGCCGAATTCCACCGAGGGATCGACGAAGGTCTTTATCGCATCATAGGGGATGTACAGCCGTTCCGGAGCATCGCCAAAGTTCAGCGTGACCGCGAATCCGTCATCGCCCACATCCAGCCCGTCATACCAGTGCTGCATCACCACGGTCATTTCCTCGGGATAGCGATCGGCCAGCCAGTCGGCCAGCTCGGCATCCGGGTGACCGGTGTCGAAGGTGATGAAGAAATGATGATCCCCGGGCAGTCCGTTTTCCTGAACATCCTCGAGAACCTGCTGAATCAACCCGCGCATGGCGCGGTGCATGAGTTTGCCGTAATCGATGCCTTCGGACATTTGGGGACCTTTCTGAACGTGCCCTCACCATATTGTTTTTGACGTGAAGGAAAAGGGGCGATTGTCACACAAGCGCAAGCGCCCATCCCAGCGCCGCCGAGAGGGCGAGTGTGACAGGGACACCGCGTTTTGCCCAGACAAGCAGCAGCGTGGCAAGGGCTGTCAGGGGCAGGACTTCCCAGCGCAGCGAGTCCAGCCGGGGCAGGTCCAGCGTGACCGGGCCCAACCCGACAGGCGTGAGCGTGGCAAAGACGACATGCAGCGCAAACCAGAGCGAAAGATTGAGGATCACGCCGACGACGGCGGCGGTGATGGCCGCCAGCGCCGATTGCAGTCGGGGCCGCGCCAGCAGGTTTTCGATGTAGGGGGCGCCCGCGAAAATCCACAGGAAACAGGGCACGAAGGTCATCCAGAGCGTCAGTCCGCCCGCCGCCAGGGCCAGCCAGGGGCCGCCGTGGGCGTGCCCGGTCAACTGTCCCACGAATTGCGTCACCAGGATCAGCGGGCCGGGCGTGGTCTCGGCCAGGCCCAGGGCGTCGACCATCTGCGTGGCGTCCAGCCAGGCGCGGCTCTCGACCACTTCCTGTGCCATGTAGGCCAGAACCGCGTAGGCCCCGCCAAAGGTGACGACGGCCAGCTTGGCAAAGAACAGCGCCAGGTCGAACAGCAGGTCCTGGCCCGTCAGCCAGAGGATCGGCAGGGGCATGAGCCAGAGCGCAGCCCAGAGCAGGATCGTTGCGGGGCGTGTCCGACGCGTGGCGGGGTCCGGAGGTGTCTCTGACGGTGCGGCGGCCCGGCAGGCGCCCCAGAGCGCGGCCAGCGCGATGATCAGCGGAAAGGGCAGGCCAAGCAGGAAGATCGCAAGAAAGGACAGCGCGGCGACCAGGTAGTCCGCTGTTCCCTTGAGTGCCTTATGCGACAGCCGTACCAGCGCCTGTGCCACGATCACCACGACGCAGGCCTTGACGCCCAATAGCAGCGCCTCGGTCTCGGGGCGCGCACCATACTGCGCATAGAACAGCGCCAGCAGGGCGATCACCACGGCGCCGGGCAGCACAAAGAGCCCGCCCGCGATCAGTCCGCCGGGAATGCCGCGCAGGCGCCAGCCGGCATAGGTGGCAAGTTGCATCGCCTCGGGTCCGGGCAGCAACATGCAGAAACTCAGGGAGCGCAGGAATTGCTGTTCCGTCAGCCAGGGCCGTTCCTCGACCAGTTCGCGGTGCATCAGGGCGATCTGCGCCGCCGGGCCGCCAAAGGACAGAACCCCGATACGGCCAAAGACTTGAATCAGCGTGGAATAGGCGGTCATGACCTCGGGGCCTAGCAGCGGGGGACGACGCCGGTGTGACAGGTCGGCGCCCCGGGTCAAGACCCGCAGCAGGTGATCAACAGCCTGCGATCCAATATTCAACCTCCGGCCCGCGCAGGATCCGCACCGCCTCGACGCCCTCGAAATAGTCGCCTTGGTAGCGGATGCCATAGTCGCCCTTGGCCCGTTTGCGCCCGTCGACCGTCTCGTAGAAGACATAAAGCTTGGCATTGTCGCGGTGGCGCAGGCGTTTGCCGTCGCTGAGCGGGTTGATGCGTGACCTTGACCCCGGTTCCCATCAGCCATTTTTGACCCGGACATCGTCGCGCGGCGAATGTTTGACCATGATTTGCCAGGTCCGGCTTTCGCAGGGATCGACGATCACGAGGTCCCGACTGCGGTCCGCGACCGCGGCGGACCCGGCGGGGACAAGCAGACAGGCGGCGCGCCGGGTATGCTGTCGGGGATTCTCATTTGGGAAAGTGCAGGCTTCTGTTGCCAGGTGCCTGCGAACCCCGCCTTACGCGGCTAGGCGCAAGGGCTTAGATTTCGGTCTTTCGGACTGCTTACGCAGCCAGAGCAACCGGAGCACGATTGTTGTTGGCAATTGTACTTAGCGAACCGATAACGGTGGTATCTCACCGGGACAAAGCTACATCTTTACGCGTTCGTCGATCCTATTTCGGCCCCATGATCCCCCAACAAAGGATATATGGTGGAGCCGCCGGGTACCGCCCCCGGGTCCGATCCGTTTATTACATGCGCGTTTATGCCCATAGTCCCCGAAGGGACAGGGTGAATATAGGGATGCCTGCCGCGATTGCAAAGGGGATTCGTCTGCGTCGGAGGCCGCAACCTCGCTTTCTTTCAATGATTTCGGGTCGCGGGCGGCGCGCTCATCTTTCCAGCAGGCTGTCGGGCGCCGGATCCATTGCGCGGATCTGCAACTGTTGCCCGCCGAGGTCGCGGAAAGCGCGCTGGCGACAGGTCAGGACAAGGATCTGCACGTCCGAGGCCTGGCGGTGCAGGGCGTCGAACATTCGTTCGATCCGGTCATCGTCGGTATAGACCAGCGCATCGTCCAGGATCACCGGAGCCGCGCGTCCGTCCTCGGCCAGCAGACGGGCAAAGGCCAGCCGCACCAGCAGCGCCAGTTGTTCCTGCGTTCCGCCGGACAGGATGTCGATCGGCTCCTCGGCGCCGTTGCGGATCAGGTTCCGGGGCAACAGGTCGGTGTCGTCCCAGTCCAGCTGCGCCTCTGGCCACAGAAGGTGAAGCAGGGGGCGCAAGGCATTGGCAACCGGTGTGAAATAGCGATCCCTTGCGGCGATGCGCGCGGTCTCCAGGGCGGTTTCGAGGCGGCGCAGGACGGCCACGTCCCGGGTGATCCGGGCCAGATCGGCCCGCGCGGTTTCAAGATCCTGTGCCAGATCGGCCAGCCGTTCCTCGACCGCTCCTTCGGCGCTGCGGCGAACACGTTCGTCCAGGCGAGCAAGATCGAGGTTCAGTCGCGCGATGGCCTCTTGCGCGGAGGTCTCGGCGGATTGCGCCCGCGACAGCGCGGCCCGGGTGCTTTCGAGATCGGGCGCCTCGGTTGCGGCCTTGGCGCGGGCTTCTTCGGCCTGCGCCAGGGCCGCCTGCGCGGCGTCGTGCTCTGCTTCGGGTGTCTCGGGCGCCTGCGCGAGGGCGGTTTCCGCCCGGGTCTGACGGTCAGCCGCCGCCTGCGCGCCGGCAAGGGCGTGGGCGGTCTCGGTACGCGCGGCCTCGAGTTGGTCACGCGCGGTTTCCGCCTGGATCTCGGCCTCTTGCCGGGCGTTCTCGGCCTGACGGAGCGCGGTTTCCGCCGCCTCTACTGTGGGTGGTTCGGGCGCATCCGCCGGCAGGGGCGCGGGCAGGGAGGTCAGCCGTTGACGCAGGGCCTCGGCCCCGTCGGGCGCGAGGGCGCGCAGGGTGGCGGTGATCTCGGACAGGCGGCGCTCGGCCTCGCCGCGCGCGCGGGCGGATTGCCGGGCAGCGTCGATGTCGGGCAGATCAAGTTTCCGCAAGGCGGCCGACAGAGCCTCGCTTGCGCTGTCGACCGCGGTATCGTCGCCGGTATCGCCGGGGGTGAGGGTCAGCTTGCCGAGGCCGGGCAGGTCCAGCGTCGTGACCCGCAAGAGCGGCATCGCCCTGTCGCCTGGCAGTGGCTGGCCATCCAACGTGATCGCCCCGTCGCGCCCCGCCGCGTAAGAGACTTCCAATCGCGCGGCGCTGGCGGCCTGCAGGGCGCGGGCCTGCTCCAAGGCACGGGCCAGGCTTTCCAGCCGGTCGATCGCCTTGGCATCGGGGCCTTGAGACGCCTCGCGGCGGGCGGCGTCGGCCTGTTGCCGAAGTTCCCCGGCCTCGGCGATGCGCCGGGTCAGTTCCTTTCGCTGATGCTCGGCCTCGCGGGCGTGCCGCGCCTGTTGCGCGAGGCGCAGTTCGGTTTCCGCCTCGGCCAGTCGGGCACGGGCGTTTTTCAACGCCTCTCTGGCCTGCAACGCGGCGCGTTCGGCCCCGGTCTGCGCGGCCTCGGCATGGGCCTTGCGTGTTCCGGCCGCCTCGGTGGCCCGCGCCGCCTCGTCGCGTTCGGCCAGCGCCACGGCACGCGCCTTGCGACGGCTTTCCAGCCCGTCCAACCGCAGGCGCGCGGTCTCGGCGGCCCGGGTGAGCGTATCGAGCTGCGCCGCATGGCGTTCGGCACGGGCATGCGCGGCCTCGGCCTCTGCCAGCCGGGACTGCCGGCGCGCGGCGGCCTCCGGCTCGGTCAGCTCTGCCAGTTCAGACCGGGCGCGGGTGCGGGCGGTAAGGTCATGGCGCAGTTCGGCCGCCAGCTGATCCAGCCGGTCGTGTTCCGCCTGCAGCTCGTCGACGCGGTCCTGGGCCGCCTTCCAGGGGCCGGTCTTCAGCGGGCGCCCGGTGGCGGTGGCATAGCGGCCCAGTTCCTCGCGGCAGCGTTTCAGCGCCGCGTCCATGCGGGCGCCACCGGTCATCGTGTCGACCTCGCCGGCGATCGACGACAGCAGGTCGCGCCGCGCCTCACGGGCCGTGTCCTGCGCCTTTTTGCCGTTTTCGTCGAAACCGGTCAGCCCCTGCCGCACCCACAGAAGCCCGGCGGGCCCGCCGGCATCGGCGGCGGCCAGTTGCGAAATCCAGGCTTCGGCGGCATCGGCCTGGGCAATGAGGCGCCCGTCCTGCCAGACATGAGCGCGCGGCTTTGACAGCCAGCGTTTGGCCAGCGTGAAACGCCCCTCGGCCGTCTCGATCTCCGCCAGCACCTCGGGCGCGCCCTTGGCATGGGGCTGGAGGGCCTTGATCTCTTTGCCGCTGCCGCCGTGCGCGGTGAAGAACAGCGCCTGCAACCCGTCAAAAAGCGTGGACTTCCCCTGTTCGTTCGGGGCGCTGAGCACGTTCAGCCCGTCGGCCAGCCCCTCGATCTGGACGGGCGCGGTGAAGCGGCGCAGGTTCTGGACGGCGATACGGCGAAGTTTCACGCAGGCTGCTCCGTCACATAGGCATAAAGCCGGGCCAGCGCCTCGGCGGCGATGCCGCGATCCTCGGCGGAGAGGTCGGGGTTCTCGGCTTCGGTCTTGAGCGTCTCGGCGGCCTGGCGCAGGGCGCCCGCGTGGTCGATCGTGTCGAGATCCACGTCGTCCAGCAGCGCGCCAAGGCCTTCGGTGTTCAACGTCAGCCAGGCAAAGTCAGGTGCGGCGTCATTGGCCGCACGCGATAGGTCAGCGCGCTGCGCGAGGCTGGCCCAGCCGGTGGCCCGGACCCGCATCAGCACATCGCGGCGTCCGGTGGCGGGCAACAGCGCCTCCAGCGCCGCAGCGGTGTCCAGCCCGGCCTGTACCGGCAATTCCGTTTCGGTCCACCAGAACTGGCCGGTCTCGACCTCTGCGACCTGCGGTATCGCGCCGGGCGCGTCTATGGTCACGGCCAGGCACAGCCCGCGCCGCCCGTGCTTGAACCTGTCCTGTTCCGGCGTGCCCGGGTAGTGCGTGCGGGCGTCGATCTGCAACCGTCCGTGCCAGTCGCCCAGCGCGAGATAGTCCAGGTTGGCGCGGGCCGCACGGTCGGGCGGAATATGCGCGCCCGTATCCTCGAAATCGGTGACGCCGCCGTGGGCAAGCGCGATCCGCAGCGCGCCCTCGGGCGTTGGCAGGGCGCCAAGCCCCTCGGTCAGATCGCGGCCCGGGGCGCGGTGGGTGACCGGGATCGGCAGCAGGCTGGCGCCATCGGCCATCATCCGGGGCGCGGCGTCCAAAAGGGGCCGCACGTTTCCCGGGGCCTCGGCCAGCATCCGTTCCCAGAGCGGTTCGGCATTGGCCATGTTGTCGTGGTTGCCGGGCAGCAGCCACCAGGTCAGGCTTGCATCCTCTGCCATCGCGGTCAGCGCCTGGCGCAACACGGTCGGAGAAGGCGTGGCCGTGTCGAATGTATCGCCTGCCAGCAGGACATGCGCCGCGCCGGTATCGCGGGCGGCCTGCGCCAGCCGCGCGATGACGCCGTGGCGCGCCTCCATCAGGCGCCCGCGGATGTTGCCATCCTCGGGCTGGGGGATATTGGCAAAGCGGCGCCCCAGGTGCAGGTCCGAGGCATGGATGAAACGGAAGGCGGTCATGGCACTCTCTTTGGGCGGCACTCTTTCAGGGAGGTCGGCAGAGTGCAATCCGATCAGGGGCGCAGGGCGGTGACTTCGACTTCGACCAGGAATTCGGGCCGGGTAAAGCCCGAGACGATCATAAGCGTCGAGGCCGGCAGCACGCGCGCGTCCGCGAGCCAGGCATCCCGCGCGGCCATGTAGCCCTGCATGTGATCGCGGTGCGTGACATAGGCATTGATGCGCAGGGCGTGATGTTTCGACGTTCCGCCCTCTGCCAGGATGGCGTCGATATTGGCGAAACAGAGCGCGGCCTGCGCCTCGGGGCCTTCGGGCACGCTGCCATCCATGGCCAGCGGCAACTGCCCCGATGTCAGGACAAGGTTTTCGGTTGCGACGCCGTGGGCATAGCGGGCGAAGGGGGCGGCGATCGTGTCGGGGATCAGGCTGTCGATTGGCATTTCTGGGGCTCCGTTGTGCTGGGGCACATTGGCGCCAGAGCGCCAAATTGACCAGATCTCTTTCGAAACGCGCTTTCCGGGCGCCGCATAATTCAGCGGGCGCGCCGTAACTGCATGAATTCTGTGCGTCTTCCCGGAAAAGCGGACCATCCGGTCAGAGATGCCGATTGCCCGGACTGTGGCGCGCTCTCAGGGTCGGCGCAAAGACGCAAACCCGCGACAGAGAGGTCCTCCATGAAGTTCACTGCCCTTGCATGTGCCGCGGCCGGCACACTTGCCGCGCCCGCCTTTGCGGAATCGCATCTGACCGAGGTCGCCTTTGGCACCAACTGGCTGGCCCAGGCCGAACATGGCGGGTTCTACCAGGCCGTGGCCGATGGCACCTACGAGGCCTGCGGGCTCAAGGTCTCGATCCTGCCGGGCGGTCCGCAGGTGAACAACCGCGCGCTGCTGCTGGCGGGGCGGATCGACTACCACATGGGCGGCGACCTGCTGCAGGCCTTCAACGCCGTGCAGGAGGGCATCCCGGTGGTCTCAGTCGCGGCGATCTTTCAGAAACACCCGCAGGTCATCGTGACCCACCCGGGCAAGGCCGAGAGCTTCGAGGATCTCAAGGCGCTGGATCTGCTGATCGGCGACAACGGCTATCAATCCTACTACCAGTGGATGATCGCGGCATATGGTTTCACCGCCGAACAGCGCCAGCCCTATACCTTCAACCCCGGGCCCTTCCTTGCCAACGAGGATACCGGGATGCAGGGCTACCTGTCGTCCGAACCCTACCTGGTGGAAAAGGAAGGCGGCTTTACCCCGGATGTCTTCCTGATCGCCGACGCGGGCTATTCCACCTATGCCTCGACGATCGAGGTCATGGCCGACACGATCGCCGAGAAGCCGGACGAGGTCAGCTGTTTCGTCGATGCCTCGATCAAGGGCTGGTACACCTATCTCTATGGCGACAACGCGGCCGCCAACGAGATGATCAAGGCCGACAACCCCGAGATGACGAACGACAAGATCGCCTTTGCCATCGAGAAGATGAAGGAACACGGCATCGTGGACTCCGGCGATACGCTTGAGGCAGGGATCGGCGTCATCACCGACGCGCAGGTCGGCGATTTCTACGCCAAGATGGTCGAGGCCGGCGTGATCGGCGAGGTCGACTGGCAGTCCGCCTATACCACGGAGTTCGTGGGCAAGGGCGTAGGAATGGACCTGAAGTAAGGAAAGGCCCGGGTCGCGGCTCGACGCGATCCGGGACAGCGATGCGATGATACCCTCCCGCCAACCCTTGGGCCAACGCCCTGAACTGCTCAAGATGGCGCAGGTGGAAAAGACATTCCACGGCGGCGTCATCGCCTTGCGCAACATGAACCTGACCGTCAACGAAGGAGACTTCATCTCGTTGCTGGGGCCATCGGGCTGCGGCAAATCGACGGCGCTGAAACTGGTCACGGGGCTGATGCAGCCGACATCGGGCCGCATCACCTGGACCGGTGAGGAGGCTGCCGGGGACAAGGGGGCAGGGGATCTGGGAGTTGTTTTCCAGGAACCGACGCTGATGCCCTGGGCGCGGGTGATGGACAATGTCTACCTGCCGTTCCGAATCCGAGGCGTGCCCTTTGCCGAGGTCCGCGACGACGTGCTGGAGGTTCTGCGCCTTGTGGGGTTGGAGAAATTCCAGCGCGCCTTTCCGCGTGAACTGTCAGGCGGCATGAAGATGCGCGTGTCCATCGCGCGGGCTCTGGTCACGAAACCCCGGCTGATCCTCATGGACGAACCCTTTGCCGCGCTGGACGAGATCACGCGCTTCAAGCTGAACAACGACCTGTTGTCGTTGCGCGAAAAGATCGGCTGCACGGTGATCTTCGTCACCCATTCGGTCTTTGAAAGCGTCTTTCTCTCCGATCGCGTGGTGGTCATGGCAGCCCGGCCCGGGCGGGTGATCGAGGAACTGACCGTCGACGCGCCCTATCCACGCAGCGAGGCGTTCCGCACCTCGGCGGAATATGCACGGTATTGCCGCCTGGCATCCGATGCACTGCACCGCGCCACGGGAGAGGCGGCATGAGCATGACGGACACCAAGACGCCCCTGGTCGATCACGAAGAAGCGGCGCGTGCACGGCGCGAACAGGTGCTGCGGATCGCGAAATGGACGCTGCCCTCGCTGGTCATGGTCCTGACGCTGCTGGGTTGGCACCTCTATGTCACGCTCTCGGAGGTGCCGCATTACATTCTGCCGGGGCCGCTCTTGGTGCTGGACAAGCTGATCGAGGACTGGGACCTGCTGTGGGCCGCCACGCTGACCACCGGGCGGCTGACGCTGCTGGCGCTGGGGTTCGCGATCCTGGGCGGGGCGCTGCTGGCGGTGGCCTTCACGCAGTCGAAATGGATCGAGATGTCCTTCTTTCCCTACGCGGTGATCCTGCAGGTGACGCCGGTGGTGGCGATTGCGCCGCTGTTGCAGATCTACCTCGACAGTCCCTTTGTCGCGGCCTTGCTCTGTGCCTGGATCGTGGCGTTTTTCCCGATCCTCTCGAACACGACCGTCGGGTTGAAAAGCACCGACCGCAACCTCGAGGACCTCTTTACCATCTACGGGGCCAGCCGCTGGCAGCGGCTGCGCCATCTCGCGGCGCCCTCGGCCTTGCCCTACTTTCTCTCGGGTCTCAAGATCGCGGGCGGGCTGGCGCTGATCGGGGCGGTGGTGGCGGAATTCGTGATCGGCCGCGCCGGGACCGGGCTGGGGCTTGCCTCGACGCTGCTCGAGGCGTCCTACCGGTTCAACTTCGGCAGGCTCTACGCGGCGCTGATCCTGATTTCCCTGATGGGCGTGACGATCTTTGCGGTCATGAGCCTGATCAGTCACCTTGCGCTGTTCCGCTGGCACGAAAGCGCGCTGAAAAAGGACGGTTGATGGATTTCACTTCTCTGCCGCACGGGGCCTTCACCCTGGCCAATGTCACCGTGCCCGCCTGTCTTGTCGGGCAGGAGGGCGACCTGGTCCGGACCGACATGGGGATCGAGGCGGGCCGCATCGCCGCGCCGGGGGGGGTGGCCGTGGACATGCGCGGTGCGATGGTCCTGCCGTGCTTTACCGACATGCACACGCATCTGGACAAGGGCCACATCTGGCCCCGCGCATCCAATCCCGATGGCACCTTCATGGGCGCGCTGACCACCGTGCGCGCCGATCACGTCAACTGGACCGAAGAAGACCTGAAAACCCGCATGGGCTTTTCCCTGCGGAGCGCCTGGGCCCATGGCACCAAGCAGATCCGGACGCACCTTGATTCGATGAACGGGCAATACCTGCGCAGCTGGCCCGTCTTTGCCGACCTGCGCGAGGCATGGGCCGGACGGATCGAACTGCAGGCCGCCAGCCTGGTCTCCTGCGAGGCCTACGGCACCGAGGAATACCCTGAAATCACCCGCACGGTTGCGGAATACGGCGGCGTTCTGGGCATGGTCACCTACCCGGTGCCAGATCTCAAGGAGCGTCTGCTGGGGCATTTCGCGGCTGCCGACACGCATGGGCTGGACGTGGATTTCCACACCGACGAGACGATGGATGCCTCATCCGAAACCCTGCGCATGATTGCCGAGACGGTGCTGGAAACCGGCTATCAGGGCCGCGTCGTGGTGGGGCATTGCTGTTCGCTGTCGACGCAGGACGAGGCGCGGGCGCTGGACACGCTGGACCTTTGCGCCAAGGCCGGACTGCATGTGGTCAGCCTGCCGATGTGCAACCTTTACCTGCAGGACCGGGGCACCGGCACGCCGCGCCGCCGGGGCGTGACGCTGGTCCACGAAATGCGGGCGCGGGGCATCCCGGTCAGCTTCGCCTCCGACAACACGCGCGATCCGTTCTATGCCTATGGCGACATGGACATGGTCGAGGTCCTGCGCGAGACCACCCGTATCGCCCACCTGGACCACTGCGAAACCGACTGGATCAAGAGCTTTACGCTCACGCCAGAGGCGACCTGCGGTTTCGGTATCAGCGCGCTGGAAGAGGGCGCGCCAGCCGACCTGGTGATCTTTCGCGCCCGCGACTGGACCGAGTTCTTTGCCCGTCCCCAAAGCGACCGCATCGTGTTGCGCGGGGGCGAGGCCATCGACCGCAAGCTGCCCGACTACTCCGACCTCGACAACCTCTGGAAGACCTCATGACCGCAGATATCACCGCCGCCAAGGCCGCATTGGCGCACCTGGACCTCGTAGATGCCGAAACCCCGGTGCGCGCCGCCTCGCGCGATTTCTTCTGGTATTCGCCGGTACTGAAGGCGCGGCTGGATCACGTCACGGCGGATTTCGTCGTTCGCCCCCGGACCGAGGCCGAGGTGATCGAGGTTCTGAAAACCTGCTATCAGCACAACGTGCCGGTGACGACACGGGGCGCGGGCACCGGCAATTACGGACAGGCCATGCCCTTCGAGGGTGGCTGTGTCCTGCACCTGAGCCGGATGACCGAGGTCAAGGAAATCGCGCCGGGCCGCGTGGTGGTGGAGCCCGGCTGCCTGCTCAAGGATCTGGATGCCGCCTGCCGTGAAACCGGGCAGGAAATCCGCATGTTCTCCTCGACCTGGGCGACGGCGACGATCGGCGGATTCATTGCTGGCGGTTCCGGCGGGGTCGGGTCGGTCACATGGGGCAGCCTGCGCGACCTGGGAAACATCATCCGCCTGCGCGTGGTGACGATGGAGGCCGAGCCGCGGGTGCTGGAATTCACCGGCGAGGAACTGGCCCGCGTCAGCCACGCCTATGGCACCAACGGCATCATCACCGAGATCGAGATGCCGCTGGCGCCGGCCTATGACTGGATCGACATCTTTGTCGCCTCCGAGGACTTCGGCGCCGCGATGGCATTTGCCGACGATCTGGCGAATGAGGATGGCATCCTGATCAAGCTGGCCAGCGTCTACGAGGCGCCCACGGCGCACGCTTATTTCCAACGTGTACGCCCACATGTGAACAAGGGCGATCACCTCGTCGGGTTGATGGTGGCACCACATGGCATGGACGGTTTCCTGACCTTCCTCGCGCGACGGCCCGGAGTGCGGATGATCTATCGTTCCGACGATCACGACTGGCCGCGCCGGCCGGGGCCGGTGTTCGAATACGGCTGGAACCACACGACGCTGCGCGCGCTCAAGGTCGATCCGTCGATCACCTATCTGCAGGTGCGCTATGGGTTTCCGGATCACCGGGCGCTGGTCGAGGAAATCCGCCAGACCTTTCCGGGGGAATGCATCCAGCATCTCGAGTCGATCCGGGCGAATGGAAAGGTTGGCTTTGCGGGGCTGACGCTGGTCAAGTTCAGCACCGAGGAGCGTCTGGACGAGATCGTACGCATCCACGAGGAAAAGGGCGCGCTGGTCTTCAACCCGCATCGCTACACGCTGGAGGAAGGCGGGCGGCAGTCGGTGGACGACAGGCAATTGGCCTTCAAGCGCGAAGCGGATCCCAAGGGCCTGCTGAACCCCGGCAAGATGATTGCCTGGGACGATCCCGACTGGGGGTATGAGCGCATGTATGCCTATCCGCGCATGCAGGCCGCGGAATGAACCTGGCTGTCGGGAGGGCGCGCTGAGATGCGGGCGCTTGTTCTGTTTGCCCATCCCTGTCCGGAAAGCCTGTCGTCGGCGCTGCATGCCCGTGTGGTCGAGACGCTGGAGGCGCGCGGCTGGGACGTGGATGACTGCGACCTCAATGCCGAAGGCTTCGATCCGGTACTGACCGAGGCCGAACGGCGGGGCTATCACGAGGTGCCGGCAAACCTTGGCCCCGTGGCAGAGCACGTCGAGCGTCTGCGCGCGGCGCAGGCGCTGGTGCTGGTCTTTCCGGTCTGGAACTTCGGCTTTCCGGCGATCCTGAAGGGATATTTCGACCGGGTCTTTCTGCCCGGGGTTTCCTTTCGGTTGGAAGACGGGCGGGTCAAGCCGAACCTGACGCATATCACCCGGCTGGCGGCGGTCACGACCTACGGCGGGACGCGCTGGCGTGCCTTCATGGCGGGTGACCCGCCGCGAAAGATCGTGCGCCGGGCGGTCTGGCACGTCACCCGGCCCGAGAAGATGCGGTACCTGTCTCTGTACGGCATGAACCGGGCGACGGAGGCGCAGCACGCGGGGTTCCTGGACCGCGTGGAACGCGAAATGGCGAGGTTCTGACATGCGGGCCCTGGTGGTTTACTGTCATCCCTCACCCGAGAGCTTTACCGCCGCGGTGCGGGGCATGGTGCTGTCGCGGCTGGAGGCCCGAGGCGCCGAGGTGCGGGAGCATGATCTTTATGCGCGCGGCTTCGACCCAGTGTTGTCGCCCGGGGAATGGGCCGGCTACCTGGAGGAGCCGGGCAACCGCACCCCGGTGGCCGCGGAGGTGGAAGACCTGCAATGGTGCGACACGCTGATCTTTGTCTACCCGACCTGGTGGTACGGGTTGCCGGCCTTGCTGAAAGGTTGGTTGGACAGGGTGATGCTGCCGGGCGTGGCCTTTGAAATGCCCAAGGCAGAGGGGGACAACATCGCGCCGGGGCTGACGCAGATCACGCGGCTGGGGGTCTTTACCACCTGCGGGGCAAGCTGGTGGTTGACGCGCTGGATCGGCGCGCCGGGACGCAGGACGCTCTTGCGCGGGGTGCGCTTGCTCTGCGCTCGGCGCTGCCGCACCGCCTTTGCCGCGCATTACCTGATGGACAGTTCCAGCCCGGCCAGCCGCGCCCGCCACCTGGCCCGGTTGCACCGGGTGCTGGACCGGTTCCTGGCATGACAACGGAGGCAGACATGATCCCGGTACTGGACTGGTCGCTGTACCAGAACGACCCCGAAGGGGTCAGCGCGCGCCTGGGGGCGGCCTGCCGTGACACCGGGTTCTTTTGCCTGACGGGGCACGGGGTGCCAGAGGCGGAGATCACGCAGGTCTTTGAGCAGGCCGACCGGTTCTTTGCCCTGCCCGAAGCGGAGAAGGCGGCGTTGGACATCGCGCATACACCGCACAACCGGGGCTGGGCCAGGATGGGCAGCGAGCGGCTTGACGAGACATCGGGGCAGGTGGATCGCAAGGAAGCCTTCAACATCGGGCTGGACCTGGCCGAAGACGATGCGCGTGTGCTGCGCGGCGAGCCGTTCCGGGGCGTGAACGTCTGGCCCGATCTTCCCGGGTTTCGTGAGACCCTGCTGGGCTACTATGACCGGGCAAGGCAGCTTGGCGTGGCGCTGCACGGTGCCTTCGCGCGGGACTTTGGGCTGGACCCCGGCTATTTCACGCCGCATTTCACCGCGCCGATGGCGACGCTGCGGCTGTTGTCCTATCCGCCCGCCAGCGGCGCGGACGGAGAGATCGGGGCCGGGGCGCATAGCGACTACGGGTCGATCACCCTGCTGATGACCGATGGCGAGCCGGGACTTCAGGTGCAGGCCCTGTCCGGGGACTGGATCGATGTGCCGCATGTGCCCGGCGCCTTTGTCGTCAACATCGGCGATTGCCTGATGCGCTGGTCGAACGACCTGTACCGATCCACGCCGCATCGCGTCCTGCCCCCGGCGCGGGCGCGCAGGTCGGTCGCGTTCTTCCTGGATCCGAACCCTGACAGCGTGATCGCAGCCCTGCCGGGCACGGGCAGGCCACGCTACGCGCCGATCACCGGGGCCGAGTACCTGCGGTCGCGGCTGGACGCCACATACAAAGGAGATTGAGGCTTGAGACGACTGGACTGGACCGAACGGCGCGCGCCGGAATTCGAGGCCGTGGACCCGATGAAGACCATCGCCGTGCTGCCCACGGCGGCGGTGGAGCAACACGGGCCGCATCTGCCGGTCGGCACCGACACGATGATCGCCGACTACATGCTGGATCTGCTGCGCGAGACCTGTCCCGAGGACCTAGACCTGGCGATCCTGCCGGTCATGGCGGTGGGCAAGTCGAACGAACATCTCTGGGCGCGGGGCACCTTGACGCTCGGCGCGGCGACCGCCCTGGCCGCCTGGACAGAGATCGGCCTGTCCGTGGCGCGTGCGGGGGTGCGCAAGATCGTCATCGCCAATTCGCACGGCGGCAACCTGGACCTGATCTCGATCCTGTCGCGCGAGTTGCGGGTACAGGCGGGGATGCTGGCGGTGAAATGCCAATGGGGAAACTTCGGCCATCCCGAGGGGATGTATTCCGACCACGAACGGCGCTTTGGCATTCATGGCGGCGATGTCGAAACCTCGATCATGCTGGCCTGCCAGCCGCACTGCGTGGACATGGGCCGGGCCGAGAATTTCCGGTCGGCCGCCGAAGAGGCCGCGATTCCACCGACGGGCCCGATCAGCCGGGGGTGGATCGCCGCGGACCTGAACCCGGCGGGGACGGTGGGCGATGCTTCGATTGCGACAGCCGAGAAAGGCGAGGCCACCGCGCGGCACCAGGTGGCGGGCTTTGTCGAGTTGCTGCGCGAGGTCGAGACGATGGAGCTGCCTTCGGCGCCGGCGAGCCTTTGATTGTTATCAGGGGCTTGGAAGTCGAACTTCGACAAGCGTCAGAGGCGGTAGAACCGCTCTGCAGTCCCGCTGAACACCTGCGCGCGATCCGCTTCTGACAAGGAGGCGGTCAGTCGAAGAGCCTGCGCGTGCCAGTCGGTATACTCGCAGCGCAGGCGGGCGACGGGCCAGTCCGATCCCCACATCACGCGCTGCGGCCCGAAAGCGGACAGGACGTGTTCGACATAGGGCTGCAGCAGATCTTCCGACGGCAGGTCATCGGCCTCGGTCACAAGGCCAGACAGCTTGCAGAAAGCGCCGGTTTCTTCCGCCAGGCGGGTCATGCCCACGGCCCAGGTGCGGAAGCTCTCCTCGGAATGACTGCGCAGTTGCGGTTTCAGGCAATGGTCCAGCACCACCCGCATGTCGGGATAGCGGTTCAGCAGTTCGAGAAAAGGCGCCTGGTGACGGGGAAAGCCCAGCGCGTCGAAAGTCAGGTCCTGGTCGATCAGGGCCTCATAGGCCCATTGCACCTCTGGCTTCAGCATCCAGCGGTCGTCGGGAATATCCTGGATCATCGGGCGGACGCCGGCGAATTTGGGATGTTTGGCAAGGCGTTGCAGGGCCTTCTTCTGCTTGGGATCCTCGAAGTCGATCCAGCCGACGACCTTGGCCACATGCGGCGTGCAATCGGCGATACCCAGAAGGTATTCGGTTTCGGCGAGAGTGGGCGCCGCCTGCACAAGCACCGTTCGCGCGACACCGCTCGCCTGCAGGCCCTCGGCAAGGTCCGCGGGGTGATAGGGGCGGCTCAATACCGGGTCATCGGCGGGCATCCAGCCGTAATCGCCGCGCGCCGGGTGCCAGAAATGGTGGTGGGAATCGATATGGTCCATGTCTGCCTCCGTCATAGAACAAGCCGGTGATCGGTACGCGGGACGCGGCGCAGCGTGTCCGGCCCGGGGTGGGACGGACGCGGGGGCAGGGCGACGGATTGTGCCTTGCCCGTTCGCATGGCCTCTTCGATGGCGCGCATGATCGTCACGTCGGCCAGCCCCTCGGCGCCGTCGTCCTCGGGCGGTTGACCCGTCCGGATGCAATCCGAGAAATAGGCGGTCTGGGCACCGAAATGATCGCATTCGGGCGCAACGACGCGGTCTTGCGGCACCCCGGCGGCGCGCTGGGTCAGGGCGACGTCGGTTTCGAACCTGAAGGCCGGAGAGACATCCAGCGTGCCCCTGGTGCCCAGCACCGTATAGCTGTCCTGCTCATCCGTGCCGAAACTTGCGATGAATTGCGCCAGCCTTCCGCGCGGGAACCGCAGGGTGACGGCGACACTTTCCTCGACCTCGGCAAAGCGTGGATCGCCGTCGCCGTTTGAGCCCATCGCGGCAACCTCTGTCGGTTCATCGCCAAAGATGTGACGGGCCGCATTCAGGCAATAGACGCCGATGTCCTGCAGAGGGCCGCCCCAGTGTTCGCCGCGCAGGCGATGGTTGTCCGCCGCCGACTGGAAGCCGAAGACCGAGGTAAAGACGCGCGGGTCGCCGATTTCTCCGCGGCGGATGCGGTCCAGAACTTCGACGGTGCCGGGTTCGTGGTGCAGGCGGTAGGCGGTCATCAGATAGGCGCCAGAGGCGTCTGCGGCCTCGATCATCGCACGGCATTCGGCCACCGTGGAAGTCAGCGGCTTTTCGACCAGCGCGTGCTTGCCGGCCTTGAGCGCACGAATGGTGTAATCGGCATGCAAGGAGTTGGGCAGGGCGATATAGACTGCGTCGATCCGGTCCGAGGCGAGCAGGGCGTCGTAGTCGTCATAGGTCAGCACCTCGGGGATACCGTGGAACTCGGCCAGTTTTCGCGCCGCATTCGTGCTGCCGCTGACGATGGCCGTGACCTCGGAATTGCCGGTCTGGGCCACTGCCGGCAGAAAGGCGATCTGCGAAATCCAGCCGGCACCGACGACTGCGTAACGTACCCGTTGCAATCACTTTCTCCTTTTTCCTCACGAGGCAATCCCCGCGAAAACGGCGGCGCAGGGCTGCGCCGCCGTCCAGTTTCGTCACCCGGAGATCACTTTACGCAGGTGTCGATGTTGTCGTTGTTGCAAACGTCCAGCCCGGTAAAGATCGGGTCATCCACGTCCTTGCCCTCGGCGATGTCCTTGAGGATGTACATCGCCTTGTAGCCCATTTCGTAGGGACGCTGGCCGACAAGGCCATTGCCCAGACCGTCCTTGGTCTGAGCGATCTGCATCGGCAGCGTGTCGGCCACGACGATGGTCAGCTCGCCGCTGTCCATCTCTGCCTTGTAGGGCTCGGCCGCATTGCGGTAGGCGTTGTCGAACCACTGGGTAAAGGCGCCGGTCGACAGGAAGGCCGTCAGGTCAGGATTGGCGGCAAGGATGTCGGTCAGGCCCTGCACGGCGACGTTGCCGTCATCGTTGGTGATCAGCGGGCAGCCCGCGATTTCGGTCCAGCCGTTGTCGCCGTCCAGCGGGCGGCCCGGAGGATCGCCCAGCTCGGCCCCGGCCAGGGTTTCCCGCGCGCCCAGCAGGCGTTCGTTGTGGTTGGCCGCTGCGGCACCGCCGGTCTGCAGGCAGATGGTGCCGCCGTCGGGGTGCCGTTCCATGACCAATTCCGCCAGGTGCACGCCGATGTTGTAGTTGTTGGTGCCGACATAGGTGGTGCGCAGGTCCTGATCCTCCGGCAGAAGGTCCGAGTCCCAGGTCATTACCGGGATGCCCGCATCGGCCGCAGCGCGCAAGACCTTGGCCATCGCGGGGGCGTTGGACGGCGCCACCGCGATCCCGTCGACCCCCTTGGTGATGAGGTCCTGGACGATCTGGATCTGCTCCAGTTCCGTGTGCTCACCGGGGCCGATGTATTCGCAGGTCACATCGTCCAGTTCCTCCTGCGCAGCATAGCAGCCGTCACGGGCGAGGTCGAAGAACGGGTTGTTCATCGCCTTGGGGACAAGGGCAAAGGTGTAGTCGGCCGAGGCCATCACCGGTGCCAGCGCGCAGAGCGCGGTTGCGGTCAGCAGTTTCTTCATGTCTTTCTCCTCCCTGAGTTTCATGAAGTGAGGGGCTTATTTGCCCCCTCGATTGCGAAGCTGTTCCAGCAGGACTGCTAGAATGAGGAACAACCCGACAAAGAATTGCTGCCAGAGCGCCGGGATCCCGGCGAGCAGCAGCGAGTTCCGGATCAGTTCGACCAGCGCGGCACCGATTGGCGCGCCAAGGGCGTAGACGATACCGCCCATCAGGTTGGCGCCGCCGATCACGCTGGCCGCGATCACGTTGAGCTCATAGGTCGCGCCCATGCCATTTGTCGCCGACCCGGTGTAGCCGATGAACATGAAGGCCGCGATGCCGGTACAGATCGAGCAGACCATGTAGACCGAGACGATCACCCGTTCGACCGGGATGCCCGAGAGTTTCGCCGCATGGGCGTTGCCGCCGATGGCGATGACCCAGCGGCCCCATTCAGAGTAGCGCCAGATCCAGAGGAAAAACAGCGTCATGATGGTCAGCACCCAGACGACATTGGGGACGCCCAGCACGCTGCCGCCTCCGATCCACTCAAAGATCTCCTGGTCGGGGCCGAACTCGTAGACCATCTTGTTGTTGGAAATCACCATCGCGATGGACCGCGCCATCGCCAACATCCCCAACGTCACGACGAAAGGCGCAAGCCGGACATAGGCGATCAGCACGCCGTTGATGAATCCCACCAACGCGGCCGTGCCGATGCAGGCGAGAAATCCGATCTCGACGCCCCAGCCGGCCTGCAAGACCAGTGCAAGGTTGATGCCGCAGAGGCCCAGCAGCGAGCCCACGGACAGGTCGATACCCGCCGTACAGATCACCGCCGACATGCCCAGCGCCATAATGCCGAAAAAGGCCATGTTGCGGGTGATGTTAAAGAGGTTGCGTTCGGTCAGGAAAGCATCGGAAACGAAGGTCATCACCACGCCGATGGTGAGGATGGCGATGAAGACCCAGAAGGGCTGGGTGCGGATGATGGCACCGATGCCCGAGACCTCCCGGCGCGAGGTGATGCTGTCGTCGATGGCGGCGTGATCGACCGGTGTCTGCGCGGTCTTGTCATGGGCGTCTTGCGGGGTGTTCGTGTTGTCGGTCATGCTGCCTCGATGGCTCCGATAATCAGGCCTGTGACTTCCTCGGGGCTGGTGTCGTCGATGCGCTTGTCCGCCACCTTTGTCCCGCGCCGCAGGACCGCCACCCGGTCGCAGACTTCGAAAACGTCGGGCATCCGGTGGCTGACGAGGATCACCGCGTGGCCGGTGGATTTCAGCCGCTTGATGAGATTCAGAACCTCGGCGACCTGGCGGACGGAAATCGCGGCAGTGGGTTCGTCCATCAACACCAGTTTCGGATCGGACAGGCGTGTGCGCGCGATGGCCACCGCCTGCCGCTGGCCGCCGGACATCTGCTTGACCAGGTCGCGGGGGCGAGTTTCCGATTTCAGTTCGGAAAACAGTTCTCCGGCCTTCTGGTACATGGCGTTGTAGTTGAGGCTGCGGAACGGCCAGATGCCCGACTTGATCTCACGGCCCAGAAAGACGTTCGCCGCCGCTGTCAGGTTGTCGCACAGCGCAAGGTCCTGGTAGACGATCTCGATCCCGTTTTCCCGTGCGTCGAGGGGACGGGTGAAATGCACCGGGCTGCCGTCGATGCGGATTTCGCCGGACGTCGGGGGAAAGTTTCCAGCGATGATCTTCATCAGCGTGGATTTCCCGGCCCCGTTGTCGCCCATCAGGCCGATGGCCTCGCCGGGGGCAATGCTCAGATCCACCCCGTTCAGCGCGTGGATGGCGCCGAAACTCTTGGTGACCTGTCTGAGCTCCATCAGGCTCATGCGCAGCTTCCTCCCTTGTTCGCACGACTGTTGATCCGCCACCAGAGATGGCCGGCAACACCCTGTCCGGGCCGGAAAACCCGCCCGTCGGATGACGCCCGTGGCGGGCGTGTCGATGTCTGTGCGTATGTGCCGCCTTTCCGGCGGCATCCTCCCGTTTATGTACGAGAGTATGCCCAGTTACCGCTAATGCCGAAACCCTCTAGTCAGAAAAAAATGATGGGAAACCCATCAGGACTGCGGCGATCTCGAAAGTCGGAGGGGGGCAGGTGTGATCAGTGCCACCGTGAACCGGATGCTGAACAAGCGGACTGGTATACGCTGAAACGTGTGCTGGTGTTGCCAAATGGCCTTGAGGCGGAACTGTCCGAGGCGGTGCGCTCGTTCACGCCGTGATGGCGTCAAGAGGCCGTACCGGTCTTCGCGGATGATGCTGCACACGCGGGTCAGCTGCGCATCTTCAGGATCTTCGGCGGTCCGATAATCACCCCTGGGTTCGTTTTTCCCGAAACATGCAAGATTTGAAATTTGTTGATTCATATCAATGCCACGGTCGGAATCCTCAAGATACATAGCGAAGCACGTATATATAGTTAGTGGAATGTGTTCCGGTAGTTCTCGCCCCGCAACCGTATCAAGAGACAATGATCATGGCCGACAGCCCGACAATCACGACCCCGACCTACACCGCAACTCATACCTTCAGCACGGCTGACGTCACCGGAACCTATGACGGTCTGACCCAGGGCGATATCCTGCCTGGAGACGCGCCGATCGTCGATTTCACGGCCGCGCCGATGGTGACCAAGGACGGGATCATGCTGTACCCCGTCGACAGCGAGTTCGGGTTCTACGTCACCGATTTCGTCGGAGCCGAGGACAAGATACGCGACTTCGACTATGGCGAAGGCTGGGTCGGCGACCTGACGGGACCAGCCGGTGAACAGCTGGGCATCGTCGTCTCGGACGCGGCAACCGACACTTTCCGCACGCCTGCCGTGCTGGGCACCTGGTTGTCCGGCCTGGGCTTCAATTCGGTGAAGGCCTCGACCGAGCACTACTCGGTCATGCAGAACATCCTGTCCGACCAGAAATACCCGGGCGATCCCGACGCGGTCTACCAGTTGGACGATAACCTGATCCTGCTCAGCCAGAATCCCGCATGGGACGGACAGTACGTCTCTGACTTGCTGGCGGACCCGGCGACCTACGGTGTCACCGACCGGAACAACGACGGGGTCCTGGACATTCGCGACCTGCTCAACCCCAATGAATCCACGATCGAATACGACATCGCCTACAGCAGCGACTATTCGGTGACCCTCAAGGACGACGGCAAGCTGCTTTATCGCTGGGGGAACATGGTCAAGCGTCCCAACGACATCCGGCTTGAGGCAACGATGGAACTGCCGGACGAGTGGAGCGAGACGGATCCGGCAAGCGGCCTGCAACCGCTTTACAAGGTCACGGGCGCGGAACTGGTGACCAACCACACCATCACCAACAACCCCAACGATCAGATCCGCCCCGAGGACTACGAGAACGAGGCCGCAATCGGCAAATTGCCGACCTATGCCATCGTCCCGGACTACAACCTTGACGGCAACGGCCCGCGCGAGGTCTGGGTAACGACCGACGACTACTACGCCGGCGACGGCACGCTGTACCCGGCGGGCACGATCCTCAAGGACGCATGGCTGGCCCAGCAGGCGGCGGTTTCCGCCCTTGCGGCGGGCGGGCTTGCCTCGGAGGACTTGCTGGAAGGGTATACCAACGCCTGGTACACGACGATGGATCGCGAGCCCTTCGAGGCGGACTTCGACACGAACGGCGAATACATCTCTGGTCCGCGCTGGCGCCTGCAACCGGACAAGTACGGCCAGGACCTGCCCGGCGTCGTGATCCCGACCGATCCCAGCGACCCGCTGCCAATCACCAGCAGCGAGGTCAAATACGAAGTAGGCGCGGATGACACGACCGTCATCAACCTGCTGGACTGGGAATTCCCTGTCTCGCCTCTGTCGATCAGCGCCGGCTGGCAGAACAACTCGGGCCTGGTATCCGAGAACGGTTTGAACATGACTGACGGCTTCGACGTGGCTTTCTACGTCAAGGGCGACATCAAGCCGGCAACGCTCTACGACACCACGCTGCTGATGGAGTACGAGGAAATCGCGATCCACGACGAGGCCGTCGCAATCAACGGCACCGCCGAGGCGGATCATCTCGTGGGGCAGGGTGGCAACACGTTTACCGGCGGCGATGGCGATGATCTGTTCGTCCTGTCCTACGGCAAGGACGGAAACACGATCTTTGCCACCAGCACGATCAACGATTTCACCGACGGCGAGGACGTGATCGGCCTGATCGACCTGGGCGTGAATGACGTCAACTTCGACACCAAGATCACCCAGACGGTCGTTGCCGGCAACCTCGAGATCGCGATTGACGGCAACCGCATCGCGGTGCTCGCGGGCGTCACCGAAGAGCTGACGATCGAGGACTTCCTGTTGATCAACCGCGCGCCGGACGTGCCCGTGGACGGGACCAGCGGCGACGATCTGCTGGTCGGAACGCCGGGGGACAACGTCATCGACGGCATGGAAGGCAACGACACCATCCTGGGCGAGGGCGGCGAGGATGTCCTGCTGGGCGGAGCCGGCGATGACGATCTGATGGCAGAGCCGGTTGATCCGGTCTTTGACGCCGCGGCCGAACAGGTGTTCCGGATGTACCAGACCGCCTTTGACCGTCTGCCGGACCGTCCCGGCCACTTTGGCTGGACCTCGGCCATCGTTGCAGGGAACATGGACCTCGTGGACATGGCGCAGACCTTCCTCAACTCGGCAGAGGGTGTCGCGGCCTACGGCGCACTGACCAATACCGAGTTCGTGACCGCCATGTATGAAAACGCGCTTGACCGTGCACCCGACGGCGGGCTGACCGGTTGGGTCGCGCTGCTGGATGCCGGCACATGGTCCCGTGCGGACGTCATGGCCTTTTTCGCGGACAGCCCCGAGGCGATCGCCAAGACCAGCCCCGCGGCACTGGAATTCTCGAAGGCGGGCTATCAGCAGGACTACACCGATGAGGCTTATCAGCTTTATGTCGGGGTCACCGGCGAGGAACCCTCGGTCTCGGTCATCGAGACGCTGACGATGGATCTGGCAGAAGGGGTCACGATGCTGGAGGTGGCGACCGAGCTCTTTGCCTCGGATGCGGCGACCGCCCTCTACGGTGGAACGACGAATGTCGAGTTCGTCGAAATCCTCTACCAGACGCTGCTGGAGCGGGGCGCTGATCCGATGGCACTCAGCCTCTGGCCGGCGCAGCTGGATGCGGGCACCATGACCCGTCCGCAGGTCATCTCGATCCTTGCCAAGGGGGCGGGGGCGGTCAATGCGCAGGCGGACGACCTGCTCGACCACATGCGTTCGCTCGGCCAGGACGACCTGTTGGTTGGTGGTGCGGACGACGACCTCCTGTTCGGTGGCGTCCTCTCCGACACCTTCCAGTTCGACGCGGCGGCAGCGGGCAACGACCAGGTGGTCGGCGTCGAGGCTTGGGACGTGATCGAGTTCGTCGGCTTCGGCTATGGCACTGCCGCAGAGGCGCGCGCCAACATGAGCCAGGTGGGCAACGACGTCGTGTTCACAGATCAGGGTGAAACCATCGTCTACCTGAACACCGCCCTGGGCGAGATCACCGAGGACATGATCCTGGTCTGAGGAGCATTACCCGAACGATGCAAGGTGCCGCGCGCTTGCGCGGCACTTTTTCTGTCCGGCGCTTGGCCCGGGCCCTCTCCCGCGCGCCTAGTGGCGTTTGACCGCGCACAAAAGCGAAACAGCTGACCTGACACCTGTCAGGTTCTGTCGAAGCGTTGCCGCGCGGCGACGATTTCGGGCATGCCCTTTTCGGCCCAGTCCACCAGTGCCAGCAGGTGCGGCAGGAACCCCTCTCCGAGGTCCGTAAGACTGTAGGTTACGCTCGGCGGCTTGGTGTCAAAGACCTCGCGGCGCAGGATGCCATCACGTTCGAGGTTGCGCAGGGACTGGGTCAGCATCCGCTTGGAAATATCGGGTAGGGCACGCAACAACTCGTTGAACCGCATCGGTTTTAGGCCAAGCTCCAGAAGGATCAGGACGGGCCACTTGGCTGACACATGGTCCAGCACCTGGCGCACGGGGCAATTGCCCGGTTCGAACCCCTGTTCCGTCCAGTCCTGCAATTTCCTCGCACTCACTTCGGGCATCTCCGGGTTCCCTTTTTGTGACCTTGTTCCAAAAACCTGCCTCCTTACGCGGCGGCGGTTAGGTCTCTAAATGAGACCTGTATTCGATTCGAGACGTGAAAGGAACGGCAATGACGACTTACCTGGTCACCGGTGCATCGGGGCAGCTTGGGCAACGCGTGGTGGACCACCTGCGCAAGCTTGTCCCCGCGGAAACCATCATCGCAATGGTGCGCTCCGACTCGGCGCAAGAGGCCTTCGACGCCACGGGTGTCACTACCTGCAAGGGCGACTATGATGACCTCGACAGTCTGCGCAGGGCTTTCGACGGGGTCGACCGGCTGTTGTTGATTTCCTCGTCCGAGGTCGGAAAGCGTGCGGAGCAGCACCGAAACGTGCTGGAAGCGGCCAAGGATGCCGGCGTGGGCTTCGTGGCCTATACCTCGATCCTAAACGCCGATACCGGCGGCATGGCGCTGGCGAAGGAACACAACGCCACCGAGGCGGCGTTGCGCGAGAGCGGTCTGCCCCACGCGATCCTGCGCAACGGCTGGTACTCCGAAAATATCGCCGGGAGCGCGCCGCAGGCATTAGAGATGGGGCAGCATTTCGGGGCGGCAAGAAAGGGACGCTTTGCCACCGCGTCGCGCCAGGATTTCGCAGAGGCCGCGGCGGTCGTGCTGGCCGGTGACGGGCATGAGGGAAAGACCTATGAACTGGGCGGCGACACCGATTTCAGCTTGTCCGATTACGCGGCGCTCCTGAGCGAGGTGTCCGGCAAGCCGGTGACCTATGTGGATCTCGACGAGGCGAGCTATACTGCGGCCCTGGTCGGCGCCGGCCTTCCCGAGGACTTTGCCGCGATCCTGGCCGACAGCGACGCGCGCGCCGCGACCGGGGCCCTGTCCACGCAGAGCCGCGACCTGTCGCACTTGATCGGGCGTCCGACGACGCCGATGCGCGACACGCTGAAGACCATGTTGGGATAACAATCGGCAACCTTGGGGTGGCCGCGTTCTGCGGCCATCGCTTGGGCTACAGATTGCCGTTGCGGCGAATGTCCTCGGCGGCAAACTCGATCAGGGCCCGGATCTTGCGCGGCAAGGCGCGACCTTCGAGGTAGATGGCACTGACAGGGGCAGTTTCGCTCGGCACTCCCTGCAGGACCGGCACAAGGCGACCGGCGTCCAGTGCGTCGCGCAAGGCAAACCGTGGCCCATAACAGACGCCAAGCCCCTCGGCGGCCAATTGCACCGCCGCGCTGGCAGAGTTCACCTGAAACCGTCCTTGCACCTCGACCATCTCCTCGACCCCATCGGGGCGAAACATCCAACGACGCGGCGCGCGGCGGTTGGTGTCCAGGATACAGGCGTGCTGCCGTAGGTCTTCCAGGGTCTCGGGCGTTCCATGCCGGGCCAGGTAGTCCGGGCTTGCCGCCGCAACAGAGCGGATCTCTCCCAACTTGCGGGACTTGAGCGACAGCATGTCCGACCGCCCGATGCGAAAGGCAAGGTCGATCCCCTCGCTGGCAAGGTCGACGTAGTCATCGCCCAGACGAAGGTCGAAACGCAGCCCCGGGTTGCCATCACCGAAGCGCGACAGGAGGCCCGCGACATAGATCTCACCGAATGTCACAGGGGCCGAGATCCGGATCATCCCGGTAAACCCGCGCGAGCCTTCGGACACTTCGGCCAAGAGGTCGTCGAGGTCATCCAGAAGTGCAGGCGCGCGGGACAGCAGATCTTCGCCCGCTGGCGTCAGCCCGACCCTGCGCGTCGTGCGCTGAAGCAGCCTGACCCCCAGCCTGCTTTCCAGTTCGGCGACGTATTTCGACGTCAGCCGGTTCGAGACCCCGAGTTGATCGGCAGCGGCCGTGAACGACCCGGTCTTGGCCGTGGCCACGAAGGCCCTGATTTCGTCGACAACGTCCATGAGATACTCATTCGGAACATTTGGGAGGCAGTCATTCCACAATGTCGCCATTTTGTTGGAAAGCTGCAAGGCCTAGGTGTCGGTCAGAGCAACGGCCCGACCCGATAGACAGACGCCGGGGCAGGGCACCTGAATGGAGAAATGACATGACCACGTCGACCGACTATGCCGCCACGCTGCTGCGCGTTTCCAGCGGTGTTCTTTTCCTGGCCCACGGGCTGCTCAAGGTGAACGTCTTCACCATTGCGGGCACCGTCGGCTATTTCGAAAGCCTGGGTCTTCCGGGTTTCCTGGCCTACCTGACCATCGCCGCCGAACTGGGTGGCGGCCTCGCGTTGATCCTGGGTGTTGCCGTGCGGCTGGTGTCGCTGGCCCTGATCCCGGTCCTGCTGGGCGCCACCTGGGTGCACATCGGCAATGGCTGGCTGTTCTCGGGTGAAGGCGGCGGCTGGGAATTCCCGCTGTTCTGGGCCGTCGCGCAACTGGCCGTGGCGCTTCTTGGCGCCGGCGCCTTCGCGCTGCGCATCCCGGCACTGCAACGCAGCCTGGGACAGTTTGCCTGACGCAATGCCCTCCCTGTCCCGATGACGTCACTTGGCGCACATTAGGTCAAAGGCCGCATGACGCGCCGGCACAAATGCCTGGCGCGTCAAATCTTCATTCCGCCGATGAAAGGCCACGAGATGCTTGCCACACGCACTCTTGACGATCTGAAGACCCGTTTTTCGCCCTCCGACCGAATGCCGCTGGTCTTTCTCGGCCACGGCAGTCCGATGAACGCCATCGAGGACACGTCCTACAGCCGCGCATGGTCGGATCTCGGCCGGTCGCTGCCTCGGCCCAAGGCAATCCTGGTCGTGTCTGCGCACTGGATGACCCGGGGCACAACCTTGGTTGATGTCTCGGTCGTGCCAAGGACTCTCCACGACTTCTACGGCTTCCCGGATGAACTCTTTGCCCAGAGGTACCCGGCGCGCGGCGCTCCGGAACTGGCCCGCGAGGTGACCAGCCTTCTTGCCAGCCACCACGCCGAAGAGGACGACAGTTGGGGCCTCGACCATGGCGCGTGGACAGTTCTGAAATTCCTTTATCCCGACGCCGATGTTCCGGTTTTCCAGGTTTCCATCGACATGAGCCGCGGCCTCGGTCACCAGATCGAGATCGGTCGGTCTCTTTCGGCGTTGCGCGACCGTGGCGTGTTGATCCTTGGCTCCGGCAACGTGGTGCACAACCTGCGCGCCGTCGAATGGGGCAGGGAGATCCAACCACATGATTTCGCATTGGAGTTCGACCAGCTCTTTGCTGACAAGTTGACCGATCGGGATTTTGCCGCACTGGCTGACCGAGAGGGACTGGGGACGCTGTTCCAGATGGCGCATCCGTCAGTGGATCACTATTTGCCCGCGCTCACCATCTCCGGCGCCTCGGATGCGCGCGACGATCTGACCTTCATGACGGACGCCATCGACCTCGCAGCGGTTTCGATGCGGTCCTTCGTGTTCCACGCAAGACAGGGTACGGTCTGACGCCTGTGGACGAATGGGGACGGTTCTTCGACCGGTGTGGCTCTTGCAACTGGAACACGCCGGAAGGCACAGGCGGACCGATTGGCGTAGGTGGGGCCGAGGCGGGACACTATCGGCGCAAGGTCCGGCCGATCTGCCCCCATGACCGAGGTCGACCCGGTCCTGTCAGCTCAGCGTTGGCACTCTGGCTGAAATGACGGCGCGTAGCCGCGTGACCAAAGGCCCGACGTGATCACATGCAAGCACGCTCTGGACGACGGCGCACCGAGGGTCAGCCAGAAGCCGGTCAACGGCGCTCTTCGGCTGGTCAGGAGCGGGACGGTCCTCCGCATCGAACACCACGACGACCTCGCCCGTGGTATGCAGGAGGCCGTAGTTCACGGCGCGCGGCTTCGTGCACGGCTTGCCATCCGGGACGACGAGGACGCGATACGGCCAGAAGTCGAGCGCCGCGCGCGTCTCCTCGTCGTCTTCCTCGACGAGCAGCACGATCTCGGGCGACGGGTAGTCGAGCGCGCGCATCGCGCGGGCGAGTTCTGCAATCACCGACGGCTCGCGGTAGACGGGTAGCAGGATTGTCAGGGGCGGCCAGCGGTCAGGTTCTGGGTCGTCGCGATCCCTCCACCCAACGAGGGCGGCTGCGCGCAACATGAGGACCGCGAGAAAGCAGGGCAAGAGCGCCCAAGCAAGGGGCGGGTATATCAGCGGCAACGCCGCCACGACGATCAGCAGCGCGCCAACCCAAGGTTCCTTGATCGACCGAGAAGACAGGTGCTCCGGGACGGACGAAGCCGCCCAGTGGGCGGCTTCGTCGATCTGTTCGAATCTCTGGTGTTTCATCCTGTCCACACCTCACCAAGGTCGGACAGGTCGCGGATGGTACGCTGATCGCCGGGGCGCATCCGGCGCGGGCGGGAGGACACAGCAATGCGCTTCATCTCTGGGTGCGGTCGTCGTCTCCGAGTTGCTTCGCGCGGGGATCAACACCGCGACGGATTTCCGGCAGCAGAATGTCGCGCGCAACGGCGCGGGCCTCGTTCGCCTTGGTCACGTCAGCGCGCCCGATCTTCACGCGGATGAAGCGCCCTCCTGCTTCGCCTGCGGCATTGTATGTCTTGGTGCGTCGCCCGACTGACAGGTTGAACCCTGCAAGGTCGGTGTCGTGGACCCAGTGCGTCCCGGAATCCTGAAAAGACAGGCCGTCAACGAGGGCCTGGGTGATCTTCTGGTGCGGCATGGCCGTCTCCATCGCTTTGACCGAATTTTGACCGGCTGGTCAGCAATGTTGTCGGTGGTTGTCGGCAGACAACTCAACCGGAAGTATCAGGTAGTGTTTTGATTTTATGAGGATATAACCAACATCTTGCCCATTGCGATGGTGGCAAGGGCAACATTTTTGGCTCCGGCGGTAGGGATCGAACCTACGACCAATTGATTAACAGCACGCAAGCTTGTGCAAATTCCCAAGCTTTCTGTCGCATACATCGATGTTTGCGTGCCATTTCACTCAGCAAAACGGGTCTCCCTCAGCAAAGAAGGTCCAATGAACCTATGAACACATTGTGTGGTGGCGTCGTCGGAGACTATCAGCCCTGTGGCTTAGATGATTGGAGTTGCTCGCTCCAAGCCAAGGGCAGTATTTTCCGTTTCCGAAGCCAAGCTTTTTCCGACCTAAAGTGGCAGAAAAAAGCGAACGGCTGGTGGTTGCTCTCCTCTGGAAGAAAACGGTGGGCATGGGCTAAGCGTCCTCGACGCCGCTACGAACACTGGTCCAGAAACATTTTCAATAAAGTGGCCAAGTTGCGGTCCAGCCCCGAGCTTCTCCAAAGCGTAAGTCCGACGAAGATCATAAAGTTTTTTCTTCGTCTGCCAATGATCAGGCCAAACTCCTTTCCGAGAACAAAGGAGGGCTCATGCTTGTACCTCAGGATCCTCGGCCCGAACACCTCGGATGGATCGAGACCGCACTTCGAGCGGCGAACCCCGACCTGCCGTATCTTCGAATTTCCGCTCAATCGCACTTCGGTCCCCACGACCGCGTAGCCTTCGTCACAGTCCTTGGCCTCGGCGAAAACCGTGACAGGTGCCATCGACTCCGGATGCAAGCCTGCGACCTCCTGGGTCAGCTGAGCTATACGGTCGAGCTCGAGCACGGGCGAGATGTCTACGATCTGACGCCGACCCGACCGAAGTCGGCTCATCAAGAAATTCAAATGCTCCTTTGCTTGCATGCTGCTCGCCGCACAACGCGCGGAGGACACTAACACTGGAAAGTATTTTTTTTCTTCGCTGAATACGCAACCAGCCAATATTACGTTCGAAAAGATAGAAAGGAAAAGACGAGAACCTCTTCCCACCAGGTCCCCCCCCCCGGATTTCTGACGGTCGTGACGACAATTCCTGTCGTCTTTCCCGGACGCGGCCATTGGGCAGGACAGCCCCCGGACCATTCAAACTGGAGGTTCATCATGAACTCGATCATTCTCACTCACGTGGCCACGTCTGCCCAAGGCGGATTCCTTCTGGACGCTGCGCTGGATCGTCTGGGCGCATGGATCGACGCCGAGCTGGGGTCGCTCGAGGAGCTACTGGCTATTTCTGGCTGTGGAGATGCCAAGAGCGGTATCAAGACCCTGCGAGGGCTACATCTCGAAGCCGCCGCCACTCAGACCGAAACTCGGCGACTGCTCGAAGATGCGCAAGAGTCGCTCGAATGCCTCATGGCGAGCGTGCGGACAATCTCATCAGAGGCTCTGGTCAACGTTCGGGCCCCTTCGGATTTCGACGCATGGGTTCGCTGGTCTGGAGCGCGTCTTCAGGATATCCAAATCACGCTGTCTCGGGCGCTGGAAGCATAATGTAGCACAAGAGCCCCGGTCGTTTTCCGGGGCTCTTTTGTTGATTCCTGTCATGGCCTTGGCTGGAGATCAATAACGGCCTTAAAACAAATCAATGCGTTAATCTGATATGAGAATCCAGCTACTACGCGTGCAAGGGAGAGCAGAGGCCCAAAGCACTGGCCGACTGGAAAGCCCAGGCCGATATTAAACAAGACCTATTGGAGATCAGCGATATTCGTCTCTTTTTCATTTTGGAACCTGCCATGGATTTCGGCCCAACAAAGTTTATCCCATTGGCCCCCTACGCTTGGCAACTATCTGCGGGTACACCGCATGCTGAAGTCGGCTCGACATCGGGTTCAGTTATGTCTGGTGGGGGTGGATTGAATGCAACTCGCGTGAATACTATTCAGTCTGGAGCAACAATTGGTTTCAACCAACGAGCTCAAGGAGCGCGCGTCCTATCTGATAGGCAAGATAGGGAGGAACGGCATTTCCTACTTGGTGGTATTGTTTCGTGCGAGGACCGCAGAAGAAATAATTGTCGGGAAAGGTCTGTAAGCGCGCGGCTTCGCGAACCGTGAGGGAGCGGCACTGTTTAGGATCCGGGTGGATGAAATAATGACCATCCTTGGAAATGTGGCTGGTCACGGTGCTCGAAGGGCGATCCGCCGACTGTGTTCGGAAGCGATCGGCAAAAGCACCCGTGGCCCTGTTGCGGTGTTTAGGTTGAAGGAAATCGGGAAACTGTTCCAGCTTCGGTGCACGTCCGAAAGCGCGTGTCCAAGCCGCGGAGAACATGTATCGTCCAAGGTCGTCAGGAATATGGCCGCGGGTGTCATGATGCAGCGTGGTTGTCAGTTCGGGGTCTTCAAACCATGCGCGGAGATGGTCCGGCATCCCAATGGTCTCGCCACGCCAGCTGCTTTCACGGAGTCGTGGAAGATCGTTTGCCATCTCGATTGCTTGCGCTATGTCGCGAACTTCGTCTGGGATTTCTTGGGCAACTGCAATGCGGGCAGCTTGTTCACGCACAGTGTCCTGCCACGCGCCGGCGTCATCCCTTCTGCTGAGTCCACTTCGCAGCGACCACAAACCTCGGATTGCCTCATTGACCGAAACCAATTTCTGCGGATTCCCCAACGGGATCTGGCCGGTCGGCAGGCTGCCTGCGAGATCAGAGCGAACCCCGAGAATTATGACTCTGTGGCGCGCTTGCGGGATCCCGTGTTCTTCGGCCCGAATTAGGAAGTCCTTGGCGTTTGCACGGTCCCCGTCCAGCGGGATTTTTGTGGCGAGGGGAAGCAAGCGGTAACCGTCCCCAGCGCATTCGAGATCGTCGAGGACGCGTTGAAAGATGCCGCCGCCGTCAACCTTGCTGGAGAGCATGCCCTTCACGTTCTCCATGATGAAGGCGGCTGGTCTAAGTCGCTCAAGGATCTTTACATACTCGCGATAGAGGTAGTGGCGAGCATCGTTTTCGAGGACGTAGTCCGCCTTTCCCATGTTCCGTGATCGTCCAACCAGAGAATAGGCTTGGCACGGCGGACCGCCAATCAGGATGGTATCACCATGATGGCTTTCGCGAAGGTGGTCCAATTCCTCGGCAAGCTCATCGAAGACCCCTTCATCTCCGAGAACACGTTGTCGAACTTCCTCCTCGGCTCGTTGCCATCGCGCGGGATACAGCGTCTGCCAGTCCGGCAAGCCCTTTCCAGATCTGAGTGCGGCGTAGTATTCTCCCGGGAACTCGTCGAAGGATCGCAGGAACGCGCGTAGGCGCAAGGTCTGAACCGCATGGTCATCCATTTCAATGGAAAGGTGGATCTTCATCCGGCTATCAGTGTTCCTACCAGCACGCGAGAATCCTTCGCCGAGACCGCCAGGGCCTGCAAATAGATCAATGATGGCAAAGTTCTTTGGCATGATCGCATCCTTCCGTCGGCAACCTCTACCAGGTTTGGAGCTCGGTGCCATATGGAAAACACTGCTCTGCCGCATAGATTTGCCGCATGGTCGATGTGGTGGACAAACAGACCCGGTCTCGAATGATGTCGGGGATCAAGCGGGCAGACACGAAGCCGGAGATGTTGCTGCGCCGCGCCTTGCACGCGCGCGGGTTTCGGTACCGTCTCCATGATGGTCGGCTCCCCGGCAGGCCGGATATTGTCCTGCCAAAGTGGCGTGTTGTTATCGAGGTGCGCGGTTGTTTCTGGCACCGCCACGAAGGCTGCCCCAAGGCGACAACGCCGTCGACAAATGTCGACTTCTGGCAGAAGAAGTTTCTTTCGAACGTCTCGCGCGACCGTGCGAATGTCGATGCGCTACTGGTCGAAGGTTGGCGGGTCCTCATCGTCTGGGAGTGTGCGATCGGCCGTATCCTTCAGCCGCACGTGATCGATGAGGTGACAACGTTTGTCACCGAGGGCACGCAGTCTGGAATTCGGCTCGATGAGATAGGAGCGGTCTGACTGGTCGCACCGACGTGTGAACCCGCACCCAGACGACCAAGATGCCCTCCGGGCAAGGCGAAAGACGCAGCAAAAATTAAATTTGGCTCGACATTGCCTTGAGGTGGTTCCAGTTTCGCCTGATTTCAGCTTAACGTAGCTTATGGATCGGGCATCATATTCAGGTTTAGCAGGGTATTTTATGGACTTGGCGAGTAAGGGCTTTACGCGATCTGGTTGCGGATCCAATGTTCTTGCCGGAGATAATAGTTCCTCCTTTCCTCTCCATGATGCCGCGGGCGAAGGTCGCGCACATGTTGTGCGACTGCTGCTGGAACGCGGTCACAGCGTATCGGCATTGGATGGCGAGGGGCTGCGGGCCTCTGAACGGGCGCGAGTGGCCGGCCATTTTGCCCTTGCTGATGAGTTAGAGGACCGCGAGGCAGGACAATCGTCCGGGTCGTCGAAGCGATCCGAGGTGGAGCGACTGGCGATTAAGGAGCTGATCGGTCTCGTCCAAGGCAAGACCGATGCAGTGACGGCTCTGATTGCTGCGAGGCATGTGCACGCCATCGATGGTAAGGGCGACACCCCTCTGCATATCTGCGCGGCTCAAGGACGTTTGCAGTTCTGCGATCAGTTGATCAAAGCTGGTGCGGACGCTGCTGCCAAGAATTTCGAAGGCAAGAGGCCCCACGACCGTGCCGCGGAGAACGGGCATGACATGGTCGCCGCTCTACTTCGGAGCTTGCTACCGGAAGCCAGCCCTGAAAGTGCCGTTGCTCCAGTTCCGAGTTCAAGAAATGTTAAGGTCGCCCCCCCGACGCCAGAGGCTGCCAAGGAGGCGGCCGAAGAGGCTTTTGACTTCGACGACTTCGATCTGGATTTCGACGGAGAGCAAGAAGCCGAAGACTTCCACCGGGACATCGAGCGAGACGACTATGTTGCCTCCTTCGACGCAGTGGAAGGCCGGGTCACAAGCCTTTGGGATGAAGATGGGGAAAACCTTGAATTCGACGACCTCGGCGACGGTGGGTTCCGGATCAATGGTGATGACATACTCCGCGAACTGCCGCAAACGGCGGAACATGCCGACGCGGCCACATTCAGGTCATTCAATGATGTGCGAAAGGGACGTTGGTCGGCGACCCAAACGCCTGCTCCGACAACCCGCTTTCACGCGATTTCCGAAGACGCATTGCTGCGATGGGTCGAAAGCGTCACGACAGAAGATGCCTGTACGGGCGAGGATGTCGACGCGCTCATAGGAGAAATCCGCGGGAGCTTCGACGCGGAAATCGTCAGGGGCAATTTGGTCCGCGAATTGACCAATCTCGGGCTCATGGAAACGGACGGCGATTGTAGTGAAGAAGTCTTCGTCTCCCACGAAATTCGTGATCCAGATGATATTGCCGATCTACTCTCGTCCATCTGCAATGGTTCGAACATGCGCCCAGGGATGGAGTTTATGTCGCTTTCGGCGCGTGAAGAGGCGCGTCTGTTCCGCGAGATGGCGACCAGCCAAGAGGAAATCTGCCGCACACTCGTCAGTGATGCGATGCTCGTCTCCATAGTCGTCATGCTGGGGGAGCGAATAGAGGCGGGGTCTGTCGACCCCAGCTTGCTGACCGAATTGGAAGTCCAGCGCGGGCAGGAGGCCCCGGATGCAGTAATCCTATCGGCCGCGCTGGCTTACCTCGTCGGATATCAGACCCTTCTGGAAGAGGATGACATAACCTCAGAGGATCGCGCGCGTGCGCTGGATGCGGTGTCGGCAATGAAGCTGTCCCGCAAGGCGATGGAATTGATCGCGAAGGGCGTTCAGGCCAACCCGGAACTGGCTGATCTGCGGCAGAAAATCGAGAGTTTGCTCGCGACCCTGGAGCGGTATCGGCGGGAAATTCTGCTGCAGCACATGTCTCTGGTGCGTCGCCAAGCCAGTAGACGCAATGCATACATCGAAGACATCGAAGACCTCGTGCAGGACGGTGTCTTCGGACTGATGCGGTCGGTTGACAAGTTCGAGGCAGACCGCGGAAACCGCTTTATGACTTATTGTCAGTTCGGGGTTCGACAGGCGATCGGGCGCGCTCTGGATGATACGGGCCATCTCATAAGATTGCCTGCTCACGTGGCAGTGAGAGTTCGGAAGGCCAAGGCCGCGGTCGAGTATCTGCCAATGAACACCGAGCGAAGCTTGCTGGACGAAGTGGTGCGCGAAAAGGCGCAATTGTCACTTCGGAAATTTGAAATCCTCGAGAATCTTCAAGAGTTGCCAAGCAAATTTGATGAGTTTCAGATTGCCCCAGTCGAAGACGGATCAAGCGTGGAGAAAATCATATGTGAGGCCCAGCTTTGCCGGGAGATTCGACTCGCCCTGAGCAGACTGGATCATCGGAAAGAGCGGATATTGCGAAAGCGGTTCGGTTTCGGCGACTTGGATGAACACACGCTCGAGGAGTGCGGACAGGAATTCGGCGTGACTCGCGAGCGGATCCGACAAGTCGAAGCGAAGGCATTAAAGTCATTGAAACATTCGTCCCGCTCTCGGAAGCTCCGCGAATTTCTCTGATGGCCGCCATGAAGACACGCAACGCACCGCCGCGGGCCGGGATGCTGATTCAGTCCCTACGCGGTCTCGGTTACACCACTGCCACGGCCGTCGCCGACATCATCGACAACTCAATTTCCGCCGGGGCGCGGAGCGTAGATGTTCACGTAGAATGGGCCGGGGCAGACAGCTGGATCCGGATCACCGACGATGGCTGCGGCATGGATGATGCCGAGCTTGAAAAGGCCATGCAGCTTGGTGCCAGCGATCCGCGCGATGAGCGTCGGTCTGACGATCTCGGTCGGTTCGGAATGGGACTGAAGACGGCGAGCTTTTCTCAAGCTCGGGTGCTGACGGTTCATTCGCGCCGCGCCTGCAGCGAGGCGGCCTGCCTTCGATGGGATCTCGATGTGCTGGAAGACATATCCGGCGGAGACTGGCCAATGATCGAGGGAGCGCGTCCGGACTCGGGGGGGCGACTGGGTGTAAACGGCTTGGAAGGTTCGGGTACTGTGGTCCTCTGGGAGGAGCTGGACCGGATCGTAACGCCGGGCTTCACCAGTGATGACCTGTTAGAAGTGCTCGAAACACTCGAGCGTCATCTGGCCATGGTGTTCCATCGTCTCATCGGAACGGCAGCTGGTCAGATCGACCTTATGCTGAACGGCAAGCGCGTGAAACCGTGGGACCCCTTCCTGATAGGAAACCTGTCGAAACGGCTGGAAAGTCTTGAGTATTCCTTGATCGGTGCACCGGAAGTCCGCGTGCAGCTCAACGTTCTGCCGCACAAGGACAGGTTCGACAACGCTGCCGATTTCGAGGCCGCTGGCGGGCCGGAAGGATGGACGTCGCAACAAGGCTTCTACATCTACCGCAATAGGCGGCTGCTGGCGGTGTCCGGCTGGCTACGTCTCGGTGAACGGGGACGTCAGTGGCCGCGCGATGAGGCGCACAGGCTCGCCCGAATCCGGCTTGATATTCCGAACACGACCGATAGCGAGTGGAACATTAACGTCCTTAAATCCACCGCAAGCCCTCCTGTTCGTTTGCGGCCGCAACTTCTGCGCCTTGCGAAAGAAGCCCGTGAGATAGCACGGAACGTCTATGCGTTCCGTGGTCGGCTGGTGTCTGACGGCGCTCAAGGCAAGGAGAGCGTGCCCGATATCTGGGAGGCCATCAAACGACCCTCTGGTTCCACCGCCTATCGGCTATCGCGCCAGCACGATCTCTATCGCTCGGTGATGGATCGCGCCGGACCTCTGGCAAAGGATATCGAGGCGCTGCTACGGCTGGTCGAAGGTACCGTGCCGGTGCAGCGGATTTGGCTGGACACAGCGGAGGACGACGAACCGCCAACGAGCATCTTGGAAGAACAAGCCGACCCTGCACTGGTGGAGATGATGGAGGCCATGATTGATGCGCTGGTGCATTCGCGTGGTCTGAGCGAGGCAGAGGCAAGAGAGCGATTGTCGCGGACGCGGCCATTCGACAAGAGACCGGACCTGATAGCCGGTCTGGGAAAGAAATAAGGAAAGGCAGCCGACAATGTCGCAGAGCAGGGATTTCGCGGACATCCTGAAGACCAGTGAGCCCTTCGTCCGTCGCCAAGTCGAAAAGACGGGAGAACTGGTCACCGCGGACCTTATCGACAACGTCTTGCGTAAGGTCGAAATGATTGATCCGGAACTGTTCGAAAATATCGACCGGGAGGCAGTCATCGACGAGATGATCCGCAGGTCGAGCCACGGGATCGGTAAGGGCGCTTCCTTGGTTGGTGACGAGGGTCACGAACCATGGTTGGATGCGGATCGCAAGCAGGGATGGCGCTACTGGCGCCGGTATTCCGAATACATGGAAGAGAAACTTCCGTGGAAAGCGCTGGATGCGCTGGACAAGTCGACCGACGAGATCCTCGGAAACCTCGAAGACCCGCTTCGTCCAGGCAACTGGGATCGCCGCGGATTGGTTGTGGGTCATGTCCAATCGGGAAAGACCGGAAATTACACCGGATTGATCTGCAAGGCTGCCGATGCCGGCTACAAAATTATCATCGTATTGGCAGGTCTGCACAACAACCTGAGGGCACAGACCCAAATTCGCCTCGACGAAGGGTTCTTGGGGTATGCGACTCTCGTTAACGTAGATCACCTCCCACTTGTCGGCGTCGGCCAGATAGACAGTGACAAGAAATCACAACCGAACTGCGCGACCAATCGTTCAGACAAGGGAGACTTCGACACAGCGGCTTCCCGCAAGCTGAATGTGAAGCCCGAGGAACGCCCTTGGCTGTTCGTGGTGAAGAAGCAGAAGCATGTTCTTGAACGGCTGGTCTACTGGCTGGAAAATCATGCCGCCGATGCGGTTGAGACCGAAACCGGGCGCAGGATTGTCAGTGCCTTGCCGGCGCTTGTCATTGATGACGAGTCCGATCACGGCTCTGTTGATACGGGGGAGGTCCCGATCGGGGACGATGGAAAACCCGACCTCGAACATTCGCCGACCGTCCTTAACGGCCTCATTAGACGCGTGCTTCACACCTTTTCGCGGAAGGCCTACGTTGGCTACACTGCGACGCCCTTCGCCAACATCTTTATCCACGAACGCAGTGCCACTGCTGAGCACGGGCCGGACCTTTTTCCATCGGCTTTCATAACCAGTCTGGGAGCGCCCACGAACTACATCGGGCCTGGCCGCGTTTTCGGCTCTGCCTCGTCGATTCCAGATGATCTGCCGCTGGCAAGGACGCTCGACGATGACGACTATCTGGAATGGATGCCGCCCACTCACAAGAACGGATGGCACCCTCGGATCGGTGGGGAACGCGTTCTGCCCAAGGGACTGCAGGAAGCCATCCGCTCGTTCATCTTCGCGTGCGCGGTCCGCAAGCTGCGCGGCCAAGGGGACAGGCACAGCTCCATGCTGATCCACGTCTCGCGTTTCACGTCGGTTCAGAACGAGATCGTCTCTCAGGTGGAGGATTTCGTTCGCCACATGAACCGGCGCTATGACCGAAAGATTGATCTGGCCGAACTCGATGCCGTTATGAAAGCGGATTTCGAGTTGCGCTTTCGTCCGGACATGGCGCGCTTGCGCGATGCGTTTCCGGAAGTGCCGCAGGGTGAAGATGTGAATTGGATCGACGTCCGAGCCGTTCTTCCTTCAGTGCTCCAAGACATCGATGTCCGGGAAATCAACGGATCCGCCAAAGATGCTCTGGACTACGCCGAGAATGAGAAAAAAGGACTGAAGGTCATTGCTATTGGTGGCGACAAACTGGCTCGTGGGCTGACCTTGGAAGGGCTCTGCACAAGCTACTTTATGCGCACGACCAAAATGTACGACACTCTCATGCAGATGGGGCGCTGGTTTGGGTATCGCGACAGGTATCTCGATGTCTGCCGCCTCTACACGTCAGGTGACATGATTCAATGGTTCGGCCACATTGCCGACGCAGCCGAAGAATTACGGGAGGAGTTCGATAATATGGCAGCAGTTAAGGCAACGCCGAGAGATTTCGGCTTGCGCGTGCTGTCGCATCATACCCTCACCGTGACGTCCAAGGCAAAAATGCGTTCCGCAAAGCCGGTGCATCTGACCTATTCTGGTAGCCTGATGCAAACAGTGGCATTCCCGATCGATGAAAAACACGAACGAAATTTTGAGGTGGGCGCGAAATTCGTGGCCGCTTTGGGGCAGGGCCGTTCCCTACAGGATCAGCAGTATCCGCGAGAAGATCAACATTGGAACGGAGCCCTGTGGCGCAAAGTTCCTTCGATAGCTGTCGTGGAATTTCTTCGGTCTTATCAGACCCATCCGAAGTCCTATCGAGTTGTTCCCCCCATGCTGGCGGATTTCATCGAGAGAATGAGTGGCACCGGAGAACTAACCGAATGGACAGTGGCGTTGGTCGGCGCCGCCGATGGCCGCGAAGGAGAAATTGCGGGTTTTAAGGTGGGAATGCTGAAGCGCACGTCGATCGGCGAGTATCCAGACCGTTACTCTATCAAGACCCTTATTTCTCCACGTGATCAAGCCATCGACCTGACTAAAGAACAATATGAGGCCGCACTTGCGCGAAGTCGTGAGACATGGCGTGGTGACGCCGAACGAAACGAGGCCAAGGGACCACCAAGCGAACCCAATGGTCCCGCCATCCGACACGTCTTGGGGTTCGGGCACGAGGAACTTGGTCTTTCACCCGATCGAAAGCGGGGGCTGTTGCTGCTGTATATGCTGGACCCCGAAAAATCTTCGTGTCCGGCACTGCAGGCGCGCAAGCCGGTGTTGGCTTGGTCCCTCTCGTTCCCGGGCAGTCCGTCGAAACTACGGATACGAGATGCGGACTACATGGCAAACTCGGTGCTTTGGGAGGCAATGGTAGATGACCTGGAGTGAAGATGGCCTAACTCGAACGTGGCGAGCGTTGAGGGATGTCGAGGGCGAGGAATGGGCGCTATCGCCGATCCACAAGAATGGGCCTGTGGTCTTTCACGCCGGGCGCAGTTTCCCCGGGAGTCGTGAAGCAATAGTGGTCGATTTTCCGGCAGGGACGACCAAGGCTGCGGACCGGCTTCCCGGTGGTGGTGGGTTCGATGTATTACGTGTGCCTACGCACGCTGAATCGGAAGGCCGGGAGGCTATCGCCTTGGTGCGTCTGCTTGAAGGGTCACACGAGCTCTTCGCCCTGATGGCGGTAAACGTCCTGCGTCATCTCGAGAACCTCGACCGCGTTACGCCTCGCGCGACGCTTGACGCCTTCTTTGTCCGGGTCCGGGAATGGCAGGAGTTCATGGCCAATCAACGCCGGAAGCCGCTCTCGACGGAGAAGCAGGCCGGACTGCTGGGGGAGCTCCTAATTTTGGAAGCCCTTGTCCGGCATACGGGTTCCGGCCTGTTGGCGCTGGACTATTGGCAAGGACCGTTGAAGGCGGCTCAGGATTTCCATGTCGATTGCGGCGCAATTGAAGTAAAGAGCACGGCCAAAGCGCAGGGTTTTGTCGCCCAGATAAACTCCATCGATCAGCTGGATAGTGATCGCTGCCCCATGTTCCTCTGCGCCATACGTTTTGCTGAAAGTGAGGGCGGTGAAACGTTGGCGCAATGCGTCAACCGCGTCCGCGAGATCATGGAAGGTTCTGGAGTGCGCAAGCAGTTCGACGCGCTGCTATTGCTGTCGCGCTACTTTGACGAACACGCCGATCGGTACACGAAAAGATTCTTGTCGGGAGAGGTGCAGTGCTTCCTCATTGAAGAAGATTTTCCCTGTCTTCGCCGCGCGACATTGCCGGGCCAGATCCGGAATGCGCGATACGAGCTCGACATCGAAAGTTTGAGTGAAGAGCCAAAATCTATAGACGTAATGTTGCAGGTGCTTGGAGAGACGGCCGATGGACCTATCTGAATTTCACGCAGAGTTCCGGAACCATGTTCAGGGCGTCGTAGCCGAACGGGCCAACAACCCGGAAGAGGCATTTCCGCAAGAAGAGCTTGTTTTCGCGGAGCTCGCCATGGACGACGTGAGCGCTGCAGGTATTTCCGAAGCGCCTGAGGTTTGCCATTGGGAAGGGACGGTTCGGAATGCAAAGCTGCGCATTTCCGGCTTCAGCATTTCCGCCGACGACACGCGTATCGATCTCTTCCTGACGCACTATCTTGGCACCGAACACCTGAGTCAGCTAAGGGATTCCGATGTGGGTGGCGTTGCGAAAGCCGCCGTGACCTTTGCAGCCAATGCCGGCGCAGGCAAGCTCTCCAGGCGTCTGGATCCGACAAGTCCGGTTCTTGAACTCGTTGAGACCTTGGAGCGTCGTTGGCATGATCTGGATCAGCTACGGGTCATCGTCCTTACCGACGGACAGACGAAGTCGAAACACTTCTCCCCGCGAGAAGTGGAGGGTCGCCTCGTCCAAGTCGAGGCAATGGACATGGAGCGACTGTTCCGCCACACGACAGGCAAGCCGCGTGAGGAGATAGCGATCAGCTTCGAGCAGGCTATCGGGCGGCCCTTGCCATGTGTTCACGTTGCCGATCCCACCGCCGACTACGATTATGCCCTGACTGCCATTCCGGCGGAAGTTCTGCGTGCTCTCTACGAGCGCTTTAACACCACACTTCTCGAGGCGAACGTCCGCTCTTTCCTTGGCACCCGCAAGAAGGTCAACGCTGGTATCGCGCATACTCTCAAAGACGAGCCAGGGCATTTCCTCGCCTATAACAACGGACTGGTCATTGTTTGTGACGAGGCTGACCTGACGCAAGCGAAGGATGGCCAAGTCGGTATCTCGCTCCTAAAGGGATTGCAAATCGTCAACGGTGGCCAAACGACGTCATCTATTTATTTTGCAAGCCGAGACAACAAGGACCTCGACCTTTCGCGCGTGATGATCCCAGCTAAGATCGTAATTCTTCGCGAGGGCGAGGATCAGGGTCGAGAGACCCTGATCTCCCGTATTTCGCAGTTTGCGAACAGCCAGACTGCCGTTAAGACATCTGATCTCTCCGCCAACCGTCCCTTCCACATTCAGTTTGAGAAACTGGCAAATGACACGTGGTGCCCGGATGGTACTGGGCGGTGGTTCTATGAACGCGCCGCCGGTGCATATGCAGTGGCCATGCTGCGGGATGGCCGCACGAGGGCGCAGAAAAAACGTCTGCAGGAGGTTATCCCGACCAGGCGGAAACTGACAAAGAATGACTTGGCCAAATATCACGAAAGCTGGCGCGGTCTGCCGAACCAGGTGGCTCTGGGGGGTGAGAAGAATTTCGCGGCCTTCATGTCAGCCCTCGACGAGACGCCGGAAATCGTTCCGGAGACCCTCGACATCAACTGGTACAAGGAAATGATCGCCAAGGTCATCCTGTTCAAAGCGATTGAGAAGCAGATAAAAACTAAGGATGCCAAGGCCATCTTTAAGCAGGGCTACGTCAACATTGCGAGCTATACCGTGGCAATCTTGGCCCAGCGTCTGGGCGACCGTCTCGACCTCATGCAGGTGTGGCAACGCCAAGACACGTCCGGACCGCTTTCTCGGCTGCTGTGGGATTGGGCTCGCGTTGTAAACTCAGTGTTCGCTCAGGAAGGCGCGGGCGCGCAGTTCTCTGAACTGGCAAAACGGTCGGCAACTTGGCAGGCGGTGCAAGCTGCGAACTACCCCGAGATGAGGGAGATGGTGCCGGAAATACGGCAGCTTCAGGACGCCTGAACGGTTTGTCAACGACCTTGGCGCCGATGTCGGATAGCCGATGGTAAGGGGCATCCGTAATTCAATACATCACATAGCGAGGGGATCACTTCTAAGTGTCACCAGGGAGGCGGGGCGTGATTTCGCTGGACAACGATTATAATGCGCCCTCGCCCTCATTCATTGGATCGATAAAATGGGTGGCCCTTAGCCAAGCTCTTGCAAGCCTCTCACTGTCAGGCCCTGCGCGGTGCGGTGCCGATCGACGCTCCAGATACTCATAGAGCATGTCCAGAGCGAGGCCGTCATAGATCGCGAAAGAGACTTCGTGAAAGTCCTTCACTGCAAAGGTCCGATCGTTTCCGAGCTCCGCAATTAGTCGGCTGATCCAGTGGGTATCCAAGGCCGGCGCATCGGAAACGGGAATGCGACCAGCTGTGAACCGGCGTGCAATTTTGACCCCGTAGAGGGGTGATCGGCGTCCAAAAATGACCCCCTTACACTGATGTGGA
>NZ_JASHJL010000016.1 GCF_030733205.1 Mameliella sp. MMSF_3455
AAGTCGTTTTCGAGAGCGACGCGTGCGGCGGCGTTGTCGATCAGCGTCTGCGAGTTGGTCTCGATGGTGGTGTAGGCGGCGACGGCCAGGCCCACGACGGCTGCGGTCAGGACGACCCAGTCGACAGTCACGGCGCCGTTTTCGTCTTTGCGGAAGTTCTTGATGAAGTTGATCATTGGTTTTCTCCGGTCGACCTTTCGGTCGGTCATGTCATGTGCGGTAGGGAGGGCCAGCCGCCATGCGGCCGGGCCCGTGGGGATACGCGGCGCTCAGGCCGCGCCCGACTTAGAAGTCGTTTTCGAGAGCGACGCGTGCGGCGGCGTTGTCGATCAGCGTCTGCGAGTTGGTCTCGATGGTGGTGTAGGCAGCGACGGCCAGGCCCACGACGGCTGCGGTCAGGACGACCCAGTCGACAGTCACGGCGCCATCTTCGTCTTTGCGGAAGTTCTTGATGAAGTTGATCATGGTCTCTCTCCGTAGATATCTTGCTTTGCTTTCAGCGACCGTCTTGGGCGTTGCGGGCCTCTCTCACCTTGCCCTGTCCCTCGTCGGTATGAACTTATTAAGCAGTTGGTTTGGGGCGAGAGTGTGGCTCGAATGGATTGATTTTGCAGCCGGGCCGGAATCCTTGTGAATTATGAATAACAGTATGATTTATATGAATAACTTCCCGCTCTCCAGATGCCGAAAGAGTTAACTCCGGCTTCGGAATGCCGCGTTTTCAAGGCACTGGTTCGGCCTTTCGCAACACTGATGGATAAATTGCACGGATTGTGCGAGACTGTGGAAAAGTCGGACCGAAACACGGGGATCGAGCAGGCCCATGGTCGTCAGAACACTATCGTGCGCCGCTTTTGCGGCTGCTTTGTCCTGTGCGCAGGGCGTGCAGGCACAGGATGCGGCCGGGGCACCGGTGCAGGATTTCACTTTCAAGCGGGTGACGCCGCCGAAGGCCGGCGTCAAGAAGCGGATCACCGTCCAGATCGCGCCGCGTGCCAACCCGGCCGTGGCACCGCCACTGCCCACGGCACCCGCGACGGCGCCGACCGTGGCTCCCCAGGCCGCCGCCGCACTGGCGGCTGTGCCGTCGGTCCCGCTGGGCAGCTATTCCTGGTTCTGGAATGCCGTTTCGCCAGAAGCCTCGGCCACCGGCCCGGGGAGATTGGCCCCCGCGCTGGCCACGCTGACCAAGGGGCCCGAAGGGCAGAGCGTCGGCGGGCCGCGCCTGCAATCGCTGCAGGACATCGCGCAGGTCCACGGGGTCGATCTTTTGCGTGAGACAGTGGGCACACGGGTCTCTCCGGCCTTCGCCCTGGCGGTGATCGCGGTGGAGTCGGCTGGTGCGCCAAGGGCGCAGAGCAAGGCGGGCGCACAGGGGTTGATGCAATTGATGCCGGCCACCGCCCAGCGGTTCGGGGTCAAGGATGCCTTCGATCCGGTGCAGAACATCCGCGGCGGGGTCGCCTTTCTGGATTTCCTGATGGAGAAGTTCGAGGGCGATCCGATCCTCGTGCTCGCCGGTTACAACGCGGGCGAGAACTCCATCGGGCAGCACGGGGGCGTGCCGCCCTATGCCGAAACACGGGACTACGTGCCGAAGGTGCTGGCCGCCTTCCAGGTCGCCAAGGGCCTGTGCATGACGCCGCCCGAGTTGATCTCGGACGGCTGCGTGTTCCGGGTGATGTCACAATAAGCGGTCCGGTCCCTGACATGCACTGGGACCTCGCCGGGATCAGCCGCGCAGGACCGCGCCCGGGTTCATGATGCCCTTCGGGTCCAGCGCCGATTTGATCGCCCGCATCGCGGCGAGCTTGGCCGGGTCGCCATAGCGTTCGAGGTCATCGACCTTCAGCCGCCCGATGCCGTGCTCTGCACTGACGGAACCGCCCAGGTCATGCACAAGGTCGTGCACGCAGGTCTTGATCGCGTCGCGCTGATCGACATGGTCGGCCTTGGTCCGGCCCGGGACCGGGAACACATTGTAATGCAGGTTGCCATCGCCTGCGTGGCCGAAACAGTTGATGCGCCAGTCCCCCAGCCGGGCCAGCGCCGGACCGGCCCGCGAGATGAACTCGGGGATGGCGCCAAGCGGGACGGAAATGTCGTGGCTGGAGACGGCCCCCACGAGGCGGTTGGCCTCGGACATGTGCTCTCGCAGGGTCCAGAGCGCCTCGGACTGGGCCAGCGATTGTGCCACGATGCCGTCGGTGACCAGGGCGGCCTCATGCGCCGCGGCAAAGAGGGTTTCCAGCGCCTCCGCAGGATCGGCGCCACGTCCCAGGCCGATGTCCATCAGCACGCTCCACTCCGGCGGCGTTTCCCAGGGTTGGCGCAGGTCAGGCAGTTTCTCTGCCAGGAAGTCGAACCCGGTGCGGTGCATCAGCTCGAAGGCGCTGATCGTCTCGCCCAGCTGGCCGCGCGCCAGCGCCAGGAGGGTCAGCGCTGCATCGGGCGAGGGGACCGTCAGCAGGGCCGTGCCTGTGGTTGCGGGGCGGGGCGCCAGTTTCAGGCTGGCAGCCGTGATGATGCCCAATGTGCCTTCGGCCCCGATCAGCAGGTGGCGCAGGTCATAGCCGGTGTTGTCCTTGCGCAGCCGTTTCAGCCCGTGCCAGACCGACCCGTCGGGCAGGACCGCCTCCAGTCCCAGCACCTGGTCGCGGGCATTGCCGTAGCGCAGCGTGTTGATGCCGCCCGCATTGGTCCCCAGCAAGCCACCGATCCGGGCAGACCCTTCGGAGGCCAGCGACAATGGGAACAAACGGTCCACGTCAGCGGCGGCGCTCTGGACATCGGCCAGGATTGCCCCGGCTTCGACCACTGCCGCGTTTTCCTGCGGGTGGACCGAACGGATGGCCGACATGCGTTCCAGAGAGACGATCAGAGGCGCGGGGCCGTCCGGTTTCAGCTGGCCGCCGACAAGGCCGGTTCCGCCGCCAAGGGGGATGATGCCGACGCCTGTTTCGGCACAGGTCCGTACGATCGTGGAAACCTCGTCCGTCGAGCGGGGTAGGGCGATCCATTCCGCCGTACTGGTCCAGCGTCCACGCGGTTCCTCGCGGTGGCGGGCCTCTGCGGGACGCAGGGTGTCATCGGGCAGCAGCGCCGAGAGGCTCTGGACAAAGGCGTGATCGGCGGGGGCAAGCGGCATGGCATCCTCTTTCTTCGGATGCCCGCACTTGTGGCACGCGGGTCAGCGAGGGGCCAGCCCCTCGCGCTCCCCGAGGTGTTTGCGGCCCAAGGAAGGCCGGGTCAGTCCGGGTCGGTCAGGTAGCGAGGCTGCAGCACGATGACGGTGGGACGGCGCGGCAGGTCGCGCAATGAGATCTCGAGCGTCGCATCGCTGCGCCGGTCGATCTGGAAGGTGTCGCTGACGTCGGCCAGGAACCGTTCCAGGGCGTAGCCGGAGAACCAGTGCATCGGGATCACGACCGAGCTTTTCAGCCGGTCGACGATGCGTTTGACCGTCGAGAGCGGCATCGTCATGCCGCCGTCCACCGGCACCATCAGCACATCCGCCCGCCCTAGCGCGGCGTATTGCCGGTCGGTCGGTTCGTGGTGCAGGTGGCCAAGATGGGCGATGCAGAGGCCCTCGACCTCGAAGATGAAGATGGAATTGCCGTTCGGCTCGTCCCCGCCATAGGCCGAACGGATGTCGGTCGAGACGTTGCGGATCAGCATTTCACCAAGGTCCAGGTAGTGATCGACGCCTTCTCCAAAGACCTCGCCCCATCCGCGCAGGACGTGGGGGATGGCCGGATCGACGACATTTGTCCAATGGGTCGTGTGGGCGTGGTTCATGGTGACGATGTCGGGGATCATCCGCGTGGTGCCGATATTTCCGTTGTAATCGGTCACGGCCTCCAGCCCGCCGCGTGTCTGGATCAGGAAGGAGGCATGGGCGATGTAGTGGATGCGAACCGTGTATTCGGGGATCGGCGCGGTCCAGCTGGCCTTGTGCAGGTATTCGATCCCCGGGGCCGCATCCGCTATGGCGATGCAGTGCGAAGGTCGGCGCTGTTCCTGGGCCTGTACCAGCGTGGCGGTCAGGAAAAGAAGGGCGGCGGCAAGGCGGATCATCGGGCGCTCCTGTCGGGTGACGTCCCGGAAAGGGTAGCGCGCGCGGACCGCTGGCCAAATTCACAATTTCGCCGGGGCGGTCCGGTCAGTGCTCGGGGATGCTTTTCTGCGCATCCGGGTCATGCTTCACGGCGTCTAGCCGACCTCGGTCCGGCCACGCCTGTCAGACCGCAGCGAAGCATAGAGCACATGGGTCCGCCAGCGGCCATTGATCTGCAGGTAGCTTTGCGCCACGCCCTCGTACTTGAAGCCCGACTGCTCCAGCAACCCGCGCGAGGCGACGTTCTCGGGCAGGCAGGCGGCCTCCATCCGGCTCAACCCCATCTTTTCGAAGGCCTGGTGCACCATCATGGCGATCGCCTCGGACATGTAGCCCCGCCGGGTGTAACGTTCCCCGATCCAGTAGCCCAGCGTGCCGGCCTGTGCCGGGCCGCGCCGGATGTTGTCCAGCGTGATCGCGCCCAGCAGAGCTTGGTCTTCGCGGCGGATCAGGAAGAGCGGCAGCGCCGAGCCGGTGCCGATGGAGCGTGAGGCCCAGTAGACGCGGTTGGTAAAGGCCTTGCGCGTCAGGTGGTCGGACGACCACGACGGCTCCCAGGGGGTCAGGAACTCGCGGCTTTCACGGCGCAGGTTCGACCAGGTGGTGAAATCGGAATGCACGGGCGGGCGCAGCGTCAGGCGCTCTGTCTCGAGCTGGACCTTGCGCCGGAACGCCAGCATCATGCCGCTCGGCGTGCCTGCAGCTCGGCGAGCGTGGGGGCCTCTGCGACGGGGCCGTAGAGCGCCATCGCCGCGGCGGCTTCGGCGGCCTGTGCCTGGGCAAAGCGCAGCACGTCCTCGCGTGTGACCGCATCGATCTTGGCCACTGTGCGTTCGATATCCGGCACCTCTCCCCAGATCTGGACCATGCGGGCACTGCGCTCGGCCCGGGACGACGGGCTTTCGAGGCCCATCAGCAGGCCGGCCTTCATCTGGGCGCGGGCGCGTTCGATCTCGGCGGGGCTCATGTCCTCGGCGCTGCGCTTCATCTCGTCCACGGTCAGCGTGATCAGTTCCGGCATCTCGGCGCCCGAGGTTCCGGCGTAGATCGTCGTCATGCCGGTGTCGGCATAGGCGCCGTTCTGGGCAAAGATGGTGTAGCAAAGGCCGCGCTTCTCGCGGATTTCCTGGAACAGCCGCGAGGACATGCCGCCGCCGAGGGCCACGGAATAGATCTGCGCGGTGTAGAAGTCGGGATCGCGATAGCCCGGCGCCTCGAAGGCCAGCGCCAGGTGCGCCTGTTCGAGGTCCTTGGTCCGGCGCGTTTCGCCACCGCGGAAGCGGGCGGGATCGGCCCCGAGGGCGCTGCGCGGGACCATGTCGCCAAAGAGCGCCTCGGACTGTTTGACCAGCGCGTCGTGATCCACCGCGCCCGCCGCAGAAAGGATCATCTGGTCCGGCCCGTAGTGTTCGTTCACGAAATTCGCCAGGTCGCCCCGGTCGAATCCCTGGACGCGCGTGGCTTCGCCCAGAATGGTGCGGCCGATGGGCTGGTCCGGATAGGCCTGTTCCTGCAGCCAGTCAAAGATCACGTCGTCGGGCGTGTCATGTGCCTGGCCGATTTCCTGCAGGATGACATGGCGTTCGACCTCGATTTCCTTGGGGTCGAAAACGGGCTCTCGCAGGATGTCGGCGATCACGTCCACGGCCAGCGCCACGTCCGGTTCCAGAACGCGTGCGTAATAGGCCGTGACCTCGCGCGAGGTATAGGCGTTGATATAGCCGCCCACGTCCTCGATCGCTTCTGCGATCTGCAGGGCACTGCGGGTCCTGGTGCCCTTGAAGGCCATATGTTCCAGGAAATGCGCGATGCCGTTCTGTTCTTCGCGTTCGTGTCGCCCTCCGGCAGTGACCCATAGTCCGACCGCGGCGCTTTGCAGCCCCGGCATGTTTTCGGTCACGACGCGCAGTCCGTTGGAAAGGGTGGCGATCTGGACGGTCACTTGGCGATGCGCTCCTGGATGAGGGTTTCGAGGGCGGCGAGGTCATTCCGTACCCGCGTCACCCGTTCCGGACGCTCATACAGATCGGCCATGCGATTTGGAAGAGGGGGGCGGATCCCGCTGGCCTTTTCCACGGCGTCGGGGAACTTGGCCGGATGCGCGGTGGCGAGCGTGACCATCGGCGTCGCCGGGTCGCGCTGCGCCTCGCCCACGCGGACACCCACGGCGGAATGCGGGCACAGCAACTCGCCCATCGTGGCATGTGCGGTTCGGATGGTGTCCAGCGTGTCTTCTTCGGACACGCGGGCCGAATCGAAATGCTCTCGCAGGGCTTCTAGCGCGCCCTGGGACACCTTGAAGCCACCGGCTTTCAGTTCGTCCATCAGTTGCGCCACGGCGGCACCGTCGCGGCCATAGGCGTCGAACAGCGCGCGTTCGAAGTTGCTGCTGACCTGGATGTCCATCGAGGGGCTGATCGAGGGATGGACCTCGGAGGTCTTGTAGTCACCCGTGGACAGGCAGCGGTGCAGGATGTCGTTCTGGTTGGTTGCAACGACCAGCCGGTCGATGGGCAGGCCCATCTTCTTGGCGATGTAGCCGGCAAAGATATCGCCGAAGTTGCCCGTGGGCACGGTGAAGCTGACCTTGCGATCCGGCGCGCCCAGGCTGACGGCGGCGGAGAAATAGTAGACAACCTGTGCCAGCACCCGCGCCCAGTTGATCGAGTTTACGCCCGCCAGCCGTACGCTGTCGCGGAACTCGAAGTGGTTGAACATGTCCTTGAGCCGCGCCTGGCAGTCGTCGAAATGCCCGTCCAGCGCCAAGGCGTGCACATTGGCCTCGGCCGGGGTGGTCATCTGGCGGCGCTGCACCTCGCTGACGCGGCCATGCGGGAACAGGATAAAGACGTCGACGTTGTCCAGCCCCTTGAAGGCCTCGATCGCGGCCGATCCGGTATCGCCCGAGGTCGCGCCGACGATTGTCACACGCTCGCCGCGGCGTTCCAGCGCCTCTTGGAACAGCTGGCCTATCAGCTGCATGGCAAAGTCCTTGAAGGCCAGCGTCGGCCCGTGGAACAGCTCGAGCAGGAAATGCCCCGGAGCCAGTTGCACCATCGGCGCCCGCGCGCCGTGGCCGAACCCGGCATAGGCCTTGGCGATCAGGTCGGCAAAGACCTCGTCGGTAAAGCCATCGCCCACGAAGGGGCGCATCACGCGAAAGGCCGTTTCCTCGTAGCTGAGACCATGCAGGGCGCGAATGTCGTCCCCGCTCATCCGGGGGATGGTTTCGGGGACATAGAGGCCGCCGTCGCGCGCAAGACCGGACAGCATCGCCTCTTCGAATGTCAGCGCAGGCGCCTGTCCGCGGGTAGAGATGTAACGCATGTCAGGCCTCCCTGCCTGTTTTCAGCCGTCTGATCCAGACGCCTGTCATGATGAGCCAGACCGCGGCGAGCGAATACCACGTGATGGCGTATTGCAAGTGATCGTTGGGAATGCCGCTGGTGTCGACGGGCAGGGGCGTCACACCCTTGTCGGCGGGCGACATTGTTCGTGTCACGACCAGCAGCGGTTCGGTGTCCAGTGCCTCTGCCATCGGGGCTAGATCGCGCGCGAACCATGTATTGTCCGCCGGATCGTTGTCGGGGGTCGAAGAATTGCGGTCATCGGGCCAGTGCAGGTTACCGGTCATCTCTGCCGGTCCGGCGTAGCGCGTTGCGTCCTTTTGGTCGACGGGAACAAACCCGCGATCGACGAGAACACGCCGTCCGTCCTCGGTCTGGAATGGTGAGATCAGGCGCCAGCCGGCGCCGCGCTGCTTGACGGAAACGAGCACCGCCAAGGTCTCGGCGCCAATCTCTCCGGTCAGGGTCGTGGGCTGATAGCGCTGCGCCTCGGGATCGATCATCCGGGGCAGGGGCTGGGGATCGCCCGTGATGGTGGTATCGATCTCGTCCAGGATCCCGCGTTTCCAGTCCAGCCGCTGCATTTGCCAGGTGCCCAGCCACAGCAGGATGGCAATGCCGGTCAGGCCGATCAGCAGGGGGGCGATGTAGCGTCTCAAGCGGGGCTCCGGGAACGTGAAAGGCGCGCCCGGATCGGGCGCGCCTTGGTGTACCTTCTGGGCCGTGAGGTTCAAGGCCTGATATACGGCGGGGTTTATCCCGCCGCACCTTCAGCCGCCCCAGATGTAGACAGCGGCGAAGAGGAACAGCCAGACCACGTCGACGAAGTGCCAGTACCAGGCCGCCGCTTCGAAGCCGAGGTGGTTGGTTGCGGTGAAATGGCCGCGGTAGACACGGATCAGGCAGATGAACAGGAAGATCGTGCCGATGATGACGTGCGCGCCGTGAAAACCCGTCGCCATGAAGAAGTTGGCGCCGTAGATGTTGCCGCTGAAGCCGAAGGCCGCGTGGCTGTATTCATAGGCCTGGAAAAAGGTGAAGATCAGGCCCAGCAGGACGGCGATGATCAGCCCCGACTTCACGTCCTGGCGGTTGTCCTCGTGCACCAGGGCGTGGTGCGCCCAGGTCGCCGCCGCGCCCGAGCAGAGCAGGATCAGCGTGTTGATCAGCGGCAGGTGCCAGGGGTCGAAGGTCTCGATGCCCGCGGGCGGCCAGACGCCGTCCACGGCGGGCGAATTGCCGTCAGGATCCATCGGGTACATGGCGTGTTTGAAGAACGACCAGAACCAGGCAAAGAAGAACATCACTTCGGACATGATGAACAGGATGAAGCCGTAGCGCAGGCCGATCAGAACGACCGGTGTGTGGTCGCCGACCTGGTTTTCGGTCACTGTGTCCGACCACCAGCCGAACATCACGTACAGCACGCCGACGAGGCCGATCAGGAACATCCAGGGACCGTTGCCGTGGAACAGCAGCACCGCGCCGAACAGCATCACGAAGCCGGCGACCGACCCGAGGAAGGGCCAGATAGAGGGGTTCAGAATGTGGTAGTCGTGGTTCTTTGCATGCGCCATTGCGGTTCCCTCGTTAGGCGTTAGTTCACGGACGCTTTCGCGTCTTTTTGGGCGTCGAGCGCGGCCTGCGTCTCGTCGGGCAGGTCGATCTCGTAGAAGGTATAGGACAGCGTGATGTGGTTGGTGTGCTTGGCGTCCCGGTCGGTGACGATCTCGGGATCGACGAAGAAGCTCACCGGCATCTGAACGCGTTCACCGGGCATCAGCACCTGTTCGGTAAAGCAGAAGCATTCGATCTTGGAAAAGAAGGCGCCGGCCTCGTAGGGGGCGACGTTGTAGGACGCCTGCCCGGCGATGGGGCGGTCGGTGGGGTTGTAGGCCTCGTAGAAGGCCAGGCCTTCCTCACCGATGCGGATCTCCATCTCGGTCTGCATGGGTTTGAACTCCCACGGCATCCCGCGTTCCCTCGAGGCATCGAAACGGACCTTGATGGTTTGGTCCAGCACGTCGCCGGCGGCCACGGCCACGTTGGGCGTACCGCCAAAGCCGGTCACACGGCAGAACCAGTCGTAAAACGGCACGGAGGCCCAGGCGAGGCCCCCCATCAGGACGACGACGCCGACGGTCTGGTAGACCGTCTTCAGCTTGCCATCAATTGCCATCAGTCACTCCCTGTTGCTGTTGCATCTGGAAGTCCCCCCGGGTGACTTTCACGACGGTCAGCCCGAATATTATCGCTATGAATGCCGCCAGCACCAGACCGACGCCGATGTTTCGACCGCGGCGGCGCTTGTGCAGCTCGTGTTCCTTGACCAGGCTCATCCCCAGACCCCCAGGCGATCCAGGCCCGCGTCCACCAGGATCGCGCCGAAATGGGCGAAGAGGTAGAGCAACGAGAGCTTGAAGAATTTCTTTTCCACCTTGTAGCTGTCCGCTTCGGCCTGCGCCTCGTCGCGGCGCGCGATCTGCACGGCACCTTTCAGGAACAGGGCGTTCAGCAGCAGCGAGGTGCCCAGATAGACCGGGCCGCCAACCTGGGTAAAGCCCAGCCCGATGGCAAAAATGGCCAGCAGCACGGTGTAGACGAGGATATGACGGCGGGTCGCGCGGCGGCCGTGGGTCACGGTCAGCATCGGCACGGTCGCGTTGTCGTAGTCCATGCGGACAAAGAGCGCGAGTGCCCAGAAGTGCGGCGGTGTCCAGAGGAAGGTCAGGCAGAACATCAGGACAGAGGCGGTCGAGATGTCGCCGGTCGCGGCGGCCCAGCCGATCATCGGGGGAAAGGCCCCGGCGGCGCCGCCGATCACGATGTTCTGCGGCGTCAGCCGCTTGAGCCACATCGTGTAGATCACGACGTAGAAGAAGATGGTGAAGGCCAGCAGGCCCGCCGCCACCCAGTTGGTGGCGAGGCCGAGGAAGACCACGGCAAAGACCGAGAGGGTCAGGCCGATGGCCAGCGCCTCGTCCCGCGACACCTTGCCGGCGGGGATCGGGCGCTTGGCGGTGCGTTTCATCACCGCGTCGATATCCGAATCGTACCACATGTTCAGGGCGCCCGAGGCGCCGCCGCCCACGGCGATGAAGAGCACCGCGCAGAACCCGATGAAGGGATGTACGCCGACCGGCGCGGCCAGCAGGCCGACAAAGGCGGTAAAGACGACAAGCGTCATCACCCGCGGCTTCAGCAGGGCGAAGTAGTCACCGAACTGGGCCTCGTTCTCATAGGGGCTGGCGTGCAGGCTGGCGTCGCTCATCTCGGGTCCCTGTGGTCAAAAGATGCGCCGGACGGGCGCACCTTGCAGGTTTGGCATGGGATGGGTTCGTGAACCCATCCGGACTTAGTTGGTCAGGACTTCGCGGACGTCGGTATAGCCGCCCTCGTCGATAGACCGCTGCAGCCAGGCCTCGTAGGCCTCTTCGCTGACGACCTTGACGGTGATCGGCATGTAGGCGTGTGCGATGCCGCAAAGTTCGGAACACTGACCGTAGTAGACGCCCTCTTTCTCGGGGGTGAACCACAGTTCGGCCAGACGACCCGGGACGGCGTCCTGTTTTACGCCGAAGGCGGGGATGGTCCAGGAGTGGATCACGTCCGCACCGGTCACCTGCATCACGACGGTCTTGCCGACGGGCAGGACGATTGCGGTGTCGGTGGCCAGCAGGAAGTCGCTCTTTTCGTAGCCCGCGTCGACCAATTGCTCCTCGACTTCCGGGGTCATGCGGTTGTCGCCGCCGGTGGCGGGGGAGCCGATCATGTAGGCATCGTAGACCAGGTCGGTGCCGACATATTCATAGCCCCAGTACCACTGGTAGCCGGTCACCTTGATGGTGATGTCGCCTTCGGGGATCTCCTGCTGCTTGAACAGCACCGGCAGCGAGAAGGCGCCGATGAAGACGAGGATGACGATCGGGCCGATTGTCCAGGCCACCTCGAGCGGCGAGTTGTGGGTGAAGGAGCTGGGGTTCGGGTTGGCCTTGCGGTTGAACCGCACGTAGATGAAGGCCATCAGGGCGACGACCAGCAGGCAGATGGCGGTGATGATCACCAGGATCATGCCGTCCAGCCACTGCAGATCGGCCGCCAGTTCGGTGGCGGCGGGCTGGAAGCCCATGCCACCGTCGTGGGGTTTGCCCACGACGGGAAGGTCCTGCGCCAGTGCCGGCGCGGCGATGAAGGCGCTCAGAAGGCCCAAAAGCATCGGTTTGCTTTGCATGTCTCACCCTGATCGGTTGCGAGTGTGGTCGGACAGGAGGAACGCCGCGTCGGACACGGCAGTTCACGCACCTCCCATTGCGTTCTGTCTGTTTAAAATCATATTCTGGAATGCCGGGAAAGCTCGGTCCTTGCGGCAAACCGCCGCTTTTTCTTGATCCAGATCAATCCGGAGGTGCCCATGCCAGCCGCTCCCTTCCGTCCGTTCGAGACCCATCTCGACCTCGATGCCACCTCTGCTCTTGTCCGCGGAGCGCTTGCCGGGGCCGAAGATGGTGAACTGTTCATAGAGCGCGCCCGCTCGGAGGCACTTGTTCTGGATGATGGGCGGGTCAAGACTGCCAGCTACGATTCTTCCGAAGGCTTCGGCCTGCGCGCGGTGCGCGGCGAGGTGGCGGGCTATGCCCATTCTTCCGAGCTCAGCGAAGCGGCGCTGAAACGTGCTGTGGACACGGCGCGGCTTGCCATCGGTGATGGCGGCGGGATCATGGCGCCACCGCCCGCGGGCACCAACCGGCACCTGTATACCGATGCCGATCCCATCGAGGGGGCCAGTTTCCCGGTCAAGCTCGAGACCCTGCGCGAAATCGATGCCTTCACCCGCGATCTCGACCGTCGCGTCGTGCAGGTGACCGCGACCATCGCGGCCTCTTTGCAGGAGGTCACGATCCTGCGCGCCGACGGAACGCTGGTCTCGGACGTTCGGCCGATGACCCGGGTCAATGTCTCGGTCATCGTCGAGGAGAACGGCCGTCGCGAATCCGGCACCGCGGGAGGCGGTGGGCGCGTCGCACTGGACGGGCTGCTGGCGCCGCAAGACTGGCAGGCCAAGGCGCGCGAGGCTTTGCGCATCGCGCTGGTCAACCTCGAGGCGGAGGCGGCCCCGGCGGGTGTCATGGACATCGTGCTTGGCCCCGGCTGGCCGGGCATCCTGCTGCACGAGGCCGTGGGCCACGGGCTGGAGGGGGATTTCAACCGCAAGGGCTCGTCCGCCTTTGCCGGTCTGATGGGTCAGCAGGTCGCCGCGAAGGGCGTGACGGTGCTGGACGATGGCACGATCCCGGACCGTCGCGGATCAATCACCGTGGATGATGAGGGCACGCCCTCGGGCAGGAATGTTCTGATCGAAGACGGCAAGCTGGTCGGTTTCATGCAGGATCGGCAGAACGCCCGTCTGATGGGTGTCGAGCCGACGGGCAACGGGCGGCGTCAGAGCTATGCCCATATCCCCATGCCTCGGATGACCAACACCTACATGCTGGGCGGCGATTCGGATCCCGCGGACATCGTGGCCGATCTCAAGGACGGCATCTGGGCCGTAGGCTTCGGCGGCGGACAGGTGGACATTACCAATGGCAAGTTCGTCTTTTCCTGCACCGAGGCGTACCGCGTCAAGAATGGCAAGGTGGGTGCCCCGGTCAAGGGCGCGACGCTGATCGGTGACGGGGCAAACGCGCTGAACCGTATCCTTGCGCTGGGGAATGACATGGAGCTGGACCCGGGCATGGGCAACTGCGGCAAGCAGGGCCAGTGGGTGCCGGTGGGCGTGGGCCAGCCGACGGTGATGATCGGGGGGTTGACGGTTGGCGGGGCGCAGGCCTGAAGCCTGGCGGCACCCTCCCTGTAGCTGACGCAGGTGCTCCGGCGGGGCCGGAGCGGCTTGCCCAATCGGCGCCGGGCAGGCCACCGATCATATCAAGAGTCGTTCCGAAACAGTGGATTACACGAAATCCTGCAGGTGACCCGGCGCGATTCACCTATGGTTAACCACTATGGCGCTATCACTGGTCCTGCAAGAAGACGGGGCCAGGATGCGCGACGAAAGCTACTCTTCCACTCACCCCCCACTCCCACCCACCACGGAAGATCATCGTGTGGATTGGCTCCGTCTCTTGCGCTCGCGTCGCGTGGGGCCGACGACCTTCTGGAGATTGATGAACGAACACGGCAGCGCCGCCGCCGCGCTAGACGCCTTGCCGGATGTCGCCCGCGCCGCCGGGGTCGAGAAATACCAGGCCTGCCCGCTTGGCGTGGCCGAGGCGGAACTCGCCGCCGGGCGCCGCGCCGGGGCCTGGCTGCTTTGTCGTGGAGAGCCGGGGTATCCTTTGGACCTTGCCGAACTGCCGGACGCGCCACCGCTGCTTTGGGGGATCGGCGACAAGTCCGCGCTGCGGCGCCCGATGATCGCGCTGGTCGGCGCGCGCAGCGCGTCGTCGTTGGGTACACGCATGGCCCGGCGCCTGGCCGAAGGTCTTGGAGAGGCCGGGTTCGTCGTGGTGTCCGGTTTAGCCCGGGGGATCGACACCGTGGCTCATCTCGGTGCCCTGCCAAGTGGCACAGTGGCCGTCATGGCCGGTGGTGTCGATGTGCTTTATCCGTCGGAGAATACGCGCCTGGCCGACGACATTTGTCAGCACGGCGGTTGTCGGCTCAGTGAACAACCGATGGGCCTGCAACCGGTGGCCCGGCATTTTCCGACGCGAAACCGGATCGTCTCCGGCTTGTCACGCGGTGTCGTCGTGGTCGAGGCGGCGGCAAAGTCGGGGTCGCTGATCACCGCGCGCACAGCACTTGATCAGGGGCGCGAGGTGCTGGCGGTTCCCGGGCACCCGATGGATGCCCGCGCCAGCGGGTGCAATATCCTGATCCGCGACGGCGCCCACCTGATCCGCAACGTCGAGGACATTCTCGAGGCGCTGCCACCATTGGAAACGCCTCGTGCCACGGATCAGCCCGCGCTGGACCTGCCGGAACCGACATTAAGCGCGAACCAAGGGGAACGGCCGCCCCAGCGTCGTGAACCGGCTCGGAAAGATCAGGACGGAAACGCGGCCCTCCGCAAGGCCGCGGCACTGCACCAGCAGATTCTCGACCGACTTGGTCCCTCTCCCTTGGCCGAGGACCAGTTGATCCGCGATCTGGGCGTGCCCGCGGGCAAGGTCTCGCCGGTGCTGACCGATCTCGAACTGGACGGACGTATCCGGCGCCAGCCCGGCGGGTTGTTGTCATTGGTGGTGCGGAACTGACCCCGGGGTCAGCAGACCTCCGGGATCACCGGCCCCCAGGTGGGGCAGAAGGTGGGGTCCGACCACCACACATCCGTGGCACCTATGGCGTGCTGGACGGCGACCCAGGTCGACCCGGAGCGCTGGTACAGCACCTGGATGTCCGGCCCGCCCCAGTCAAAGGGATTGTCCCAGCCGGGCCGCATGGGGATCTCTTGCCGCGTGATCTCACGTCCGCCGGGACGGACCGGATGAAGGTTGGCAAACCCAACGTCGCCACTGACCCGCAGGTCCGAGACGACGAAGATCACCGGGGCCCCGAGGATCCATTCCGCGTGCGGCCTGATCGCATCCATAAGGTCGGCGCGCAGGGCCGTGCCGCGCGCGGGCTCCTCCCATGCGTTGGCCGACAGAGGCGTGACGGCCAGCGCGATGGCGGCCAGGAAAGAGGCAAATCGGGTCATGTCACTCGCTCCGGTAAATGTGGTGAACCTAGCCGAAAACAGAGCGGCGCGGAAAGCGGCATCGCCAGCGTCACGGCGCCCCGGATTGACAAATGCTTCTTGCGCACCACATCTTGCGCCGCCATACGCGGCTCAAGACAAGGCCTTCGCAAGGCCCGAAAGAAATTTAACGAGGTAGCAGAACCCCATGCCCGTCGTCGTCGTCGAATCCCCTGCCAAGGCCAAGACAATCAACAAGTATCTGGGATCCGACTACACCGTTCTGGCATCCTATGGCCACGTCCGTGACCTGCCGCCCAAGGATGGTTCGGTCGATACGGATCATGATTTCGAGATGAAATGGGAGATTGCCAACGATTCGCGAAAGCACGTCGCGGCAATCGCCGAGGCGCTGAAATCCGACGACGAACTTATCCTCGCCACCGACCCCGACCGCGAGGGAGAGGCGATTTCCTGGCACCTCAAGGAGGCGCTGACCAAGCGCCGGTCGATCAAGAAATCCACCAAGGTCGAACGGGTCACCTTCAACGCCATCACCAAGCAGGCGGTCAGCGAGGCGATGAAGAACCCGCGCGACATCGACGCGCCGCTGGTCGAGGCGTATCTGGCACGCCGGGCGCTGGATTACCTCGTGGGCTTCAACCTGTCGCCGGTGCTCTGGCGCAAGCTGCCGGGCGCACGTTCGGCGGGACGGGTCCAGTCGGTCTGCCTGCGCCTGATTGTCGAGCGCGAGATGGAGATCGAGGCCTTCAAGCCGCGCGAATACTGGCAGGTGAAGGCCCAGCTGACCACGCCGCGCGGCCAGGGCTTCGAGGCCCGCCTGACCAGCCTCGCTGGCAAGAAACTCGACCGTTACGACCTGGCCAACCTGACCGACGCCGAGATGGCTGTCAGCGCTGTTGAAAAACGCGCGCTGAAGGTCTTGTCGGTCGAGGCCAAGCCGACCTCGCGCAATCCTTCCGCGCCTTTCATGACCTCTACCCTGCAGCAGGAGGCCAGCCGCAAGTTCGGCATGGGGGCACGCCAGACCATGAACGCGGCGCAGCGCCTGTACGAGGCCGGGCACATCACCTACATGCGGACCGACGGCATCGACATGGCGCCCGAGGCGGTCATGGCCGCGCGCGACGCGATCAAGGATCGTTACGGTGCGGAGTATGTCCCCGACAGCCCGCGCATGTACAAGAACAAGGCCAAGAACGCGCAGGAAGCGCACGAATGCATCCGCCCCACGGACATGACCAAGGATGCCGAGAGTCTGCGCCTGTCCGAGCCCGATCAACGCAAGCTGTACGACCTGATCTGGAAGCGGACGCTGGCCTGCCAGATGGCGGCGGCGCGTCTTGAACGGACCACGGTCGAGATCGGCAGCGACGATGGCCAGGTGGGTCTGCGCGCGACTGGCCAGGTGGTCCTGTTCGACGGGTTCCTCAAGATCTACGAAGAGGGGCGCGACGAGCCCGTCGAAGATGACGACAAGCGCCTGCCGCAAATCATGCAGGGCGAGGCGGCCAAGTTCGACGCGGGCGCCCTCAAGAGCGAACACGCAAAGGCGGTCGAAAAGGCCGTGGGCGAGGCGCGCAATGCCGTCATGTCAGATGACGGCGCCACGCTGGCCACGCAGAGCTTTACCAACCCGCCGCCGCGCTACACCGAGGCGACGCTGGTCAAGAAGATGGAAGAGCTGGGCATCGGCCGGCCTTCGACCTATGCCTCGATCGTGACCACGATCCAGGAGCGGGAATACGTCCGCAAGGAGCAGAACCGCCTGATCCCCGAGGACAAGGGCCGGATCGTCACGATCTTCCTGCTCAACTTCTTCAAGCGCTACGTCGAGTATGATTTCACCGCCGCGCTGGAGGATGAGCTGGACAGCGTGTCTGCGGGCAACGAGGACTACAAGGACCTGCTGGCCAAGTTCTGGCGCGACTTCAGTGCTGCGATTGCGGAAACGTCCGAGTTGCGCATTTCCGAGGTGCTGGACGTGCTGGACGAGGCGCTTGCCCCTCAGCTTTACCCGCCGCGCGAAGATGGCAGCGATCCGCGTATCTGTCCGAAATGCGGCCAGGGGCAACTGCACCTGAAAACCTCGCGTACCGGCGGATTCGTCGGCTGCGGCAACTACCCGGAGTGCACCTACACCCGCCCCATCGCGGGCGAGGGCGCAGAGGGCGAGGAACGCCTGCTGGGCGAGGATGCCGGGGACGAGATCTGGCTGAAGGCCGGGCGTTTCGGGCCCTATGTCCAGCGCGGCGAACCGACGCCGGAGAACAAGAAGCCGCCGCGGGCCTCGCTGCCCAAGGCGCGCGGCCAGTTCCTGCCGGGCTGGGAGCCGGACGGCATGACTCTGGAAAAGGCGCTGACCTTGCTGACACTGCCGCGTGAAATCGGGATGCATCCCGAGGGCGGCGTGGTCAAATCGAACCTCGGTCGCTTTGGCCCCTTCATCATGCACCAGAAGCCCGACGAGGAAAAACCGGTCTACGTCAACCTCAAGGAATTCCAGGAGGTCTTCGAGATCGGCATGAACCGGGCGGTGGAGATGCTGGCCGAGAAGCGTGCAAACCCTGGACGCGGTCGCGGCGCGGCGGCCAAGCCGTTGCGGGAACTGGGGGATCACCCGGACGGCGGCGCGCTGAGCGTCTATGAAGGGCGCTACGGGCCTTACGTCAAGTGGGAGAAGGTCAATGCGACCCTGCCCAAGGACACCGATCCCAAAGAGATCACGCTGGAGGCGGCTGTCGAACTGGTGAACGAAAAGGCAGCCAAGAGCGGCAAGAAGAAAGCCGCGCCCAAGAAGGCCGCCGCCAAGAAACCTGCCGCCAAGAAGAGCACCGCGAAAAAGAGCACGGCCAAGAAAACTGCTGCCAAGAAAGCGGCCGGCGACGAGGGTTGAAGACGGATTTCGTCAACTGGATGTGATTGGTGCTGCGTCGCGGCGCGGAGTAAGGCTTGCCTGGAGTAACAGGCAAGGAGAGCATCATGAGCAATGCAATGTCCCGCCGTGGCCTGCTGATTGCGGGCGGCGCAGCACTGGTGGTGCCAGCACGGGCCCGGGCCGAGGTGCGCGAAGAGGCCGAGGTCGTGCGCCGCAACATCTCGAGCTTTTCGAGCCAAGATTGGCGCGACCATTTTGACGAGCTCGGCGTGGGCTGTATCGTCTGTGACACTGCCAGCCGCGCGCTCCACTACTGGAACGAAGATGGAAGCGATTATCGCGTCTACCCGACTTCGGTGCCCAAGACCGACGAGTTGACGAAACGCGGATATACCAAGATCGTGCGCAAGAAGGTGGCGCCTTCCTGGACTCCCACACCGTCGCAGATGGAACGCTTTCCGGATTGGCGTCCGGTCGAAGGTGGCGCGCCCGACAATCCGCTGGGCACGCATGCGCTCTATTTCGACTGGCCCGCCTACCTGATCCACGGCACCCATGACACGCGCAAGATCGGGCGTCCCTCATCGGACGGTTGCATCGGTCTGTATAACGAGAAGATCGCCGAGCTCTTCGAGATCACTCCGATCGGCACACAAGTGCGGCTGATCTGATGTGAGCGCTCTCATCCCGGGCCTCCGTTGACATCTTGCTGCAGGGCGGCGAAAACCTCCTGAAATCCGAAACCAAGGGAGGCAACTGCCATGAAGAAGGTCTATGGCTCGGCGGCAGAGGCGCTTGACGGCGTTCTGCACGACGGGATGTTGATTGCCGCGGGGGGCTTTGGCCTCTGCGGCATTCCGGAGCTGCTGATCGATGCCATTGTCGAAAGCGGTGTGAAGGATCTGACCGTGGCATCCAACAACGCCGGCGTCGACGGGTTCGGTCTGGGCAAGCTGCTCGACACCCGCCAGATCAAGAAGATGATGTCCTCATATGTGGGGGAAAACGCCGAATTCATGCGCCAGTACCTGTCGGGCGAACTGGAACTGGAATTCAACCCCCAAGGCACTCTGGCCGAGCGCATGCGCGCCGGCGGCGCGGGTATCCCGGGTTTTTACACCAAGACCGGCTACGGCACGCAGATCGGTGAAGGCAAGGAGGTCAAGGTCTTCAACGGGGAACACTACATCCTCGAGGAAGGCATCTTTGCCGACCTTTCGATCGTGAAAGCGTGGAAGGCCGACGACACCGGGAACCTCGTGTTCCGCAAGACGGCGCGGAACTTCAACCCGCCGGCGGCGATGTGCGGCAAGATCTGCGTGGCCGAGGTCGAGGAAATCGTGCCGCGCGGCTCGCTCGACCCCGATCACATTCACCTGCCCGGCATCTACGTGCACCGGATCATTCAGGGTGAACACGAGAAACGGATCGAACAGCGGACCGTCCGCAAGCGGGAGGAAGCATAATGCCCTGGGATCGCAATCAGATGGCGGCGCGGGCCGCGGAAGAACTCGAAGACGGCATGTATGTGAACCTCGGGATCGGCATTCCGACGCTTGTCGCCAACTACGTCGGCGACAAGGACATCACGCTGCAGTCGGAAAACGGCATGTTGGGCATGGGGCCCTTCCCCTTTGAGGGCGAAGAGGACCCGGACCTGATCAACGCTGGCAAGCAGACGATCACGGAACTGGCGCGGACCTCCTATTTCGACAGCGCGACGAGCTTTGGCATGATCCGCGGCGGCAAGATCGCGGCGGCGATCCTGGGCGCGATGGAAGTGGCCGAGAACGGCGACCTGGCGAACTGGATGATCCCGGGCAAGCTGGTCAAGGGCATGGGCGGGGCGATGGACCTCGTGGCCGGTGTCGAGAAGGTCGTGGTGGTCATGGACCACACCAACAAGCACGGTGACTCCAAGCTGTTGAAGGAATGCACGCTGCCGCTGACCGGCAAGGGTGTGGTCGACCGGATCATCACCAACCTCGGTGTGTTGGACGTGGTCGAGGGCGGTCTGAAGATCGTAGAGACCGCCGACGGCGTGACCGAGGACGAGATCCGTGCCGCCACCGAGGCGACCATCGTCTGATCCCTTGGACCTTACTTTCGAAACGAAGGGCGCGCTCGATAGGGGCTCGCCCTTTTTCGTTGGTGCAAAGAGAAAAAGAAAAAGGGCAGGATCCGAAGATCCTGCCCCAGTCGCTTGCGCCAAGTTTGGGAGGAGAGGCGCAATTATTGTCCGGTGGTGTCCGGATTACTTGGCCGGTGCGGCTTTCTTGGCGGTGGTCGTCGCCTTGTTGGCCGTCGCGGTCATCTCGTCGGTGGCCTTCTTGACCGCCGCGGTCGCGTCTTCGGAGTAGTCCTTGCCGGCTGCCATCAGCAGTTCGACGGTGTCCATCTGAACCTTCTTGGCGATCTCGGCAAAGGCGGCGGTGTTCTCAGCCGCGATTTCTGCCTGTGCCGATGCAAATTCGGTCATCGCCTTGGCGTAGTCGGCGGGCTCTGTCTTGGCCTTCGACATCTCGGTCATCTTGGACAGGGTGTCCTTGGTCCAGGAGGCCGACAGCTCGGTCGATTTCTTGGCCGCTTCCAGTGCGACGCCGGACAGCTTTTCGCTCAGGGTCGCGGTGGTCTTGAAAGCGTCGTCCATAGCTTTGGTGTCGACGGGGAATGCGCCCATCATTTCTTTCATCATGGCGGTGATATCGTCGGTCTTTGCCATCTGTCTTGATCCTTCTTCCAATGTTGCGCCGTCTCCGGCGTGCTGCGTTCCACTGACCCGAAGATGGATGCTGCGGCGCAGCATTTCAAGATTTTTCTGCTGCGATGCAGCGAAAATTATGTCGCACCCCCTGTCGCAGGGGGGAGACGACGATCGGCAAGTTTCTGTCAGGCAAAGAAAAAGGGGCAGGATCCGAAGATCCTGCCCCAGGAAATTGCGCCAAATTTGGGAGGAGAGGGCGCAAAATCGTTCGGTCGTAACCGATTACTTTGCCGCGGCGGTTGCCTTCTTGGCGGTCGCGGTCATCTCGTCGGTGGCTTTCTTCATGGCCGCGGTTGCGTCCTCGGAGAAATCCTTGCCGGCTGCCATCAGCAGTTCGACGGTGTCCATCTGAACCTTCTTGGCGATCTCGGCGAGGGCTGCCATGTTTTCGGCTGCCACTTCGGCCTGACCCGATGCGAAATCGGTCATCGCCTTGGCGTAGTCGGCCGGCTCTGCCTTGGCTTTCGACATGTCGGCCAGTTTGGACAGGGTGTCCTTGGTCCAGGTTGCCGACAGTTCCGTCGACTTCTCTGCGGCTTCCAGAGCAACCGCCGACAGTTTTTCGTTCATGGTCGCGGTGGTCTTGAACGCGTCTTCCATGGCCTTGGTGTCCACGGGGAATGCGCCCATCATCTCTTTCATCATCGCGGTGATGTCCTGGGTCTGTGCCATCTCAGTCAATCCTTGTCTCGTGCTGCCTTGGGCCCGCCCCATCGCTCAGCAACTGACGAGAATATGCATGCTGCGACGCGGCATTTCAAGAAAAAATTCTGCACCGCAGCATGCCACTGACAAGTCACTGGTTTTGTTGGGCGGCCTTCAACTTCACATAGGTCCCGGGAGCGGGCGCAAGCGGCTCATAGGCCGAATCGCCAGGCTCGCGCGCGGGGACCTTCTTGCCGGACCGTTTGCGCAGCCAGCCCTCCCAATGCGGCCACCACGACCCTTCGCGGAACTCGGCGGTCTCTTTCCAGGCATCGAAGTCTTGCGACAGGTCGTCGTTGACGAAATGTCCGTACTTGCCCTTGGAAGGGGGATTGACGATCCCGGCGATATGGCCGGACTGGCCCATCACGAAATGCTTGGACCGTGATCCCATCATCTGCACACCGCGATAGACGTCGCGCGCCGCGGCAATGTGATCGGTCTCGGCCGCGATGGACATCAGGGGCACATCCACGTCCTTGACGCTCAGCTTTTCCCCGAAAAGCTCGAACGTGCCTTCGGCGAATTCATTGCGCTGGCAAAGCCCGCGCAGGTACTGGCTGAACATCCGCCCCGGCAGGTTCGCCCCGTCGCCGTTCCAGTACAGAAGATCGAAGGCGGGCGGAGTTTCCCCCATCATGTAGGACCGGATCGCCGGGCCGTAGATCAGGTCGTTCGACCGCAGAAAGGAAAAGGTGCGCGCCATGATGAAAGAGGGCAGGATGCCTTCCTGGTCGATTTCCTGTTCGATCCCGTCGGCAAAATCGTCCTGCAGGAAGGGCGTGAACTCTCCCTGGTCGCTGAAGTCGGTCAGCGCGGTAAAGAATGTGGCCGATTTCACCGACTTGTCGCCACGTTTCTTCATCAACGACAGGGTCAGGCTGAGCGTCGTGCCGGCGATGCAATAGCCGACCGCGTTGACCTTGTCGGTCCCGCAGATCTCCTTGGCGACCTCGATCGCCTTGAGGAAGCCCTCGTCGACATATTCCTCGAGTCCGACGTCACGGTACTTGCCGTCCGGGTTGATCCAGCTGACGACGAAAAGGGTATAGCCCTGGTCGATGACCCAGCGGATCAGGCTGTTCTGCGGTTTCAGGTCAAGGATGTAGAACTTGTTGATCCAGGGCGGGAACAGCACGACGGGGGTCTCGTAGACCTGTTCCGTCGTCGGACTGTACTGGATGATCTCCATCATCCGGTTGCGATAGATCACCTCGCCTTGTGCAGTGGCGATGTTTTCGCCGATCTCGAAGGCGCTGTCGTCGGCCAGCCGCACCACCAGTTCGCCATTGTTGGCCTCGAGGTCGCTGACAAGGTTTTCCAGCCCGCGCACCAGGCTTTCGCCCTCGGTCTCGACCGCCTTCATCAGTGCGTCGGGGTTCGTGGCCAGGAAGTTGGTCGGCGCGAACATGTCGACGATCTGCTGGCTGAAATAGCGCAGACGCCGCTTTTCCTTTTCGTCCATGTCCTCGATCGCGTCGATCGCGTCGCGGATGGCGTTGGCGTTGATGAGGTACTGTTGCTTGACGTAGTTGAAGTACGGGTGACTGTCCCAAAGTGGATTCTTGAAACGCTTGTCGCTGGGCCCCGGGTTCTCGGGGGCGGTCAGCTTGCCACGGGCCAGCTGTTGCTGCGCCTCGACAAAAGTGGTGACGGTCTTGCCCCAGAAACTGACCTGCTGCTCGATCAGCTTTGCCGGGTTGGTCATCCATTCCTGCATGTAGGCCTGCGCGGCCTTGGTATACAGCGCATGGTCGGGGCCATTCAGCGCCTGTGGCGTCGGATGGCGTCGGGTCAGGGCCGAAACGAGCCGCTTGCTCAGTTCCTCGACCCGCTCAAGGTTCTCCTCCATCCGCGCGCGGCTTTCGCCTGCGGCAACCTCGTTTGTTGTCATTGGAAACAAATCCCCCTATCCTTCGCAACTGCAGAAATACCGTCGTGGGTTTCGGGGGGCAAAGCGACGAATTGGCTCGGGCCTGGGTGCGCGGCAAGCCGCTGACCCCGCGAAACAAAAGGAGTGCTGTCGTGCGCTACATGGCGACGTATGATTTGATGGAAAGCATCCGCAACACCAACGCGTGGATGGGCGCGACGGCGCGGACGATGGCCTCTTACCCGATGTTCTCGGCCTTTCCCAACCCCGCCTTGGAGTGGATGGCGGCATGGGGTGCCGTAACGGAACGCACATTCGAGCGCATGGTGGTCAAGCCCGACTGGGGGATCCACACGTTCACCTGCGAGGACGGCAAGGATCACCTCGTCGACGTCGCCACCGTGGTGGAAAAACCCTTTGGCAACCTGGTCCATTTCAACGTCTCCGGGCGCGAGGAACAGCCGCGGAAGATCCTGCTGGTCGCGCCCATGTCGGGCCACTATGCCACACTACTCCGCTCGACCGTCAAGTCGCTTATCGTGAATTGCGAGGTCTATGTCACGGACTGGCACAATGCCCGCGACATCCCCGTCTCGGCAGGCAAGTTCGATATCGAGGACTATACGCTGTACCTCATGGACTTCATGCGTCACCTCGGCCCCGATACCCATGTGATCGCCGTGTGCCAGCCGGCGCCGCTGACCCTGGCCGCAACCGCCTACCTGGCAGAGCTGGATCCGGATGCGCAGCCGCGCACCCTGACCCTGATCGGCGGGCCGATCGACCCTGACGCCACCCCGACCGACGTGACCGACTTTGGCCGTCGCGTGACGATGGGCCAGTTGGAAGAGACGATGATCCAGCGCGTCGGGTTCAAGTACAAGGGCGTTGGCCGCATGGTCTATCCTGGGCTGCTGCAGCTTGCCTCGTTCATGTCCATGAACGCGGACCGCCATTCTGCCGCCTTCCGCGACCAGATCATCCGGGTCGCGCGCGGCGAGGCCTCGGACCACGACGCGCACAACCGTTTCTACGACGAATACCTGGCGGTCATGGACATGCCGGCGGAATTCTACCTGTCGACGGTTGAACGTGTCTTCAAGAACCGCGAGATCGCCAAGAACGAGTTCATCGTGGACGGGCACCGGGTGGACATGGGCAAGATCACCAAGGTCGCGGTCAAGACCGTCGAAGGGGCGAAGGACGATATCTCGGCGCCCGGCCAATGCGTCGCCGCGCTGGATCTCTGCACCGGGCTGCCGGACGAGAAGAAGGCGAGCCACCTGGAGCCGGGGGCGGGCCACTACGGCATCTTCGCCGGCAAGAGCTGGCGCAACAACATCCGTCCGCTGGTGCTGGAGTTCATCGACGCGAATTCGGATATGCCGAAAAGCCCGGCGGCCGTGCCCGTGAACCTGGCCGATCACCGCTGATCGCTCCGTGATCCGATTGTGCGCGCCTGCGGGCGCGCGCTTTTCCCGTCGTCCTTGCGCGGCAAGCGCGCCGTTCTCCGATAGGGGCGCTGCCCCCGCGCCTGCGGCGCTCCCCCGGAGGTATTTTCGGCCCGAAGTAGCCTGAAGAGCGCCCGGCGTCAGAGGCCCTCGAAGGCGCAGAGGGCGTGTACGTCCATGTCCATCGCTTCGAGCCGCTGGCGTCCCCCCAGTTCGGGCAGGTCGATAACGAAGGCACAGCCGATGATTTCGCCGCCCAGCCGTTCGACCAGCTTGATGCCGGCCTCTGCGGTGCCGCCCGTGGCCAGCAGGTCATCGACAAGCAGCACCTTTTCCCCCGCCTCGATGGCGTCGTCGTGGATCTCGACCACCGCCTCGCCGTATTCCAGCTGATATTCCTCGGAGATGACCGCGCCGGGCAGCTTGCCCTTCTTGCGGATCGGCACGAAACCGGCCGAGAGCTGGTGCGCCACGGCGCCGCCGAGGATGAAGCCGCGCGCCTCGAGGCCCACCACCTTGTCGAAGCGGACCCCGGCATAGGGATGCAGGAGCTGGTCAATGGCCATGCGAAAGCCGCGCGGGTCGGCGAAGAGGGTGGTGACGTCCCGGAACATGATTCCCTCGTGCGGGAAATCGACGATGGTCCGGATGTAGTCCTTGATCTCTGTCTTGCGCGGCATGGTAGGGTCCCCGGTTGAAACGCCCGCCTGCGGTAGCGCGGCAGCGGCGGGCTGTGCAAGTCTTCTGCCCGCAGTCGTCCTTTCAGGCGCGGCGCAGTGTTGCCGTCAGCACGCCCATTCCGATCAGCGTGGCGCCGCCCGCCCGGGTCAGCCAGGCCAGGATCGACGGGCGCTGGATCATGCGGCGCAGCCGGTCGGCGGCGAGCGCATAGGCAAGGGCGTTGAGCGCCGCGAGGGTGACGAAGGTTGCCACCAGGATTGCAAACTGCGGCAGCAGCGGCGCCTGGGGCGTCACGAACTGCGGCACGAAGGCGATGAAGAAGGCGATGCTTTTCGGGTTCAACGCGGTTACGGCCAGATTGTGAGCAAAGACGCCGCGCGCGGTCACGCCGCTGTCGGGCAGGACCAGCCCTTTTTGCGGTGCCGAGCGGATCAGCTTTATCCCCAGCCAGACGAGGTAAGCGGCGCCGACCCATTTCAGCACGGTGAACAATGTGGCCGAAGCGGCGACCAGAGCGCCGAGACCCGCCAGCGACAGGCTCATGGCGATGAAATCGCCGCTGGCGACGCCCGCCGCAGAGGCAATGGCCACCGAGCGCCCCTTGCTGAGGGCATAGGACAGGACCAGCAGCACGGTGGGCCCCGGGATCAGCAGGAGAGCGGTGGAGGCGGCGACAAAGGCCAGCCAGAGCTGAAAGTCCATGAGGTTACTCCCGTGGCGGATAGTGTCGGCGCAGGGCCTTGAGATCCTGGGGACCGAGGTCCTTGGATTGATTGTCGTCCTGCGAAAAGATCGACTTGCCGAGGTAAGCGGGATTGCGGATGTCCGTCAACAGGCCCAGGGCCTGGGTCAACTCCTCGATCATGGCGGATTCGTAGTGGCGGATGTCCAGACGCGTGCCAAAGATGATCCGCGCGCGCTGGATCACATGGGTGTCGCTGCGTGACCAGACGATGACCCGCGCGCCGGTCACCGTCATGCCGTCGACCCCCTTGATCCCGGTGCCGCTGAGCGGCGCGGAGCCATCGGTGTCGACCAGGTAGATGCGGATGTCGGCCTCGGCCCCCGGGGCGACTTCGCGGAGCGAGATACCGGCGCCGGCACGATTGATGTACTGGATGGCCCGTGTCAGAGCCGCGCGGGCACGTTTCTGGCGTCCGCCGAGGAAGGCGCGGTCGATCCGGGCGATCTGGACCCGCAGGGGCCGCTCCGTGGGCCAATGGACCATGTCCTTGCGACAGGCTTCGCCCGGAGGGGCGGCGCAGGCGACGAGGCGGTAGAAATCCTCGTCGCTGAGCGGGCCGTCGGTTTCGATATAGTCGACTGCACCCGTCGCCGCGCAGGGCAGGGCGAGTGCCAGCCAGAAGAGGGCAGGTCGCAGCATGGCCAGGCGTCAGTTGCCGCCAAGCATGCGGCCCGCGACCGCGTCGAGCTTGGCCAGTAGCGCGGGATCGCGTTTCTCGGGCGCGGTGAGCAGGGCGTATTCCAGCGCGCGGTCGCAGCTATGCGGGCAGGGTGCGCGTTCGGCGCCCAGCAGGGCAGGCAGGCGGCGGACCATCTCGCGTCCCTTGTCGGCATTGCCGGTCAGGGTCTTGATGATGTCCATGATGTCGACTTCGCCGTGGTCTGGGTGCCAGCTGTCATAGTCCGTGACCATCGCGACGGAGGCGTAGCAAAGCTCGGCCTCGCGGGCGAGTTTTGCCTCGGGCATGTTGGTCATGCCGATCACGTCGCAGCCCCAGCTTTCGCGGTACATCTTCGATTCAGCAAGGGTCGAGAACTGCGGCCCTTCCATCGCCAGGTAGGTGCCGCCCTTGTGGACGGTGATCCCGGCCTCGCGGGCTGCGGTGAAACAGGCCTCACCGAGGCGCGGGCAGGTGGGATGGGCGACCGAGACATGGGCGACACACCCGGTTCCGAAGAACGATTTTTCACGCCCGAAGGTGCGGTCGATGAATTGGTCGACGACAACGAAATCGCCCGGTGCCATCTCTTCGCGGAAGGAACCGCAGGCGGAGACGGAAATCACGTCGGTGACGCCGATCCGTTTCAGCGCGTCGATGTTGGCGCGATAGGGGACGGTCGTCGGCCCGTGGACGTGGCCGCGGCCGTGGCGCGGCAGAAAGGCCATCTTCACGCCCCCCAGCGTGCCGGTCAGGATCTCGTCCGAAGGGGTGCCCCAGGGGCTTTTCACCGCCTGCCATGCCGCGCTTTCCAGCCCGTCGATGTCGTAGATGCCCGACCCGCCGATCACGGCAATCATCGTTTCCGTCATGTCAATTCCCCGTCCTTGCCCGGCGCCCGGTGTTTCGCTTTGCCCGAAGTGTGCCGGATGCGTGTCCGAGGGCAAGCACCCGAGCGGGGTTTCGTGATACAATCCCGCCGGTGTTGCCTCTGTGGGATACCCGGGCGCCGCGGTTCGGCAGGATACGGAAGTATTCCGTGCATCTTTGGTCCGGTTCGGCTATCAGGCCGTGAATCGCGAACATGCTGCGATGCGGCGTTAGCGGCCACAGGCTGCCCGATGCTGCGCCCAGGAAAGGACCCCCGATGAAAAAAGCTCTCTTGGCGCGTTTCGCCAACCGTGTGGAATTGCCCGACCTGTCCCTGATGCCGGACGAGAAACTGACGCCGGGCCGATGGCGGATCGAGCTCCTGGCGGGTCTTACCGTGGCGCTGGCACTGGTGCCCGAGGCGGTGGCCTTTGCCTTTGTCGCCGGTGTGCACCCGCTGGTGGGGCTCTACGCCGCTTTCCTGGTGGGACTGGTGACGGCGCTGATTGGCGGGCGACCGGGCATGATCTCTGGCGCGACCGGGGCGCTGGCGGTGGTCATGGTGGCGCTGGTGGCGCAGCACGGGGTCGAATACCTGTTCGCGACCGTTGTCCTGATGGGGATCCTGCAGGTGATCGCCGGGGCGCTGCAATGGGGCAAGTTCATCCGGCTGGTGCCGCATCCGGTCATGCTGGGGTTCGTGAACGGACTGGCGATCGTCATCTTCCTGGCCCAGCTGGGCCAGTTCAAGGTGCCGGGAACAATGGAAAATACCGGTCACGGCATGGGCGGCGGCGAATGGCTTTCGGGGATGCCGCTGTACCTGATGCTGGGGCTGACGGTGCTGACGATGGCGATCATCTGGGTCATGCCCAAGATCAGCAAGGTCGTGCCTGCGCCGCTGGTTGGCATTGTCGTGGTGGCGGCACTTGTGATCGGGTTCGGACTGGACGTGCCGCGCGTGGGGGATCTCGCCTCGATCCAGGGCGGGCTGCCGCCCTTCCACATTCCGGCGGTGCCTCTGAACCTCGAAACGCTTGAAATCATTCTGCCTTACGCGGTCATCCTCGCGGCGATCGGGCTGATTGAATCGCTGCTGACCCTGAACCTGGTCGGAGAGATCACGGGCAAACGCGGCGGCGCCAGCCAGGAGTGCATCGCGCAGGGCGCGTCGAACATCCTGACCGGGTTCTTCGGCGGCATGGGCGGCTGCGCGATGATCGGCCAGTCGATGATCAACGTGAAATCCGGTGCGCGCACGCGGATCGCGGGCATCGCCGCGGCGCTGTTCCTGCTGATCTTCATCCTCTTTGCGGCGCCGCTGATCGAATTGATCCCGCTGGCCGCGCTGGTGGGGGTGATGTTCATGGTGGTGATCGGGACGTTTGCCTGGAACTCTTTGACAATCCTCAGGAAAGTCCCGCTGATGGATGCCTTTGTCATTCTGCTGGTGACGGTCGTCACGGTGATGGAGGACCTTGCCGTCGCGGTTGTCGTCGGTGTCATCGTCTCGGCCCTGGCCTATGCCTGGAACAACGCGCGGCGCATTCACGCCAGGACCCGCGAATCCCACACCGACCTCGGCGCCAAGGTCTACGAGATCCAGGGGCCGCTGTTCTTTGGGTCGTCCGACGGGTTCGTGGAATTGTTCGACGTGGAAAACGACCCGGACGTGGTGATCGTGGATTTCAACGAAAGCCGGGTTGTCGACCAGTCGGCGCTGCAGGCGATCGAGGCGATCGCGGGCAAGTACGAGGAGGCCGGAAAGCGGATCAAGCTGCGCCACCTGAGCCGGGATTGCCACAAGCTCTTGACCAAGGCCGGGCACCTGATGGTGGATAGCGACGACGACCCGGACTATGAACTGGCGGTCGATTACAACGTCCGAACGGGCATCCTGGGCGGGCACTGAGGCCGGGCGGCACGCTGTACGTTTTGTACAAAACGTACGCCGTTTTCAGCATTTTGTACAAACCGGCAAGGTTTCGTTAAGGGCGCCCGTGAAAGGGCGCCCTTTTCCGTTTCAGCCGGCGTCTGCCGGTGCCATTTGCTGCAATGCAGCGACGTCCCCGGCCTCCAGCGCCGGACGGGCCCGGGCAACCAACTCGGGCGGCCAGTCCCACCAGGCCAGCGAATTGAGCACCTCGACCTCTTGCGGGGTGAAGCGCATCCTGACCACCTGCGCCGGGTTGCCGGTGACAACGGCGTAGTCGGGCACCGTGCCGCGCACCACCGCGCCCGCGCCGACGATGACGCCGTTGCCGATCCGTGCGCCGGGCAGGACCAGCGCGCCATAGCCCAGCCAGACGTCATGGCCGATCACCGTGTCGCGGCTGTCGGGCTGGTAGCCCAGCATGGTCGACGGGTCGAAGACCGCGAAGGGAAAGGTGGTCAGCCCGTCCGTCGCGTGATTGGCCGAACTGCCGATGAACCGCACCCCGTGGGCGATCTGGCAGTACTTGCCGATGCGCAGCCACTCCTGGCTGAAGGGAAAGAGGTAGGGGGCCAGACGCGCCGCCCAGTCCTCGGGCGGGTCGAAGTCCGAGGCATAGGTGTAGGCGCCCACCTCGAACCGCGGGTGGTCGATCACGTTTTTCAGGAAAACCGTGCCGCGATGCGGGGTGCCGTCGGGCAGGATGATGGGAAAGGCCGCGTCGGCTGCGGGCAGGGAAGGACCCGGCATGGATGGATCAGGCATGATGCCTCCTTTGAACTCTGGGAAATGTCAGGGGTTCAAAGGGTCTGGTCCATCGGTGCCTCCATCGTTGAGAGGTCTGGATAGCACGTCCGACGCCGGAATGCGAGAGGGTGGGGCCATGCGGATCCGCATGGAGGGCATGCGGGGTGTGCGGTTGCAGCCCGAAGCGGAGATAGCACGTCACGAGCCGGTTGGTCGGAGCGGACCTTCGCGGTTGGTTGTATGATTGTCGGCTGTGCGGGACGAAGCGGGCTTTCGCTGCGACTGCTACGATGGGTCAAATAGTGTGAGCCGAAGTCACAAGAAGGGTATCGTAGATGGAAATTGCAGGGCGCGCTGACGAACCATGGGATGCATTGTTCATCTTCCATTTCTTGTCGTCACAAGGCGACCAAGTGGTTGCTGAGAAGTTGCAGGAGTTGATCCTACGCAAAACGAACAATGGGCTGGAATACCGCACACCCATAATTGCTGGAAAGCGAGACGCACCCTTTCGTGTCTTGGGTCGTTTTGTTGAGAAAAAAGAATGCCTTGATCTCTTATCCGCATGGAACAAACCCGACGGTGAATATGCATTTATGTGCTACGCACCCAACCACGGAATTGCGACTGTAAGAGATGGGAGAATGGACTGGTGGGCTCTAATTTGCTTTTATTGTTCAAACGCGGGAATTGCCGGGGCACTTGCGCTTTCTGAAAGGTCTGCACCCAACCGTCTGCTAAATCCAGAAACGAAACTGCAGGAGCGGTTGATTGGCCTACTACCTGAACGACCGTTCCCAATGCGCATGTAAGTTTGGGCTCCTTGCCAGCTTTCGCCGCACCCCACGCGAATGACCGCTGTCGGGGAACGAGCGCGACTTTGGCACGCCCGCTCCTCGTCTACGGCAGTTGGTCGCCCGTCGTTATTCCCCCGGGCGCTTCAGTTCGAACTTCTCCCGCACGACGGTGTAGTCGCGATAGCCCATGCGGCTGAGCGGGTTGAAGGTCAGCACGTCGAAGATGCCGTCCTTCAGGCAATTGTCGCGGATGTGCACGCCGGTCACCTCTCCGAAGACGGCGAAATTGGCCTTGCCGGGCAGTTCCACGATCTGGGTCAGCTTGCATTCCAGGTTGGCGGGGGCCGCGGCCACGCGTGAACAAGCGATGGTCTCGCACTCTGACTTCTCAAGGCCCGCCTCGGCGAATTCGTCGACCTCCTTGCCGAAGAAGGCGGAGGTGGCGTTCATCGCGTCGCGCATCTCGTATTCCACGATGTTGACGCAGAAGACGCCGGTTTCGCGGATCTGGGCGACGCTGTCCTTGGTGTCGCCGCGGTCCTCCTTGGCCGAGGTCGAGGAGAACATGACCTGCGGCGGGACGTAGGCAACCGCGTTGAAAAAGGAATAGGGGGCCAGATTGTCGTGCCCGTCGGACCCCCGGGTCGAGATCCAGCCGATGGGGCGTGGTGTCACGATGGCGTTGAACGGGTTGTGCGGCAGGCCGTGGCCATCCTCGGGACGATAGAACAAGGGCGTCGCTCCTGTTTGCGCGTGGGTTTGTCGCGTGATACGCGGCCTTGCGCCGGAATGCACGGGGGCAGGGGGCAGGACTGGTGTTCACGCTTGCACAGGAAACAGCGGACGACTGGTGGGAGGTCGAGGCCCTTTACGACCTCGCCTTTGCGCCGGGGCGCTCGGCGCTGTCGTCCTACCGCCTGCGCGAGGACGTGGCACCCGTGGCGGCCCTGTGCCGCGTGGCGCGGGACGAGAGCGGGACCCTCGGCGGAGCGATCCGCTATTGGCCGGTGCGTGTCGGGGATCACGACGCGCTGCTCCTGGGGCCGGTCGCGGTGCACCCCATCGCCCAGGGCGAGGGGCTGGGCGCGGCGCTGATCCGGGACACGGTGGCGCGGGCAGGGGAACTGGGCCTTGCGCGGGTGCTGCTGGTGGGGGATGCGCCCTATTACGGGCGCTTCGGGTTCCAGCGTCTGGAGGGCGTCGAGATGCCGCCGCCGACCAACCCGGACCGGGTCCTGGGGCTGGAGCTGGTGCCCGGCGCCTGGGCGGGTGTCGCGGGGGCGGTGACGCGCGCGGCTTGATCGCGGGCCTGTCTGATCCCATCTTTTGGGGGATCGAGGAGGGTCTGGACGTGAGCGATACGAAACTTCCTGTGCGGTCCCACGAGGCGGAAATAGCCGCCCTGGCCAAGCGTTACGATGAGGCCGGGTCCATCGGGATGCAGGTCCTGTCGCTGATTGGCGGGCAGGCGGGCAACCTGCTGGAACGGCTGCCGGACCATGCCAAGGACCGGCTGGAAGAGGCGACGCGGCGGGCGCTGACCGTGGCGATGCAGGCGGCGCAGCAGTCGCGCGGCATGGTGCCGGACCAGAAGGGCTGGCTGAACACGGCGCTGGCCACGGCGATGGGCGCGGCGGGCGGATCGGGCGGTTTGCCGACGGCGCTGGCCGAACTGCCGGTCACGGTGACGGTGCTGTTTCGGGCGATTCAGGGAATCGCGGCGGAATACGGGTTCGACCCGAATGATCCGGAGGTGGCGCGGGAATGCCTGACGGTCTTTGCGGTGGCGGGCCCGCTGGAAGAGGATGACGGCGCCGAGATGGGGTTCCTGGCGGCACGGGTGACGGTGACCGGCGCGGCGGTGCACAGCCTGATCGCGCGGATCGCGCCGAAACTGTCCGTCGCGATGGGGCAGAAGCTGGCGGCGCAGACGGTGCCGGTGCTGGGCGCCGTGGCGGGGGCGGCGACGAATTACGCCTATACCAGCTATTACCAGCAGATGGCGCATGTGCATTTCGGCCTGCTGGCGTTGGCGGAACGGTCCGGCCTGCCGCGGGACGAACTGGTGGCCGAGCTGAAAGAGCAGATGGCGGAACCGCGGTTAACGCGGAATTAGGCTTAACCGCGGTATGTGAGTCGTACCGAGGGCGGAAAGCCCCGGAACGAAGCGCCCGTCCCACGACAGGCCCGGCTTCGCCGAAGGCCGCGCCAAAAGCACAGGGGATAGGGTCTCCATCCGCGCAGAAAGCGCGGGCGGCGCTCTGGCCAGAACGGTAGGGGCGAACTCGTGTAGACAGTCCTGGAACCCGGTCACATGCCGAAGGCTGTGACCGGGTTTTTTCACGGGCTGTTCCCCGGACGCGGGCCCGGTCAGTCGTGCGGCGGATTGCGGCTGGCGTGGATCTCGCGGATGCGGTCCGGCCAGGTCGAGCGGATATAGGCCAGCACCTGCCAGATCTCCTCGTCCGACAGCGTGCCCGCGAAGGCCGGCATCCCGCTGGTGAAACTCTTGAGCCCCAGATCGGCCACGACCGCCTGCCCGCCGCGTTTCGTATAGTCGAAGAGATCGGCGTTGGAATGGTGCCAGGTGTGGCCGGTCTCGTCGTGCGGCGGCGCCGGATAGATGCCGTCGGCGTCCGGGGTCTGCCAGTCGGGCTGGCCCTGCAGGTCCGCACCGTGACACGCGGCGCAGTTCTCGGCATAGATCACCTTGCCGGCGGCGATGTCGCGCCCGTCGAGTTCATGCCCCGCAAGGGCCGGCACGGGCAGGAGGGCGAGGACCAGCGCGCGCATCACGCCACCTCGACCCATGTCTTCATGCCCGATGCCTGATGGCCCAGCATGTGACAATGCAAGAGCCATTTGCCCGGGTTGTCGAAGACCACGAGGATCTCGCGTGTCTCGCCCCGCATCAGCAGGGTGGTGTCGCGCAGGTCGCCCTCGGTGCCGTCCGCGGTCACCTCGTGAAAGTGGTGCCCGTGCAGGTGGATGCCATGCGGAAAGGCGGTGTCGTTGATCAGCCGCAGGCGCGCGGTTTCCCCCCGGTCGAAGCTGGCCCAGGGGGCGTCCGGCAGGCCGGAGACGCCGTTGAAGGACCAGATGTCGTCGCCCGCGTGCTGTCCCCCCATCGCGCCGCCCTGCATCCGCAGGGTCAGGCTGCGGGCGGTGTCAGACGGTGTCGGGCGGTGGTCATCGGGCAGGGCGGCGATGGGTGTGTCGCGTGCGGGCACGGGGGCCTCGCCGGGTTCGAGCGCGCCCATGACAAAGGCCTCTTCGGGGGTGGGAAAGAGAAAACGGACCGTGTCGGTCACGTCGCCGATCACGTCGATGCGCTGCGCCGGGGAGAGCGCGACCTGGGACAGGTCGCGCGGTTCCGGCAGGGGACGGCCGTCAAGCGCCACCACCCGGCCCGCGATCCCGTCGAGCACCAGCGGAAAGACCCGCGCGGTGGCGGTGTTGATGATGCGCAGGCGCAGACGCTGGCCCCGGTGCACCGTGACGTCCGGCAGGATCGCCTTGGCGAAATTGCCCAGCCGCCCGGCATGGGCAAAGTCGTGCATGTTGCCGAAATCGCCCGCCATCTTGCCGGAAGGCTCCAGCCGCCAGTCGTCGAGGATCACGGTGATGTCGTGATCGACATCCGGGGGCGCGGCCTCTTCGACGATGAGCGGGCCGTAGAGACCGCGCGCCACCTGTTCCCAGCTCTGGTGGTGCGAGTGATACCAATAGGTGCCCGCGTCCGGCGCGACAAAGTCGTAGTCGAAGGTGCCGCCGGGGGCGACCGCGTCCTGCGTCAGGCCGGGCACGCCGTCCATCGCGTTGGCGATGCGGATGCCGTGCCAGTGGAGGGCAGTTGGCTCGGGCAGGTTGTTTTCAAAGGCGACCGACAGGCGGTCGCCCGCGCGCAGGCGCAGTTCCGGGCCGGGGGTCGACCCGTTGAAGCCAAAGCCGGCCGTCTGTCCCTCTCCGGCATCGAGGATCTGCGAGACCACGGGTTCCGCCCGCAGGGGATGCGGCGCGGCCCAGGCCATGCGCGGCAGCGCCGAGGCGGCCAGGGTCGTGGCAAGGAACTGGCGGCGGTTCAGCGGCATGGTCACTCCCGGTAGAGGCTGTGGCAGGATTTGCAGGCCTCTCCCAGCCGCTGCACGGCGGGCACGAGGTCGTCCGGCGTCGTAAGCGAATTCGACACGTCCAGCGCGGCGGTTTCCAGGGCCTCGGCCTTGGCGGTGAAATCGGCGAAATCGGTCCAGATCGCGGGCTTGGCCTCGGACTTGGGATCGGTTTCGCGTGCCTCGAACAGCGCCGGGGTTTCGGCGGAATGGCGCGCGATGTTCGCCGCGGCGGCCTGCGCGGCGCTGGCGTCGAAGGTCGTCTGCCCCTTGGCCATGCGGCCCAGCACCTTCATCGCGTCACCGATGGATTTCATCGAGTCCATACGGGCCATGACGGCCTGGTTCTGGACCCCGGAATGGGCAAAGGCGGCGGCGCCGGCCAGGATGAAGAGGCCGGCGAAAATCGGTTTGCGCATGTCTGTCCCCGTGTCTGTCGCGTCGGGGCAGAGTCGAAGCAGGGGCGGCCCCTGTCAAGGCGCCGACGGGCAACTTGGCGTGAGGGGACGCGCTCAGGAATTGTCGCGCAGGTATTCCATGACGGCCTGGCGCACCGATTGTTCGCCGCGCATCTTGGATTCCTCGATCACGTCGCGGACCTCTTTCAGCGAATACCGCATCAAGAGCGATTTTACCGGGCCGACCGAGGCGGGCCGCATCGAGAGCGACCGCAACCCGATGGCTGCCAGGACCAGCGCCTCGATCGGGCGTCCCGCGTCCTCGCCGCAGAAGCTCAGCGGCGTGCCGGTGCTTTCGCAGCGCGCGACGATGTTCTCGATGAAGCTGAGGAAAGAGATGTTCAGCGTGTCGTAGCGTCGGCGGACCAGCTCGTTTTCCCGGTCGGCGGCGAAGAAGAACTGTTTCAGGTCGTTGCCGCCGATCGACAGGAATTCCACCTCTTCGAAGAAGCGCCGCGAGGCATAGGCCAGGCTGGGCGTTTCCAGCATGGCGCCGACCTCGATGCGTTCGGGCACCGGATGGCCAAGACGGCGCTCGCGGGCCAGCACCTTGTCCACCTCGTCGCGGGCGCGGGCGTATTCCTCGTACTGGGCGATGAAGGGAAACATGATGGTCAGCGGGCGGCCATTGGCGGCGCGCACCAGCGCCTGCAACTGCATCCGCATCACGCCGGGGCGGTCCAGAGCAACCCGGATCGCCCGCCAGCCGAGCGCCGGGTTGGGCTCGTCCAGCGATTTCATGTAGGGCAGCACCTTGTCCGAGCCGATGTCGAGGGTGCGGAAGATCACGCGCTTGCCCTGGGCGGCATCCAGCACCTTGGCGTAGATGTCCACCAGCTCGGTGCGTTTCGGCATCTTGTTGCGGATCAGGAATTGCAGTTCTGTCCGGAACAGGCCCACGCCCTCGGCGCCGGAGCCGGCCAAAGACGGCAGGTCGGCCATCAGGCCGGCGTTCATGTGCAGTTCGATCCGGGCGCCATCGGCGCTGGTGCATTTCGTGTCGCGGATCGACGAATACCGTTCCTGCGCCTTGGCCTGCATCGCCATCTTGTCGCGGAAGGCGCTGACCACGGTTTCGTCCGGGCGCAGGTGCACGATGCCCTGGTCACCATCGACAAGGATCTGGTCGCCGTTCAGCGCCTCGTTGGTGATCCGGTCGGCGTGGATGACCAGCGGAATCGCCAGCGCGCGGGCGACGATGGCGGCATGGCTGCCGACAGAGCCTTCTTCCAGCACCACGCCCTTGAGCTTGCGGTTGTATTCCAGCAGCTCGCCGGGGCCGATGTTGCGGGCGATCAGGATCGGGTTCTCGGGCAGTTCGGCGCCGGTCTGGTTGCCCTGGCCGGTGAGGATCCGCAAGAGTCGGTTCGACAGGTCGTCAAGATCGTGCAGCCGGTCGCGCAGGTAGGTGTCCGTCACCTGCGCCATGCGGGCGCGGGCGGTGGACTGCTCCTTTTCCACCGCTGCCTCGGCCGAGAGACCGCGGGCGATGTCCTCTTCCATGCGGCGCATCCAGCCCTTCGAATTGGCGAACATGCGGTAGGCTTCGAGCACCTGGGCGTGTTCGCCATCGCTGCCGGCGCCGGCCAGCATCTCGTCGACCGAGACCCGCAGCTGGTCGACCGCGTCGTGCAGGCGCCGGAGTTCGGTGTCGGGATCGTCGGCCACCGGGTTGGTGACGACCACGCGCGGCTCGTGCAGCCAGGCATGGCCCATCGCGCTGCCTTCCTGACCGGTGCCGCCCCGGAACAACAGCGACTGCGTATGGCGGGCCTTGAGGGCCGCGCCTTCGCCGACGAAGGCGCCCAGTTCCGTCATCTCGGCCAGGACCATTGCCACGACCTCGAGCGCGTAGACCTCGTCCGCAGTGAACTCGCGCGCCTGCTTGGACTGGACGACCAGCACCCCCAGCTTGGAGCCGAGCCGCTGGATCGGCACGCCGAGGAAACTGGAATAGATCTCTTCCCCGGTTTCGGGCATGTAGCGGAACCCGCGTTCCGAGGGGGCGTCCGCGGCGTTGATCGTCTTGCCGGTGGAGGCGACGCGACCCACAAGGCCCTCGCCCAGCTTCATCCGGGTCTGGTGCACGGCCTCTGGCTTGAGGCCCTGGCTGGCGCAGAGTTCCAGCGTTTCGTTGTCACGGAACAGGTAGATCGAGCAGACCTCTGTCCCCATGCTGTCGGCGGTCAGATGGGTGATCTTGTCCAGGCGCGCCTGCCCGGCGGCATCCTCGGCCATCGTGTCGCGCAAGCGGCCAAGCAGCTTGCGGCTTTCCGATTCGGTATTTGTCGGCATGGATGTCTTCCCGCGCCTCTCCGGTGGATGCGATCCGGAGCAATAGAGCATTGAGCGCCCCATTGGAAACCGCTTTTCGCGGACGGGGCGAGAATATACCCGCTATGCGTGTGATATGCACTGCCGGATCGGTCGGAAATCAACCGTCCGGCCTGGGTGTGACGGCGCCGGCGTCAGCCGGCCTTGTCCAGTTCAAAGGCATCGTGCAGTGCCTGCACGGCCAGTTCCATGTACTTGCGTTCGATCAGGACGGAAATCTTGATCTCGGAGGTGGTGATGACCTGGATGTTGATGCCTTCGTCGGCCAGCACGCGGAAGAACTTGGCCGCGACACCGGCGGCCGAGCGCATGCCGATACCCACGACCGAGACCTTGGCCACGTTGGTATCGGCGACGATGCCGTGGAAATTGATGTCACCCTTGGCCTTGGCCTCTTCCATCGCCTTCTCGGCGCGCGCCACCTGGTTGGTGGGGCAGGAGAAGGTCATGTCGGTGCGACCCTCGTCCGAGATGTTCTGCACGATCATGTCCACGTTCACCCCGGCCTCGGCCAGGGGGGTGAAGATCGCGGCGGCGATGCCGGGCCGGTCGGCGACCGAGACCAGGGTCATCTTGGCTTCGTCGCGGGAGTGGGCCACACCGGCCACGATATTGCTTTCCATGATCTCTTCCTCGTCGCAGACCAGCGTTCCCGCCGCGTCGTCCATTTCCTCGAAGCTCGACAGCACCCGCAGCGGCACCTTGTAGCGCATTGCCAGCTCGACAGAGCGGGTCTGCAGCACCTTGGCGCCCAGGCTGGCCATTTCCAGCATCTCCTCGAAGGCGATCCGGTCCAGCTTGCGCGCCTTTTCGCAGATCCGCGGGTCGGTCGTATAGACCCCGTCGACGTCGGTGTAGATGTCGCAGCGTACCGCGCCGAACGCGGCGGCAAAGGCCACGGCGGTGGTGTCCGAACCGCCCCGGCCCAGCGTGGTGATGCGGCCCTCCGGGCTGATCCCCTGGAACCCGGCCACGACGGCGACCTTCATGCCCTCGGCGAACTTCGCGGTGATGTTCTCCGGCGGGATTTCCTCGATCCGGGCCGAGGCATGGGCCGAGGTGGTTTTCACCGGCACCTGCCAGCCCTGCCAACTGCGGGCGGGGATGTCCATTTCCTGCAGCGTCAGCGCCATCAATCCGGCGGTGACATTCTCGCCCGAGGAGACCACCGCATCGTATTCGCGCGCGTCGAACAGCGGCGAGGTGTCCTCGACCAGGCCCACCAGCTTGTTGGTTTCGCCGGACATGGCCGAGACGATGACGATCACGTCATGGCCCTTGGCGACCTCGACGCCGACGCGCTTGGCGGCGCGGCGGATGCGGTCCAGCGTGGCGACGGAAGTGCCGCCGAATTTCATCACGAGCACGGACATGGAGGTCCCCCTTCAGATCGCAGGGCGTTTACGCCGCGTTTCCGTCGCGCGCAAGGGCGCTTTGGCCGCAGGTCGGCCGTTGTGGCGATGTCACCGCGGCTCAGCGGTCGCGCGGCGTTCGGTGGTCCACCGGGGCCATTCTGCCAGACGCGACCAGCGCCTCGGGCGAGGCGGTGTCCTCGGTCGTCTGGGCGCTGAGTGCCAGCCAGCCCTGCGCCTGCCGCTGCAGCACGAAACTGGTGATCCACAGCCGGTCCGGACGAGGGCCGCCATCCGGTGCGGGCTGGCCGGACAGAGTGAACCTGCAACGTACGAGCGCGCTGTCGTCCGACAGCGTGGTGGTCGCGGTCCGGCTGGGCGTCAGGACCGTTCTGGCGAAGGCGGTCCTGAAAATGCGGTCGTACGGTTTGGCGATCGCGGCACGTCCGTGCCAGCACAGGCCGGTGACCGTGACGAAAACCGCGTCTTCGGTGAACAGCGCGGCCAGCGTCTGTCCGCTGCGGCTGTGCCAGGCGGCGGCGAAGGCCGCCGGAAAGCGCGCGGGTTCTAGGACGGGGTCAATAGGGATGTGCGCGGCCATCCCAGGTCTCGAAACAGCCGGTGTGGTCGATGTCCAAGGCGTCGATGCGGTCCACCAGTCCGCGGGCGGCTTCGGCGGGGGTGATTTCCGCCGCCCCGCCGCCCATGTCGGTCTGCACCCAGCCGGGGTGGTAGATGCCGACGGCGATGCCCAGCGGTTTCAGGTCCGCGGCCAGGTTGCGGCCAAGGTTCAGCGCCGCCGCCTTCGACGCGCGGTAGATATAGCTGCCGCCGGGCGCGCGGGTGTGCGAGGCCATCTGAGACGAGATGATCGCGATGCGCGGCATGTCCGACAGTTGCAGGTTGGGCAGGAGCGACTGCACGCTGAGGAAGACGCCGGTGACGTTCACGGCGAAACTCTCGGCCCACATTTCCGGCGGGTAGCCGTCGGCGAGGCTCTGTCCCTTGTCCAGGTAGACGCCGGCGTTGCAGATCAGCGTGTCGATGGTCCGGCCTTCCAGCCTTGTGGAGAGGGCGCGGTGCGAGGCCGGGTCCGTGACTTCCAGCGGCAGGTATTCCGGGTGGTCGCGCGCGGTGCCAAGCACCTTGTCGCCGCGCGCGGTCAGGGCGCTGTCCAGCGCCGCGCCGACGCCGCGGTTGGCGCCGGTGATGAGGATCTGCATGGGCGGGCTCCCTGATGTCTGCCCGTTTTGCCTAGCGCAATGGCGCGGGCCGGAACAGGGGTCAGTTGCTCTTGCGCGTGGGGGTAAAGGGCAGGGGCGCGACCTTGATCCCGTCCTCGATCAGCGCCTTGGCCTCATGGCCCTTGGCCTCGCCCCAGATCGGGCGTTCCGGAGCGTCACCGGCATGCATGGCCCGGGCCTCTTGTGCGAACCGCGTGCCCACATAGTCCGAGTTCGCCTCGACATGGGCCTTGAGCGCGGCCAAGGCCTGTTCGGCGGGGGTCGCGGGTTTGGACAGCGGTTGTTCCGGGGCGGTTTCGGGCGTGTCTCCAAGTCCGACGCGGGGCGCCATCAGCGCCTTTTCCACCTTTTCCGTTCCGCAGACGGCACAGGCGACGTGGCCCGCGGCTTGCAGCTTGTCAAAGGCGGATGCGGATTGGAACCAGCTGTCGAACTGGTGTCCGTCGGCACATTTGAGACTGTACTGGATCATCTCCCGGCTCCGGATGGCAATCATATGAAAGATAAGGATAACGCGCGGCGGATCAAGTTCGCTCTGGCGGCGGCAGCTGGGCAAGGATGCTGTCCGCCAGCGCGTCGAGGCTGCTGTCCTGGCGCAGGGCGGCACGGGCCGCCTGGCCGGATTTCTTTTGTTCGGCAGGGTCTTGCAGGGCGGTCAGCGCATGGGCAAGCGTTTCTGCATCGGTGATTTCCGGTGCGATGTCCCGCAGCCGCGAAAAGGCGGCGGTAAAATTACGCGTATCCGGTCCGTGGATCAGCGCGGCGCCAAATGCGGCGGGCTCATAGGGGGTGTGTCCGCCCCGGTCGCTGAGCGTTCCACCGATGAAGACCCGGCCCGCGCGGGCATACCAGAGCGGCATCTCTCCCAGCGTGTCGGCCAGGTAGACCTGCGCCGTCGCGGGGTCTTGGCTGCGGCTGCGGCGGGCGACGGTCAGGCCCAGTGCGCGGGCCTCTTCGGCGATTTCATCCGCCCGGCGGGGATGACGTGGGGCGAGGATGAGTTTCAGCCCCGGTGTGTCGCGCAGGCAGGTCTTGTGGGCGGTGAGCGCGACGCGCTCGTCGCCTTCGTGGGTAGAGGCGGCAAGCCAGGTCAGGTGACGGGGCAAGGCGGCGTCCAGCCCTGGATCGGCCACCGGGGCGGGGGGCGTGTAGAATGCCTTGAGGTCGACGACCGGCCCCCGGGCGCTGGCGGGCAGGCCGAGATCGGCCAGCCGCTCTGCGCTTGCGCCATCCTGCGCCGAGGCGAACGCGACGCGATTCAGTGTCCGACCGGCCAGTTTCGGCAGCCGTGCCCAGTTGCGCGCGGTGCCCGCGCTCATCCGGGCGCCCAATAGCAGGACCGGGCCGGGGCAGCTGAGGAACCGGTTTGGCCAGAGCTCGGCTTCGAGCGCGACATGGGCGCGAACCTGCCAGCCCTGCATGATCCGGCGCGTCGGGCCGCGCAGGTCCAGCGGCGCGAGCCGGGCGGTGACACGCGGCAAGCCCCAGCGTTTGGCCAGCGCCACGCCGGTGTCCGTGTTGGCGGTGATCAGCCAGTGCAGGTCCGGGCGGGCGGCGATCAGGCGTTCGAGAAGCGGACGGACAGAGGCAAGCTCTCCGTTCGAGGCGCCGTGCAACCAGACATGCGGGCCGGGAGTGGGCGTGCCGGGCGACAGCCGGGACCGGGCCGCGGAGAGCCCACCCCGACGCAGGGCAGTCGCCAGGGTGCCGGTGGCAAAGAGGCTGAGGAGCAAGCGATAGAGAAACACAGGTGATCCGGTCATTGCGCGGGCCAACTGCCCGGACCTGCGGATAGGCCCTGCGACGGGGCCTTGGCAAGAGTGGACGAGATCGGCCCCATATGGCTAGCGGATCCCGGTTTGCACGACGAGAATGCGGAAACTTGCCGGTGCGAGTTTTCAGTGGGTTAGCGGAGGAAACTTTCTGGGGGAACGCCTGCCTTGGTGCGGTGTGCGTTTACAAAATGCAATATTCATTCTTCAGAAGTAGGGCGTTATGGCTACGTTTCTTGTCGTTTCAGGACTTTTTCGACGGCGTCTCCAGCCCGAGTTGGGGTTTGGTGGCGGCGCTCCGCGGCTCTGCTGTACGATCTTGGCGGCGACATTGGGGGTGATTTCCGATCATGTATTTGAATCAACGGGTTGTCCCCTTTGGTTCCTGTGAACCGATTCCTGCCAAGAAACTGCAAGAGATGGTCGGAACATCGGGAAAACCGATCAGATGTCGCTTGGTCAGGTTTTCAATTCAAAAACAGATGTTTGCGCAGTGCTTCTCACAAGTTTCGTTTGGCGTGAGTGCCGCCACGAAATTTCGCCGGGCCCTTGCTCTCATCCAACTGGTGACTTGATCGCCGCAGCCAAAGGCCATCCACCGGTCGGCGAAATGTCGAACATGGGGGAATGGTGCTGCTGGAGAGAATTGAACTCTCGACCTCTCCCTTACCAAGACAGGGGTGGGCAGCTTAGAAGCCTGTTTTTAGGGCATTCCAGTCTTTGCGTGATCGCCGTTGTTTCCGTCATGTTCCGCAGTTTCTGTGCGGTATCTGTGCGGGAGTGCGCCCATGTCTAGCTTTGGCAAACTGGCAAAACCCGCGCACAAGCGCATGTCGAAGATGCTGGGCTACACGCTCACTCTTGGCACCACTGACGCCTGGTCCGGTTTCAGCGACGTTGCCGCCGCCCGGCTTTCGACCGAGGAACGCGCCGCGCTGGCCTTTGCAGCCCTGCGATCCCTGCACCCGGATCACGCCGAACTGACGGCCCGCGCCGCGATCCGCGTGGCAGGCGCGCCGGTTCCCGCCTTCCTGGGCCAGATGGATGAGGCCCGGTCCTGGGCGGCACTCGCCAGCCGGGCAGAGCTGAAATCCTACGCGGCGGCAGCCTTCGACGCGATGAGCGCCGCCGATCAAGCAGCCTTCTTCCGACACATCAGCGAAGTGGAGATTGCGGCATGAAACTAATTGCCACGCGCACCCCCGTCAGCGCATCCGACCCTTTCGACCTGGACGCCGTCAAAGATCACTTGCGAGTGGACTTCACAGACGATGACAGCGGCATCGGCAACATGGCCCGTACCTCCGGGCAGGAGGTCGAGCAAGTCGCACAGATCGGGCTTCTGACCCAGACAATCCGGGTTGTGATCCTTGACCCGGGCACAGACAGAATCCTGCGCCTGCCCATCGGCCCTGTTGCCGACGACGCGGAGGTGACCGTGTCCATAGACGGCGCATCCTTCACCGACTTCACCCTGATCGGCGGTATCCGTGCGCTGATCCGATTTGGCGACACGTTCGACAACCTCACGCCGGAACAGATCGCGATTGAATACCCGGCAGGGTTTGGAGACAGCGCGACGGACATTCCGGCTGACCTCGCCCAGGCGATCATGGATCAGACCGCGCTGCACTATGACGGGCGGTCCCCGATGGACGCGAAGAGCCTCACCACGTCGCCGCATATGGCGCGGATCGCGGCCAGGTATCGCGGGGTGCAGGCATGACCGCGCGCGAGCTTGACGAAATCCTTGTGCATCGCTGGCCGCTGGTCATGCGCGCCGTGATGGCGGGTAGCGACGAATGGCTACAGGGCTTTGTGCGATCCATCGCCAAGCATGGCAAGCGCGCCTCCTGGCGCCCCTCAGCCAAGCAAGAGCAGGTCATGCGGCGGCTGCTGTCCGAACTGGGTGCAGCACCGGGCGACGTGGAGGTGATCGAGAGGTGAGAAAGCGGCGACCCTGCGCGCCACCCCAGACGCAGGGCCGATGTGGTGGAACGGGTTAGCAACGGTGGCTCCACATTGGACAGCCTACCACGGGCGGGATCACAGGCAAAGGGCAGTCCGAGAGGTTGAGGCCCGATCCCCGGCACCGCGCTCATGGTGTCGCAAGCAGCAACCGACCGACCGGCAGGAGCGCATGACCGGACGGGCCTTCAAGCGGCACACCCGGCTCGGTTGGCAGGGCAAGACCGCAAGGGGCGTAGGGACTGCCGCAGCCGCGCGCTGTGGGCAGTCGTCCTATGCCTTCTGCACGGCTCCCCTCTCCATTGGCAGAGAGGGCAAGAGCAACGGTTGAACAGAGAGATACGCGCGAGAGCAGGAACGATGACAGAGGCGACGAAAAAAAACAGGCAATGGCGTAAGGCGGACGGATCGAAGCTCGAGCCGAAGCCCGAGCGCGCGCCCGACCTCGCCCGTTCTTCGGATCATCAGCCCGACCTCTTCGAAAATGGTCCCAATGCCGCCGATCTGATGCGGAGGGTAAACCGTGCTATTGACAAGGGAGTTTTCTCGCCCGGTGGGGAACTGGACGGCGCGGCCCCGGCAGAAAAAGCTATGCGATTTATGCATGCCCTCGCCATTCCCGAGGGGCCGAACGCAGGCAATCTGGTGCAGTTGGCACCCTTCCAGCGTCAATTCATCGAGGGTGCGCTAGCACCGGAGACCTCTACCGCTGTTCTCAGCATCGGGCGCGGCAACGGCAAGTCCGCGATCACTGCGGGCCTTGGCCTGGGCGGTCTCCTGGGCATCTGGGATCGCCAGCCCCGGCGCGAGATCATCGCAGCCGCGCGAACACGCGATCAGGGTCGGATCATCTGGGACTTCGTGGCGGGCTTCTGCCAATCGCTCCCGCCCGAGGTGCAGAACCGGCTGATCTTCCGCCGCGCCCCCCGCCTTGAAATCGAGTACGAAGGCGACGGCGGCGGGCATGTCCTGCGCGTTGTCGCGGCTGACGGCAAGTCAGCCCTGGGCGGCGCCCCGACAATCGTGATCCTGGACGAACGCGGGCACTGGGCGCTGGATCGCGGCGACGAACTGGAACACGCGCTGTTGTCGGGCCTTGGCAAGCGTGGCGGGCGCGCCTTCCTCATCAGCACCTCCGCCAGCGACGACACGCACCCGTTTTCCCGCTGGATCGACGACCCGGCCCCCGGCACCTATGTACAGGAACACCGGCCCGCCCCCGGCCTGCCGGCGGATGATCCCGAAAGCCTCCTGATCGCCAATCCCGGCTCCGTTCATGGCATCGGGTCCAGCCCTGAATGGCTCGAGGCCCAGGCGCAGCGGGCAATTGCACGCGGCGGCTCGAGCCTCTCCACCTTCCGCCTCTACAACCGGAATGAGCGCGTCAGCGGTGAGACACGCGACTCGCTGATCACACAGGACGAATGGCTGGCCTGCGAGGTGTCAGAGCTGCCACCGCGCCAAGGCGGATGCGTGATCGGGATCGACCTGGGCGGCTCTGCCAGCATGACGGCGGCGGCTTTCTACTGGCCCGAGACCGGGCGCCTGGAAGCCTTGGGCACCTTCCCCAGCTCCCCCAGCCTTCTGGATCGCGGCCAGTCCGATGGCGTGGCCGGGCGCTACGTCGAGATGCAGGAGCGCGGCGAGCTGACGGTGCTGGGCGACAAGACGGTGCCCGTTGCGCCCTGGTTGCTCGAGGTGCTGCGCCATGTCGAGGATCAGCCGATCAGCGCAATCACGATGGACCGTTTCAAGCAGGCCGAGCTTGGCGAAGCGATCACCCGCGCAGGCATCCGGGCGCCCCTTGTCTGGCGCGGCCAGGGCTTCCGCGACGGTGGCGAGGACTGCGAGCGGTTCCGCCGCGCCACCTTCGACGGCCAGGTGAAATCCCGGCCCTCCCTGCTGATGCGTTCCGCCTTCGCGGATGCAGTCTGCCTGCGCGATCCGGCCAACAATCTGAAACTTGCCAAGGCGCGCAGCACCGGGCGGATCGACGCGGCGGCGGCATCGGTGCTGGCCGTGGCCCAAGGCGCACGGATCGCAGCACAGCCGGTCAAGAAAGCGAGGATGATATGGGCTTGAATGCCGGGAACCTTGACCGCCGGATTCAAATCCGGCGGGCGAACCTGACACTGAATGACTACGGCGGATATGACGCCGAGTGGTACGATCAAGGCGCGCCGATCTACGCCCAACGCCGGGACGTATCCGACGCCGAACGCTACAGCGCGGGCGCCTGGGACAACAAGCTGGTGACGCGCTTTGTCATCCGCAACACGGCGGCGGGGCGGGACATTCGCCGCACCGACCGGCTGACCCATGAGGGCATCACCTACGAGATCGACGGGATCAAGGAGGTGCCCGGCAAGCGGGCCTTCCTCGAAATCACCGCCTGGTCGGAGGAACCCGCATGAGCATCCGCAAGCAACATCAAAGGCACAGCGCCCGCGTGACCCGCACCAAACGCTGGAAAGCCCTGCGGGCCGAGATCCTCGAGCGGGACCGCTACCGCTGCCGGTCCTGCGGCTGCGGCGGGCGGCTCGAGGTGGACCACATCAAGCCGGTCAGGACGCATCCCGACCTGTCCTATGAGCCGACCAACCTGCAAGCCCTTTGCCCGTCCTGCCACGCACGCAAGACGCGGCTCGAGTGCGGCCACCCGCCGCCAAGAGAAGACCGCCAGGCATGGCGGGATGCTGTCGAGGCCCTCGAAAAGCCCGGCAAGAACCCCGAGAGCAGAAAGGAACCCAAATGCTCGATTCTGTGAAGATCGCCCGGCGCCAGTCGGAAATCCGCCAGTCGCTGGCAGAGCTGGCGGCGAAGGACAGCCCCTCTGACGACGAGGTGCGCAGCATGGAAGACATGGACCGCGAGTACCGGCAGAACGAAACCCGGTATCGCGCGGCCCTGATCGCTGAGGACACCGAGCGTCGCGAGGCGGGCGAGGAACTGGAAACCCGCTCTGACCGAGAATGGTCCGACATGATGGCGGGATTTGAACTGCGCCAGGTCGCGCTTGCCCTGGACGAAGGGCGCCAGCTCAACGGCCAGACGGCGGAAATCGTGACCGAACTGCGCGAGCGCGGCGGCTATCGCGGAATGCCGGTGCCCCTCGAGGCGCTGGAAGTCCGGGCCGGTGAAACCGTCGCCAGCGGCACGCCCGACCCGATCCGCACCGCCCCGATCATCGACCGGCTGTTTCCGCAGTCTGCTGCGGCGCGCATGGGCGCGCAGATGGTCAACGTGGGCACCGGCGAACTGGAATACCCGGTTGTCACGTCCAGCGTGGCGGCGGGCTGGGCCGATGGTGAAACCGCCAATGTTGCAGGCCCGACCGTCTATAGCACGACCGACCGCCCGCTTGCCCCGGACAACACCCTGGGCATCCAGATGCGGATTACCCGCAAGAGCCTGAAACAGTCGGGCGCGGCGCTGGAACAGGCGGTGCGGCGCGACATGGCGGGCTGCATGGGCGAAGCGCTGGACGCGGCGGTATTCCTGGGCAGCGGGTCCAGCGGGGAACCGACCGGGGTTTTCACTGGCGCGTCGGGCTGGTCCATCACGGAGACTGCGATCAACGCGGCTGCGTCCTGGGCGGCATTCCGGGCGGCTGTGGTGCGCTTCATGACCGCCAACGCGGCGGGATCGCCCGATGCGGTCAAGCTGATGATCCGGCCCGAGGTCTGGGCCGCTCTGGATGATACCTACATCGACACCGGCACCGGCATCACGGAATGGGATCGCCTGGTCAAGAACATCCCGGCGCGCAACGTGGTCATGTCGACCAACGGGCTTGCGGCCCCGACCGGATCGCCCACGGCATCGAACGCCCTGCTGACCACCAATGCGGGCGGCACGGCGCCGATCTTCGTCGGCATGTGGGGCGCGGTGGACCTGATCCGCGATCCCTACAGCGATGCCCAGTCCGGCGGGCTGCGCCTCACGGCTTTGTCCACGATGGACGTCACCATTTCCCGCGCCGCCCAGCTCGAGGTGCTGACCGGGGTGCAGGACTGATGCTCTACGGTGGCGTGGCAGGCGGCGGGCTGGAGCTGCGCCGCCTGGACGGGGGAGGCGCACGGCTGACCGGGCGCTTTCCCTACAACCAACCGACCGAGCTGGCCCCTGGGCGCTTCGAGGTGATCGCCCCGCGTGCCTTCGCCGCCAGCCTTGCCCAGGGCGCGGGGATCTACCTGCTGGCCGGTCACGACTTCGACCGCCCGCTTGCCAGCCGCGCTGCGGGCACGCTCGAGCTGACGGACAGCGACGAGGCCCTGACCTTCGAGGCGACAATCTCGGACGCCACGACCTGGGCGCGCGACTTCCTTGCCGCGCATGGGGCCGGGCTGATCCGGGGCCTGTCGCCGGGCTTTCGCGTGGCCGGTGGCGGGGATCGCATCGAGCGCGACGGGACCACGATCCGCCGCACGGTCTTTGCGGCCGAGCTGGTGGAACTGTCGGCCGTCGCCCGGCCAGCCTACGATCATGCCCAGGTCGAGGCGCGCCGCTGGACCGCGCAAAGCCCGGACCTGAACCGGATCGTGATGCGGGCCAATCACGCCTATCGGTGGAGGTGACCATGCTGGGATGGATCATGCACAAGCTGCGCCCGATCGAGGCCCGATCGAGCGGATCGGGCTACACGGCCCAGGTGATCGCCGCGCGGGACAGCTATGTGAGCGGGCGCCGCGGCGTGGCCGAACTGACAGCGACGGTGCAGAGCTGCATCAGCCTTTGGGAAGGCGGCTTTGCAATGGCGGACGTGACCGGAACCGACCTCCTGCCGCGCCAGACGATGGCGATGGCGGCGCGGTCCATCGCCCTGACCGGCGAAGCCCTGTTCCTGATCAGTGACCGGGGCCTTGTTCCGGCCACGGATTGGGACGTTAGCACCCGCGACGGCCTGCCCAGGGCTTACCGCCTGTCGATACCCGAGGCGGGCGGTGGGCGGTCCATGACGGCCCTTGCGCCCGAGGTGCTGCACCTGCGGATCGGCGCGGATCACGCCATGCCCTGGATCGGCACGGCGCCGCTGCGCCGGTCCAGCTTGACCGGCGCCATGTTGCACGCGGTGGAATCGGCCCTGTCCGAGACCTTCGAGAGCGCGCCCCTGGGCAGCATCATCGCGCATCTGCCGGACACCGGGGCCGACGACATGGCGACCCTGCGCGCGGCCTTTCGCGGGCGGCGCGGCTCCACCCTGGTCATGGAAGGTGTGGCCCAGGCGACGGCGGCGGGGATGAATCCGACCATCGGCCAGAAACCGGATCAGCTCTCGCCCGACCTCAGCAAGAGCATGACCGCCGAGACGCTGGCAGCGGCCCGAGAGGGCATCCTTGCGGCCTATGGCGTCCTGCCGTCGCTGATGAACAGATCCGCCACAGGGCCGGTTGTGCGCGAGGCACAGCGCCAGCTTGCCACCTGGACGCTGCAACCCATTGCCGAGCTGCTGGCGGATGAGGCCACGGCCAAGCTGGGCGCCCCCGTCCGGATCGACACGCTGCGGCCCCTGCAAGCCTTTGACGCAGGCGGGCGGGCACGCGCCCTGTCCGCGATCATCAAGACGATGGCAGAGGCCAAGGAGGCCGGGCTATCCCCCGGCGATCTGGCCGCCGCCTTTGGCATGGTGGACTGGAAGGAACCGGAATAGGGCGGATGCCCCTGGGGATTTTCATGTTGGCCCCCATGCATCCCGGATCAGTCGGCGAGTCCCGTCAGCAACCCCGACAGCGCGCGGCCTGCATCCTCTGTCTGGCGCGGCGCGCCATTGCCTACTCTTTCGGAAAGTTTATGATCTCGGCTGAAGACGGCTTCTTCAAGTAGCCTCTAATTGCGGCCTTTAAAGGTTCTTTCACTTCCGGTGAAATCGCTTCTGGTCCGGCAATATCGAGGACACGGAGAACATTCTCGGTGATTTGATCTCGGATCACTTCGGAAGAACTGCCGTCCTCTCCCTTCAAGTGTCTCGTGAGGGCGGTTAATATCAGACGAGTTGCCAAAAGCTCGACCTCCAGAGCTCCAATCTTCTCTGCAAACATCTGATTTATTTCGTCCTGTGTTCCATTGAAACGCACTTCAACTTCCTTTGCTAAGTCTAACACCTGCGCCACCGCCGTTTTCCGCGATGAACTCCACCCCGGCGGCTTCGAGGGCGGCGCGGATCGCGGCGATGGCATCCTGTGACGCAGGCGGTTGAATTTTGCCCTCAGCCCTCTTGAGCGTGGACACTGACACGCCTGCTTGCGCAGCCAATTCCGGCTGACTCAGCTCGAGCATAGATCGCGCGGCGCGCAGTTGTGCAGGAGTGGTCATATTTCCTCTTGAACTAATTAGACCAAAACGCATATGGTCCAATTAGACCATACCACATCAGGAGGCCCTGACAATGCCCAAAGACCCCGCCTGCGGGACCACCCCCGTATTGCCTGACGTTCATCAGCTGCACGGCTACGCGGCCAGGCTGCGCGATGCGCTTTGCATCCTCGACGACCTGGACGATGGCAGGCTGCCCATCAATTACATCACCGCTACCGCCAAGCCGATGGTCACGCGCCTAATGGACGGTCTGGAACACCTCATGGAGGCTGAGCAATGACCCGTGGTTACCTCAACGGCGACGACGCCGTGACCAAGGCCAATCAGATCATCGCCCTGTCCCACATGGCCGGTATCGCCTCCGTCGAAAGTGCAGAGCATGTCTTTGACTTCCCCAGCATCTTCGACGTGATCCGCCGCCTCGCCTACGAAATCTCCGACCAAGTGGAGGAAATCGAGCGAGAGCATAAGATTGGGAAGGTTTGGGGAATTACAGGAAATCAATGACTTGCGAGGCGAAGTCTAAGTGTCCAGAAAACACTTAGAGCAACCCTTACATTTAGCATTGACCGGAATCCGATGATCGCCAAGAATTGCCATAAGAGAGCTATCGAGGCCGAGCATGAAAGCGGGCGACCTGAAACGGATTGTGGCCGAGGCCATGCTTGTTGAGCCTTCCAAGGTTTGGGTGACCATGCGCAACCTGCGGGAAAACGATCTGATCACGACTGGCGCGCGGGGTGTGAATGCGCCCGATCTGACGTATCGGGACGCCGCCCGCGTGCTGCTGGCGCACATCCTGGACAGCAACCCAGGCCGCGCCGCACCGCGCTATGTGCGGGATTTTGGGCGGCTGCCCTGGGCCAATCCGGCTTTTGCCTGGGAGGACGATCCCTTCACGCTGGCAGAACTGGCCCCCGACAGCCCGACCGACACACTCGAGGATGCCATTGCAGCCCTGATCCGGGTCTTTGCCGAATGCCGGGAAACCGCTGCCTTTGTCGAGGCAGGCACGCGACTGCGCGACGGAGGCTTTCGCAACCCGGTTTGCCGGATAGAAGTCTTTGAAGAGGACGCAGCCGCGACGATCAGCATGGGCGCGGCTCACTATGCCTTCAACGAACGCCCGACAAGCGTCCGCGACTGGACCCCGGATCAGAACGAAGATCTGCGCCTTGGCAGGCAAGCCATTGCCTTCGTCAATCAAGAGGTGGTCGCGCGGATCGCAGATGGATTTGAGGGGGGGCAGTGATGGCCCGCCTGATGACATTGCAAGAGGTTGCTAAGGAACTTCACCACACGGTCACGGTGGAGGCCCTGCGGAAGGCGGTACGCAGCGGCGAGCTGCGGGCGGATAAATTCAACACCCGGTCATATCTGACGACCTGGGAATGGGTGCAGGAGTGGGTTTCATGCCGAGGCCGAGAAAGCCCGCGCGCCTCTACTGGCGCAAGGATGAACAGCAATGGGTCATCCGCGACGGAACCGCACAGATCAGGACAGGATTTGGTGCACAGCAGTCTCGCGAGGCTGAAAACGCGCTTTCCGACTACCTCGCCCAAAAAGCGGTCCCGGAGCGATCAGGGCCAGCACATCCGGGAGAGCTGACGGTGGGTGAGGTGCTTGCCAAATACGCGGATGACTACGGGCCGGGCATGGAAGCCCCGGCGACGTTGGCATATTCCATCGCCGCGCTAGCCCCTTTCTGGGCCGACCTGACTTGTGATGCCGTCAAGGAATCGGAATGCCGTCGGTATCAGGCACACCGCGACTGCGCGCCCGGCACGGTGCGCCGGGAGTTGGGGGTTCTGCAAGCCGCGTTGAACTATGCGCACCGAGAGGGCGTCCTTGTTTATCCGATCAAGGTGAAGCTGCCAGAGGCCGGAGCGATCCGGGACCGATGGTTGACCCGCGACGAATTGGCGTTGCTCTTGCGCGCCGCCGCGCCTCATGTGCGCAAATTCATCTTGCTTTCGTACTATACCGGCAGGCGCGCCAGTGCGATCCTCGAACTGACCTGGTCGCGCGTCGATCTGGAACGCGGTGTTATCCGCTTCCGTGAAGACGGTCAGCGCGAGACGAATAAGCGGCGAGGCCGGATCGTCATGCCGCGCCAGCTACGCTCGCACATTGCCAGGTGGCGTGCCGGGATGGACGCTCTGCCCCGCAATTCCGCTGCGCATCAGACCCATGTCGTGATGTTTCGCGGTCAGACGGTGGCGAGCATCAAGAAGGGCATAAGGCGCGCGGCTGAGCGGGCCGGATTGGACGGCGTGACGCCACACGTTCTGAAACACACATCCATCACGCACGCGATCATGAGCGGCCTTGGGATCGAGGATGCGGCGGAATACTTCGACACATCGCCCGCGACCATCCGGGAACACTACTGGCATCACAGCCCACATCAACAAGCAGCCGCTGTGCAGGTTATCGAACGGAGGGGAAGATGATTTCTGTGCGGGTAACTGTGCGCCACTTCATGGGCTTAGACCCTAAGTGGTGGTGCTGCTGGAGAGAATTGAACTCTCGACCTCTCCCTTACCAAGGGAGTGCTCTACCTCTGAGCTACAGCAGCAGCGTGTGGCGGGCCTCTTAGACCGGAAATTCTGACCGCGCAAGAGGTCGAATTGAAAAAACCGACAAAGCTTTGCCGACTGCCCTGCCTCAGGCTGGACCAGCAATCATGGCTGAGGTACACCCGCGCCATGAAGCAGGATGATAAACGGCGGGGCCAAAGTGGCAATGACGGCAGGGATGCGCGGCTCAAAGCGGCGCTGAAAGCCAATCTTGCGCGCCGCAAGGCCCAGGCCCGGGCGCGGCAGGACGCCGCAGAGCCCGCTGCACCAAAGAATGGCGACACGCCGGACGAGGAATAGGACAGGCATGGATTCGATTGTTGTGACGGGGAACGGCCCGCTGGCCGGGGAGATTCCCATCGCGGGCGCCAAGAACGCCTGCCTGACGCTGATGCCGGCGACACTGCTCAGCGACGAGCCGCTGACGCTGACGAACGCGCCGCGCCTGTCGGACATCCGCACGATGACGCTGCTGCTGCGGTCGCTGGGCGCCGAGGTGTCGACCCTGGCCGATGGCCGGGTGCTGGCCATGTCCTCGCACGGCGAGATCACCCAGCGGGCGGAATACGACATCGTGCGCAAGATGCGGGCCTCGATCCTGGTGCTGGGCCCGCTGCTGGCGCGCGAGGGCTATGCCGAGGTGTCCCTGCCCGGAGGCTGTGCCATCGGCGCGCGGCCCGTGGACCTGCACCTCAAGGCGCTGGAAGCGATGGGCGCCGAGATGGACCTGCGCGACGGCTATGTGCACGCCAAGGCGCCGGCGGGCGGGCTGCGGGGCGGCATCGTCACCTTTCCCTTCGTCTCGGTCGGTGCGACGGAAAACGCCCTGATGGCGGCGACGCTGGCGAAAGGGACGACCGTTCTCAGGAATGCCGCGCGCGAGCCGGAAATCGTCGATCTGGCGCGGTGCCTGCGGGCGATGGGCGCGCAGATCGAAGGCGAGGGATCCCCCGAGATCACCATCCAGGGCGTCGACCGGCTGGGCGGGGCGACCCATGCTGTGGTGACCGACCGGATCGAACTGGGCACCTACATGCTGGCGCCGGCGATCTGCGGCGGTGAAGTGACCTGCCTCGGCGGCAAGATCGAATTGGTCGAAGCCTTCTGCGAAAAGCTCGACGCGGCGGGGATTTCGGTAGAGGAAACCGAGGCCGGCCTGAAGGTCGCGCGCCGCAATGCCCGCGTGTCGGCGGTGGACGTGACCACCGAGCCTTTCCCGGGTTTCCCGACCGACCTGCAGGCACAGATGATGGCGCTGCTGTGTACGGCCGAGGGCGTGTCGGTGCTGGAGGAGAAGATCTTCGAGAACCGGTTCATGCACGCGCCGGAGCTGATGCGCATGGGCGCGCAGATCGATGTGCATGGCGGCACGGCGACGGTGACCGGGGTCGAGCGGCTGCGCGGCGCCCCGGTGATGGCGACGGACCTGCGGGCCAGCGTTTCGCTGATCCTGGCCGGGCTGGCGGCCGAGGGCGAGACGATGGTCAACCGCGTCTACCACCTGGACCGCGGCTATGAGAACGTCGAGGACAAGTTGTCGGCGGTGGGCGCCCGGATCGAGAGGGTCGCCGAGGCATGACCGAGGACGCGCGTTTCGAAGACGGTGGCGAGCGACCGCTGAACCTTGGCGCGCTGGATGCCGAGGACCTTGCGGTGATTTCGAGCCTGGTTCAGGATGCGGTCCTGCCGGTCACCGAGATCCGCTGGCAGGCCTCGAAGCGCAGGCTGGGCCTTCTTGTCAATCGTATCCGCTGGGAAGATGTGGAGGCGGCCCGCGCAAGGGGGCGGCCTGTTGAACGCGTGCAGGCGCTGCTGGTGATCGACAATGTGCTGGGCGTGGCGAGCCAGGGCGTGGACCGGTCGGACCGCGACATGATCCTGCAGCTTATGTCGGTGACATTCGAGCCGGGTGAGGATGCGGATGGCTTTGTCGTTCTGACGCTGGCCGGGGACGGGGCCCTGCGGGCGAAGGTCGAGGCGCTGGAAGTAGCGTTGCGGGACGTGACGCGGCCTTACCTTGCGCCTTCGGGGAAGCTGCCGGACCACGGAGCGTGAGCCTGTAGGTCCTGTCGTCGGGACGGGACTGTTTGCGGCTGCGCCGCAAAGACGCCCGCCCGCCGACCCTTTGGGACGGCGCGGCTTGGCACCGTATTCCGGTCCGAGACGCCCCCGAGAGCAGGCTGAGCGCCGGCCCGCTGAAGGCGGCAAACCTTCAAGGGAAGAGCATGAAGTGCGACGGGGCGGCCCCCAGCCAGGAGCGTGCGCCAGTCGCGGCGCTTGAGGCCGGCGGATGGGCGGGCTAAGAGGCGCTGGATGCAGCGGAGGTGCCCATGCCCGTCTTTCTCGATAGCCGCCAAGACGATTTCGAAACCGCCTTTCGGACCCTTCTGGGGGCCAAGCGCGAAGACAGCCCGGACGTGGAGTCGGTGGTGTCGGAGATCATCGCGGACGTGCGTGCGCGCGGCGACGCGGCGGTGCTTGAGCTGACCGCGAAATTCGACCGGCTGGAACTGGACGCGTCCCGGTTGCGGATTTCCGAGGCGGAGATCGAGGCGGAGTGCGCGCGCGTGCCTGATGCCGAACGTCAGGCGCTGGAAACCGCGGCCGAGCGCATCCGCGCCTATCACGTCCGCCAGATGCCGCAGGATCAGAGCTGGACCGATCCCGAGGGCGCCACTCTGGGCTGGCGCTGGGGCGCGGTGTCGGCGGCGGGGCTTTATGTTCCGGGCGGCCTGGCCTCTTATCCGTCGTCGGTTCTGATGAACGCCATTCCCGCCAAGGTGGCGGGCGTGGAGCGGTTGGCGATCTGCGTGCCTACGCCGGACGGGGTCGTGAACCCGGCGGTCCTGCTGGCGGCGCGGATTGCCGGGGTGGACGAGATCTATCGCATAGGCGGGGCTCAGGCGATTGCCGCCTTGGCCTATGGCACCGAGAGCATCGCGCCGGTGGACAAGATCACCGGACCGGGCAATGCCTTTGTCGCCGCGGCCAAGCGCCGGGTCTTCGGCAAGGTCGGCATCGACATGATCGCCGGCCCCTCCGAGATCCTGGTCATCGCCGATGGTGACAATGACCCGGACTGGATCGCGCTGGACCTGATGAGCCAGGCGGAACACGATGAAAGCGCGCAGGCACTGCTGATCTGCACCGACGAGGCCTTTGGCCGCCGGGTGGCCGAGGCCGTCGAGGCGCGGTTGCAGACGCTGGAACGGCGAGAGATCGCGGGCGCCTCCTGGCGTGATTTCGGGGCGGTGATCACGGTGCCCGACCTGGACGAGGCGGCGGCGCTGTCGAATCGAATCGCGCCCGAGCACCTGGAGCTTTGCGTGGCGGACCCCGAGGCGTTGGCCGGGAAATGCCAGCACGCCGGGGCGATCTTCCTGGGCCAGTGGACGCCCGAGGCCATCGGCGACTATGTCGGCGGACCGAACCACGTCCTGCCCACGGCGCGTTCCGCGCGGTTTTCCTCGGGCCTTTCGGTGATGGATTTCCTCAAGCGGACGACCCTGGCGCGGATGACGCCGGACAGCCTGCGCGCCATCGGCCCGGCGGCCGAGGTGCTGGCGCGATCCGAAAGCCTGGAGGCGCACGGGTTGAGCGTGACCGCGCGGCTTGAAAAGCTCAATCGCTGAAGGGGGAAGGGCATGAGGGTCGTCATTTTTCATAACCCGAACTGTTCCAAGTCGCGTGCGGCGCTGGCGCTGATCCGGGAAGCGGGCCAAGAGCCCGTCGTGGTGCCCTACATGAAGACGGGCTGGACCGTGCCGCAGTTGCAGGCGCTGTTTGCCGTGGCGGGGCTGACGGCGCGGGAGGTGCTGCGCACGGCCCGCACTCAGGCGAAGGAGATGGGGCTGCTGGAGGATGGCGTTGACGAAATCGCGATCCTGGAGGCGATGGTGGCGCATCCCGAACTGGTCGAGCGGCCCATCGTCTGTTCGCCGAAAGGCGTGCGGCTATGCCGTCCGCCCGAATTGGTGGCGGAACTGCTGGACGGCTGAGGCGGGTCGGGTCCGAAGGCGGGATTTGACCCTTTGGTGCCATTGCCCCCGGGGACGGGCCGCGCTAAGCCAATGCGAGTTTTCAGGATGCTGCCCATGACCCGCATCGCGCATATCGAACTGGATGATGCCAACCTGCCTCCGCCGACGCCGGAGATCGAGCAGGAGCGGCGCGTGGCCATGTTCGACCTAATGGAAGAGAATTCCTTTGTCTTGCCCGCGCGCGAGGATCGCGCCGTGCCGCCCGGACCCTACAACGTGGGGCTGTCGATCAGGGACAAGCGGCTGGTCTTTGACGTTGGCACGGCAGATCATCAAAAGGCGGCAGAATTCCATCTTTCGCTGTCGCCCTTCCGGCAGGTGGTCAAGGACTACTTCCAGATCTGCAAGAGCTACTTCGACGCGGTGCGGACCCTGCCGCCCAGCCAGATCGAGACCATCGACATGGCGCGCCGTGGCATTCACAACGAGGGCGCGCGCATCCTGCAGGAGCGGCTGGAGGGCAAGGTGGAGGTCGACGACGCCACGGCGCGGCGGCTGTTCACCCTGGTCTGCGTCTTGCATTTCGGGGGCTGAGGTGCCGGAGTTGCCGCAGTCGATCCTCTTTGCCTGCGACCACAATGCCGTCCGGTCCCCGATGGCCGAGGGCATCATGAAGAAGCTGTACGGGACAGAAACCTACGTGCAGTCGGTCGGTGTCGTGAACGATCTCGAGATCGACGGTTTCGCGATCTCGGTCTGCAGCGAGATCGGGGTAGAGCTGGAACGGCACCGGTCGCGCAGTTTCGAGGAAATGGAACAGATGGGCGAGATGCTGTCGGGGTTCGACCTGATCGTCACATTGTCTCCGGCCTCGCAGCGGCGGGCGCTGGACCTGACGCGCTATTATCACCTGACGGTGGAATACTGGCCGATCATGGATCCGACCGGCATCGGCGAGACGCGAGAGCAGAAGCTGAACGCCTATCGCCAGACGCGGGACCAGCTGGTCAAGAGGCTGGGCGATCAATGGAGCGCGGAGTAAGCGGCTGCGCCGCTTTTTCGAGTATTTTCAGAGAGAAGAAACGGGGAGTTGCGCAATGGGAGAGGCGCGGGACGTGGTGGCGAAGTATTTCGCGGCCTTCAATGCGGGTGATACGGCGGGAATGCTGGAGTGCCTGTCGGATGATGTGGCGCATCACGTCAACGAGGGGCAGGTGCGGCGCGGCAAGGAACTGTTCGAGGCGTTTTGTGCCCACATGAGCCGCTGTTACCGCGAGAACCTGACCGACATGGTGATCTTCGAGAGCGAGGACGGCAGCCGGGCGGCGGCGGAATTCATCGTCAACGGCACCTACCTGCAAACCGACGAAGGCCTGCCGGAGGCGCGTGGGCAGAACTATCGCTTGCCGGCGGGGTCATTCTTTTCGCTGGACGGCGGCAGGATCAGCCGGGTCGTGACCTACTACAATCTCGCCGACTGGACCGCGCAGGTCTCGTGATGCGGGTCGAGGTGCTGACGGGCGCCGCGCTGGAGGCGGCGCTGGATGACGTGGCGCGGCTGCGGATCTCGGTTTTCCGCGCCTTTCCCTATCTTTACGACGGGGACTTCGAGTACGAACGCGGCTATCTGCAGACCTACCGCGACAGCGAAAACGCGGTGCTGGTGGGGGCCTTTGACGGCGACAGGCTTGTGGGGGCGTCCACGGGCACGCCGCTGGAGGACCACGCCGAGGATTTCGCCGGGGCCTTCGACGGCAAGGGATTTGACCTGTCCCAGGTCTTTTACTGTGCCGAGTCCGTGCTGTTGCCCGAGTACCGCGGGCACGGCATCGGGCATCGCTTCTTTGACCTGCGCGAATCTCATGCGCGGGCGCTGGGTCGGCGGTATTGCGTCTTTTGTGGGGTGGTGCGGCCAGAGGACCATCCGCTTCGGCCTGCCGACTACGCGCCGCTTGATCCGTTCTGGCGCAAGCGGGGGTATGAGCCGCTGGAGGGCGCGGTGGCGCGATTCCGCTGGAAGGACATCGACCAGGACGCGGAGACGGAAAAGCCGCTCCAATTCTGGATGCGTGAATTGTGAGGCTCTGAGATGAAGGTTGCTGCAGCGGCGTACCCGGCGGAATTTCTTGACAGTTGGGAGGCTTACGAGGCCAAGCTGACACGATGGGTGAGCGAGGCCGCCGGCGAGGGGGCCGACTTGCTGGTCTTTCCCGAATACGGCGCGATGGAATTGGCGACGCTGGCGGGGCGCGAAGTGGCGCTGGACCTCGAGGCCAGTTTGCACGCGGTCTCCGAGCGCGTTCCGGCGGCGGATGAGCTGCATGCGTCGCTGGCGCGGCGCTTCGGCGTGCACATCCTGGCCGCCTCGGCGCCTGTCTTCGACCCGGAGATCGGGCCGCGACCGGTGAACCGGGCGCGCTTCTTCGCCCCTTCCGGAGAGATGGGGGGGCAGGACAAGCAGATCATGACCCGGTTCGAGCGCGAGGACTGGAACGTCGTGGCGGGCGGACCGCTGCGGCTGTTCGACACGGCGCTGGGCAGGATCGGTATCCTGATCTGCTACGACAGCGAGTATCCGTTGCTGGGCCGGGCGCTGCGGGAGGCAGAGATCCTGCTGGTGCCTTCGGTGACCGAGGCCCTGTCGGGGAACAGCCGGGTGCGCATCGGCGCGATGGCCCGGGCGTTGGAGGCGCAATGCGTGGCGGTCATGTCCTCGGTCGTGGGCGAGGCGGACTGGAGCGAGTCGATCGACGTCAGCGTCGGGCGCGGCGCGGTCTTCGGCCCGCCGGATATCGGCTTTCCCGAGACCGGCATCCTGGCCGATGGCGTTCTGAACCAGCCCGGCTGGACCTATGCCGAGATCGACCCGGGCGCGGTGGCGCGCGTGCGGCGCGAGGGCGTGGTTCTGAACCGACAGCACTGGGACGATCAGGCGGGCCGGGACGGCGCACCGGAAGTCATTGCATTGCGCTGAGATGTGACTTGAATTCCCCGCGCTGCAGGCGCATATTATGGCGCGCCGCGCCGAGAGCGCGGTTTTCGATTCAGGAGAGAACATGGCCAAGGAAGATACGCTCGAATTTCCCGGTGTCGTGAAGGAACTCCTGCCGAACGCGACGTTCCGGGTCGAGCTTGACAACGGCCATGAGATCATCGCGCACACGGCAGGCAAGATGCGCAAGAACCGCATCCGTGTCCTCGCGGGCGACCGGGTTCAGGTGGAAATGACCCCTTACGACCTGACCAAGGGTCGGATCAACTATCGCTTCAAGTAAGGCGCCGGACCAGCTTTGTGCCGCCCGTCCGGTTGCGGTGTGCGCGGAGTGATGCGGGGAACGCGCTTGCTTGCGCGTTGAAAGCGGCTTTCAGGCCGCTTTTTCGCGTGGCGGTGCCTGTCCCGCCCTTGCATCCGCACGGTGCCTCTGGTGAAGCCTGACCTGTCCCCGTTGCAAGGAAGCCGTCCATGTCCCCAAAGCCCCGCCTGATCCTGGGCTCCGGCAGTCCCCGCCGGCGCGAGCTGCTGGCACAGCTTGGTGTCACGGCCGATGATATCCGTCCGCCGGACATTGACGAGGATCCAAGGAAGGGAGAGCAGCCGCGCCCCTATTGCGTGCGGCTGGCACGGGAAAAGGCCATGGCGATTCCCTCGGACCCGGACGAGATCGTTCTGTCGGCGGATACCACGGTGGCGATGGGCCGCCGCATCCTGGGCAATCCCGCGGATGAAAAAGAGGCGGCCGCGTTCCTGACCATGCTGTCGGGGCGGCGCCACCGGGTCATCACCGCCGTCGCGGTCCGCCGGGGTGACAAGGTCTGGGAGCGGGACGTGGTCACGCAGGTCAAGATGAAGATGCTGTCCAACGAAGAACTGAACGGCTACCTGAACAGCGGTGACTGGCGCGGCAAGGCGGGCGGCTATGGTATCCAGGGGCCGGCGGGGGCGCTGATCCCCTGGATCAGCGGGTCATTCACCGCCGTGGTGGGCCTGCCGCTGGCCGAGACGGCAAATCTGCTTCAAGCAGCGGGCTATCCGCTTTACAGGGATGCGTCATGAAGGGCAGCACAATCGTATTGGACCAGTGGAAGGGCCGCGAGGCGGCCGCATTGCTGGTGGACGGGCAATTGGACGACCTGCTGATCGACGCGGATCTGCCGCGTCCCGGGTCGATCTATCGCGGCGTCGTCGAACGGCCGATGAAGGGGCAGGGCGGGCTATTCCTGCGCACGCCCGACGGCAATGCCTTTCTGCGGCAGGTCAAGGGGCTGAGCCCGGGCGACAGGCTGCTGGTGCAGGTGACCGGCTATGCCGAGCCGGGCAAGGCCATCCCGGTGACCAACCGCATCCTGTTCAAGTCGCGGTATGCCATCGTCACGCCCGGCGCGCCGGGGATCAATGTCTCGCGCCAGATCCGGGACGAGGATATCCGTGATGCGCTGATGGAAATTGCGCATGACGTGGTGGGGGAAAGTCCGCTGCCCGAGGGGGCTGGCGTGATCCTGCGGTCGTCGGCGCATCCGGACCTGGCAGACGAGGTCATGGACGATCTCCTGGCCATGTCTGAACTGGCCCGCGCGGTGATGGCGGACACGACCGGCGATGCGGAACTGCTGGTCGAGGGCGACGGGCCGCACGCGCTGGCCTGGCGCGAATGGGTCGCCCCGGCGGATCTGGACGATGCCGAGGGGGCTTTCGACCGGCACGAGCTGGGCGAGACCATCGAGACGCTGGGCAAGCCGCGGGTTGCACTGCCCTCAAGCGGGTCGATGCTGATCGAGCCGACCTCGGCGCTGGTGGCGGTGGACATCAACACCGGTGGCGACACCTCTCCGGCGGCGGGGCTGAAGGCGAATATCGCCGCCATGCGGGACCTGCCGCGCCAGTTGCGGCTGCGCGGGCTGGGGGGGCAGATCGTGGTCGATCCGGCGCCGATGGTGAAAAAGGACCGCCGCCAGGTCGAAAGCGTGCTGAAGGCGGCGCTGAAGGCCGAGACCACGGAAACCGTCGTGGCGGGCTGGACGACGCTGGGCCTGCTGGAACTGCAGCGCAAGCGCGACCGCGTGGCGTTGAGAGAGGTGATATGAGCTGTCCGATCTGTTCGAAGACAACTGACCCCGAGTACCGGCCATTCTGCTCGAAACGTTGCGCGGACGTGGATCTGGCGAAATGGCTGGGTGGCGGATACGCGATTCCCTCGGAGGATCCCGAGGACATGGAAGAGGCGGCGCAGGCCGTGGAACAGGAAGAACGGAAACCGCACTGATGTTCGAAGATGCCTTGTTGAGCGAAATTCGCGGGCGCTTTGCCCATGTCGAGAACTGCCCCTTTACCGGCAAGCGCGTGTTCTTTGAGAACGCGGGCGGGGCGCTGACCCTGAACACGGTGGTCGAGACTTCGACGCGGTTTGCCGCGATCCCTGACAACCAGGGTCGCGACAACCCGGCCTCCAAGGCACTGGTCGAGGTGATCAACACGGCGCGGGCGGATGTGCGCGACTTCCTTGGCGCCGAGGGCGGTGCGGTGATCTTTGGCGAAAGCGGCACGGAACTGCTGTTCCGGCTGATCCGGGATGCCTGCCTTGGCGCGGGGCCGGGTGTGGCCCTGGGCTCGACCGTGGAGCACCCGGCCTCGCGCAGTGCGATGGCACGCTGGGCCGGGGTGGCAGGGCGGCGCCACGTTCTGATCCCGCATGACGGCGCCACGGGGCGGGTGACGCCCGACGCCTACGCGGCGCATGTGACACCGGATACGGCGGTGGCCACGATCCTGCATACCTCGCCCGTGACGGGCATCGGAATGGATTTGCCGGGAATCGCCGATGCGATCCGCGCCGTGGCGCCCGAATGTTTCATCATCGTCGACGGCATCCAGCACGCCTGCCACGGCCATATCGACGTGGCGGGGGCGGGTGTCGACGGCTACGTGATCTCTCCGTACAAGGTCTTTTCGCGGCATGGCTACGGCGTGGCCTGGGCCTCGGACCGGCTGACGGCGCTGGCGCACGATGCGCTGATCGACGGGCCGGAGGGCAACTGGGAAATGGGCACGCGGGATACCGGCGCCTATGCCACCTTCTCGGACGTGGTGAGCTATTTCGACTGGCTGGGAGAGCAGGTATCCGGGGCGGAAACGCGGACCGGACGCTTGGCGGAGGCGCGGCGGGCGATCCACGCCCACGAGGCGGCGCTGTGTCAGGCGATGATCCACGGCACCGGCAACCTCGCCGGGCTGGCAGACCTGCCGGGGGTCGTCATCGTGGGTGGCACCGACAACCCGGGCCGCGAGGGGCTGGTGAGCTTCTGGGCCGAAGGGCGCCCTTCGGCCGAGATCGTCACGGCACTGAACGAGGCCGGCATCCGCACCCATACCCGCAAGGCGGATCACTATTCGGGCAACGTGCTGGGGCCCCTGGGCCAAGCAGATTGCATCCGGGTGTCGCTGGCACATTACAACTCGCTGGAAGAGGTGCGGGCATTCCTGACCGCAATGCGGGGCATTCTCGGCTGAGGGGAAGCTGGTTGGCAGCTGCCTTCGGTTGCCTCGCCGGGGAATATTCTTCACGGAGAAGACGCCAGGGGCGACGCGCCTTTGCCCCGGGGGCTGGAAGCGGTGGACAAGGGGCGCGGCGCATGATGCTCTGTGCGCCAAGGAGCCTTGGACGTGACGACAGAGCCTTGCACTGACTTTCCCCGGATTGCGCCCATCGGGCTGGATGGCGTGATCGTGCAGTTCGGACCGGCCCTGTCGGAACCGGCGAACAGGGCGGCGCTGGCCTTTCGGGCGGCGGTCGAGCGCGATCCGCCGGAAGGGGTCGAGGAGATTTCGACCTCGCTGGTTTCCACCTATCTACGGTTCGATCCGCTTTTCCTGTCGCTGGAGCGCCTGAGTGCGGACCTTGAGGCGCGGCTGACGCAGGACGACTGGTATGCGGCGCCTTTGCCCGAGGGGCGGCGGCTGTTGCGCATTCCCACGATCTATGGCGGCGAATTCGGTCCGCAGCTGGATGAGGCGGCCGAGGCTGCGGGCATGAGCGCTGCGACCGCGCAACGGGAGCTGTCGCAGGCGCGGGTGCGGGTCAATGCCATCGGCTTTGCGCCGGGCCAGCCCTATCTGGGCACGCTGCCAGAGGCCTGGGACATCCCGCGCCAGTCCGGGCTGACGCCCAGGGTGCCCAAGGGGGCGCTGGTGGTGGCGATCCGGCAATTCGTGCTGTTTTCCGTCTCGGCGCCGACGGGATGGCGACAGGTGGGGCGCACGGCGGCGCCCTTGTTCCGGCCCGAGAGCCAGACGCCTTTCCTGTTGCGGCCCGGGGACGAGGTGGTCTTTGACGCGGTCCCGGCGGAGGCCTGGGACCGGCTCTCGGACGATCCGATGGGCGGTGTGACCGTGGAGCCGCTGGCATGAGCCTTCTGGAGATCCTGCAGGCCGGACCGGGCGCGACGGTTCAGGATGGCGGGCGGCCGGGCTACATGGCTCTGGGCCTGTCGCGGGGCGGGGCGGCGGACCGGCTGGCCCTGGCCGAGGGCGCGGCGCTCTTGCGCCAGCCGGTGCGCACGGCGCTGGAACTGGCGGGCTACGGTGGGCGCTTCCGCGCGGACGTGCCCTGCCGCATCGCCCTGACCGGGGCGCCGATGCGCGCCACGCTTGACGGCGCGCCGCTGGCCTGGAACGCCAGCCACGCCCTGCCTGCCGGTGCGGATCTGGAGATCGGTGGCGCCTTGCACGGGGTCTACGGCTACCTGACGCTGGGCGGTGGCTTCGACCTGCCCGAGGAATTGGAGGCGCGATCGGCGCATCTGAACGCCGGGTTGGGGCGGCTGCTGGAGGCGGGCGATCGCCTGCCGCTGGCACCGGACACGGGGCATGAGACCGGACTGACACTGGACCCGATGGACCGGTTCGGCGGAGGTGTCCTGCGGGTGCTGCCCTCGTTGCAGACGGGGATGTTTCCCGAGGACATGCGGGCGCGCTTTGTCGCAGAGCGTTTTGCGCGCGACAGCCGGGGCAACCGGATGGGCATCCGCCTGCTGCCCGAGGGCGAGGGCTATGGGCTGACCGAGGGCCAGAGCATCGTGTCAGAGGTCATCACGCCCGGTGACATCCAGATCCCCGGCGACGGCGCGCCCTATGTGCTGCTTTATGAATGTCAGACCACCGGGGGCTATCCGCGCATCGGCACGGTGATTCCGGCGGACCTGCCGCGCGTTGCACAGGCCGCGCCGGGTGCGGAGTTGCGGTTCCGGTTCGTGACGCGCGACGAGGCGTTGGAGGCAGAGGGAGCGTTCCGACGCGGGTTGGAAAACATTGCCGTGCGCCCGCTGGTGCGCGATCCGGCGGATATGCCGGACCTGCTGTCGTATGAATTGATCGGCGGCGTGACCGCCGGGGAGGAGTTGTCATGACATCCGTGGATCTGAATGCCGATATGGGCGAAAGCTTTGGCCCCTGGGTGATGGGGCAGGACGCCGCCCTGCTGGAGGTTGTCACCAGCGCCAATGTCGCCTGTGGCTTTCACGCCGGTGACTGGGACGTGATGGCCGAGACGATGACCACGGCCAAGGCGCGGGGCGTGGGTATTGGCGCGCATCCGGGCTTTGCCGATCTGCAGGGCTTTGGTCGGCGGCGGATGCACCTGCCCGAGCGGTCGCTGCGGCACATGGTGCAGTACCAGTTGGGGGCGGCGCTGGGCATGGCGCGGGCCGTGGGCGCCGAGGTGCGGCACCTGAAACTGCATGGCGCTCTGTCCAACATGACTTCCGAGGACGAGGGGCTGGCCGAAGCCTGTTACGGTGCCGCGCTGGAAGTGGCGCCGGAGATCATCGTCATGGTGCTGGCCGCGACGGCGCAGCAGCGGGTTGTGGAACGGCTGGGGTGCCTCTGGGCGGGCGAGATTTTCGCCGACCGGGCCTACAATGCGGATGCGACCCTGGTGGATCGCAGCCTGCCCGGGGCGGTGCTGCATGACCCCGAAGAGGCCGCGCCGCGAATCGTGAAGATGGTTCAGGCGGGGGCGGTCCTGCCGGAGACAGGCGATCCGATCCCGGCAGGGATCGACACGATCTGCCTGCATGGGGACGGTGCGACGGCCCTGCCGATGGCACGCGCCGTGCGCGGCGCGCTGGAGGCGGCAGGGATCGAGGTCAAAGCCTTCGAGGGGCGTCGCGGGGCCCCATAGGGCCCCGGCGCGGGTCAATTGCCGGCGCAGTCGGCGATTCGCATCGCGGTTTCAAGGATCAGCGCAGGGTACAGCGCGGTGCCCTGCGGCAGATCCGTTCCCAGCGGGTCGAGCTGCACCGAGGGCAGGCCGCTGGCCTTGACCGCTTCCAGCAGGCGCGGGTCCGTGGAGGTTTCTGTCAGGATGCAGGCCGCACCCTGTTCGGCCAGCCCGTCGCGCAGCGCGGCGAGGCGGGCGGGGCCGGGCGTGTTCGCATCCGCGTCCGAGATGGCGCCGATGACGCTCAGATCGAAGAATTCCTCGTAGTACTGGTAGGCATCATGGGCGAGGGCGAGTGGGCGGTCCGCGACCGGATCCAGGACCGCGCGTGCCTGTTCAACGGCCTCTGCGATCGTCCGGGCGCCGCCCTCGGCGTTGGCAGTGTAGGTGGCGGCGTTCTCGGGATCCGCTTGTGACAGGGCCTCGGCGATCAGGGTCAGCCAGAGGGTCGCGTTTTCCGGAGAGAGCCAGACATGCGAGTCATGCGCGCCGTGACCGTCGTGGGCATGATGCCCTTCGGCGTGGTCGTCATGGTGGTCGTCGTCGTGATCGTCATGATGCCCTTCGGCGTGGTCGTCATGGTGGTCATCATCGTGATCATCGTGATCGTCGTGATCATCATGGCCGTCTGCATGATCATCGTGTTCGTCGTGATGCTCGTCATGCTCATCGTGTTCATGCGGAAACAGGCCGGTGTCACGGAAGGGCAAGAGATGCGTTCCGGGCGCTTCGCCAAGGGCCAGCGACAGGGCCGATCCGGCCAGCGCGTCGATCTGCTCTTGCAGTTGCGGCGTCAGGTCTGGCCCGACCCAGATCACCACATCCGCCTCAGACAGGGCGCGCCCCTGGCTGGGGCGCAGGGCCATGTGGTGTGGCGAGGCACCGGGGGCCAACAGCCGCTCTGGCGTGGCGAGATCGCCCAGGACCGTGGCGACCAGGCTTTCGACCGGGCCGATGTCGGTGACGACGCGGGGCACCTCTGCCGAGGCGATCTGGGGCAGGGTGAGGAAGGCGGACAGAACAAGGGGGCGGAGCATGGAACCTCGGATCGCATGTTATGATATAACGTTCGCGGGCTTGTACGGCAAAACGTTATACCATATCAACCCCAAACCCGAAGGAGAGTCGCGACATGGAAACCAAGGGGTTCGAACATCACGACCACCACCATTGCATTGCCACGTCGCTGCGCACGGTCGAAGAGGCCTGCAAGGCGCAGGGGCTGCAGTTCACGCCGGTGCGCCGTCGGGTGCTGGAGATCCTGCTAGACGAGCATCGGGCGATGGGTGCCTATGACGTGCTGGACGTGCTCCGCAAGGAAGGGCTGGGCTCGCAGCCGCCGGTGGCCTACCGGGCGCTGGATTTCCTTGTGGCCAACGGTTTCGCCCACCGGATCGAGCGGTTGAACGCCTTTGTCGCCTGCACGGCGCCGGGGGAACGGCACGCGCCCTGTTTCCTGATCTGCCGCGCCTGTTCGGCAGTGGCCGAAACCCCGGGACGGCGGGCCTCTGATGCGCTGCGGTCCGCCGCCGGGGAACTGGGATTCAAGGTCGAACGCGTGGCGATCGAGGCAGAGGGCCTGTGTCCCGCCTGCGTGGAGGCCGGCGCGTGAGCGGATTGATCGAGGCGCAAGGTCTGACCCTGCGGCACGGCACGCGCGAGGTCCTGCGCGACGTGGATTTCTCGATCGCGCCAGCAGAGATCGTCACCGTGGTAGGGCCGAACGGTTCGGGCAAGTCGACGCTGCTGCGGGCGCTGATCGGTGCGCTGAAACCGTCGCGCGGGAAGGTGACGCGCCAGCCTGCGCTGCGATTGGGCTATGTGCCGCAGGGGCTGCGGTTGGACGGGTCGATGCCCATGACGGTGGCCCGGTTCCTGAACCTGCCGAAGCGGGTCAGCGCGGCCGACTGTTCCAAGGTGCTGGACGAGGCCGGGGCAGGCGACCTGGCCGACCGGCAGATGTCGGACCTGTCGGGGGGGCAGTTCCAGCGGGTCCTGCTGGCGCGGGCGCTGCTGAACGATCCGCAGATCCTGATCCTGGACGAACCGACAACCGGTCTGGACCAGCCGGGACAGGCCAGTTTCTATCGCCAGATCGAGGCGTTGCGCGACCGCATGGGCTGTGCCGTCCTGATGGTCAGCCATGAGTTGCACGTTGTCATGAGCGCGAGCGACCGGGTGATCTGCCTCAACGGTCATGTCTGCTGTGAAGGTCACCCCGAGGTCGTGGCCCAGGCCGAGGAATACCGCGCCCTGTTCGGAACCGGAACGCAGGGGGCGCTGGCGCTTTATCGGCACGAACACACGCACCGTCACGATCACGCGCCGGGAGAGACCTGCGATGCTGGATGATTTCCTTGTCCGTGCGGTGCTGGCGGCGGTGGGGGCGGCGCTGGCGGCGGCCCCGCTGGGGGTCTTCGTGGTCTGGCGGCGCATGGCCTATTTCGGCGACGCGACCTCGCACGCGGCGATCCTGGGCGTGGCGCTGGCGCTGGCGCTGTCGGTGCCTGTCTTCGCCGGGACGCTGGTGGTGGCATTGTTGGTCGCCTTTGGCGTCGCGCGCCTGACCGGGCGCGGCTATGCCGCCGACATGGTCCTGGGCGTCGCCGCCCATGCGGCCCTGGCGACCGGGCTGGTGGCGTCCAGTCTCCTGTCAGGCCCGCGCCTGAACCTCGAGGCCTATCTGTTCGGAGATATCCTGGCGGTCAGCAAGATGGACTTGGCGGTGATCTGGGGCGGGGGCGCTGCGGTTGCGGCGTTGATCGGCTGGCGCTGGCAGGCCTTGCTGTTGTCCACCCTCTCGCCCGATCTGGCGGCCGCCTCCGGTGTTAAACCGGAACGCGAACGCGTGACCCTGATGCTGGCGCTGGCTTTGGTCGTGGCGGTCGCGTTGAAGGTGGTTGGCGCGCTGCTGATTGCGGCCCTGCTGATCATTCCGGCGGCGGCGGCGCGTCCGCTGTCCCGCACGCCCGAAGGGATGCTGGCGGGCGCGGCCTCGGTGGGCGTGATCGCCGCGCTGGGCGGGCTCTGGGCTGCGTGGAGCTTTGACACGCCTGCGGGGCCAAGCATCGTCTGCGTCGCCGCCGTCACCTTTGGCATAAGCGCCCTTGGCGGGCATCTGGTCGGCGGGCGCAATGGCTGATCCCGCGGCGGACCGGATTGCGACTGTCCCCTTGTTGACGCAGCGGGTAGGACAGACCCGAGCGAAGTGACAACCGGGAGAGCGGCGATTTCTGCGCGGCGGACAGAAAAGGTGGATGCGGCCACCGGCGTATTGCTGGTACTGGTCGCGATCGTGGTCACACTGGACGAATGGGACCTGCACGGCGCATTTGTCCTGATCCCTTTCCTGGTGACGGCGCTGGTGGCCCTGCTGGCAATCAGGGTTAGGCGGTCACGGCAGGCCTTTGTTCTTGCGGCCCTGGTGCTGACCGGCGTGGCGGTGGCGATTCTGCCCGATTGGCAGACAACCGTGCTGCGCGCCTTGGGCTCTGCCGGCTTCATTGCCGCCTTTTTCGCCGCGCTGACCACGCTGCGCAATGTGGCCGAAAGCTCTCCGTCCATCCGCGCCGCGGGGATGTTCCTGGCCGAGCAGCCGCCCGGGCGCCGCTATGCCGCGCTGACAGTGGGCAGCCACATGTTCGCCCTGTTGCTGAACTACGGGGCGATCTCGCTGCTGGGAAACCTGGCGACAACCAGCGCCGCGCAGGAGCCCAATGCCGAGATCCGGAGCCATCGCACGCGGCGTATGCTGCTGGCGATCCAGCGTGGTTTCATCTCGTCGCTGCCCTGGTCGCCGCTGGGGTTTTCCATGGCGATCACCAATGCATTGATTCCCGGCGCCCGCTGGGCGGCATCGGCGCCCGCCGGGTTCGTCAGCGCGGGGATCATCATCGTGGCGGGCTGGGCGCTGGACCGGATCTTCAAGCCGAAACTGTCGGTTCCGCCGCCGCCACGCGGGCCGGTCGAGGGCTCCTGGGCGCTGATGCGGCCGCTTTTGCTGCTTCTGGTCCTGCTGGGGGTGACGGTTTCCGTGCTGCACACACAGACCGGTTTCCGGATCGTGGGGATCGTGATGCTGGTGGTGCCCGTCCTGTCGCTGGGCTGGGCGCTGGTCCAGCATCGGGGCGGCGCGCTGGACTACGGGATGCGTGACCGGCTGGTGCGCTACGTCACGCAGGAACTGCCCGGCACCCGGGGCGAGGTCACCCTGTTGATGATGGCGGGCTATATCGGGACCGTGGGTGGCCCACTGCTGGGCCCGGTGGTGGCCGGGGCGGGCATCGACTTGGCCGCGCTGCCGACCTGGGCGGTTCTGGTGCTGCTGGTCTGGCTGGTGCCGTTCCTGGGCCAACTGGGCATGAATCCGATTCTTGCGGTGACGCTCTTTGCGTCGATCATCCCGGCACCCGAGGTGCTGGGGGTCAGTCCGTCGGCCTTGGTGGCGGCCATTGCGGCGGGCTGGGCCATCAGCGGGATCTGCTCGCCCTTCACGGCGACCACCCTGTTGATCGGGTCCTTTGCCGGTGTCAGCGCCTTGCACGTCGGGGTCCGTTGGAACGGGGCCTTTGTCGTCATCGTCGGCGCGCTCTTGTCTGCCTGGGTGGTGATTTACGCCTTTGTCATCGGGTGAATTGCAGGCAAGACTGGGCCTTCGGATTGTCCTTTGCAGGGTGTTCGACTCGCATGGCATTGTTCGCGGAAAGGCCCGTTAACGTCTTGGCGCGTCTGCCGATTTCCGCCCCGAGGTTTCGCGCGGCGGCTGCATAGGCAGTTGCGCTGTTCACCTGGGCTCCCTGTTCGGAGGGGGTTGGCGCCACACAAGCAGCACATGCGTTCATTTGGGACCATCGCGATCGTCGCATTGTTAAGTCGTGAAGCGCCAAACTGGTGTTGCACGTCTGAATGACCACGCTGACCGCCCGCGCATTGGCAGTGTCCCATAGACCGTTGCCATGCCGGATGAGGTCAAACGGTGGACGCGGCATTCGTGAAAGAGCCGCCTCGATGGCCATCGTGTGCGCGGGTCACCATCAGCCAACACTCGAAATGTGAAGGAAGATGGTGGGCGACCTTGGAATCGCAGAATGACCGATTGCGCGTTTATTTTATGGCTCACCTGTCCCGCAAAAATGCCATGCGGGACACATTACCAGTCCAGAGCCTCCAGCGCAGCAACGCCATCAGCGGCCAGAATCCGGCGCTGGACGCCCTTCGTGTAGACCTCGGAGGTCTTCGCCTGGGTGTGCGACATGACCGCCATGATCTGATGTTGAGTGCATCCCGACTCGGCCATCAACTCGGCGACGGCCTTGCGGATACCGTGAGATGACTTGTCGGGCAGGCCCGCGTCGTCGCACCAGCGGCGGACCTGGTTGCGCAGGCTTTCCGCGCTGGTGAACGGACGCCCTCGTTTTCCGAGGATGTAGGCGGGCCCCAAAACGGTCACGGCGCGGGTCACCTCGAAGAGCGGGCTGGCCATCGGGATGCTGACGAAGGCGGAACCACGCTTGCGCGGTTGCCATTCCAGGAAGATATGGCCGTCCCGGATCCGCTCATTTCCCCGCCCCAGCCAGATTGCATCCCCGATCCGGCAGGCCGTAAAAGCCTGCAGGGTCAGCCATAGGTGCGGGGTGCTGCCCTTCGCGTGGCGGTCCTTGAACTTGCGCAGATCCTCTGCCGTCCAGGGTGTCGCGCCGCCAGCCGGACGGCGGTTGATGGCCGCGATTCCGGCAGCGGGGTTGTGTCCAATCTCTCCGCGCTCGATCGCCCATTGATAGACGGCGCGGACGGTCTTGATCAGGTTGTCCGCGGCACCGGGCCGGTCTGCCCAGACGTCCCGGATCGCGACGAAGGCGGCGGGCGGGGCGTCCATGTCATAGTCGCCGTAGCGGTCTCCGGGCGTCTCCGCGTGGTCGCAGAGCCGTGTCAGGACACTCCGGCGCTGGCGGAGCGTGTCTGGCGACATCTGGCCGGCCGCCACCATCTTGCGCAGGTAATCGAGGTATCGGGTGCAGAGCCAGTCCAGTGACCGTTCCACCGCAACAGGCGTGTCGGGCTGATAGATCTGGCCGGCGCGCGCGGCATAGTAGTGGTCTAGGAAGTCGGCGTGATCCGGCCCGACAGGCAGGGCGATCCGGCGCGACGCGTCACCCTCGACCCGGACCCGCCACCGCAGTGAGCCATTCCGGTGTGTCTCGCGCAGGAGGCCGGGAAGTCTGACGCGCATCTATCCTGTCCGCCATTGTTTCGGTTTTGCCGTTGCCGGGACCGCTTGAAGCGGCGCCTGCCCGTAATAGGGCAAGCCATCGGCCCAGGCGTCAAGATCGCGCCGATCATAGAGTACGTTCCCCCCGTCGCGCTTGCAGGGCAGGTCGAGCTGGCGCAGCTTGCTGAGCGAGACGCCCAGGTAGTGCGCCGCCGCCTTGGCCTGCATCAGCCTTGGGGGGAAATGGTAGGTCATGATGCAGCCTGTTTCTGGGAATAGCCGCCCCATTGATCTGCTGCGGCGGCCATCATGCCGGGGAAGGATCGGCTGCGGAGGCGGGCGCGCTCGGTGCCGGGTGGCATGCGGTGAACCCTGTTCCATGCCTTCCATTCGTCGGTGCCGCGTTCCGGCTCTGGCAGGCGGTCGGTCTCGACCAGTTCGGGAAGGCCGCGCAAATACCAGCCGGTGGATTTGTAGGCGGGTTCACCGAACCAGAACGGTTGCACCATCTGCGGCGTGGGCAGGTCTGCGGGCATCCGGTCGCGCGCCAGGTCGTTCATCTCCGGGTTCTCGATCGCCACGCGCGGGATCGGCGCGGCCCAGCAGGCGGTAAAGATCTCGACGCCGGTTTCAAACTCGGCGCGCATGTCGGCCCAGCTGCGGCCCTGCGGCAGGCGTTTTGGCGGGGTCCATTTCCCCGCGCCGCTCATCCACCGGCGGCCAGAGCGGCAGAGCCGGGTGCAGGGCGGGTGCATGACCGCCAGCAGATCCCAGCCCTCGGACAGGATGCCGTCTCTGATGTCGCAGCGGATGTGCCGGTTGCTGCCGTCCTCGGCCGGTTCGATGTCGCAGGACCAGACGTCATGCCCGCGCGCGGCAAAGGCGCGCCGGGCGATGCCAGAGGTCTCGCAGCCTATGAGGACGCGGAGGGGGCGGGTCATGCCACCTTCTCCCGCAGGCCCTTGTTGACCCGTACCAGCAGCCGGTCTGTACCGTGGCCTGCCACCGTGCCGCCGTTCAGCTTTTGCGACTGGCTGGCCTCTTCCTTGATCGTCTCGAAATCCGTGTCGCGCAGGACGGCGTCCAGGCGCTCCAAGGGGCGCCCGGCTTCCAGCATGCGGGCCACGCACATGACCGTCGCCTCGATGTTGAACGCTGTCAGCAGGTTGGTTTGTTCCGGCTGGGCCTCGATCAGGGTTTCCAGCGCGGTAAATACCGTGCCTTCACCGGCCTTTCGGATCAGTTTTTCCAGTTTGGCCGTGGCGCGGGTCTCGGTCGGTCTGAGGCTGCATCCCGCAGCGACATCCGTGCTGATGCCCAGCGTCTCGAGCATCTGGTGCACCTTGACTGCGACCTCGTCACCCTGGACCACGCGGGCGCGAAACCTGTCGATCGAGGCGACGGTGGTGCGCGTGGTGTTGATCCCTTCGAAGTCGCCGGCCTGTTTCTGCAGCGTGGCGGTCGAGATCACGCAGGGCACGGCGGTCAGCTGCAGGGCGCGGGCCGCGATCATGCGGTGCTGGCCGTCGACCACCCAGAGAGTGCCGTCATCGTCCCGGGCCACACAGAGCGCGCCGAACCGGGCCCAGGTGAAGCCGGTGATGATCTGCGTGATGCGCTTCATGCCGACGCGGCTGATCTTGCGCTGGTAGGCCGGGTGGATCTGCAGGTCGGCAGTGGGCAGAAAGGTCATCTCGACCATGTCCTGCGGCGGGGGCGGGCTGGGCAGCGATTTTGCGCCCGCGCGGGCCCGGTCTGCGGTTTCGGTCAGAATGTCGGTCATAACATCGGCCTCCGAAGGCGGCGCCCTGGCCAAAGTTGGCCAAGGCGTTAGATCAGGGTCAGGAGGGCCGGCCAAAGACCACCGGCAGACCGCTGCCTTCGGCGATGCGTGTTGCCACCTGCTGGAATTCTGCCTGGCGACGGTATTCGACGCGGCGCCAGACGAAGCCGAGTTTCAGGCCGCCGGCGGAGGGGCGGAACCGGAAGCTGGCGGTGATGTCGACAGGCGCCTCGCCCGCGAAAAGCGGGATTTGCAGGGTGAACTGTGTCGGCACCTTCATCTCGCCCTTGGTGTGGGTCTCGGTCTCATAGACGATGGACCGTTCGCCGGTCTGCAGCCGGGTCGAGGACTTGAAATTGACGCCCTGTGTCGCTTCGAGGTCGCGCGCGATCTCGATCATGACGGTGGGTTCCGGGGCGATGATGTCGTTGGCGTTCTCGTCCAGGAACTCGGCAAAAGCCATCTGGTCGATCAACTCGCCCTGGATTTCGTTCCAGCGTTTGAACTCTTCGCTTTCCCGCAGCTGCAGGGTGGCGGTGTGCTTGCGCGCCCCGGGTTCAAGCGGCTCCACCTCGTCCTGGTTGCTGGCGTGGTAGTCCAAGCAGGCCATAACCCGCAGGCTGTCGATGTCCGCGATCAGGACCGACGCAGGGTTGCTGAAGCGGTTGGCGTAGGTGATCAGCGACCGCGCATCGTCCACGACAGGCTGCGCCATGATGTGCGGCGGCAGGGCATGCGGGTCCGGGATCTCGGTCAGCTTGAAGTCGGTCGGGCCAAAGGTAAAGCGTTTGCCGTTCTCGCCCGCGATCACCGGGTCGGCCAGCCGGGCGGCGGTCAGGGTGACGTCCAGCGCGGCGCGCGGGTCGGTTTGTGTGGTGTCGGTCATGTCAGGTCCTTTCGGGTTGGGGTTACTCTGCCGCGTCGCGGCGGCTTTCGACCTCGTCCAGCCAGTCGCCCTGGTTGGGATCGCGGCGCGACAGGCGCGCGTCGTCGCTGAGGAAGTAGATTCCGGCGCCCAGTTCGCGGCGCGGCTTCTTGGCGGTGACCTGCGGGACGCATTCGATCTGCCCGGCCTTGTTCACTTTGAGCGGCAGCTTCAGTGTGATCTCGCCGCTGTTTCCGGTCTCCTGGATTGCCTCCAGCACCTCGGCCAGGCGGGCGTCCGCCTCGCGCAGCAGCTCGCCCCGCCGGAAGGTCTGGAGGAATTCGAGAAAGTTCAGTTCATCGCGTGGCATGGGTTTCCTTTCCTGTGTGGCGCAGGCCGAAGCTGACGAACCTGCGGGCTTTCTGGATGTCCTCGGGGCCGCCCGCCTCGATCAACAGGCGGGCGGCGTCGCGGATCTTGGCGTCGTCGTGGTCCGCGGGGGCGGCAAGGATTGTGCGGGCCTCGGCGGGGGTCATGTTTCTCCCTCCCAGCCGTGCGGTGCGAGGAATCCCGCGGCCTTGCGGTGCCCGCCGCCGCCGTACCGGGCCGCGATCTCGGCCACGTCCTCGCCATTGTTGCGGGCGCGCAGGGAAAAGGCGCGGCCTTTCGGCGTGTCGACATAGCTTGCGGCAAAGGGGTGGCCCTCGGCCAATGTGCCCGCGACCTCAGAGGCGAGCGCATATGGTCCGTTGGCTACCGGAACGGTGTGACCGCCGATCGTCATGCTGCGGGTCGTGCTGTCGATGATGCCCTGCACCATCTTGTTGCGGGCGCGCAGGATCGCGGCGCCTTCGTCAGCCATAAGGCCGCGGTCATAGTCCGCCTGCATTTCCGCCGCCAGGTCATCCCAGCGGTCAAACGTCATGTCGTAGGAGGCGATCACTGCGCTTATCTCTTGCGAGTGTTCAAGTCGCCACTGCCAGAGGTCACGGTCGGCAACGTAGTCGACTAGGGCCGGGCGGGTCGCGGCATGAAAATAGTCCCAGGCCATCTGCGCGCCGCTGCGGCCCATGTCGAAGAGGGCGACAGGTTGGCCCGTGACTGTACGTTGGTGATGCCAGGCACCGGTTGGGCAGGGCAGGCCCGCAAGGTCCGCCTGCGCCGTCTTGTGGTGGTCGAGGATCAGGATGGACCGTGCGGTTTTCGCCATGCTCTCCAGCACTGGGCGCTTGTAGCTGAAATCGACGATGATCACGTCGGCACCGGCGACGTCGGGCGGTTCGCTGCCATAGCCCGCCGGGATATAGTCGACGGAGTCTCCGAGGGACTCGCGGACAACCCAGGCGGCTGTGAAGCCGTCGGCACAGTTGGCGTGGTAGATGCAGATCGTGCGGGTCAAACCGTCTCTCCTTCCAGCCGGTCGCGCAGGGCGCGGGCGTCGTTGCGTTCCTGCGGGTCGGTGCTGTGCCGCTCGACCTGGCGGCAGGCCTCGATCACGGTGGCCGTGTCCTGGGCGGCGATGTCGGCCAGGACGGCGCGGGCGTACCAGAGCGGGTCGGCGTCCTGCCGGGTGAGGGCGCTCATGTCAGGGCCCTCGCGGCGGCAATCAGCAGCAGGCAGATCGTCCAGAGCGCGCCGTTGAAGATCCCGCCCGCCCAACGTTCGGGGGCCGACAGGGCGGGCCAATCGGCCAGGATGCGCCAGGTGATGACCAGCGTGGCGATCAGGACGGTGGCGGCGACGAGGGAGAAGATCGTGCCCATCACGCGATCCCCGGGCCGTAGGTGTGTTCCGCGATCTCGCGCGAGGTTGCGCGGTCGTCCAGCGTCGCGATGGCGTGCCATGTGGCGGGCAGCGCGTGGATGCGGGCGGCGTCGATCTCGTTGGCGGGGGCGTCGAGACGCATAAGGCGCGACAGGCGCGTGGGAGGGATTGCAGCGCTGGTGCCGTCTTCGAGCTGTTGGCGGGCTTTCAGCCGCAGCCATGCGTCGATGGCGGTGATGCGGTGGACCTTGCCCGAGGGCGGCACGATCAGGTCGGCGGTGAAGTCGCGGGGGATGCGTTGCATGTGGGCTGCCTCACTGCGTGATGTGGCGGACGGCGCGCATAACGGCGTCCTCGATGTGCGTGTTTGCCAGCGACAGGTCGCGGGAGGCGAAGCGGTCTAGGGTGGGATCGGTGCCGCCGATCACATGCAATTCGGTGATGAGCGCCGCGCCCATGTCCTTGATGCGCTGCATCTGCGCTTTCTCGGCCTCAGCGAGCTTGCGGTACTGGTGCCGGACTGCGTTGTTCGCCGTGCGGTCGTCGCCGGTGCTGGAAACTGTTTCTGCCATGTGGGCCTCCATCCAAGGGCGCGCCGTGAAGCGCGCGGGGTGTCCCGGCGGGTGCATCACGGGGGATGTGACCGGGATGGGATGGGGCAGAGTTAGCTGACAGCGAATATTCGCGTCAAGAGAAATGTTCGCCGCAAGAGAATATCGCGCGAGCTTGGGGCGAATCGTTGAGCGGTGACAGGTGCCTCGCTACCGTCGTCCATGTGATTTTCAGGAGGGTCTCATGTTTGAGGGGTTGCGGAAATTGTCCGCATTGATCGAGCTTGCTGGATGGCTGACGGTCGCCGGTGGCGGCGTGTTGATCGCGCTGAACCTGGGCGAGCGCGAGCCGTTGCCGGGCATCATGGCGGCCGTTCCGTCGTTGGTGGGTGGTCTGATGTTGGCGTTGGTGGCGCACGTCGCGCGCGCGGTCGCCTTTATCGCGGAAACCGTCGATGCAGAGCGCAGGGCCGTCCCCGCGCCTGGTGGCGGTAAGGCGCCGGGTCGGATTGTCGAGGTGCGCTATGGGCGTGAGCTGCGCGACATCGGCGATGGTCGCTACTGGGTCGAGGGAGGGGTCTTTGACAGCATGTCGGCTGCGCGAAAGGCGCTTAGCGGGACGTCGGAGACGCACTCCTGAAGACGGCGGAAACCCGGCCCATAACGGTTATAGTTGCGGCGCCGTTTGACTTTAGAGGCGCGTCCTGCGGATCGGGCAGAACAAAGGTTTCCGCGATCTTCCGCGCCAGGAAGGTCTCGGCGGCGCCTTGGTCATCAACCCGGGTCGCTATCACCAGATCACCGGACTGGCCGCTTTTCCCGAGTTCCAGGATGATAATGTCGCCCGCCAGTATCCCGAACGGCAATGCTGCACGGTTCACCCGGTAGGAGGCATGGCCCGGTTGCTCCATCAGGGCCTTGCGCAGGTCCGCCGGTGTCTCCTTTACGGGTGACACAAAGCTCTCTGTCGGTTCGTGGAAGCCCGACGAGGGTGTCGGCGCGCCATGCAGTTCGGCAGTCGAGATTTCCAGCGCCTCGGCGATCGCGCTGAGCGTCGACATAGAGGGCTGTTTCTTGCCCGAAATCAGTTCGCTGAGATAGCCAGCGCTGATCCCGACCTTTTCGGCCAGCGCTGTCTGCGTCATGCGCAGCGTTTTCAACTGCTTGAGGATAATTGGGCCCATGCGCGCCTTGTCCTTTGGCTGGGCGCTCCGGGCAATACGCTGGGAGAGAATATTCGCTGACAAAGAATTCCCTCCTTGACGGGGCGATCTTCTCTGTGTGAGAAGTTTCGCAAGATGTTCGCTGACTTCATCAAAAACTCCGGAGATAGCCAGGCCGCCTGGGCGCGCCGGCTCGAAATCTCCCCGGGTTACCTGTGTGACCTGCTGGGCGGCAAGAAAGTGCCCGGACTGGTTCTGGCCGTTCGTATTCATCGGCTCACAGGCGGGGCCGTTCCGGCCGAGTCTTGGGTCCCTGAGCCGGACAATGAGCAGGAGACTGCCGCATGACCGACTCCTTCGCTGCTTTCCTCTTCCTTGCCGTTCTGGTCGGCGCGCTCGCCGGGTTCGGCGCGGGCTGTCTTGCGGCTTGGGCGATCCGGCACCGGACCGAGGTGGCGCGGCGCGAGGCGCGGCTGAATTGGGAGGATGCGCTTGCGGTTGCAGAGGCGCGGTCTCGGGACACGGCGCGGGGTGTCGAAAAAACGTGCGTCAGGCGTAATGGGGTCCGGAATGTTTGATCTAGCTTGTCGCACTCTCTTCGAGGAAGTCCGCGAGATCGCAAAGGGCGTTCGTGATGTGAGTTGCGGCGGGATCGTCCGGCTGAGCCGCGTCCGCCAGTCCCCTCAGTGGGGAAGTGACCGACGTGGCAAAGCGGGTCGGGTCTTCGTAGTCCTGGGCCACCTGTGCAATCAGCTTCGAGAGGACCAGCTTCATGCCCAGCATCTCGGCGGTCAGTTTGGCGACCGTTGGATCGATGTCTTCGTCTCTTTCCATGTGACGTTTTCCTTGTGGCGTCATGTGGTTGGGCGTGTCCGGGGGGCATCCCGGCGCGCCCGTAGTCTTCGCCCCGTGGTTTGGTTTCGTCAACACGATGTCGGTCTGTCTGTCCCATACCCACAGGTTGCCGGAATCGTGCGGGCCTGCACAGGAAACGAGGTTTCCGGATGAGTGACGCGCGGGCCATCAATGCTGCCATGTCGGCGCTGATCGACGGCACGTTCGGCTGCCTCGACGCCGCTGCGGAGACGATCAATGCCCGTCTTGGCGGGCAGGTCGGCAAAGGCACCCTGTCCAAGTACCTCAGCGGCCAGTTGCAGTGGCCCCTGGCCTATGTCTGGGCGCTGGAGGATGCCGCGGGGCGCTATCCGGTCACGCGGATGATGGCCCGGCGGCTGAACCCGGACAGGGACCGTGCCTCGGGCCATCTGTTCGAACATGCCGGTGTCATCAGCAAGGAGTCCGGCGAGGCCGTGGCGGCCATCCTGGCCGCCCAGCAATCGGACAATGCCCGCGACACGGGACAGGCGATTGTCGAGGTCGACGAGGCGATCGAGGCGCTGACGGCGGCGCGGTCCAAGCTGGCGGGATGCCCATGATCTGCCCGCCCATCACTCACGGAATACCGGCGCTTGGGCATGGCGCCGGTCAGCAGGCCGGGGGCGTGCAGACTCCTCCCAAGGATGCTTCCGGCCTGCGCCTTTCAGGATTTGCGGTCACTTCCCCGCGCGCTTCTGCCTTGTCTTGCGCGCGGCACTTGCCTCGGCGGTTCCTCATGGCCGCCGGGGCCTTTCTGTTGCTGGCCTCCGGCGTGGAAGCACAGGCGGTGCAGGGCTGCGAGGCGCGTGACCGGATCAAACGCGACCTGGCGGAAGGGTTCGGCCAGCGCCGGGTGGCGGTGATGCTGTCGCAGGGCTCGGTCGTGGAAATCTACGCGCATCCGGAACTGGGCGAATGGACGGCGCTGCGGGTCGGGCCGGATGGCATGGCCTGCGTCATCGACTTTGGCGAGGTGTTCTTTGCCGTCGATGACCGCGCGCCGCAGGGGGATCCACTGTGATGCCGCGATTGAACAGGAGGGACTGATGGGACAAGCCATTGTGAACAGGGACCGGCTGCGCCTGTTGCACGCACGCGGGCGCAGCGATCGCGAGATCGCCGAGGCGCTGGGGGTGGCGGTGAACACGGTCTGGCGCAACCGCCGGGCGATGAAGCTGGCCGCGAATACGCCGACGGACCGTTTGGGCACGTCGGACATCGACCTGATCCGCCAGCGGGCCGGGGAAGGGTGTACCTCTGCCGCTGTCGCGCGCGAAATCGGGGCGACGGAAAGCGCCGTCGTCTCGGCCGCGTCGCGGGCGGGGATCAAGTTCGGCGCAAAGCGGCGCGAGGAAATCCGGCGCCGGGCGGAGGCGATTGTCGCAAAGACGCGGGCGGGCTGTACGCAATCCGAAATCGCCCAGGCGCTGGGGATTTCGGTGGCGACGGTGCGCAACTGGCAGGTGCGGCTGCGCAAGCGCGGCGCCCTGCCGCCGCTGGACGCGACGCCGCGGGTGGCGGCTGTGCCGGACGCGCCGCGGGTGGCGGCGGTGCCGCCCAAGCCTGTCGTCCAGGCAGAACCCGACCCGCTGGATCACCTGCGGGCGCGGTTCGGTGTCGAGGTTGTCCAGGCAGTGGCCCGGATCGGGCGCAAGGGCAGCTATCGGCGCCTGTCCGAGGTGGCGGCGACGCATGCCTTGCCGATCCGGTCGGTCGAGGGGATCTGGCATCGGGTGCGGGCATCATGAGCGGGGCGAAGGTTCTGGCGCAAAGCCGCGCCGAAGATGAGCGCATCCTGAACATTCTGGACGTGATTTCGCACGAGGGGACAACTGTCGCGCGGAAGAGGTTTGGCCTGACGAACTCGAAGGTGCAGGGGATGCGGACGCGGTTCCTGAATCCGAAATACCAGCCCGAGGATAGGTGTCGCCGGAAAGCGAACCGTGATGGCGGGATGCCGCGCCTTTGGTGGGCCTCATGAGCGCGCCGGGTACTCTGCGGGTCGTGGTGCCGCTGGCGCATCTGCGCGTCAAGCTGGTGCTGGAGGGCGGGCAGGGGGCGTTCGGCGTCTTTTCCGCGCCCGACAGCCCCGCGCCGGACAAGGTGCTGCTGAGCGGCATGGTCGGCGGCGATGAGGGGCTGACCTCTGCCGGGCTGTTCGAGCTGGCGGCGCAGGTGGCGGTTTTCGAGAAGGCAATGGCGGAGGATGCGGAATGAGTGACCGGGCGCGTTTTGTCACCTGTGCCACGGCGCTGGGGTTCAACCGGGGCGGAATGTCCTGGGATTCGCACCTGCTGTCGCCGCTGGCCTCGGCCTGCGAGGCGCTGCCGGGCCTGCCTGCGGGTGACGCGCTGGGGCCGGTGCGCGAGGCCTGTGAGACCCTGCTGGCGGCGCGTCTGGCCGGGGATGCCTTTGCCTATGGTCAGGCCAAGGATGCGCTGCAGCGGCGGCTGGCGGCCTACTGGGCCTTGAAGTTGCGCGAGGTGGCGGCGTGAGAGAGCATCTGCGGCCGATCGAGGTGGAGGACATGCCGGAGTATCCGCAGGAGATGTGCGACCCGTCCGGCGCGACCGACTATTTCACCAAGTTCTGGCACGACCGCTGGCTGTCGTCGCGGCTGCACCTGACGGCCTCGTTGGAGGTGCAGGCGGCGGCGCTCAACCTGTTCTTCTACGCGCGCAAGCAGAACCCGATCGGGTCGCTGCCGGTGGATCACCGGATGCTGGCGCGGCTCTTGCGGATCTCTGACGGGCAGTGGCACGAGTTGATGAACCAGGAGATCACGCCGCTGCACGGCTGGCGCGAGTACAGCCACGACGGCGGGGTCGTCCTGGGGCACCCGGTGGTGATCGAGGTGGCGCAGGACGCGCTGGACCGGCGCGAGGCGCGCAAGCTGGCCAATGACGACAAGGCCGTGCAGGAGCGGCGACGGCGGCTGGTGGGCACGCTGCGCCAGTGCGGGTGCAGCGAGCCGATGACCAAGGACTGGGCGCTGGTCTGCTGGCTCGACGACTGGCTGGCGGCCAACCATCACGGCCAGCGGCGCTTTCCCCAGATCCAGCATTCGGTGGAACGGGCGTTGCGCGCGGCGGCGGCTGAGGGACGTCTGAACAAGGGGCGCTGAAAACAAACGGAAAATCCGGCCATCTGTGGAGAACACAGATTTCCACATGGCGCCACAAGTCCGCACGAAATGGAACTGTGCTGCATAGAGGAGAGAAGAACAGAACACAGAAGAGAAGAACAGAATGGCGTGGCGCCACGGATCGGGCGCCAGGTGCTGTGGATAAGTCGGGACAAGGGCTGAGAAAGGGGGCGATATGGACGCCGCAGAGCAGAAGGACGGCGAGGCGCGCGTGAAGCGGGTGCTGGTCGATGGATTGAAGCGGCTGGGGCTGGCCAAGCCGTCCAGCCTGACCAAGGCAGAGTTCGACGACATGGTTGAGGATCTGTGCGAGCGCCTGGCCTACATGACCGAGGCCAGCCTTGAAGCGCTGGCGGAACAGGTGGCGGCGCATCCGGGCGGCAAGGGCAAGGACCGGTTCCCGATTGCCAAGGTGATCCTGGACTGGGCCGCAGAGATCCAGCCGCCGGAGGACAGTGCCTCGCCGCTGGTGCGGGCGGTCTTTGCGCATGCGCTGGGTCAGAACGCGATTGCCGAGGGCTGGGCGCCGGAGTTGCTGGCGGCGGTCAAGCGGACGCGCCGTTGGCCGGCGGCCTATGCCTGCAAGATGCTGAAGGATGAGGCGGAGGACCCGATCCGGCATCTGCGGGACCTGGAGCGGAAGCTGGCGCGCGGGGATGATCTGCCGCCCGACCAGGTGGCCTGGCGCCAGAGGCGGCTGGCGGTGGTGGACCGGTGCCGGGCCATCGCGGCGATGGGCGCGGGGGTGTCGGCATGATGGCCTATCGCGGGATCGGGGCGCGCGTCGCGGTGCGAGCGGAAGGTGTCGGGCGCTGCGGTCAGCCGGTCGGCCCGGACGGGCGCGAGCGGGTCAGCGTGCGGCTGCTGCTGGAATGGGCCTTTGCGCGCGAGAAGGCGGCACTGGAGTTTGACGAGGTCGGCGGCGGTGCCTCTGTCGGTTGCGACTCGACCCGGCGGATCATGGAAGCGATGGCCCTGTCGACGGGTGAGCCGGGGTCGTGCCTGCGGGTCGATCAGTCGGGCGGGCGCAGCCTGCCGCACCATGACGCCGAGGTCGTGGTCAGCGTGCTGCGGCGGTCGGTGCCGTGGTCGGTGGCGGTGCAGGTGGCGGAACTGGCGCGCTGCTGTGCTTGTCCGCGCTGGGACATCGGGCCTCAGCGGATGGTGCCCTGTGGCTGGCGCGGCGCGAACCAGAACCGGAGGCTGGCCAAAACCGAGGTCATCGGCGAGGTGCGATATCGGACGCGGCGCGGCGAGGTGCGCAAGGCGGTGACGGTCTGTCCCGTGACGGTGGAACCCACGGCCTCGCAGGTGGCGGCGGCGCGGCGGCGGTATCTGGACTGGCGCGGGGCGCTGATGGACGTGCAGGCCGGGTTGCGCGGGGTGACGTTCGACCTCTTCGAGTTGACCGATGCGCTGCCCGCGTTGGCGCCGTGGGACAAAGGGGGTTGACTGAGATCCGCTCATGTTGACATAGTGCCGCTGAATAGAAGTGGGGAGAGATGCCGCCGGGCGCTTCTCGTTTCGGGATACCCCGAGCGCGCCAGCCGACAGGCGCGAGCAGAGCCGGGGCGCTGCAGCGGCTGGGCGGCGCCCCATCCCTTGGAGACGTGCAGCAGGAGATCGGATGGCGCGGCTGAAACCGATGGCAGGCAGGCTGACCGGCCTTGCCCCGCGCTTGTCGACGATGGATCGGACAAGGGACCAGGCCCGCGCTGCGGTGAAGCGTTCTCGCGCCTGGTACAGTTCGAAGCGGTGGCAGGACCTGCGCTGGCAGGTGCTGCTGGAAGCTGGGTTCACCTGCGCACGGTGTGGCTTTGCCTCGTTGGAGAAACGGGCATTGGTCGCGGACCACGTCGAGCCGCACCGGGAGGATGAGGTGCGGTTCTGGGATCGGAGCAACCTGCAGTGCCTCTGCTGGACGTGCCACAGCCGGGACAAGCAGCGGGAAGAGATCGCCTCGGGGCGGTGAGATAAATACGGGCGCCGGGTCGAATTCCATTGACGGCGGTGCCGGAGGGTAGGGGGGGTCGGATCGCTGATTCGGGCCGAAAGGGGAAACCCGCTCCCTACCCATGCGGAGATTTTTTTTGTGGAAGACGAAAATCTGACCAGGGACCTGTTTGGGGACCTCACCACGCTGCCGTCAGGGCGTCGTGGGAGGCCTGCCCATCGTTGGTCGCAAGGCAACGCCGACAGGGTGATCATGGGCCTGGCGATGAGCTACAGCGACCAGGAGATCGCCGAAGGACTGGGGGTCAGTCTGCCGACCCTGCGGAAGTATTATTTTTCGGAGCTGAAACGCCGAGACATGCAGCGTTCGCGGTTCGAGTTGTGGCGGGCAGAGACGCTGGCCAAGAAAGCGCGCGATGGTGACGTCGGGGCCATGAAAGAACTGACCAGGATCGTGGATCGGCGGGACCGCCAGCTGCTGCACGAAAAGATGCAGGCGGCGGGCGACGACAGCCCGCCCGAGGGCAAGAAAGAGGCCCGGCGGCGGGCAGCGGCGGAAACCATCGACGAAAACGATCTGTTGAAACCGGGTTTCGGTCCGCACTGAGATGAACGCCCAGCCAAGCGAATGGTCGACGGCCTGCCCTGACTGGCAGGACCGGCTGATGGCCGGCGAGTCGATTTTTCCGGACCTGCCCCTGAATGAGCGTTCTGCCGCGAAGGCGCTGGCGCTGTTCAAGCGGTTCCGGATGCCGGACATGCCGGAGAAACCGCGCTTTGCGGAGATCTGCAGTTCCTGGCAGTTCGAGCTGGTCGAGGCCCTGTTCGGATCCTACGATCCGGCCACGCGGAGCCGCGCGATCAGCGAGTTCTTCGTGCTGGTGCCCAAGAAGAACGGCAAGACGCCAACGGCGGCGGCGATCATGCTGGTGGCGATCCTGCTGAACGACCGCCCGGATGCCGAGTTCTACCTGATCTCGGCCTCGCATCAGATCGCCAGTTATTCGTTTCGGGCGGTCAAGGGGATCATCAAGTCCGACCCCGAGATCGAGCGGCTGTTCCATATCCGCGATCACCTGAAACGGATCGAGCATATCGAGACCGGGGCGGTGCTGGCCATCGTCTCGGCCGACGGGGATGTGGTCACCGGCTCCAAGGCCAGCGGCATCCTGATCGACGAGATGCACGTCCTGGGCGCCAAGCCCCGGGCGGCGGAAATCCTGGCCGAATTGCGCGGCGGGTTTGCGGCGCGGCCCGAGGGGTTCCTGCTGACGATCACGACACAGTCGAAGGAACCGCCGGCGGGCGAGTTCAAGAAAGAACTCTCCTGGGCGCGCCGGGTGCGCGACGGCGAGGAACAGGCGCCGCTGCTGCCGGTGCTGTACGAGTTCCCGCCCAAGCTGATGAAAAACAAGGCCTGGGAAAACCCGGACATCTGGGGCGCGGTCAATCCGAACCTCGGCGTTTCGGTCTCCACCGCCTTCCTCGAGGAACAGTTCCGCAAAGCCAAGAAGGACGGGCCCGCGGCACTGGCGCTGTTTGCAAGCCTGCACCTGAATGTCGAGATCGGCGTCGGGCTGGGCGGCGAATGGATGGCGGCGCGGTTCTGGGAAAAGGCCGGGGATCAGACCCTGACGCTGGACGAGATTATCGCGCGCAGCGACGTGGCCGTGATGGGCGTCGACGGCGGCGGGCTGGATGACCTGTTGGGCGCTGCGGTGATCGGGCGCTGTGCCGAGACGCGGCAGTGGTTGGGCTGGGTGCATGCCTGGGCGCATCCGGAGGTCCTGCGCCAACGCAAGGAAATCGCGCCGCGCCTGCAGGATTTCGCGGAGGCGGGAGACCTCACGATCCTCGAAGAAGACGACCCGACCGGCGACGTGATCGGTGTGGCCGATGTCGCAGAGCGGTTGAAGGACGCTCAGCTGCTGGCAGATGCCGGGGCCGTTGGCCTCGACCCTTGGGGTGTGTCGGCCATCGTCGATGAACTGGCGCTGCGCGAGATCGAGGACGGGCAGGTCGTCGCCGTGGGGCAGGGCGCCAGGCTGTCACCAGCGATCTGGGGCATGGAACGGAAACTGAAGGACGGGACACTGCGCCATTGCGGCCAGCCGATCATGGGCTGGTGCATGGGCAACGTGAAGATCGAACAGAGGGGATCGGCGGTGACGGTGACGAAACAGGCGGCAGGGCGGGCCAAGATTGACCCGGTGATCGCCATGCTGAACGCCTTCATGCTGATCAGCCGTAACCCGGTCGCGGGTGGATCAGACAAGGAAATCGTGATTCCGGCGGGGTACAAAGTGGCATGATGGGCTGGCTTTGGGGCGATCGGGGCGGCCTGTCCGCCAGCGACATGACGCAGCGGGACGCGGGCGACGACCGCTGGTTCACCGGCATGTCCGGGGCCCGTTCGGAAATCGACGTCACGGTGACGGTCAAGCGGGCCCGGCAAATCCCGGTGGTGCGCAGCGCTCTGAAATGCCTGGCGGACTCGGTTGCCGGGCTGGAACACGGGGCATTCCGCAAGATCAGCGCAACCAAGGTCGAGCGGATTGACGATCACCCGGCGGCAATGTTGCTGCAGGATCCGAACGAAGACCGCACCGGGTTCGAATTCGTCTACCAGATCGTCGATGACCTGGCGGCGCACGGAGATTTCCTGGCCGAGCGGATCTTTGACAACATGGGGCAGACGGTCGGCCTGCGGCGGCTGGACCCGTCGCCTGAGCGGATGACGGTCGAGGAGCTGCCGGATGGATCTGTCCGTTTCGCCGTGCGCGACCGCTGGGGGCGCGAGCGAAAGCTGCTGCGCGACGAGGTCTGGCACATTCCGTTGCCGCCGCTGCTGGACGGGATCCGCGGTACCTCGCCGATCCTTGAGGATGGACGCGAGGCCGTGGCCGTTGGGATCGCGCTGCAGCGCTACGCCAACATCCTGTTCACCAACGATGCAACGCCGCCATACGCCCTGTCGACCGACAGCCATTTCCGCGACGAAGAAAGCCGGAAAAACATGCTGGACGCCATCCGGAAATGGGCGACAGGCCGGAACCGGCATACGCCGTCGCTTCTCGAATATGGCTTGAAACCGCACCGGATGGGGCTGACGGCGGAAGAGGCGCAGTTCCTGGAAACCCGCAAGGAACTGTGGATCGACCTTGCGCGCATCTGGCGCGTGCCGCCGCACAAGGTCGGCCTGCTGGACAAGGCGACGTTTTCGAACATCGAGCACCAGAGCCTTGAGTTCGTCACCGACACCCTGCGCCCGATCCTGGAACTGATCGAGCGCAGCGTGACCAAGCACCTGATCGGCGTGCCGGGCGTGTACTTCGAATTCAACGTCGAGACGCTTCTGCGTGGCGATCTGGAGGCACGCTACAAGGCCTATGCCCTGGGGCGGCAATGGGGCTGGCTGAGCGTCAACGACGTGCTGGCGCTGGAAAAGCGCAACAGCATCGGCCCGGCGGGCGACCGGTATGTCGAGCCGTTGAACATGGTGCCCGTGGGCACGGGGACCAGCGAACGCGAGCGGGATTCGCAGGAGTCGATCAACCGGTCGATTTCCTTCCTGCGGGCGTCGGCCGGGGGATCGCGCGGGCGCCCGCGCCTGGAGCTGGTGAAAGACGCCGCCTGACCAACCGGAACAGAGAAAAGGGCAAGAGAGATGAAGAACATCAAGCAGGCCTTCAAGGTCGAGAGCGGCACCAGGCCGGGCCTGGCAGAACACGACGTGATCCACGGGATCGCGGTCGGCAATTTCTGAGGCGCGCGATGGCACATGAGATTTCGCGTGTGCTGGCGGCTGTCGCTGCCAGCACCTGGGCCATCGACGAAGCCAAGGCGGCAGAGATCGCGCATATGCTGGCGCTGCGTGCCGAAGGCCAAGGTGGCTGGGACGATGAACCCCGCAAGGCCAGCTATGCGGGTGAGCCGGTCACGGGGCGCGGCGGGACGGTGCACGTCCTGCGCCTTCACGGCACCATCGTGCCACGGGGCGGGATGATGTCGCGCATGTCCGGCGCCGCGTCGCTGGAGGGGTTCCGGGCGGCCTTTGCGCAGGCGGCGGGAGATCCGAATGCCACGGCCATCGTCATGGACGTGGACAGCCCGGGCGGCATTGTCGACATGGTGTCGGAGACCGCAGACATGGTCTATGCCGCGCGCCGTCCCGGACGCCCGATCGTGGCGGTGGCCAATACGATGATGGCCTCGGCTGCCTACTGGATCGGCAGTGCCGCAGACGAGATCGTGGTCTCGCCGTCGGGCACTGTCGGGTCGATCGGCGTGCTGGGGCAGCACAACGATATTTCCAAGGCGCTGGAAAAGGCCGGGATCACCAGAACCATCATTTCCGAGGGCGCGCGCAAGGCGGAGGGCGCTTTCGGCCCTCTGACCGACGAGGCGCGCCGCCATCGTCAGGAGGGCGCGCGCTATGCCTATGACATGTTCGTCAATGCCGTTGCCCGCCATCGCGGTGTCGGCAAGGACGTGGTCCGGGCGGACCCCGAAGAGGCGGAGGAGCATTTCGGCGGCGGGCGGGCCTATCACGCGCGCGTCGCGGTGCGCCTTGGCATGGCCGACCGTATCGAGACCTTCGACGCTGCCGTGAAGCGGTTGGCCGAGGCCCGGCGTCCGCGCCGCGCCTCTGTCGCCCGTGCGCGGCTTTCCCTGATCGACTGACCTGCCCGGCGGGGCTGGCAGCAGCGACCTGTGGTGCGCCGGGCGCCACGGGGCGGACACACTTTTCCCGGCGAAAAAGGAGTGGCCAACATGACACTGGCACAACTGAAGAAGCGCCTCGCCGAACTGAAGGCGGAGGGCGCAGAGATCGTCAAGGCGGCCGAGGCCGCAGGCGGCGAGTTCACCGAAGAGCAGGACACGCGGTTCGCCGCGATCGAGGAGGAAATCGAGGGCCTGCGCGCGGACATCGACAAGGCCGAAAAACTGGCCGAACGCCGCCGGTCCATGCAGGGTCTGCCGGCAGGCGCACCCACGCCGGCGCCCGCGGGGCACAACACTGTCAGTGACACCAACCCGGCGCTGACCGCCGGTTTCGCCGACCTAGGTGAATTCGCCACGGCGGTGCACGGTGCCGTGCAGGCGGGCCGTGTCGGCGGTGTGGTCGACGAACGGCTTGGCGCTCTGGCCAATTCGCACGAGGGCGGCGGATCGTCCGGAGAGGGCTACAGCCTGCCGCCGGCCTTCCGCGACGAGGTTTGGGAACTGGTCACCGAGTTCGACGAATTCGGGTCGATGATCGACGAAGAGCCGACCAGCGCGCGCGAGGTCAAGCTGGGTGCAGACGAGACCACGCCCTGGGGGACGGCAGGGATCAAGGCCTACTGGCGCGCCGAAGGCAACCAGATGACCGCCAGCCAGCTGAGTGACGAAGGCCGCAACGTGCCGCTGCATCAGCTCTACTGCATGGCGACGGCGTCGGAGGAACTGCTGGAAGACGCAGCCCGCCTGCGCAACCGCCTGACCCGCAAGGCCGCGATGGCGATTGCCTGGAAAAAGAACCTGGCCATCGTCGAAGGTTCCGGCACCGGTCAGCCTTTGGGCTGGTTCAATTCCGATGCATTGGTCACCGTGGCCAAGGAGAGCGGGCAGTCGGCGGATACGATCAATGCCACCAACGTGGTCAAGATGTACTCCCGCCTGATGACGGTGCCGGGGGACAGCCCGTTCTGGCTGACCAACCAGGACTGCATCCCGGAGCTGATGACCATGACCATCGGCGACAAGCCGATCTGGATCCCGCCGAACGGGTTCGCGGGCGCGCCGGGCGGGTTCCTGCTGGGCCGCCCGGTCCGGTTCTCGGAATTCGCCAAGACCGTCGGTGACAAGGGTGACCTGCAGCTGATCTCGCCCAAGGGCTACTACGGCGTGCGCCGGTCGGATGGGGTGAAGTTCGCGTCGTCGATCCACCTTTACTTCGACTACAACACCGAGGCCTTCCGCTGGACCTTCCGCTATGGCGGTCAGCCGCACCTGTCGGCGCCGGTCAGCCCCAAGAACGGCAACGCGACCAAGTCGCATTTCGTCACCCTGGCCGCCCGCGCCTGATCCGGCGGCCCCGCGTCCGGCAGGCCGCGGGGCTTCCTTCATTCCTGACCGAGGACAGAACCATGAAAATGCTGAACCCCTCCGATCTGGCCGCCGTTGTCGGCGTGATCGACCCCGACGCCAACACCGCCGCGACCTACACCACAGACTGGATCGACATGAGCAGGTTCCAGATGCTGATGGGGGTCGTGATGGCAGGCACGCTGGGCGCCTCTGCGACACTGGACGCGAAATTCGAACAGGCGACCGATTCCAGTGGCACCGGCGCCAAGGATGTCAGCGGAACCGACATCACGCAGCTGACCAAGGCGGGCAGCGACGACGACAAGCAGGTGGTGATCAACCTGCATTCCGATGACCTCGACCTGGTGAACGATTTCACCCACGCGCGCCTGTCGATGACCGTGGGCACGGCGACGTCCGATGTCGCGGCCCTGGTGTTGGGCATGTCGCCCCGCTATGCACCCGCGTCGGACAGCGATGCCTCGACCGTCGCCGCGATCGTGACGCCCTGATCGGGCGATGCGGGCCGTGGTGACGCGGCCCGCTGAAAGATGGCAGAATGATCACCACGATTTCCAAGCCTGCGGTCCTTCTGGATGCACTGGACGACAAGTTGCGCCAGCAGCTGCGACTGGAGCCGGATGAGGATGACCAGAACAGCCTGATCGACGGATTGTGCCTTGCCGCCGTGAGATTGGCCGAAGGCTATACAAAGCGGCGGTTCATCACGCAGACCGTGCGGCTCACGCGCGACTGTTTCGGATTTGGCGGGATCCCGTTGCCGGTCGACCCGATCCAGGGTGTCGACCAGGTCGTCTACACGGATGGCGCAGGCGTGGACCAGACGCTGGCACCCAGTGGGTACCGCCTCATCCCGGCGGGGCTGCCGGTCGAACTGCATCCGCCGTATGGTGAGTCCTGGCCCGTCCCGCGTCCGGACAAGGGGGCAGTGCGTATCGACCTGGTGGTCGGCTTCGGTGACACGGCATATGACGTGCCAGAGGACATCGTGCAGGCCATCCGGCTGATGGTGAACTGGTGGTTCCTGGCCGGACGTGATGCCGGCCATGACATTCCAGGGCAGGTCAAGGCCATGCTGAACCCGTGGCGGCTATGGCTGTGAAGGGGCGCGGCGTGGGGCCGCTGCGAGAGCGCGTCGCCTTTGACAAGCCGGTGACCGCGCCAAAAGACACGGGTGGAATGACGCGGACATTCGTCGAGCAATTCAGTCGTTCGGCGCAGTTCATCTACCAGCGCGGTGACGAGGAAGTCCTGGCCGGTGCCAACGAAGGCACCCGGCGGTTCAAGGTTCGCGTCGCCTCATCCACGGGAACGCGGGGCATCAGGGCCGACTGGCGGATGCGTCACCCGTTGCGGGAAGAGCGCGACCCGGACACCGGCAAGCTGATCGCCGGCGTCTACAACGTGGTCGAGGTCGACACGATTACCAGCCGCGCGTGGGTCTACCTGGTTGTCGAAAGCGGGGTGGCGGTGTGAGCGCGTCTCGCGCCCTTCAGGTGGCGGTTGTCGCCGTCCTGCGCGGAGATCCGGGCGTTGCCGCGATCGTCGGTCAGAAAGTGCTCGACCGGCCCGAGCCGCGAACACCGAAACCCTACATCTCGATGGGGCCCGAGAGTTTCGAGCCCCTCCGACAAGACTGTTTCAAGCGGCGGGTGGCCGTCCTGCAGATCGACGCATGGACCCGCGACGCATACGACCGCGTGCCCTGCAAGGACCTGGTCGATGCGATCGTGGGCGCCCTCGACCAGGCGAAACTCGATCTTGCGCATCCGCACGACCTGTCGCGCTGCGACGTGATCCTGGCGCGGGTGATCGACGATCCGGACGGGATCACCACGCACGGGATCGTGCAGATCGAAACGGAAATCACCGGGTAATTCACCCGTCAGACAGGAGACAGACAGATGACCGTGAAAGCAACCGTGACGGCCCGGATGGACATCGTCCAGCGCGGCGGAAACGACTTTGGCACAGACAAGTTCTCGCCCGTGGTCGAGGCGGTTCTGAACACCGCCAACGGGACCGGCGCGAACCAGGCCGACATCGTTTTCGTGGATGAGCGCGAAGTCCCGGAATCGTCGAATGACGATCTCGACCTTGCGGGTGCCCTGTCCGATGCTTTCGGCGCGACCGTCGCCGCGGCAGAGGTCGTCGCGATCCTGATCATCAACGCGCCGCGCACGGGGACGGCGAATGCCTCGGACCTGACCATCGGCGGCGCCACCAATGCCTTCGAGGGGTTCCTTGGCGGCACGTCGCCGACCATCGGGCCGATCAAGCCCGGCGGGTTCGTCATGATCGGGGCGGGGGACGTCGCAGGCATCGGGACCGTGACCGGCGGCAGCGCCGACGAGTTGCGGATTGCGAATGGTTCGGGCGGCGCGGCCACCTACCAGATCGCGATCCTGGCGCGCAGCGCCTAGTCGGCCCGGCAGACCGTTTCCATGACCGTGGCTGTGGCGTTTCTGCCCTTGTCGATCGCGCCGTTGATCGTGTTCAGGTTGTCGGACATCGCGCTGGCCAGCTTCTTGCCGGGGTTTCCGGTGCTGATGTTGTCGAGAGCGACGATCATCTCGCCGTTCTTCTGTGAGACGGTGGCCAGCATCAGGCGGTCGGCCTGCCATCCCGCGCAGGCCACGGCCAGCTTGTCCTCCGGCGTGGATTGCGCCGCGGCGCTTGAAGCGAAGGCAAGGCAGGTCAGGGCTGTTCGGAACATGGCGGTCTCCATCGGTCGGGCGCGGCGTGGTCGATAGCGCGCGGTTCACCCGCAAGATGCGGGCGATGGAAACCGAAGTCCACGACAAGCTGACCCGTGCGATCGAACGCTGGGCGGACCGCGTCGTGGCAGAGATGCGCGCCATGCTGGCGCTATCCTACCCGGCAGTGGCCGCGAAGGTCGACATCTCCTGGACCTGGGGGCAGGCCCCGGCGGGGGCGATCACGGTCGGGCAGGTGGGCCGCAACGAATTCGACCAGATGGTCGTCACCGTCTACGCCAAGGCAAAATCCGGCAGCGGCATCAGCGCGGCCTGGTTCGAATTCGGCACAGCCCCGCGCGTCCAGAAAAAGACCGGTCGGCCCACGGGCCGGATCTCGGGCGCATCGTTTTTCTTCGGCACCTACCGGTCCAACCGGCGCCGCATCCTGTCGGGGCTGCGCAGCACGCTGCGCCGCGCCGTTCGCAACATCAACGCCCTGTAGGCCCTTGGGCAAGGCATAGGATTAAGGGAGCAAGCCATGGCAAATGCACCGACGGCCGATTTTGACGAACTGGTGTTCGAAGTCGAGTTCACCGCTGGGAGCGGGGTCTACACCAAGGTGTGCGGGATGGTCGACTATACCATCAGCAGGACAAACCAGACCGAGACGTCCGAGGTCCCGGATTGCTCCGACGAAAGCCTGCCGCACAGCATCAAGCGGTCGGTTCGCTCGCAGGACGCGACGATCAGCGGAACCGGCGTCTGGGCGCGCACCAATCACCAGCAGATGATCAACTGGTTCGATAGTGGGGCAACGAAGAATGTCCGGGTGACCCACTTGGTGATCACGGCAGACGGCACTTCGGGTGACACCGAAACCGAGACCTACCCGATGATCTTGGCCGGCATGAACAACGCGCGCACCAAGGGGCAGGTCGTGTCGGCCGAAATTTCGCTGGAGCGTAACGGCGCAGTTGTCTACGGGACCTTGGCCTGATGCAGCCTATCACGCTGACTTGGCCGGGCGGATCGCATCCGTTCCGCCTGCGATTGGGCGAGCTGCGCGCGTTACAGTCTGCGCGTAAGGCCGGCCCCGAGGAAATCTATCTGCGCTTTCACTCTGGACGCTGGGAGGCCGACGACCTGGTGCAGGTAATTCGTTGGGGCCTTGTCGGCGGAGGTATGGCGCCCGACGTCGCCGCCACACTGGTAACGCCGCTGATCGACCTTCATCCGCTCGTACAGTTCAAACTGACCGCGCAGGCGGTTCTGGCGCACGCGCTCTTCCAGGTTGAGGACGATCAGGTGGGGGAGGACAAAGGGGCGACGGAGACGCCCCAGGAAAATGGAGCTTCTCCGAATTCTACGGTGGCGGCGCCGTGATGGGATTCACGCCCGCGCAAGTGGATGAAATGAGCGCTTGGGAGTTTGCGGCCTGCGCCAGGGGCTACGCCCGCGCGCATGGCGCCAAGGACACCGGGACAGGCGCGGTCATGAGCGAAACGCGGATGCGTGACTTGGGGATTCTGTGAGTGGCTGACGAAGACCTCTTGGTCCGAATTGGACTGACCGAAAAGGAATACCTCGCGGCGCTGAAGCGGATGGAATCCCAGTCGCTGAAATCGGCAAAGCAAGCTGAGACCGCATGGAAAAAGCAGAACGCAGGGTTCGTGCGCGGTGCCAACCGGGCCAACAAGGCGGTCAGCGGCTTTTCCAATGGTGGTCTGCGGATGATGGGCCAGCAGCTGAGCCAGGTGGCGCAGCAGGGGGCCGCAACAGGCGACTGGCTGCGGGCGTTCTCGATCCAGGCGGCAGACGTGGGCATGGCCTTTGGTGGCATCGGCATCGCCGCAGGTATCGCCTTGACGGTGCTGGGGCCGATGGTCGGCGACCTGATCTCGATCGGGGACAGTGCCGAGGATGTCGAGCGCAAGGTCAAGGCGCTGTCCGCCGCCATGCAACGGCTGGACGATGCGCGAGGACAAAGCGGGCGTGGCCGGTCATCGCTGATCGACGAATACGGTGGCATGGCGGATCGCGCGCGCGAGCTGATCGCCATCGAGCGCGAGATCGCCGAGATCCGAGCGCGTGAGGCCCAGCAGGCCGCGACGCGGGCCGTGGGGCAGGGGCTCGGCCTTGGCGGTGTGCTGGGATTGGAACCGGAAGAAATCCGGGCGGCAGAGGCCACGCTGGAAGCGCTGCGGACCGAAATCGACCGTTTGCAAACCTCGGGCGGCAAGCTGTCAGACGAGGCGTTCCTGCGGCTGAACAACAGGATCTTGGAACTGCAGGAGCGGGCCGGAAACCTGCGTTCGGTGACCAGGAACTTCGACGATCTGGCGGCCATGCTGGGCATCACGGAACGCGAGGCGCGCGAAGTCGCAGCCCGTTTCGCCGAGATCGAGCAGACCGACGACGCGCGTGCCCGGGCCGACGCGATGATCGCGCTGGCCGGGTACATCAGCGAGGTCAGCGGGAACCTGGGCGATGCCGATGAAGAGGGGCAGGCACTTTACGATCAGCTTTTGGCGGCCGTCCGGGCTGCTCTTGATCTTGCTGCCGTGGACATTGCCACCAACATCGCCAATGGAACGGAAGAATCCGGCAAGTTGCTCAGCAACCTGGCCGCCGCTGCTGCGCTGTTCAACCAGATCTCTGCAGCCGAGTCCAAGACCTACAGCGGGCGCGGGCAGGACCCCCGCTTGTTCATGGAGGGCGGTCGTGGGTCACGCGACCATTACAGCGCCAGCGTTGATTACATCCCGATCGAGGACACGATCGAGCGCTACAACAAGCAACTTGTCAGCGGCAAGGGCGGCAGCGGTGGCGGAACGTCGAAGACGTCGAAGGAGACCCAGGACTACGCCCGGGCTGCAGAACGCTATATCGAGCAGACGCGTACTGCTCTCGAAAAATACAACGCGGAATTGGCCTTGCTGGAAAAGCTGAACGCCAACGGCTTTTTCAAGGAGCACCCACAAGCTTATGCCCGCGCCGTGGCCAACGTGAAGGAAGAGTTCGAGCGCGCGCGTTTCGAAGATTTTGTCCGCGGCATCGACAGCGTGTCCGACGCCATGGCGAACGCCATCGTACAAGGCGAAGACATGGGCGAGGCGCTGCGCAACGTATTCCGCCAGATGGCGGCAGATCTCCTGTCCAGCGGCATTCGCAGCCTGCTCATGTCGATGTTCGGATTTGGGGGCGGTAGCGGTTTCTTCGGTAGTTTGTTTGCAGGGCTATTCGACAGCGGCGGAAGCATCCCGCGTGGACAATTCGGGATCGTGGGCGAGCGCGGTCCCGAGATCGTGCATGGCCCTGCCAAGGTCATCAGCCGTCAGGACACAGCAGCCATGATGCAGGGAGGTCAGACCGACGTGCGCGTCTATTTCGACGACAACGGCAACCTGCAGGCGCAGATCGAGCGTCGAACGACAGCGGCTGTAAGCCGCGCCGCGCCGGGCATCGTGCAGCAATCGGTGCGGGCCACCTACAGCGCCGCGCAAGAGGAGCCGATAGGATGACCAACGTCTATGCCTGGCCGCCGGTGGGGGCATTGGGGCATGAGTGGACGCGCGTCGATCCGGTGGATGTCAGCCGCTCCCTGATCACTGGGGCGGATTATCGCTCTGCCGCGCAGCGCAGCCGGCGGATGGCCACGCTGGTCGTTTCGGGGATCGACAATACCGAGGCCGGTGCAGGTTACATGGAATCGCTGAAACGACTGCTGGCTGGCAGGCACGCTGTCCGTCTGTATTCGAAGCCGGTCAACTGGGGTGGCCGGGGCGACAACGCCCTACGCAACAAGGCGCCGCTGACATGGGAAAACAGTGAGGGTTCGGTCACGTGGGAGGACAGCGAGGGTTCGGTCACGTGGGAATACAGGCCGCTGACCGTGACCGCCACGGGGACCGATAGCCTCGGCTTTGCAACAGTCACCATCTCCGGCGGGCCTGCAAACTACCTGATTGCGCGCCCGGGCGAGTTCCTGACCATCTACAGCGATCCAGCCCAGACCGCAGAGATCGTGACCGCCGCGCAGACGGATGGAACGGGCGCCGCGACGATCCGGGTGTTTGGCAGTCTGGCCAACGCAATCGGCGCAGCCGTCAGTATCGGTACATCCGACACGGGCGTATTCCTTCCTGTCGGACCCTATCCTCGCGCGGTGCGGCCCTCGGCTGGCGATTGGTCATACACATGGAATTTCCGCGAATTGTTCGAGGATGAGGTAGACGGCTCTTTCGTGGAGATCGACCCATGGTGAGCCGCAACGTCGACAGCGCGCTTTTGGCGGAAATCAGCAAGCCGTTCTTTTTCCCGGTCTTCCTCGTCTTTGTCGATTGGCCGGAGGATCCGGTCTATGCGCATTCCGGCGTGGGAAATATCACCTTCGACAGCCAGACGTGGTCCGGGGTCGGGAATTATGCCCGCATCTCGCTGCCCGCAGAACAGCGCGGCACGGCTGCCGACGCGGCGGCCTTTTCGCTGGTGGGCGTGCCGGATGATCTGGCGTCGCTTGCCACCGAGGACGCACGGGACATCACCTGCGCCGTCTGGTTTGGCGCCGTCACGGAGCGGGCCGGGACAAAGCTCGTCGGGACGCCGCAAGAGGTCTTTCGCGGGCGCGGCGACCAGATGCGCGAAAGCATCGCGGCCTCGGAGCTGGGGCGCACGCGGTCATTGCAACTCGGGGCGACGACAGGGCCATCGCAGCGCTTGCGCAGCGGGCTGTTTCACACCTCGGAGCAACACCAGCGCAGCTATCCGGGCGATACGCTGCTACGCCACGCGGCGGGCGTCGAGGCGGCCTTTGTGCTGGGCGTGGAAAACCAGGAAAACTGATGCGGGACATAGCGGACATCTACGCGCGCCCCTTCGAATGGGGTGTCTCTGACTGCTGCACTGCGGCCAGTGACGCCTTCGAGCGGTGGCACGGCATCGACCCCATGCACGACCTGCGCGGGGCCTGTGCGGATCTGGACGGCGCGCGCGAGGTCGTCGCCAACGGCGGCGGGCTGTTGCAGTTGGCCCGCGACTGCGCCACGCGGGCGGGTTTGATCGCTGGCGTTGGCGGTGTCGGGGAGTTCGGCGTTGTCCGAATGCCGGTCGGCCGCCATCACAGAGGGTTGATGCAGAGCCTTGCCGTGCGGTTTTCGCGCGGCTGGTGGGTCAAGACGGAGGGCGGCGTGCTGATCCTGCCGCCCGCTTCGGCAGTGGAGTCGTGGAATGCGTAGGGTCGCGGTGATTGCCCTGCCGGCGCTGACCGCTTGGCCGAATGTCGCGGACGCTGGCGGGATCGCAATTCAGGTCGCCATGTGGGCATCGGCTGCGGGGCTTGGCGGCGTGGCGGCGAACGTCCTTGGCGTCCTGGCGGCGGGTGCCGTGATCGCGCTTGGCGCTTCGGCGTTGCGCATCCCGACAGCCAGCCAATCACGGCAGCGCCAGGTCCTGAAACAGCCGACCAGCCAGCCGGAAATCCGCTATGCCTATGGCCGCACGATGGCGTCGGGGACGCCTCTGAAATTCTTTCGACCTGCGGTGGAGCCGAACAAGAAAGCTGTCTACGGGTGCGTGATCCTGTCGTCGCGCCCGTCCGAGGGCGGGGAGATGGAGTTCTTCGTGGATAGTCGCCCGGTCACGATCCCGGCGGAGATTGGCGAGACTTTCGGCCTCGGCGACCCCGGTGATCCAGTTTACACGCAGGGCGATCCGCTCGACTTCGACAGCGACGGATACAGCATCAAGCCAAGAAACTTTGCTTCGTTCAATACGGGTGATTTCTTGCGGGTCTGGGTCGGTCTTGGTGACCAGACAAAACCACCGCAGCGCATTCTTGACGAGTGCAACGGGTTTTTCACCGAGTCGGACGCGGGCACGGGGCTGACGGTGCTTTGGTATCGGTGGAATACCGGCGGCAGCGGCTCCGATGGTCTGCAGAAGCGCGCCAACCGCTGGCCGAACTATCCCCGCTCGCCCGCTTTCGACGTGGTCATGGACTACAGCAAGGTGTGGGACCCGCGCGATCCGGCGCAGGACAAGGACGATCCCGACACCTGGGAATTCAGCAAGAACCACGCGCTTTGCCTGCTGGACGCAATCCGGCAGAACCCGGTGCAGCCCTGGCCGGACGCGCAGATCCTGCTGGACCTGTTCGAGGACGCCGCCGACGTGGCGGATGAGAGCGTTGACCTGCTGAATGGCGGGACCGAGGCGCGCTACGAGGTTTCCGGCACAATCAACTGGTCCGATAGCGAGCTTTACAACCAGTTGCGCCCGCTGGAACGGGCCGGGGCGGGGCGCCTGTTCTATTCGGGCGGCAAGATCGGATACTATCCCGGCGAATACACGACGCCCGGGTACACGCTAAGCGACGTGCTGGATGACAATCCCATCGAGTTCACCACCATGCAGCGGGGCCGCGACATTCCCCGGCGGCTGGTGGCATCCTACACCCGCCCGCAGCGGCTTTGGGAAACGGCGGAACTTCCCTCAGTCGAGGTGCGGGACGGCGCGGGTGAGGAACGGTCGCTTGAACTTGGCATGGTCACAAGCGCCTCGCAGGCCCGCCGCATCCAGTTAATCGAGGCGCGGCGGCTGGAAGCGCAGAAAATGCTGTCCTGCACCGCGCCGCCTTCGGCCTTCGACCTGCTGCCCGGCAGCACGATCACGGTGGACCTTGACGGGCTTTCGCACATGGACGGGGTGTATCGCGTCACCAACGCGGATCCGGGGATCTGGCTGTCCGGCACCGGCGAGGACGAAAGCAGCGGCGTTGCAATGCGCGTGCCGATCACCGCCAGCGAGGAAGCATCGACCTTCTACGATTGGGACGAAACCACGGACGAATTGGAAATTGTCGATCCGCTGGACCCGCTGGAGGACGTGGTGCTGAGCCTCGGGGCCAGCACCGGCGAAGTGGATGCGGACGGCGACGTGCCAAACGATGCCGATTACACGCAAGTCCGGCTCTACCGGGCGACCACCGGCGCGGGCTTCACGTCGGCCAGCCCGACAGGCGCGGCGCAGACGGTCACCGCAGGCTCGTCTTTCTCTCTCACATTCACCGGCGTCACGACCGGCACGGCGGATTTCTGGCTTGTGCCCTGGTCATCCGACAGCCTTGGCCCGCCGGACGGGCCGCACGCACTCACAGTGACTTAAAAGGAGCCTGCAAATGGCTGTAGATGGAGCGGTCGACCTTACGGGTCGCGTGGCGGATTTTGACGACCTGAACGCAGAACTTGCGGCGATTGCTGGCAAGCAACCCGATTGGGTTTATGCCGACCCGGCGGCGGTTCTGGCCAGCACGGACAGCCTCGCGGAGGGTGAGGGTGTTCAGACGCTGGACGGCTTTCGCTATGTCGTCGCGGCTTCGGGGGCATCGGACCATCACCTGACCACGGCGGGCGGTGACAAGCTGTATGTGCAACCAAGCGCATCGGGGCGCTACAACGTCAAGGCGTTCGGCGCGACCGGCGACGGCACCACCGACGACAGCGCGGCAATCCAGGCGGCGGTTGAATTTGGCAAGAGCCGCCCCGGCGTCACCATCTATTTCCCGAAAGGCGCGTTCCGCGTCGTGACCTCCATCGACTGCACCTATTCGGGAGTGGCTTCGGGGATTTCCTCGGGCTACTACGGTTTCGTGATCGAAGGGTCCGACCAGATCAACTCGATCATCAAATGCGAGACCGCCGGGACGCCGACGTGGGACATGACCGGCAAGCCGCGCATGACCTTCCGCAACATCAGCTTCGCCAACTACTCGGACGGCGCGCACAACCCGTCCTGCATGTTGCTCCTGGCCCGGAACACGACCAACGGCTACGCGGGCGGGCATGTGTTCGACCGATTGACCTTCCGGGGCTATGTCGATGTGACCGGCGTGCAATGCGCGTCGTCGGAGGTGAACAAGTGGATCAACGTCGATTTCGAGACCTACAAGGCCGGCGCCTCGGGGCTTGAACTGACCGAACAGATCGAAACCACGGTCAACTCGGAATACATCGACCTGTCGTCGCACACTTTTGTTGGTGGCAACACGCGGCACATGTTCATCGGCTGCGCCTTCAACGGCTCGTCCGTGCCGAGCGGCACGCATTACATCCGCTGTTCCGGCATCGACAACTCGCAGTTCATCGCGCCCTATTTCAACTTCCAGAACGGCGAGGCCGCCGTGCATTTCTCGGGCAGTTGCTCGAACCTGACCATGAGCGATTTGCGCGTGGAAGGGTCCGGCGACTATTTCATCCGCGTGGGGGATGGCGCCTCTGTGGAGGCCCTGGTTCTGACGGGCCGTTCGTCCGCGCCGATCTATGGCGAGGACAACTCGACCATCACCAAGTCGCGGATCGACATGAACTTCCTGGCGACCGGCTCCGGTGTGCTGTCCAATAGCATCGACGCCTACGACCTGACGGACAGCGATATTCATTTCCTGCCCAACGGGGCGCAGGTGCGCAACAGCGCGCGCGGCTCGCGCTTCCATCACTACAACGGCGCGGGGGCGCTGTCGTTTCCCACCGGCGATACGACCTCCCCGGAGTTCTACGGCCTGTCGTACAGTGGCGGGGCGTCGGACTATCGTCGCCGGGTCCACAGCAAGAGCGCGCGGGACCGGGTTGAGCATGGCCGGGTCGAGATTGATACGCTGGTGACGCCCCTCGTGCTGACCGAGGGCGCCAGCGGGACGGTCACGCCGGATCTCGATGATGGGTGTTTCTTCCAATACTCGGTCAACGGCAACATCACCATCCAGCAGCCGAGCAACGCGAACTTGGGCGCCGACGATCCCAGCTATGGCCAGATGATCACCATTGCTGTCCTGATGGACGGGACGGGCGGCCATTCGGTGACGTTCAACAGCGGCTACGACCTGCAAGGCAAGACCGTGGACACCACGGCCAACGCGCAGACGATCCTGAAGTTCATGCGCATCAAGTCGGGTGCAGGCTACGGCGCGAGCAAGGGCTGGATCGCCGTCTAAGATACCGGGCCCGGCGCGCGCACTGGCGGATCCGGGGACTTCCATCACACCACAGAAAGGGTAGCGCGATGGTTCACATGACATGTGGGCAGCCGGGCGCGTGAGACATCTGGCTGACTGGCTGATCGACAACGTGTGGATGGTGGCGGCCGTGCTGGGCGGCATCGTCGTGTCCATCCTCACCAGCGAGGAACACACCATCCGGATGGCGGCGGCGCGGGTGGCCTCGGGGTTGTTCTGCGCGACGATGTTCCCGGGGCCCCTGCTGGATCTGCTGGGGCGCGACCCGGAGGTCTACGGCAACGCGGTGGCCGGCCTTCTGGCCATGACCGGTTACGCGATCGCCAAGAACCTGGTGGGGCTGACCGGCGGGCAGATCGCCGAATGGGTGGCGGTCATCCTGGGGAGGGGCAAATGACCACGCGCGACGTGTCGAACAAAACCCTCGGTGTTCTCCTGGTGGTCGGCTGGCTGGTCCTGCTGCTGTTGCAGCCCCTGCTGGACGCCTGGGACGACAGGCCATCTCAGCGCCCGTGGATCGACGTGTCCCTGCAGCTGATCGGTGACCAGGTCGACTACACACGAGAGATCAAGCGCGTCCTGCGCGGCGAGTGGACCGTGAGCGTGCAGGTCGAGACCCCGGGCGGGTGGCGGACGATCTGCGACGGCGATGGCAAATGGACATACCGGCCCGAAACCTCGGGCACGATCCGCATGCCCTTTGCCCGGTTCACGGAGGGATGCCCGCAGCCGGTGCGGCCCCACCGGCTCTGCGTCGATTACGTCATGGACGACATGCGTGGCCGGCGGCGGCTCTTCGGGCCGTTCTGCTCGGGCGACTGAAGCACAGGAATGATCCGGGCGCTCGCGCTTCACCTCTGGGGCCTTTGGCGCCGGGGGCCCCTGCTGCCGCGCGCGCTGCTGCGCGACGACACATCCGAAAATGGAAAGGACTCGGCATGACCGACAAGACCATCGCGGCGGTGGAGCCGCTGCTGGCGGTCCTGCGCCTGCACGAAAGCGCCGACGACTACGGCGCCGTCTGGGGCGGGATCAAATCGCGGGACCACCCGCCGCGCCCGCTGGTCGAGATGACCGTGGGGCAGGTGCTGGACTGGCAGGACAGCATCGACCGCCTGTACCAGAGCGAGGCGGCGGGCGCCTACCAGATCCTGGAGGACACGCTGCGCGGCCTCTACCGCGAGGCGGGCGTGCCCCTGACCGCGCGCTATGATCAGGCCACGCAGGACCGCCTGGCGCTGGGGTTGCTGCGGCGCCGGGGCCTGGACGATTTCCTGGCCGGTCGGATCTCGGACGCGGCCTTTGCGCTGTCCCTGGCGAAAGAGTGGGCCAGTCTGCCGGTGCCGCATGACATCCAGCGGCTCGGGCGCACCGTGCGCGCAGGGCAGAGCTATTACGCGGGCGACGGGCTCAACAAGGCGCACGCCGGCATCGACGAGGTCATGGCCGCCCTGCGCCAGATCCGCGCCGCGCCGCAGCCGGACCCGAAGGACCCGGTGACCGCGCGGATCGACAAGGCGCTGGCCGAGGGCGCCAAGGCGGCGCCGGGCCTCGGGGCAGGTGGCACGGCAGGCTACCTGCTGCGCGACGCGCCGCCCTGGGCGCTGGATGCGGCCTGGGGGCTGGGCCTGTTCCTGGCGGCGGCGGTTGGCCTGCTGGTCCTGGCGCGCGTCTGGAAGGCGGTGCGGAAGTGACCCGCTTTGCCATCGCGCTGGCACTGGTCGCCAGCCTCGCCGCCGGGATTTACGCGCTGGGGCGGCGCGATCACGCCCGGGACATCCAACAGGAGAATGACGATGCCACGAAAGCCGCGATCTGGGCGGAGTTGGGCCGCCGCGACTGTGTTGCTGCTGGGGGCTTGTGGGATTTCGCAGCCGGAGAATGTGCCTGGCCTGACAGCCGCCCTCGGTGATGCGCTGCCCGGCGCGCAGGGCCTGACGATCGAGGACCAGGAGCGCATCGACGAAACCGTCGCCCGCGGCTGTGCGGCCGGTGTGTGGACCCGCGCGCGCTGTGCCGAACACACGCCGGCGAGTGCGGCGCGGCGGGCCGTTCTCAGCTGCGCCGCATCGGCGTCTGAAATGCGAACGAAACCAACCTGCACCAAAGGAGTAGACTGATGGCTGCAAACCCCTTCGCCATGTACGGCGCCGCATACGAGGCCATCTGGGACGGCACGGTTGACCTGTCGAATGACAGCTTCCGGATGGTCCTGGTCGGCACCGGCTACACCCCGAACCAGAGTGCCGATGATGCGTGGTCCGACATCTCGGCACATGAAATCAGCGGCACCGGCTACACAGCCAACGGTAAGGCTGTGACGCTGACCATTTCCCGCTCCGGCCTTGCAGTGACGGTTGACTGTGACGATCAGTCGTGGACCGGCTCAACCCTGACAAACGTCGCTTACGCGGTGATCGTTCGTGATGCAGATGCCAACGGGGCGCTGGCCGGGACCGACATTCCGATGTGGTTTTGTGAGCTGGAGGATGGCGGCAGCCTGTCGACGACCAACGGCCCATTGACCGTCACGATCAACGCCTCCGGCCTCTATGTGGCGACGGCTGGCACGGCGGCCTGATGCACCAAGCGGTGCACCTCCTGTGTCCTTCCTGCGGCCAGCCTTTCGAGGCTGACCGTGTGGACGCGGTGGAGGACATTCTGTCTCCGACCGAGTGGCGGATTTTCGAGGTGGTGCAAAATCGGCCCGGCATCGGCATGGATGCATTGGTGCAGGCGGTATGGGGCAACACGCCCGGCGGCGGGCCCCTGACGGCCCCTCGCGTGGCCTCCGTCCTGATCTTCCGCGCGAATAAGCGGCTTGAGCCGCTCGGGCTGCGCATCGCCTCGTCCCATCGCGGGATCGGTGCGACCTACAGCATTCGGGTGACCTGATGGCAGCACCTACCTTTGAAGCCTCGTCAGAGGTCGAGTCCAACAGCAACACGGCCAGCCTGTCGCTGCCAGAGCCATCCGGCGCGACAAGCGGCGACCTGCTGCTTGTGCTTATCGCCCCCGGCACGACGACCGGCCAGCCTGTCACGGCGCCGTCCGTCGATTGGACCGCAGTCGACAACGCCGCGAACGACCCGTCGCTGTGCTGGGACATGTTTGTGTGCCCGTATGATGATGCCGGCGCGGGCCCCTACGTCTTTTCCTTCGACGCATCCTCGCGCGGCACGGCACAGTGTATCCTGATCCGGGGCGCGGACACGACCAGCCCGATCGATGTCCAGAACAAGATCAGCTTTGACGCATTGCGGTTCGAGGGCGGGCAGGCCACCACATTCGAGGACGATGGCCTGACGACGACCGTTGACGACTGTCTTGTCGTCGGCGGTTGGGTCAGTTTCATCGGCCAGCGGTCGGTCACGGTCGGCTCCCCGATGACGCTGATCGACAACACGTTCAATTCACACACTGCCACCACGCGCGCCGCGCAGGCCACCGCCTACATGACGCAGGCCACGGCCGGGGCGACCGGCACATGGCTTTGGACGCTGGACGAAAACTCGACATACGCGGATCTCTGCGCCGTCGCGATCAAGCCGGCGGCAGGCGGCGGCGGGGGCGCCACGGCGACACCGGGCGCGGGGTCCAGCTCCGCCACAGGTCAGGCGCCGACACCATCAGCGGGGTCGACGGCAGCACCCGGCGCCGGGTCAGCCTCGGCGGCAGGGCTTGCCCCGACAGTAGAGACGGCCACCGGCGCCACGGCTGAACCCGGTGCAGGTGCGGCATCGGCGATCGGACTTGCGCCTGCGGTCGCTGCAGGATCGTCGGGCGCGCCGGACGCGGGTGCATCGACGGCACTCGGCCAGGGGCCGACTGTATCCGCCGGGTCAACTGCCCAGCTCGGTGCTGGTCTGGCCAGCGCTATGGGCCAGGCACCTACCGCATCGGCAGGCGCAGTCGCGGAGCCGCCTAGCGGATCCAGCGCCGCCGCAGGGCGCGCGCCGACGGTCTCGGTCGGGGGCAGCGCCAGCGCAGAGCCGGGGACGGGCGTGTCATCGGGAACCGGGCTTGCGCCCTCGGTCTCTGCTGGATCAGTAGCGGAGCCCGGGGCGGGGGCCGCTTCAGGGATTGGCCTGGTGCCAAGCGTCAGCACCGGTCAGGGCGCGGTCATCACCGTCCCGGCCGGCACGGCCAGCGCCACGGGCCTCGCACCCAACGTCATCGCAGGACAAGGGGCCGAAGCGCAGCCGGGCGTCGGCGCGTCGATTGCGTCCGGCCTCGCCCCCATCGCGTCGGCTGGCGCCATCATCCTGCCGGACTCGGGCGCATCGTCGGCCATCGGGCTGGCACCTGTCGTGACCCTGGCGGCTGTATCCAATGCCGGACAGGCCATCACCGCGATCTGGCGCACGCGGGCCGTCACGGCGACATTTCACACGCGCACGGCCACCGGAGCGTGGCGCACGCGCAGCGCAACAGGAACATGGAGAGGCGAGGCATGACGATAGCGGCCATCTGGGAAAATGACGACCTTGTCCTGGCGGTGACCGTCGCGGATGAGGCGGGGGACGCTATCGACCTGACCGGCGCCACCGTCGAGGCGATTGCCAGCATGTACAGCGGAACAACCGTCGAGCCGACCGTCACGGTCACTGATGCGGCTGCGGGTGCGGTGACGGTGCAGTTTGACGAAGGGGCGCTGTCATCGACCGTATGGCGCATCCAGGTGCGGGTGACGATTGCAGACGTCACCCAGACGGTTCTGGATGAAACGGTGTCGGTCAAGCGGTCGTACTTCCCGGCCTGATGGGCGAAACGAGGGACGCTTGGCCTGCGAGGGCCGTCCGGCAAACCCGTCAGGTCCTCGCCGCGGGGTATCGCGCGCGGATGCGATCGATGTCCGGTTGGCGCGCGAGCTATTGGGGGGAAATTGCGCACCGCCGGGCAAGATTGAAGGAGGATTGATACTGGACGTTGGCTCCAGTAACTGCTTCATCACTGATAGCAACCTCATCGCACTAACGGGTAAGTTTTGTCGACTCTTGTTCTGCCCCGCAATCTTGAAAAAAATAACCTATTCGTTTCGTTCGGGGCGTTTCTTAAAGAAAACCCTAGCATGCCTGCTGAAGTAGTAATTGATTTTTCGGATGTGAGTTTCATAACGCCACCCAGTGTGGCTTTCCTTAGCAATTTTACATACTGGTTTGCCAATGCGGGTGCGAAGGTTGCATTTGATGGCCTGAATGTTAATCGCGCGGCCATAAAGTATTTAGATGACTCCATGTTTTTCGAGCAGCACTTGGGGAGCAAACTTGATCCAAGCAGCTATTGCCGATCAACAACGGTACCGGTGCGAAAAGTTGCCAAAACTGACAGTTATGGATGGTTGGAGTTTGAGTTCATTCCGTGGCTGAGTGAAAAATCAGGACTGTCAAAGGCGAGTTTGGCAGAGGTGAAAACTTGTCTCCAAGAACTCTTCAATAATATCAGTGATCATACGGTTCACGACGAGGGTTGCGTGTTCGGTCAGTGGTACCCCAATATCAATAAAATAATCGTCAGCATTGGAGATTTCGGCATAGGCATCCCCCAAAATGTGGAGCGTGTTGTGCCGAATCTTTCAGATAATGGCGCGATTCTGAAAGCTGCTGAAGATGGTTTTTCGACAAAGAGCCTGCCCACAAATCGTGGGGCTGGACTTCACCTGCTCTTGTTAAATGTTGTGCAACGGTTTTGCGGTACGGTAACCATTCGATCACATGCCGGTTACGTAGAGTTTGTCAACCATGAAGGTAAGATCTATAGTGTAGAGTACGAAAGTTGTGGTTTCTGCATTGGCACAACGATCGATCTGGTTCTGTACACTGATCGCATCCCGCATGCAGATGACGAGGAGGAGTTTGAATGGTTTTGATCATTTCTTCGGTCGTTCGGTCATGCGACACGAACGAACAGGGCGATGTGGTTCGTCTGGAGATCATCAAACATCTGTCCAAGAACGAAAAAGTAACGCTGGATTTCTCTGGGGTCACAAACGTGACTTCTTCGTTTGTCAACTCGGCGCTGATTTCGTTGATGCCACAATACGACGTCCGTACCATCAAGGCGCGGATCCAGGTCACGCGCGCGAACAGGCAGATCGGTACGATGATCAACGACCGATTCCGCTCTGAGCAAAGGTTGCGAAGTTCTTACGAAGCGTCTGCTATCTCCTAGAAAGCCGCTGTACTGTATGGCTGTGAACATCTTTCAGCATCGCACCTAAACTACTAGGAACTCAGATGGCGTTTCATGGCGGCCCCGGTCTGGCTACTGGGGCCGTTATCTGCAAAGTAACGAGTTGTAGTTGGCTAGACCAGCGGCTGCGACCTAAACGTTGTGCTGATCACGCAGGGTGTCGGTGCTACGTGCGCTCGGTTTGATCCGGAAGGTGGCTATTTCGTGACGCAGCGCCAGGCCGGGCCGGGCCGTTCCAAGGTAAGGTGCCGGGGTACTGCCAACCATGATTCGCCTCTTGTTCTGATTCGCGGCCTGCGGGGTCGAGAATACCATCCCAGTCCCGCGCGAGAGCCACAGCCTGCTACGAGATTAGATCCTTCGCCGTTGCTAGTGTCGTCGCTGCCGCCATGTTGGCGCCCCGGACATGCATCGATTATACGATCCCGGCCCCCGGTGCTGACACGCTGTGGGTGACACGGGCACATCGAGTTACGTCAGGTGTGTTCCTCAGATTCTCGATTTGTTTCCAGTTTTCGGTTTATCTCGCCACCGCGGTGCCTGCCGTTCGTCGTAGAAATCGAAACCCGGGACCGGGATGCAGGTGTCGTCTGCGTATTGTCTTAGGGGGTGAGATGATTCGAATCGGTCAAAGAAGGCGGCGGAGCCTTCAAAGGGGGATCCTTCCGGCCCTCTTGATCTTGTGCGCCGGTGGGTGGGCCTTGGATCGTGCCACCGATCAGCGCGCAGATCCCAGCCTGGTCTCGGGCCGCGTCACTCAAATCCGCGACGGCGACACGATCGAGGTCTCGGGCATCCCGATCCGCCTCAACGGTCTGAACTGCGAGGAACGCGGCTCTGACCTCGGGAAACTCGCGACCGCTGCCATGCGTGACCTGATCGAGGGGCAGGACCTTACCTGCAGACTGAACGGTGACCGGACATACGATCGAGAAGTTGGGCGCTGTGTTCTGGACGATGGCCGCGACATTGGTGCGGTCCTGATCGGGCAGGGGGTCTGTGGGCGCTGCGCGCGGTTCGATCCGCAGGGAGGGTATATCGAGGTGCAGCGCCAGGTGGGGCCGTTCGCGGGTGAGGTGCCGGGCTATTGCACGTCGCGCTGATCGACCGGATAACAGTTACGCAACACAATTTCTTAAACGGCATGGGTGGTGAGCTGTCGTTCGCGGCGCTTGCGATCCGGATGTCGTTTCTTCCGAAAGCTGTCTTTGGCGCTTTGGTTTTGGCGCCGAAAAGAAGACTTCAGTCTAACCCGTGAACGGTAACGAAGTTTCTGTCTTGATCGCTTGAAAACCAATCTATCAAATCTCCGTTCCCTAGCACAATGCTTACCCGTCTACGACCTTCGACCTGTTTTTCAAATTCTTGGCGTGCAATGCGCTGCATGTTCGTGTGCTCAGTCTTGAAACGCTTCGAGTTATGAATCTCAGCTTGATCAATGACGATCTCGCACTGTTCACCTTCAATATTTTGATGGCGAACTGGAAAAGACAAGTTTACACTGTGGCAAAAGTCACCTAACTCAAAAACAAAAAAAGCTAGGACTTCTTGGCAATCATTTTGCAAAGGGGAATCCATCTCGAAGGATAATTTTTTGGGAATCTCACTAAAGATAGGCTCCAGCTTAGCTAGCCGAGAAAATTGTCGCCAAATTCGATCGTGATCCGGTGAGAGGTCGACGAGCACTTGTCGTCCCGCCAGAAGAACTGCGAGGCGTCCGCCCTTAGAAATTTTTTCGCTCCACTCGCCTGCTCCAAGTTCATGGCGAAAATTGATGTTGATGAAATTGCCTTGAAAGATGTTCCCTGACTCCAAGCATACTTCGAATCTTACTTTATCGTCTTCGTCACATTCAGCCAGCTCGGCGACTACATAGTAATCCCAAACCGTTTGCAAATCCAAGTTCATTTCCGCTCTATAAGTCCCGCCACCGAGCGGTGGCAATTTCATATCCAGGAGGGCGGACTTAACTCGCACCCTGAAGTCATCATGTTCTGGTCCAACAATTCCTGGTATGTATACTTTCGCATCGATCTCAAAGCTTTGTGTTCCCTTCACTATTCGCAGCACACTCTCCCGTGGTGTAGGTGTTATAGAAATTTTAGACCCAGATGTAGGTTGCGGAACGATAGAAGCGGGGATGTCGAAGCGCATGTCGCGTATGTCAAAATGAGAGAGCGGGAGTTGTGCGTCATCGTTGAGTTGGCCTTCGACTATGTCTTTTGCAGTTACCTTGCCGTCGAAAACAAAATCACCTATAGCCCTAGCTTCTGGGTATCCAATTGTTTCTCGAATTGATTTCTTTTTCTGCCCGTATTGCGAGCCATGTTTGAGCGTGTGGGAGTAAATGTTATCAATTATACATTCTTGAACGTCGTCCAGTTCGTTAAATGAGAATTGAAGTTCTATTTTGTGGAGGTCATTGTTATCATCGCGGTGTGCTTCACGTGCGCGTTTGAGAACGCGTTCAATTTCACAAGTCCAAAAATGACGCACGTAGATCCCGGTGCATTCATCTGCATCGAACTTCAGGAGCACTAAGAAACAGGGGAGATCAGTTTGTATTGCTTTGAGCGCGTTGGAAAGCTTAATCTTCGCAACTCGTTTTCTGTTTCGCGTTGTCTTTATTTGCACCAATGACCGAAAAATCCCTTTGTGCAAGTCAGCAGGAAGATTGGATTGATGGCCAGGATCAAATTCGACGATGTAGTCCCAACCGTGCTCATCTTCGGTTGAGGGATTGCAAGTCGCTCCTTGTCTGGTGCACCTCTCGCTGAAGATTTTTTCGCCGAGTCGGCCCAAACGCACAGACGGCATTCCTGTCATGCTAAGACTCTCTTTGCCTTTCAATTCTAATCGCGTGATGTCTTTGAGAAAGAAGCCTGCATCATGCTTTGTCGATAGTGGGCTGAAACGATCTTTACGACAAGTGACTTACTGGTCTTTGGCGAGAGCCACGGCCTTCTGCGTGACCAGATCCTGCGCCGCTGCCAGTGTCGTCGTTGTCGCCATGTTGGCGCCTCTGACATGCGTCGGTTCTAAGCTCCAGCCGCCGATGCGCAGTGGTGGACGCGGACGGAGTGAAACAAGCCCGCCATCTGCGGGACACTTGTCCTGTAAGCCATTGATTTTCATTGACGCAAAACAGGCCGTATGCGGGACACATGCCTATTGAAATCATTTGATAATTTTGGATTTTGGTGGGCGACCTTGGAATCGAACCAAGCGTGCGTCTCCGCGAGGGAGTTACAGTCCCCTGCCACACCTTGCGGCCTGTCGCCCACCGAGCGCCGGTCGCTGCCGGCGTGGGGGGCTGATTACATCCGCCCAAAATCCCCGTCAACAGGAAATTCCCTTGGCAAAGGCCCTTCTTGGATGCAAAGCCTGTCACCTCAGGACACGGGGGCACAGGCGATGGCGAAGAAACCGAAATGGGTGATCGAGAAGGAGCAGGCGAAACGTGCTTCGGCGGCGGAAACCGTTTGGCTCTTCGGGCTGCATGCGGTGCGTGATGCACTGGTGAACCCCCGCAGGGACAAGCTGCGGCTGATCCTGACGCCCAATGCCGCCGAAAAGTTGACCGATGCGGTGGACGCCTCTGGCATGACGCCCGAAATCCACGATCCGCGCATGTTCGGCGCGCCGCTGGATCCCGGCTCCGTTCACCAGGGCGCGGCGCTTGAGGTCAAGCCGCTGGACTGGGGGCGGCTGGAAGACGTGGCGCTTTCGGGCGAGGGGGCCTTGCGGCTGGTTCTGCTGGACCGCGTGACCGACCCGCATAACGTCGGGGCGATTCTACGCTCGGCCGAGGTGTTCGGGGCGCAGGCGGTCATCGGCACCCGTCACCATGCGGCGCCGGAAACCGGGGCCCTGGCCAAGACCGCAAGCGGCGCGCTGGAACGCCAGCCCTACCTGCGCGAGCGCAACCTGGCGGACACCATCGTCGCCTTGCAGAAGATGGGATACCTGGTGCTGGGCCTGGATGGTGAAGCGGAACAGACCATCGAGGAAGCGTTGGAGGGCCGCCGGGATGTGCCTGTCGCGCTGGTGCTGGGGGCAGAGGGGCCGGGGCTGCGGCCCAAGACCAAGGAGACGGTCGACGCGCTGGTGCGGATCAACTTCGCGCGCGACTTCGGCTCTCTCAACGTGTCGAACGCGGCGGCGGTTGCGCTTTACGCGGCGCGTGCCTAACTGCGCTGGATGCCCACCACGAAGATCGCAACCTGTTGTTACTGCGGCACCCGCGCCGCGCTGCGCCTGGAAGGGGAGCAGCGGCACGAACTTGCCTGTTCCGGCTGCGGGGCGCCGCTCCACAACCTGAAATCGCTGCGCGTCGATGCCGTCGATCCCGAGGCGCATCGGCCGCCCCGCAAGGGCAAGCGCAAGCGCGCGCCCGAAGTCCATGCCGCGCGCCGGGAAACCTGGGAACCGCCCCTGAAGAAGACGAAGAAAAAGCGACGCAAGAGCCCGGCTTACAAGCTGTTGAGCGAGGCCTTTGACCTGATCGAGGACATCTTCGACTAAGGGCGGCGTGGCGGGACCGTACGGAATGCCGGAGCGTGCCGCTTGCCTCTGGCATTTGACCCGGCTCTCAAGTATCCCGCCTGAGACTGGCAGGAGGGAGGCCCTATGCCCGATTTCGAGAATCCCGGACCGGTGGAACAGGACTGGTCAAACGCAATTTCCTCGATCGAGGAGATCATCGACGACGCCCGCAACGGGCGCATGTTCGTCCTGGTCGACCATGAAGACCGCGAGAACGAGGGGGACCTGGTGATTCCCGCGCAATGGGCAACGCCGGATGCGATCAACTTCATGGCGCTCTATGGCCGCGGGCTGATCTGCCTGTCCATGACCTCGGACCGGATCGAGGAACTGGGCCTGTCGCTGATGTCGACGAACAATTCGTCCCGGCACGAAACCGCGTTCACCACGTCGATCGAGGCGCGCGAAGGGGTCACGACGGGCATTTCCGCCGCCGACCGCGCGCGGACCATCGCCGTGGCGGTCGATGCCTCGAAAGGGGCGGCAGATATCGCCACGCCGGGCCATGTCTTTCCGCTGCGTGCCCGCAAGGGCGGGGTGCTGGTCCGGGCGGGTCACACCGAGGCGGCAGTCGACATCTCCCGGCTTGCCGGGCTGAACCCGGCGGGCGTGATCTGCGAGATCATGAACGAGGACGGCACGATGGCGCGCCTGCCCGAGCTGGTCGCCTTTGCGCAGCGCCACGGGTTGAAGATCGGCACCATCAGCGACCTGATTGCCTACCGCCGTCGCAATGACAACCTGGTCAAGGTCCGCACCGAGACGCCGATCACCTCCGAATTCGGCGGTGAATGGCTGATGCGGGTCTATACCGACGAAACCCACGGCGACGAGCATATCGTGCTGGTGAAGGGCGACATCTCGACCCCCGATCCGGTACTGGTGCGGATGCATGCGATGGATCCGATGCTGGATGTGATCGGCACCGGGCCGAAGGGCCGGGCGCATGAGTTCCAGCACGCGATGGAGGAAGTCGCGCGCGAGGGACGCGGTGTTGTCGTCCTGCTTCGCGATACCTCGCAGCACCTGGACGTCAGCGACGAGGTCTCTCCCAAGACGCTGCGACAATACGGGCTGGGGGCGCAGATCCTGTCCTCGCTTGGCCTGTCCAAGTTGACGCTGCTGACCAATTCGCCGACCCCCAAGGTTGTCGGGCTAGAGGCTTACGGCCTTGAAATCACGGGCACTCGCAAGATTTCGGAGCTGGGTTGATGGCATCGAATGAAACCCACCACACGCTTGACCGGCCGACATTCGACAAGCCGGTCAAGGTGCTGATCGTCGTGGCGCCCTACTACAAGGACATCGCCGATCAACTGGTCGCCGGGGCCGAGGCCGAGATCGAGGCGGCGGGCGGCTGGCACGAGACCATCGAGGTGCCCGGCGCGCTGGAAGTGCCGACCGCCATCGGTATCGCCGGACGGCTGTCGAATTATGATGCCTATGTGGCGCTGGGCTGCGTGATCCGGGGGGAGACCACCCATTACGAGACCGTGTGCAACGACAGCTCGCGCGCGCTGACCTTGCTGGGCCTGCAGGGGCTTTGCATCGGCAATGGTATCCTGACGGTGGAAAACTACGAACAGGCCCGCGTGCGGGCCGAGGCCAAGGGCCAGAACAAGGGGGGCGGTGCGGCGGCTGCGGCCTTGCATCTCTTGGCGCTGGAACGTAAGTGGGGCGGCTCGCGCAAGGGGGTGGGATTCGTCCCCTTCGGCGAGGAAATCCAGATCGCAGGCACCAGCAAGGACCCCGACATCGCATGACCAAGCTTTCGGGCAACCAGAAACGCAAGATGCGCAGCGCCTCGCGGCTCTACGCGGTTCAGGCCCTGTTCCAGATGGAACAATCGGATGCCGGGGTCGACAAGGTGCGGCGCGAGTTTCTGGAATTCCGGTTCGGCGCGGAACAGATCGACGGCGAAGAGATGATCGACGGCGACATCGACTTCTTTGCCCGGCTGCTGGAACAGGCGGTCAACTGGCAGGTGAAGATCGACCAGATGACCGACCGGGCCCTGGTGGCGAAATGGCCGATTGCGCGGATCGACCCCACGTTGCGGGCGCTGTTCCGCGTGGCGGGGGCCGAGCTGCTGGAGTTCGACACGCCGCCGAAGGTGGCGATCGTCGAATACATGGACGTGGCGAGCGCCTTTTTTCCCGACGGCAAGGAAGCGCGTTTCGTGAACGCGGTGCTGGACCACATGGCCCGCGAGGCACGCCCCGAGGCGTTCTGAGACGGGCCTGTCGGGCGGCGGGGCCAACGAAGACCCCTGTACGTTTTGTACGTTTCGTACGCGGAAATCGGCAAAACGTACAAGGAGGTCACGAAGGCTTAACCCTTGCAAGGTTGCCTTCTGCACCCCAAGTTGTATTCTGAACCCGGAATGCGATGGAGTTGCCCCATGCCCAAGCTCATCCGACTTTATATCCTGCAGGTCCTGGCCGGCTTTGGCCTTTCGGCCGTTTTTGTCGGCGCGCTTTTGTGGTTCAACGTGGCCAACCTCTGGCACCTGATTTCCGGCAGCGACATGGGGATCGTGGCGGTGCTTATGCTGTTCATGTTCAACGGCATCGTCTTTGCGGGCGTGCAGTTTGCCATCTCGATCATGCGCATGGCGCAGGAAGACGACACATCCGGCGGCAAGCGCCAGCACGCCCGCCCGCAGGAGCCGGCGCCTGTGCGGGTGGGGGCAGAGGCCCCGCAGAACCGGGCACTTAAGAAGCGGACACTGGGCGGATTGCAGCACCGCTGAGCTGCTGACCACTTATCGCACCCGGGGCTTGCCGGATGCGCCGCGCGCCATACCCTTTTCACACTGGAAAGGAGGCGCGCATGCCCCGGATCATCCGACTTTTCATCACGCAGTGCCTTGTCGGCGCGGGTTTGGCCACGGTGTTCGTGGCGGGCCTGTTGGCGCTGGACGTGGGCAACCTGTGGCACCTTGCAACCCATACCGGCATCGGCCCCTTTGCCGTGCTGCTGCTTTGGGTGCATTTCGCGGCGGTCTTTGCGGCGGCGCAATTCGCGATTTCGATCATGCGGCTGGGCGAGAGAAAGCCCTCTGCGTCATCGCCGCCCCGCGGGCCGCGGCGCCCGGTGCCCGTCGAGGTCACGAGCCAGCGGCCCGGGTTCGGGCGCAAGCCGTCTTCCGGACGCCCCGGCTGAGCCATACGGCTCAGCGGCCCGCCCTCCAGCCTGCTTGCCGGTTGGGTCATGATGGGGAAGCGGCGGGAACCACGCCAACCGTGTGGGTAACGCATTCCCGAGGACCTGTGTATACAGGTGGGCGCCAGGTAACGAGACCACGATCCCGCCAGAGCCAGCTCCCTCGGATTTGCTTAAGGCCACCGGAATGTACCCGTCTCACGAGAAGGGCAGAACCCGCCAAGCGCAGACCTAAGTTGCGCGGGGGGCCGAGACAAGGGCCTGCGAAGATTTTGTGTCACCCGCCTGAGGGCGTATCCGTGACAAGCCCGTAGCGTGCCAGTTCCTCTGGCAGGAGGATGTAGATTTCATCGGGCGGCGTGGCGAGCGCGTGGCGCATGACGCGGGTGTCGACACCCATGTCGTCGAGATAGCCCATGACCTCGGCCTGGCCGCGCTGGATGTCCTCGACCGCGGTGAAGGCGGGCAGAAGGGTGTTTTCCCCGAAGTAGTGCTGGTGCACCCCGATGGAGGCGGAGGCGGCGGCGCTGCGGGTCTGGCCGCCGGCAAAGAGGTAGGGGCAGGCGGAATAGCAGAATTCCCCCGACAGAACCTGCGTGGCGATGCCCGAGGCGCGCAGGTGCCGCCCGAGATCGAGCGCGTCGCGCACCGAGCCGCCTTCGGATTGTAGCAGAAGGGTTTCGATCGGCGGGTCGGCGCGGTCGATCTGGGGGATCAGGCGTTCCGCGTCACCCTCGGCGATGGCCCCTTCGAGCCGCCATGTCCCCTGGTCGAAGGTCAGGGTCAGCCGGTCGGGCAGTTCGCCCGGATCGCGTTCGGGGGCCACGGCGGGGCGGTCGCGGCCGGGGTCGAAGATCCTGCGCTGGTCGCCCGGGCGCACGGGGTCCGAGAGGCGCGGGGCATCGGGGCGGAAGCCGGGCAGCGAGATTGGGCCCTGGCGCATGTCACCGAGGACCAAGAGGACGCCGATCCCCACCTGAAAGACGAGGACGGCTGACAGGGTGCGGGCGACGGAACGGTTCATGACTGGTGTCCCTGCATGACCTGTCTCACGCGGATTTTCCCTTGAGTGGTGTGACGTCCTCGCCCTCGGGGCGCGGGGTGGCCGCGGTTTGGGTGGCCTGTGCGGGCGGTGTTGCCGGCGGGCCGGCGACGGCCTCGACCTCGCGCAGGGCGGTGACCGCGGCGCGCAGTTCGGCCAAGGTCAGCGTGTCCTCGACCCCGGCGCCCTCGCGGCCCTGGCGGATGGCGGCATGGGTGATGGCAAGGATGAAGACCAGCACCATCGGAAGCAGGTCGATGGCGATGGCCCCGGCCCAGGAGGGCACGAAGTTGCGCGCGTACAGGATCACCGCGTCGGCGGCGGAGAGCGGCGTGTAGGTGACATCGGTGGGCGGTTGCAGCGACTGGACGTTCTGCGCCGCGCGTTCCAGCGTCGCCGCCCGCTGTGCCAGCACCTCGAGCACCGAGGTGATGGTGGCGGACTGGTCGGCGCGGCCCTGTGCCGTGCTGCCGTCGAGTTCCGGCAGCACCACCGAGGCGGCAAGATCCTGTGCCGCGCGTTCGACCAGCGGGGCAACCGACAGCTGGCGCAGCTGGGTGATGAGGCCCTGCAGGCGCACGGCGGCCTCGGAGAACTCGACGCTGCGGGCCTCGACGCTGCCGGGTTCGACGGTCAGGGCGCGCATCCGGCTGAGGATGGTGTTGCCCTCGGTAAAGGCGGTGTCCACCAGCGGGGTCTGTTCGGCGATCTGCGCCTCGAGCGCGGTGAGCTCGGCGGCTTTCTGGCGCAGGACCCGGAAGACGGCGCCGCGCCCGGCGAGCCCGGAGAGCGCGCCCTGTGCCTCGAGATCGGACAGGTCCTCGAAGGACTGGCGGACACGGGCGACGTCGCGTTCCAGCGCCTGGCCGGTCAACGCGATCTCATGCGCGCGTTCGAGCGCCGCCTGGTAATCCTGTACGGTTTCGGCAAGGTGCTGTTCGACGGCGGCCGAGCCGGCCAGGGCGGCGGCGTTCAGCCATGAGGACATGGCGACGATGGCAAGGCTGCCCAGCCCCATGGCGGCCATCAGCCCGGTGCGCGCGCGGGTGGAGCGGACGGCAGGGAAGAGCCGCAGCATGTAGGACCAGAAGACGAAGATGCCCACGGAAACGGCGGTGGAATAGGCGATGGCGGCAAAGACCGACATGGCGCCGTTTTCATCCAGCAGGGAGGAGACGCCGAGATAGGTGTAGATCCCCGAGGCGACCGAGAGCACGCCAAGAGCCGTGCCCGAAAAGGTGTCGAGCCAGGTCAGGTGGCCTTCGAGTTCGCGTGCGGCGCGCACGCCACGGGCTTCGGCGCGGGTCAGGCGGGTATCGGTCTGGTCCTGGGACATGCGGGGCCTTGGGTCATCGCTGCGGTTTCGGGCGAGCCTAGATCATTCCCCGGCAGAGGGAAGGCGCCCGGGGGCTGGGGTTGCATTTGTTCACGAAATGTTCAATGATTTGGGCATGGACTTGCCTGTCACCTCCGACCTGATGCCCGGCCAGCTCTTGGCGCGGGGCGTGTGCCGCCACCTGGCGGGGCATGGCTTTGCCGTGATCGAGGAATTCGTGCCCGACCGGGGGTTGCGGGTGGACGTCATGGCGCTGGGCCCCAAGGGTGAGCTGTGGGTGGTCGAGTGCAAGTCGAGCCGCGGGGATTACATGAGCGACGGCAAGTGGCAGGGGTACCTGGACTGGTGTGACCGCTATTTCTGGGCGGTGGACCAGGCGTTCCCGACCGACCTGCTGCCCGAGGGGACGGGGCTGATCATCGCCGATGCCTACGATGCCGAGATCCTGCGCATGGGGCCCGAGGACAAGCTGGCGGCGGCCCGGCGCAACAAGCTGATCCGCAAGTTCGCGGTCCATGCGGCGCGGCGGCTGCACGGGTTGCGCGATCCCGGCGCGGGGCTGGAACACCTGGGC
>NZ_JASHJL010000017.1 GCF_030733205.1 Mameliella sp. MMSF_3455
TCAACCAACCCGATCAGCAGGTGCAACGAGTAGCTTAAATTACGCCAGTTCCTATCCAAAAGATGGGGAGTAGCTCAATCTGGCCTTTCTCAACCGCTGCCGCTCAAGTGAACGGTTAATTGTATGCAGAGCGAGGCAACACACACTGCATAGGTCGGTCACATCATCAGAAACGCATGGGGGGCAAGTGTTTTGCGCCAAGATGCAGGGCCGCTTCGCCTCGCTCAAATGGCTGCATCTCGCCGGGGCGGTGGTAGCCTGAAAAGGATGAGCCTGTTGTCGAGCGTTCCCCGAAAGGCAAGCTGCTCGGATTAGAAACGTGTCGCTTGCGCTCAAATCCCTGCCGGGTCAGATGGGTCGGTCGCGAACCTGTTCCGCCGACCGTACTTGCCCGTGTTCAATGGCCCGCCGTTGCGGAGCCAAGGCGGCAGCGGAGGCAGAGCGCTACTGCCGAACGATGATCTCCGGACGGGTCTTGCGATATCAAAAAGCTTGGGTTTCACCCACCCGAGTCGCTGGTCAGGCCACCGCCCCCGCAGCACGACTGGTCATTCCAACACCGCAGGGCCAACCGTTCCACGGTGGATCAGCTTCGGAGTGAAAACCACCTCTGCGGTCAATGCGTCTGCGGAAATGATCTGGCGGGCCGCACCGCAACCGATACCGCTCTTGTCAACCTGGATGGTTGTAAGTCCCGGAGAGGTAAAGCTGGCTTCTTCCATGTCGTCGCAACCGATGATGGCGATGTCACGGCCGGGCATCATTCCGGCGTCATGGCAGGCCGCGATTACGCCGAAGGCGATCAGATCGCTGAAGCAGACAAACCCGGTAGGTGGATCCGGGCCTTCGTTGGCTGCGCGCGCGGCCTCGAATCCGAAACGGCGAGTCGTGGGGCCGTGCACGAGGCGGGGCGGTGGCGCCTCGCCATGGGCGGCGATCGCATTCAGGCACCCCTTGAGACGATTCCTCGCCGTCGAGGATTCGTGCCCGCCCCCGAGCCAGCACAGGCGCCTGTGACCGGCCTTCAGCAGGCATTCCGCCGCCATGCGTCCCGCCATGAGATCGTCATTGACGAATTGCGGAACTGGCAGACCTGGCATGGCGCGGGAAAATATCACTGTCGGAGTCGTTGCGGAAAGCGCTCCCTCGGGAACCAGCATGTCCAGGTCCGCCGGTGTCGTGCCGCGAACCGGGCAGAGAATGACCCCGCCCACCCCTTGTTCCAGCGCGGTTTGCAGGAACGCGCGCTGAAGGTCCGGGTCCTCGCGGGCGACGCCGAGGAACACATGGCGACCGTGTTTGGTCAACTCGTCCTGAATGTGTTTGAGGAATTCATTGAACACCGGGTTGGAAAGATCGCTGAGCCCGACGGCAACCAGACTGCTTCTGGATTGCCTGAGATCGGCCGCGGCGCGGTTGTATATATATCCAAGGCGTGCCGCGGTCGTGCGGATGCGTTCCGCGGTCTCCGGGGGGATCCGCGGATCGCGGCGCAATGCCAGCGAAACGGTGGAGACCGAGAGCCCCAGTTCGTCGGCAATGTCGCGCAGTCTGATCCGCCTTCTCATGCTTGCATAATATCCACCCGCGCTGCGGGTTTCCAACTTTATTCAATCGATTGACTAAGGGTCCGATGCTATGCTTCAAAGAGGTGCAGAACGACGTTCGGCTCCGCCGGCGCGTTGGCAAACCATCGGGAGGAGAAACCATGAAAACCGTGACAAAGGCCATAGCCGTGACCGCCCTGGTCGCCGGAGCAGGCACCGCAGTTCAGGCCCAGTCTTGTGACTGGCAGCCGGATCGGGCCGTTACATACATCGTTCCGTGGGGCGCCGGGGGCGGCACCGACGCCAATTCCCGCATGCTGGCGAGCATGCTGGAGCAGAAGTGGGATGTGCCTTTCAACGTGGTGAACCGTACCGGGGGCAACGGCGTGACCGGGCATTCCGCGATCGCGCGGGCTGATCCCGATGGCTACACCGTCGGCGCGGTCACGGTCGAGATCAATACGATGCATTGGGTCGGCCTGACGGACCTGACGATGGACGACATCACGCCCATCGCCCTGGTCGACATCGTCCCGGCCAGTGTCCTTGTCGGCAAGGACAGCCCCTTCGAGACGCTTGAGGGATTGCTGGACCATGCGCGCGAAAACCCTGGAGACCTGACCGGCTCGGGCACGTCGCTCGGCGGCATCTGGCACCTTGCCCTTGCCGGGATGCTGAACGCGGAAGGAATGGCGCCCGACGCGATCCGCTGGATTCCGTCGCAAGGGGCGGCGCCCGCGATGCAGGAACTGCTGGCCGGCGGCGTCGACGTGGCCACACCTGCGCTCTCCGAAGGCAAGTCGTTGGTCGAGGCGGGAGAGCTTCGCGCTCTCGCGTACATGCACGATTCCCCGATGGCCGCCTTGCCGGATGTCCCGCTGACCGCGAATGCGCTGGACAGCGGCTGGACGCTTGCCGCCTACATCACGATTTCCGGCCCGGGCGACATGCCCGAGGAAATCGCGTGCTCCTACGAAAAGGCGGTGGCCGAGATCGTCCAGACCGACGAATGGGCAGAATTCAAGGCCAGCCGCGGTGCAGAGGTCGTGTCGATGCCGTCGGCCGAACTCGTGGACTACATGAAGGCATCTGACGCCGCCCTGGGCGATACCATCAAAGCCGTCGGTCTGGCGAAGTGATCGCCCGGTTTCCCAGATGAACATCAACCGCGATGTGGTGACGGGGGCGGCGTTGATCGCCCTCGCCATTGCGATGGCCTGGAATGCACGGGGCTTTCCCCGGATTCCTGTCATGGCCTACGGGCCGGACCTGTTCCCGAACATAATCGCCACCGGGCTTGTTCTGTCCGGACTTGGCATATTGCTTGAAGCGCGCCGCGGAACTGCGCCGGAGCAGGAGGATACCCGACCGACCGCGTGGATTCCGTTCGTGACGCTGATCGGGATTGTCGCGGCTTTCACCATAATCCTGCCCTGGCTTGGATTTCACCTTTCCGCAGCCCTCGCTTTCGTTGTCGCCGCCCGGCTCTTCGGGGGCGGCTGGCCTGTCACGATCGGGCTCGCCGTAGTGGCCCCCTTTGCATTGCATTATGTCTTTTATTCGATCCTGCGTGTGGCTTTGCCCTGGGGCGTCCTGACGCCCTTGGCCTGGTAAGAGGATCTGGCGATGGACCTGATGGCAATCCTGTCGGCGGTGGCCGATCCGCTGATCATCACAACAGTTCTGGCCTGCACCTTGTACGGCGCGCTTGTCGGCGCGATGCCGGGCCTGACGGCCACGATGGCTGTCGCCCTGCTGGTGCCATTCACCTATTTCATGGATCCGGTGCAGGCCGTGGCGGCGATCGTCGCCACGACGACCACGGCAATCTTCGCCGGTGACATTTCGGGCGCGCTCCTGAAGATGCCCGGCACACCCGCTTCGGCGGCCTATGTCGAAGACAGTTATGCCCTCGCCCAAAACGGACAGCCCCGCACGACGCTGTTCGTCTCGCTCTTTGCCTCCGTGGTCGGCGGCGTGATCGGTGTTCTGATGCTGTCCTTGGCATCGCCGCAACTGGCGCGCCTTGCGACCAGTTTTTCCAGTGACGAGGCCTTCTGGCTTGCGACATTGGGGCTGAGCTGCGCGGTTTTCGTCGGCGGGTCTTCCGTGCCCCGAAATTTTGCCAGCCTGTTCATCGGGCTGGCCGTCGCAACCGTCGGGATCGACGTGGCAGTCGGACACCCCCGCTATACCTTTGGTCTGGACGAGCTTTACGATGGCATCAGTTTCATCCCGGCGATGATCGGCCTGTTCGCCCTTTCGGAACTGTTGCGCAACGCGGCGACGGGCACGGAGACTCGTCTTGGCAGGCTCACCGTCGAGCCCATTGCCCAGGCCCTGCGGAATGCGGCAGCAGAAATCCGACGGCGGTGGGCGAGCGTCTTGCGCTCGGGGACCGGTGGCACCGTGATCGGTGCTCTGCCCGGCGCCGGTGCGGACGTTGCCGCCTGGATCTCCTACGCGCTGTCGCGGCGTTTCTCACGTACACCGGAGAAATTCGGCAAGGGCCATCTGGAAGGGATCGTTGACGGGGGCGCGGCCAACAATGCCGCCGTCGCCGGGGCATGGACGCCTGCACTTGTCTTCGGCATCCCCGGCGACAGCGTGACGGCAATCGCCATCGGCGTCTTGCTGATGAAGGGGCTGACGCCGGGCCCCGATATTTTCACCAGCGACGCAACGCTGGTCTACACGCTGTTCGGCGCCTTCCTGTTGGCAAACGTCCTGATGGTGATAACCGGCGGCCTGGCCATCGCCATGGCAACCCAGCTTCTGCGCGTGCCGCGTTCGGTCCTGATGCCGCTGGTCCTGATGCTGTCGATGATCGGCGGCTACGCGATCATGGGCAGCACCATGGCGATCTGGATCATCCTTGTGCTGGGGGTTGTCGGCTATGCCATGGCGCGGGCCGGAATACCCTTGGCGCCTGCGATCCTGGGCATCGTGCTCGGCCAAGTGGTGGAAGACAATTTCATGGTGTCGATGATGAAGGCACAGGGCGACATTACCCAGTTCTTCGAACGGGACGCTGCAGCGGTCCTCGGAGTGATCACGCTGGTGGTCTGGGGCGTGCTTCTGCTGCGCGCCGTATTGGACATGTTCGGCCCGAGAAGGGCAAGAGGCAGGAAGGAAACCTAAACCCATGACAGGACAGAATACTCTCAAGAAGCGGCTGAAGTCGGGTGAAACCGTGGCCGCCGCCTGGCTGGAACTCGGGTCGCCCGACGTGGCGGAATTGCTGGTTCATGCCGGCTGGGACGTTCTGGTGATCGATTGTGAACATGGCATTGCGGGTCTGGAAGAGGGGCTCGGCCTGATCCGCGCGGTCGAGGCCGCCGGGGGACAGGCGGTTGTGCGCGTTCCCGACCCGTCCGAGGCGACGCTGAAGCGCGCGCTGGATCGCGGTGCACGGTCCATCATGGTGCCGATGGTCCATTCCGCCGCGATGGCACGCGACATTGCGCAGGCCTGTCTTTACCCGCCGCGGGGGCGGCGCGGGTATGCCGCACCCATCGTGCGGGCAACTGGGTTCGGCGATGTGACCGACTATGCCAGGGCCGTCGCGCATGACGAATTGCTTCTCATGGTCCAGATCGAGCATGTCGATGCCGTGAAAGATGTCGCCGCGATTGCCGAGATCGACGGGATCGACATGGCGTTTGTCGGTCCGAACGACCTGGCCGCGTCGATGGGCCATCTGGAGGATCTGACCCATGGCGACGTGCGCACGACGATCAGCGAGGTCGAATCCAGCGCAAACGGCGCCGGCCTGATGCTTGGCACGATCGAGGGTGCCGGACGGGATTATGCGGCGCTGCGCGATGCGGGCTATCGTTTCATCGTCGGACCCAACGACATTTCCATGTTGGGCCATGCGGCGAGGGCCGCGCGCAACACATGCACCGAAAATCTCGCCTGAAGGGGCGCCGTTCGTGACACGGGTCGTCTGTGGCGGATTGGTCGCGCTGGACCTTGTGCTGGACGTGGCCGCCCACCCGACCGTCGGAGAAAAGCACAGGGCGCCAGCCTCCCGCCTTTCCGTGGGAGGCGGCGCCTGCAATGCGGCGGCGGCAATCGCGCGGCTGGGTGGGCATGCCATGCTGGTCGGCACTGTTGGCGACGACGCCTTCGGAGAGATCCTGCGCGCGCGCATCCGGGACATCGGGATCGACGACAGCCTGCTGCGTACGTCCACCAAGACCAGGACAGCGCATTCCGCTATCACCATCACGCCGGATGGCGAGCGCACGATTGTCAATTTTCGCGTTGATGCGGAAATGGACAGCGCGGCCCTCCTGCCGGATCGCCTTGCCTTCGAGGCTGCCCTTGCAGACACGCGATTCCCCATCATGGCCGAGGCGCTGATGGGGGCGGCCAGACGCAGGCGGGTTCCGGGCGTGATGGACGCCGAGGCGCCCGTTGCACCTGCCTTGAAGGCGTTGCGCGCGGCGAGCCACGTCGCGTTCTCTTCGCAAGGGCTGCAGGACTTTTGCGGAGGGGCGGACGGTCAGGCGCTCGAGGAGGCGTCGGCGCGCCTCGGCAGGTGGGTCGGCGTCACGCGAGGGGCCGACCCGGTATCGTGTCACGACGGGACGTCGATGATCGACGTGCCTGTGCCGGACGTCACCCCGATCGATACCCTTGGTGCAGGAGACACCTGGCACGCGGCCTTTGCGCTCGCACTGGCTGAAGGGGCCACGGAAACCGAAGCGATCCAGAGCGCGAACGAAACCGCCGCCCAAAAGGTGTGCCGTTTACCGCCGTGGGACGAACCGACATGACGCGCCCTTAGACATGGCCATAACCTTCGATGCTCTTGTCCGGGGGCAGGGCTGACTTCGCTCTCGCTGCATCCCGCACCGTGGCATCGTGTCTGCGCCAAGGTTGCTCTGCCGCCCGACATTGGGCCCCGGCAGCGGGATTTACCGTGGGTCTACCTGACTGCCTTGGAGGCGGGATCGGAGACAAAGGCGGTCATCGGCAAGGTGTGACCTTCTAGGCCCCAAGGCCTTCATCGATTGGCAGAGCAATGATACGGACCAACCCGATCAGCAGGTGCGACGAGTGGCTCAGATTAAGCCAAATCCTGTTCAAGAGATGGGGAGGCGCCGGGTCCTGAGCCTGTGTTCCGTGGAGCGCCTTGGTCGGTCGTGATGCCAGATGTGTTCTCCCTTGGGACGCAATGCGTGGCCAAGGGAGCAGCATCACATTGCTGCAGGCCCAAGTCTCACTGAAATTTCCGCCTCCCGCTCGGTGAGTTGCGAGTGTCAACGAGCACGGGGTTGCCCTCGCGCGCTCCGTGAGAATTGTCATTTGAGAAAAAAATTGACAAAAGTAAAGTTGAGCGAGATAGTAGAGTGATCGATGCCTGAGCATCAGGTTCCGCGATCTGCCACGAGGGAGGACAAGATGGCAAATTCGAGAACGAGCTACGTGTCGCGCCGTGCGTTCCTGAAGGGAGGCGCCGCTGTCGGGACAGCACTGGCAGCGCCGACGTTCTTCGTCGGAAAGGCCCATGCCGCAACCGAAAAGCTGAGCGTCGGCATCATCCCGGCATATTCCTTTGGCATCTATTGGCTGGTGCAGGACCAGGGATTTGCGCCTGGCGTCGAAATGGACTTCAGCGTCTTTCCCTCGGGTCCGCCCGCGATCGAGGCCATGGTCGGCGGATCCGTCGATGCCATCACGGTCGGTTCGGTCCCGCCGCTGGCCGCCATGGCGCGCAAGGTGGCCGCCTTCCGTGAAATCTCTGTTTGCGGGGACGCTTCGGGACTGTTCACCATCGTAGGCAGACCGGGGCTGGAAGGCCTGTCCGACCTCGAGGGCAAGCGTATTGCCGTAACATCCGGGTCGAACTTCGATTTCTTCCTTGGTGTGGCGCTGGAACAGGCCGGATTGGCCGAAATGCCGCTGACGCGCATCAACATGGAACCCATCGACGCGCAGGCGGCACTGATCGCCGGGGCGGTGGACGCCACCGTGCCGCTGGCCACCTCGCGCCAGTTGATCTTTGAAAAACTGCCTGGCGCCAGCATGTTGGCCGAAGGCGCTGCCATGCCGATCGACAAGCGCCCGTCGATCATGGATGTCTTCATGACCACGCAACCGGTGCTGGATGCCAAGCAGGACGCCTTGACCGAAGTCGTGCGGGCCTTCCACGATCAAGGGGTCGGGATGCTGCGAGAGGACAATGCCGAGGTCGTCCAGCGGATGATCAAATGGCAAAGCGGCATTGGCCGGGCGGGCGTCACGACCGCCGAGGTGGAGCCGTTGCTGAACGGGTATTTCTACTTCGACACAGACGAGATCAAATCGGTCTATGCGGATGGCATTCTTGAGAATGCGCTGCGCGTCCAGTCCGAGTTCCTGGTCGAAAACGACCGGATCCGCAACATGCCTGATCTGGATGCGCTGGTGTCCGATAAGATCATTGCACGGCTCTGAAACCCATGACTGTAATGAATGCCCTTCGTTCAAGGCGCCTCTGGTTGGGCGCCTTGTCTATCGCGCTGGTTTTCGCGTTCTATATCTGGATCACGAACCGGCCCGACAACAACCCCGCGCTGCTGCCGCCGATTTCGGATATCGTGGCGTCCTTTTTCACCAACCTGGAAAGTGGCAATCTGCTGACTGCCCTGGGGGCCAGCCTGTTCCGGATCGCGATGGGCTTTTTCATCGGGACCACCCTTGCGCTGGTCATCGGCTGCCTTATCGGCTGGTACAAGGTCGTGGAATACCTGCTGGATCCGCTGATCGAGGCGCTGCGCCCGATCCCGCCGCTGGCCTATATCCCGATCATCATCATCTGGTTCGGGATCGGCGAATTCAGCCGCGTACTGATCATCACCATCGCCTGTTTCATGGTCTGCGTGGTCAACGTGATCGCGGGCATGAAGAACGTCCCGCAAGTCTATGTGGATGCGGCGTCGACCATGGGCGCGTCCCGTTTCCAGGTATTCCGGACTGTCGCGGTTCCGGCAGCGACACCGTTCATCATCACCGGTTACCGCATCGCCCTGGCCGCCGCCTGGACCACGCTGGTCGCCTCTGAGCTTCTGGCGGCGCAGAACGGTCTTGGCTTTCTGTTGCAGGAAGGGCGGCGCTATTTCATGACCGACCAGGTGATGATGATCATCGTGATCATCGGCGGCTGCGCCTTCATCATGGATCGCATCTTTCGCAAGATTCAGTCTCATCTCATGCAATGGTCGGAGGCCCGGGAATAATGCCCGAGATCAGGATCGAAAATCTCAGTCACACCTTCGGCAAGGGCGGCGCCAACGCCCTGACCGTTCTGGACAACATCAACCTTCAGTTCGAATCCGGCTCGTTCAATTCGATCATCGGAACGTCGGGTTGCGGTAAGTCCACGCTGCTCAAAATGATGGCGGGCCTGTTCACCCCGTCGGACGGGCAGATGACATTGGACGGAAATGTGATCGAGGGCACCGACCGGCGCCGAGGCATGGTGTTCCAGCAGGACGCGGTCTTTCCCTGGATGACGGTGGCCCGCAATATCTCGTACGGGCCGCGTTTGCGTGGTGCGTCGAACAAGGAACAGGCCGAGGTCGAGGCGAAATGGACCGAGATGGTGGGGCTGAAGGGGTTCGAGGACCGCTGGCCGCGTGAATTGTCCGGCGGCATGCGCAAGCGGGTCGATATCGGACGGGTCTATGCCAACGATCCCGACGTGTTGTTGATGGATGAGCCCTTTGGCGCGCTGGACGCCCAGACCAAGGAGCGGATGCAGTCCGACCTTCTGACCACCTGGCAGAAGTCCCGGAAGACCGTCGTTTTCGTCACCCATGACATCGAAGAGGCGATCTTTCTGTCCGACAAGATCATCGTCCTGTCGTCGCGCCCGGGCCGGGTGCATCACATCGAAGAGGTCAGCCTGCCGCGTCCACGCAATGACGAGATGCGGCTGACCGAAGAATTCCTCGACATCAAGCGCCGGCTCTGGGGCATGCTGGATCACTGAGGTTTCCTTTCCTCCCCGCCCGAAAGGGCACTTGTCACCGCGCCGATCCCCGGATCGGCGCGGTTTTTTTGGGGACGCCAAGGCGGCAAGATCCAGCGCGGCCCGATGGTGGATCGGGCACCCATTTGCTGGGGGCTTTTGTCGAATTGAGAGACGCGGCCGGGGCAGGGCGTGCACGGCCGGGCGATCCCGGCGGGGATGACAGGTCGATGGATTGTGGCGCCTTGCAAAGAAAAACGCCCCGGTTTCCCGGGGCGTTTTTGTGGTCGGAATGTCCGGCCCGGTTATAGGGCCTCGGCCTTGACCAGCGAATGTACGTCATCCACGCGGGCTTCGGCCAGGTCGTCCTCGGTGATGCCGAAGTTCTGGCCCATCAGGTCTTCGATTCCACCGACCAGCGCCAGCGCGTCCAGCCCGTAGTACCGCATCAAATAGGCGCGCGAGCCGCCATGTGCATAGGTGTCCTTCAGTCCCAGCCGCACCAGCCGCTTGCCAACACCGGCATCGGCCATGGTCTCGGCCACCAGCGAGCCGACGCCGCCTTCGGTGACGTGGTTTTCCAGCGTGACAACGCCGTGTTTGACCGAGCTAATGTGATCCAGCAGTTGCTTGTGATCGAAAGGCTTGATCGTGTGCAGGTGGATGTGCCGGATCGACAGGCCGGCATTGGTCAGGGCCGAGCGGGCGCGCATCGCCTCTTCGGTGCTGATGCCCGAGGAAACGACGAGGATGTCACTCCCTTCCGACAGTACCCGCATCTCGCCCACCTTGATCGGCGTGTCGAAGAGGCGTGGCACCGATCCGCGCAGCACCCGGCACCAGACCGGCCCGTCGATGCTGTCGGCGGCTTCGCAGATGCTTTCGACCTCGGTGGCGTCGCCGGTTTCGAGGATTGTCATGTTGGGGATCGAGCGCATGACCGAGATATCCTCGATCGACTGGTGCGTCATGCCGCCCGGCGTGGTCACCCCGGGCAGAAAACCCATCAGCCGGACCTTGCGACGGGGATAGGCGATCGACGCCATGAGCTGATCGTAGGGCCTGCGGTACATGAAGACGCCGAAGGTGTGAATGAAAGGCCGGAACCCGGCAAGGCCGAGGCCGCCGGCAAAGCTCAGCATGTTCTGTTCGGCCATGCCCAGCGACAGGAACTGATCCGGGTGCCGGTCGCGAAAACCGTCGATCTCGCACGAAGAGGTGAGATCGGCGGAGAGGCAGAGGATATCGGGCTTGCCGGCGGCGAATTTTTCGAAGGCCGAGGCGTAGGGGCGGGATACCATTTCAACCATGTGCGGGTCTCCTCAATGGGCGTAATCGACAGGATCGACGCCCAGATCGGCGGCAATCGAGGTGTTGAAGCGGGCGCGTTCGTCCTCGGACTTGAACCGGACATAGTGCAGCCGGGGGAACCGTTCCTCGAGGATCGGCATGGTTTGATAGGGCGAGGTGCGCGCGAGGATGATCAGCGGTTTGCCTTCATGCGGTTCGTTCACCGCGTCGCGCATGGCGCCCACGTCGTGGCCGTCGATCTCGACGCAGGCGGCGCCGAACTCGATGAATTTGCGGCGGATGTCGCCCACTTCCATCACGCTGTCCATCGCGCCATCGCATTGCTGGTCGTTGACGTCCATGATGGCGCAGAGGTTGTCGATGCCGTGGAACCGCGCCGCCTGGACCGCTTCCCAGGTCTGGCCTTCCTGAACCTCGCCGTCGGACATGAAGACCCAGGTCCGGCCCGGCTCACCGCGCAGTTTTCGGCCATAGGCAAGGCCCGCCCCGGTCGAGAGGCCGATGCCCAGGGTGCCGTTGTGCACCTCCATGCCCGGCGAATGTTCTGCCCCGATCATCTCGACCGAGGAGCCATCCTTGTTGAACATTTCCAGCCCTTCGGGCGCCATTCGGCCGACCTCGATCAGCGTGGCATAGGCCACCAGCGCGTAATGCGCGGGCGCAATGAACAGCCGGTCGAACTCTGGCGCGGCGGGGCCGTTGTACCCGGCGCCAGTGTGGTAATCGGGGTTGGAGGGGGAGGGGACGCCGCCAAACGGCTTGGGGATCATCGGCAGGGTCGGTGCGCCCAGCTTCAATTCCTCATTGTAGAGCCACGCCAGCTGCTCGGCGGCAGAACAGGCCTGGCTCAGGTAACCGCCGTTGTTCCGGATCGTATGTTCGAAAACGCGGCGCCGAATCCCCAGCGCGACGTCTTCGGTGGTTCTTTCGTTTTGCATGGCTTCCTCTCGATTGGATCTTTACAAAAGTCACTAAATCGATCATATGTAAAAGTCAAGCGCCACGGCCTGCGCGGGAAGGGAGGGATGATGAAATACACCGCAGCACATTGGGGGGCATATCGGATCGAGAGCGACACACTGCGCCCGGTCGAGGATGACCCGCATCCGTCGCGCATTGGCCGTGGTTGGCTGTCTGCAGCCCGGGACGAGAACAGTCGCATCCTTGCGCCGATGGTGCGCGAAGGCTGGCTTGACGGGGACGGCGGCGCCAACCGGGGGCGCGATGGCTATCGCGAGATGACCTGGGCGCAGGCCACCGCGTTGGTCGCGCGCGAGATCAGGTCCGTGCGCAAGGTGTACGGCAACCGGGCGATTTTTGGCGGTTCCTATGGCTGGGCCAGCGCCGGACGGTTTCATCATGCCCAAAGTCAGATGCGGCGGTTCCTGAACCTTGTGGGGGGCTGTGTGGCCAGCCACGAGACCTATTCCCATGCCGCTGCAGAGGTGCTGTTTCCTCATGTGCTTGGTCTCAGCAATCGCGGCATGTTCGACGCGATGACCAGTCTGAGCCTCGTCGGGGAGCATTGCGATGTGTTGCTGGCGCTTGGCGGGATTTCAGAACGGACAGCGCAGATTTCCTCGTCCGGCGTGACCCGCCACGACATTGGCGCGCCGCTGCAGCGAATGCGGGACCGGGGCGGGCGGATCATCAATGTCTCGCCGCGCGGCACGGATCTGCCCGGAGCGGAGTGGCTGTCGATCCGGCCCGGCACCGATGCGGCCTTTCTGCTGGCGCTGTCCTACGAGGTGGTCAAGGCCGGGCGCGCGGATGAGGATTTCCTTTCCACCCGCACCAGCGGCTGGCCGGAATGGCGCGCTTACCTGATGGGCGAGACGGACGGCGAGGCGAAGAGCGCCGATTGGGCCGCGCCTCTCTGTGACATTGCCGCCGATGAAATCCGCGCGCTGGCGTTGGTGCTGGCCGACAACCGCAGCATGGTGGCGCTGAACTGGGGCCTGCAACGGGCCGATCACGGGGAACAGGTGATCTGGGCCGCGCTGGGGCTGGCCTCGATCCTCGGTCAGATCGGCCAGCCCGGCACGGGGTTCGGGTTTGGCTATGGCTCGACCACGCCGGTGGGGCGCCCGATCCGCTGGATCGGCTGGCCCTCGGTGTCGCAGGGGCAGAACCCGGTGAAGGACGCCATTCCCGTGGCGCGGCTGGCCGACATGCTGCTGAACCCGGGGCATCCCTATCGTTACGACGGAGAGACACGGGTCTATCCCGATATTCGTCTGGTCTATTGGTGCGGCGGAAATCCGTTCCACCACCATCAAGACCTCAACCGGTTGGAGCAGGCCTGGACCCGGCCCGAGACGGTAATCGTGCAGGATCACAGCTGGACCGCAACCGCGCGGCGGGCCGATATCGTGCTGCCGGCGACGACGCCGTTCGAACGCGAAGACATGATGATCAACCGGCGCGATCCGTCTCTGTTCTACATGTCAAAAATGCACGAGCCGATGGGGCAGGCGCTGGACGATCACGAGATTTTCCGCAGGCTGGCCCGGCATCTGGGTGTAGAAGACGCCTTTACCGAGGGGCGCGACACCGAAGACTGGCTGCGCCACCTCTGGGCGCGCGCGCAAGGCGTGGCGCAGGAAAACGGGTTCTCGCTGCCGGACTTCGAGACCTTCCGCGAGAAAGGGCGTTTTGACGTGCCGGATGCCTTCGAGGAAAAGGTGGCGCTGCAGAAATTTGTGGCCGATCCCGTGGCCAACCCGCTGTCGACCGAAAGCGGGCGGATCACGCTCGGCAACCGGACGATTGCCGAATTCGGGCTGGAGGATTGTCCGGGGCATCCCTCGTGGCTGACACCCGTCGAAAGCCTGCTGCACGCGGCCGAGGATGAGCTGCACCTGATTTCAGGTCAGCCCGACACGCGCCTGCACGCGCAGAACGACCGCGGCAGCGAGGCGCAGGCCGACAAGGTTCAGGGCCGCGAACCGGCCAGTCTGCACCCGGATACCGCCGCGCGCTTCGGGTTGCAGGAGGGCGACGTGATCCGGATCTACAATGCGCGCGGGGCCTGTCTGGCCGGTTTGCGGCTGGACCCGTTGCTGCGGCCGGATTGTATCGCGCTGGCGACCGGTGCCTGGTTCGATCCGCAGGAAGTGGCGGGCGAGAGGCTTGAGGTGCATGGCAACCCCAATGTGCTGACCCTCGACAAGGGGTGTTCGGAGTTGAGCCAGGGCAATTGTGCCCATACCGCGCTGGTGCGTGTCGCGAAATGGACGGCGCCATTGCCGCCCCTGAGCGTGGATCGCCCGCCCAGGATCACGCCGGTGCAACCGAAATGAAGGAGGCCGCTTTGACGAAACTCTGGCTTGGGCTGGATGTCGGCACCACTGCCGTGAAGGCCGCCGCCTACCGCCCCGATGGCACACAGGTCGCGCAGGCCGATGCGCCCAGCAAGGTGATTCAGGTCCCCGGCGGCGGTAGCGAACAGGACATGGATCAGGTCTGGGAGACCGTGGTGGCGGTGTTGTCGGACCTCGTGGCTCAATGCGACGGCGCAGAGTTCCGGTCTCTGGGCATCGCCGCGCAGGGCGACGGGCTGTGGTGTGTGACCGGGGAGGGCCGACCGGCGGGGCCGGCGATGCTGTGGAACGACACGCGCACCGCAGATGACCTTGCCGAACTCGAAGAGGCCGGCGCGACCGGTCTGATTGGACGCGGCTGTCATACCTCGCTCTGGTCCGGCACGTCGGGGATGCTCTGGCGCTGGGTCCGACAGAACCGTCCCGAGATGGCGGCGCAGACCGCGCATGTGATGACCTGCGTCGACTGGATCGGGCTGAACCTGACCGGGGCGCTGGCCACGGATTTCTCGGACGCGACGATCCCGTTTCTGGACATAGCCAGCCGCGCGTATGCGGCCGCGCAACTGGAGGCGCTGGATTGCGCCGACCTGGCCGACAAGCTGATCGCGCCGCAAAGCGCCGACAGCGCGCTTGGGCAAGTGTCGGCAAGAGCGGCCAAGGCGACCGGCCTGCCCGAGGGGCTCCCGGTCTCGGTCGGCACGCTGGACCTATCGGCGATGATCGTCGGCATGGGGCTGCACCGAGCGGGTGAGACGATGATGATCATGGGCACTACCGCCGTGGTCAATATCCTGACCGATCGGATCACCCCGACGGAGGCACCGGTTGGCGCAAGCTGCCTGCATCCGACCGCGCCCGTCACCATCCGCGTTCTTGCCCCCACAACCGGTGCAGCCGCCTTTGACTGGTTCGCGGCGCTGCACCCCAAAAGCCTTGGCGGCGCCTCTGCCGGAGAGGTGGCGCAGCGAATGAACACGCTGGTCGAACAGGTGCCGCCGGGGGCGGGAGGCGTGACCTTCCTGCCCTATCTCAACGGCGAACGTGCGCCTTTCGTGGCACCCAACCTGCGGGCGGCCTTTCACGGGCTGTCCTCGACCACGACCACCGGAGAGATGGGCCGGGCGGTCATGGAGGGCGCGGCATTGAGCCTAAGGCATTGTTTCGAGGAGGAAACCGGCCTGCCGACCGCCCCTGTTCAGCTGACAGGAGGCGGGTCGAAGAACCCGGTCTGGTGTCAGATCATCGCCGATGTGGTTGGCCAGCCGGTGCTGGTCAGCTCGGCTTCGGATCATGGGCTGTGGGGGGCGGCGGCACTGGGGGCCTCTGCCTCTGGCCTGGGCGAGGCCGTCGAACTGGCCCGGCGCGACGAGGCGCTACAGCGTTACGACCCGGAAAACCACGCCGCCTACACCCCCGTCTACCGGCGCTATGCCGCCATTTCACGCCATCACCGCGCCTTGCAGGCCGAACTCAATTCCTTGCGGGAGACCAGACTATGACCAACATGATGACTGCCGCCGTGCAGTATGCGATCGACGACATCCGCATCGAGGATCGGCCCGTCCCCGAGATCGGCCCCGGCGAACTGCTGCTCAAGACGCTGGCATGCGGATTGTGTGGCGGCGAGACCATGGCCTGGTACAAGACCGAGCCCAAGGTGCTGGGGCATGAGCCGGTGGGTGAGGTTGTCGAGGTCGGTGCCGGGGTGACCGATTACAAGATCGGCGACCGGGTCTTTGTCAATCACCACGTCGGGCGGGTCAATTCGCACCTGTCGCGGCGCGGCCATTTCACCCGCGATCCGTTCTACAAGTCGATGAAACTCGATCCCGGCGGGGTCTGCGACTACTACCGGGTGACTGCACAGCACCTGGCGATGGATGCACACAAACTGCCGGATTCGATTTCCACAGAGGCGGCGGTGACCATCGAGCCATGGTCCTGCGTGCTGTCGGGGTTGAAGGTCTGCAACATCCAGCCCGGCGATACCGTCGCCGTTGTGGGGGCGGGTTTCATGGGGCAGGGGTTTGTCCACCTCGCGCCGCTCTTTGGTGCGGGCAAGGTGGTGGCTCTGGACTTTTCCGACTGGCGGCTGGCCCGCGCGCGTGAATTCGGTGCGACCCACACCATCAACCCCAAGAACGAAGACGCGGTCGAGGCGATGCGCGCGCTCAACAATGGGCGACTGGCCGATACGGTGATCGTCATCGCGCCCTTTGCGCCCGCATGGGATCAGGCCTTGGCCCTGACCGAGGTGGGCGGCTGTCTGCATCTTGGCGCGCCGATGCCGCCGGGCGAAACCTGGGCGCGCGACGGCAATGCCGCCTATTTCGACCAGATCACCGTCACCTCGCGCTATTCTTCGGACCACACTGACACCTACAGCTATATCCGCCTGCTGGAGGCGGGGCGGATTAATGCAGAGGCGGCGATTTCCCATCGTTTCGACATCGCCGATACGCCCGAGGCGTTCCGGATGCTGGTAGAGGCGGAAAAGAGTCTCAAGATCGTTGTCTATCCACACGGCATCCCCGCCGCCAAGCAGGAGGCCGCGTGATGCTTGAAGCGCTGAAGGAAGAGGTCTGCGAACAGAACCATGAATTGCCGCGCAACGGACTGGTGGTGGGTTCCGGCGGCAATGTCTCGGGTCGGGACCCCGAGAGCGGGCTGGTGGTGATCAAGCCTTCGGGCGTCAAATTCGCCAAGCTGACCCCGGAAACGATGGTGGTGGTCGATCTTGACGGCAAGGTGGTCGAGGGCGAGATGAAGCCTTCGGTCGATACCGGCATTCACCTGTATGTATATCGCCACAGGTCGGATGTGAACGGCATGTGCCACACTCATTCTCCCTACGCATCGAGCTTTGCGGCGCGGGGGGAGCGGATTCCGGCGGTGCTGACACCGATCACCCATATCCTGGGTCGTGACGTGCCCTGTTCGCGCTATGCGACGCCGGGCGAGGTTGATACGGGCGAGGCGATCCTAGAGGCGGCCGACGGTGGCATGGCCGCACTGGTCAAGGCGCACGGGGTTTTTACCATGGGCAAATCCGCGAGTGAGGCAACATCCGTGGCGATGTACCTTGAAGAGGCCGCGATGACCACGCATCTGGCCATGTTGCGCGGTCCGGTCGAGGAACTGCCGCAGGATGAGATCGACCGCTGCTATGCCTGGTTCCGGCAGAACTATGGTCAAGCGGGGGCAAAGAAGGTAAACGCTTGAGGATGAACAAAACTGCCCCGCCGTCGCACATCTCCGGTGAGAAGGAAGCGCTGCTGTCCAACGTGGCGCTGCTTTACTACGGCGAGGGTCTGACCCAGGGCGAAATCGCCAAGCGCATGAAGGTCAGCCGCGCGACCATCGTCAACATGCTGCGCGAAAGCCGCGAGTTGGGCGTGGTCGAGATCCGGGTGGATGGGCATTACCTCACCGGGTCCTCCCTGGCCCGCGATCTGCGCGAGAAGTTCGGCCTGGTGGATGTCTACGTCGCGCAGCCAGCCTCGGACGAGGTGCCGCTGGGCAGGACCGAGGCCTTGGCGCAATTGGCGCGAGTCGCCGCGATGGCGCTGCTGGACGTGGTCGAGCCGGGCGACCGGCTGGGCGTCGCCTGGGGCGAGACGATCATGGCGGTTGCCGACACCATGCCGCGCAACGCGGTGGCGGATGTCGAGGTCTGCCAGTTGATCGGATCGATGATCTCGGACCGGGTGCCCGCCTCGGAGAACTGCACGATCCAGATCGCGAACAAGCTGGGTGCTCAATGCTACACCCTTCATGCGCCCGGGTTGATTTCGAACGCCGAACTGGCACTGCAAATCCGCGAAGAGCCGACCATCCGGATGCAGCTGGACCGGTTGAAGGCGTTGGATATGGCGATCTATTCGGTGGGCAACGTCCATCCCGAAACCCACCTCGTTGCTGCCGATATGGCGAGCGAGAAAACTTTGGCCGACGCCGTCGGTGCCGGGGCGGCGGGTATCCTCTGTTGCCGGTATCTTTCTGCCGCGGGGGAGCAGATCGACATGCCGCCGCATGACCGTCTGATTGCCGCAACCCTTGGCGATTTGCGGAACGCACGCAAGAAACTGCTTGTCGTCTGCGGTCGGGATCGGGCAGAGGCGACCCTTGCCAGCATCCGCGGCGGGTTGGCGACGCATCTCGTTGTGGACAAGGCGCTCGCCCTCGAGTTGATGAATGACTGAAGGTCCGGAAACGCCCGCGAAATCCGCCTGTTGCGCTCCTGCCGCCAGACGCGGCGGGGCATGGGCCGCGACCGAGGTCATCGCGCGCGGAAGTGCGACCCGCCCACCCACGGCACGGATACCGGGTGGCAAGGCCCTGGTGGGTACGGATCATCCCCATCTGATCGAGGATGCCGAAGGCCCTCTGCGGACCAAGACCGTGGCCCCGTTCGAGATCGGCATCACCACGGTCACCAACGCGCAATTCGCCGAATTCGTCGACGCGACAGGGTATGTCACCGAGGCCGAACGCTTTGGCTGGTCGTTCGTGTTCTGGAGCGAGGTAAGCGCCGAGGTTGGCCCGACCCAAGGGGTGGCCAACGTGGAATGGTGGAGGCGGGTGGACGGGGCCAACTGGCGCGACATCAACGGGCCCGGAACGGCAGAGAATGCCTGGTTCCCGGATCACCCGGTGGTTCAGGTCAGCTGGAACGATGCCCGCGCCTATGCCAAGTGGATTGGCGGCCGGCTCCCGACCGAGGCCGAGTGGGAACATGCCGCCCGTGGCGGATTGGGCGACGTGCCGTACCCCTGGGGGCATGAAGAGCCTGACGATACGGCGCATTTTCCCTGCAACATCTGGCAGGGCCGCTTTCCGGACAGGAACCTTGGGCTGGACGGTCACCTGACGACAGCGCCGGCCATGTCCTTCGAGCCCAATGGCTACGGGCTCTACAACCTCGTCGGAAATGTGTGGGAATGGACGGCGGAGCCGTTTCGCATCCGCTCTCTCAAGCGCGGCGCAAAGGCGCGACAGGCGGCGATGAAAGGATACAAGCTGGCGAAGGGCGGGTCGTTTCTTTGCCACAAGAGCTATTGTTATCGTTACCGCATCGCGGCCCGCACCGGCAATTCCCCCGAGAGCACGACCACACACACAGGATTCCGCGTCGTCTGGGGCTAAGGTGGATCAGGCCGTCCGTCGGGGGCTTCGATCAGGGGCGGAACGTCCCGCCGCCTTTCCCCGGTGACATGCCCCGGGGGCAGATCGGTCGGGCAGGCGGCGGGTGCCGGGCTGGACCTCAGGCGGGAACCGCCTCTTTCAGGCCCAACCGGTCGAATTGCTCGGGCGGGCAGCCTTCGTCCTCCATCAGCTTGCGCACCAGGTCGAGCATGCGCGCCCGCTGCTCCGGCGCGCTGTCCCAGAGGTTCTGCGCCTGCCCCGGGTCCTCGGCCCGGTTAAAGAGCAGGTTCTCTTCGGTGCGCGGGTCGATCTTGATCGGTATCTGCCACATGGGCAGATCGACCGAAGGATCGAAATAGCCCTGATCCACCGGCTTGTTCGGTGCCTTTGACAGCCGCCCGTCAACGGGATTGTCAACAATTAACGGCCGGAAAATGGCCGTGGAGTAGAGGTACAGCGGCTTGTCCGGGTCCGGCGCCTTCATCACGGTCCATGTCCCGTCGGTGGCGCAGACGCCCTGACCGAATGTCCCATATAGCACCGCGTCACGCGGCGAGGGCGCGTCGTCCACCACCATCGGCAAGAGCGACTTGCTGTGGCGGTTGGCCTCCGTGACCTCGACACCTGCAGCCTCGATGATCGTGGCAAAGATATCGACGGTCTGGGTCAGACCGGAGATGCGCCTGCCGTTGCCCGGATTGGCAGGATGGTAGACCATCAGCGGAATGTTCGCGTGGCTGTCGAAATGTGGGTGCTGCTTGCCGAACGCGCGGCGCTCGCCCATGTCGTGGCCGTGGTCGGTTGTCAGGATGACCATCGTATCGTCCCACAACCCTTTCTCGTCCAGCTTGTCCATGAGGGTGCCGAACCACTTGTCCATCATGGTGACCTTGCCCATGAACTGGGACTTCAGGAACTTCAGCTCCTCGGGCGTGGTCTGATCCATGAAGTTCTCAAGATCCTTGTAGACTTGGTAGGGCGGCCACACGTTGAACTCGTTTTTCGTGGCGCCCTCGGCATACATGCTCTCGTAGGGTTCGGGGATGTGAAAGGGTTCGTGCACGTCGAAGGTCTCGACATGCAGGAAGAACTTGCCCTTCTCGGCATTGCGGTCCAGCCAGTCGCAGGCACTGCCAAAGGTCTTGGCCGAAAAGTAATCCTCCTCGCCTGCGAAGTCCTTGGTGTTGGCGTAATACTGGCCGATATGCTCTGGCGCGCGGAACTTCTCGACGTTTTTGACCCAGGCGGGTTTTTCTTCGTTCGGATCCTGCGCCTGCCAGCGATCGACTTCGTAGCCGCGGATCATCTCGGTGGTGTCATAGCTCTGGATGTAGCCGTTGGCCTCTTCTTCCCAGTAGTGGTAGTGGTCCGTCACCACGTGGGTATGATAGCCCCCCTTGCGGACTTCGGCGGGCAGGCGCGGGTCAAACACTTCGAGCGAGCCCCAGGGCCGCCACATGAATTCCTTGCGTCCCGCGATCAATTCACGGCGGGCTGGCATGCAGGGCAGGCTGCCAACGAAGTGATTGTCGAATACCGCGGCGCGCTTGGCAAAACGATCGATATTGGGTGTTTCGCAGCGGCTTTGAGGATCGTACGCGCGCAGGCAGTTCCGCGTCAGGCTATCGACCAGCACGAGGATGATGTTCATGTCGGTTCCCTTTACCGTAGCTGTTGCCGGGACAATAGCGGCGGCGAGCTCATTTTACAAGTGTCACATTTTTTGTCATATGTGATATTTGGGTGTGGCGTGGGCGCGTCGGTACGCTGCGCATCCCGCGCTGCGACCGTCCTTTTTTGCTACGAAACCAGGGACGAAACATGGCGGGCCGCTTCATCCGGGGCGCCGAGGAAGGATCGGATCGCGGCGAGCGTCTCTTCGGGCTTGTCCCAGGCTGTGTCGTGGCCCGCGCCCTCGATCACCTCCATTCGCGCATCCGGGAACATCGTGGCGTGACGGGCCTGAAGCGGCGCGCCGGTCCAGTCGTTGCAACCCCCGGCCAGGATCAGGACGGGGCCGGGGAAGGCGAGGCCGGAGGTCATGGCGCCAAGCGCGACGGCCGGATCGCTCCAGAACACGTCGCTCGCCCGGTGCCCGAAGCGCCAACTGGGGGCATCATAGGCGCGACCGGTGCAGTGATAGGGGTTCGACGGGTGGTTGGCGAAGGCATGAACGACGGCGCCGACGGTGCTGTCCTGCGCCGCGTCTGCATCGCCCCGGACACCACGGGCGCGGAAACCGGCCAGTAGCCCAGCCCAGAGCACGCGCGGGCTGCGGGAGAGACCGGCGCGCCAGGTCTCGAAATCGGCAAGGCCTTCAGCGTCGAGAAAACCCGGCTCGATCAGAACGGCATAAGCAACGGCGGCGGGACGGTGGCCAAGATAGGCCGTCGCAAGCATCGCACCCCATGAGTGCCCGATCAGCACGACAGGACCGTTCCCATGGGTGGCGATCAGCGCATCGAGATCGGCGAGGTGGTCCGGCACGCCCAGCCGGTCTGCCGTCACCCGCTCGGACAGGCCCGCGCCGCGCTGGTCGTAGAACAGGACGCGGTGGGTGGCGCTCAGGCCCTGCAGCGCCAGCAGCGAGCGATGGTCGCCTCCTGGCCCGCCGTGCAGAACGATGACAAGCGGCGCGCCCTCCGCTCCGGCGACGTGGCCGTGCAGCAGGACGTCTTCGCCGAACAGCCGAGGCAGAGAGGGGTCATCTGCGACCGTGGCCGGCACCTCCGGTGGCATCCGTGTGATCCAGAGGAGGACGGCGAAGCTCAGGGCGACAAAACAGGCGAGTGTGACGATCGGTACAATCATGTGAAGCAGCATAAGGGTTGTCCGAATGTGAAGTCTCGGCACAATGTGCCCGCGTCGGTTTGGCGGGGGCATGACCGGGCGTATCAAGATCTTGCCCCAGGAGACCGCCGCATGTCCGATCAGTCCATGGCCGCCGGATTCGCAGCCGCCTTTCTTGACTACGCGGCGGGTGAAGGGGCTCCGCGCGTGCCCTTGCTCGCGGCTTCGGGGCTGGCAGAGGATGACCTGGCGGATCAGGACGCGCGCATCCCGGTCGCCGCGTACCAGGCGCTCATCGCTGCGGGGATAAAGGCGACGGGCGACACTTCACTGCTTTTGCGCCACGTGCTGGAAACCCGGCTGGAGACGATGTCGATCGTCGGCCAGATTGTCCACGCCTCGACCTCCTTCCCGCACAGCCTGGGCCAGCTGAACCGCTACGCGCGGCTCATGGCCGACGTGCCGATCCCCGGCGGTCGGGATCGGTTTGAGCTTGTGCACGAGGGCGCGGCGGTCTGGCTGGTGGACAACCGCACCTGCGACGGAAGCTGGATGGCGACCGAGGCGAGCTTTGCCCGCTTCATCTCAGAGTTCCGCCGCTCTGCCCCGGAACACCCGTTCGAGCAAGCGCTGGAAGTGACCTACGCGCCGCCGCCGCACGCGAACCGATACCCCGAGCTGTTCCGGGTGCCGGTGACGTTCCGGGCCACACGGAACGCTCTGCGGATCAACCCGGTCTGGCTGGACGCCGCGTTCGACGGCGGCAAGGACTATGTTTTTGGCGTTTTCACGCGCCACGCGGACGGACTGCTGGATGACCTCGCAACGCGGAACACCGTGCGCGCCGCCGTCGAGGCGCGAATGCTGGCCGACCTGCACGAAGGCACGCTGTCGATGGACCGCGTCGCACGCGACCTCGGGATGAGCCGTCAGACACTCTACCGCCGGCTGAAGGACGAAGGCGTCACCTTCGCGCAGGTCCATGACGACCTGCGCCGCCGCATGGCGATGGACTACCTCGGCGCGCGCAAGGTCTCGGTCGGCGAAACGGCCTATCTTCTGGGTTTTTCGGAGGCGTCGGCCTTTGTGCGGGCCTTTCGCCGCTGGACCGGGACAAGTCCGACCGCGTGGCTAGGCAATTGATACCTGGGGTCAAGCTGTTGATCTCGGGGGTCATGCCAGCCGTCCGGTGCTTTCGGGTAGATCCTCTTTCGACACCGATCACTGTCGAAGGAGACACCCCATGAAACCGTTGCTGATTGTCCCGCTTTGCCTGACCGTACTCTTGGGCGCCTGTGCCGGGATGGGTACGGCTGTGACCCCGATCCTGGATGGCCCGCCAACAGCACAGTTCCAAAGCGATCTGTCCGCCTGCCGCAGCCTTGCGCGCAGCCAGTCGCAGTTGAAGCACCAAACGATGGCCGCAACCGCCATCGGCGCAGGGGTCGGCGGCGTCCTGGGCGAGGTGGACGACGAGGGCGACGCGCTTGGCGGGGCCGTGGTCGGCGCGCTGGCGGGGGCCGCGGCGGGCGTGTCCGAGGCGAGCGAGACGCGCGAAACCATCGTCCTGAACTGCCTGCGCGGCCGTGGCCATGCGGTCGTGAACTGAGAGACGGCGCGATGCCAGACAGCTTTTACCCTATGACCCGGCGAGCCCAGATCCCGACCAGAGGGGCGTCCCCGCCGGCATGGCAGAGCACCTCTCGGCTCCGGCACCTTTATGGCGTTATCGCCTTGACCGAAGAGGCGGTCCGCGGCTCTGTGGTCCATTCCGGCGCGCCCTCGATGGTCGCGAGGGCCAGGCTGTGACCCAGACCCTCGCCGTTGCCTATACCGGTCTGGCCGCCTTCCCGGTGCTCATGCACCTTGCCAATGCCGCCGGCGCGCCGCTTGGCCGGCTGACGGTCGGCGGCCGTTTTCCCGACCGCCTGCCGCCCGCCTGGAGGGCGTTGGCGCTGGTTCAGGCCGCGCTGCTTTGCACGATGGCCGGGGCCGTTCTTGCCCGGGCCGGGGTTGGCCCCGCGCCTTTGGCACCGCTGTTCTGGCCCGCCGCCGTCCTCACGCTGCTGTCCCTTGCCGCCAATGCCGCAAGCCCCTCGCGCCCAGAGCGCCTGCTCTGGACGCCTGTCCTGTTCCTCATGGCCGCCAGCGCGCTTGGCGTTGGCCTGCTGTAGACACCGGAGGCGATTCATGAATGTTCTCATTGCCGGTGCGACCGGCTATCTCGGGCGGTTCCTTTGCGCTGAATACACAAGGCGCGGACACCACGTCACCGCCTTGGTTCGCGATTCCGGGTGCGCCGAAGGACTGGCCGATGTGTTGATCGAGGCCGAGGCCACGCGACCCCAAACGCTCATTGGCGTCATGGACAGCGTTGACCTTGTCGTCTCTGCATTGGGGATCACCCGACAAACCGATGGCCTCGGCTTCCGAGAGGTCGACTTCCAGGCGAACCTGAACCTCCTGCGCGAGGCTGAAGCGGCAGGCGTAAAGCGCTTTGCCTATGTCCATGTCCTGAACGCGGACGCCATGGCGGGCGTGCCGCTGGTCGATGCCAAGACCGCCTTCGTGAATGCGCTCCAGGCCTCGGACATGCCCGCAACCGTGATCGCGCCCACCGGCTATTTTTCCGACATGGGCGAGATCCTGGCGATGGCGCAATGGGGCCGCGTCTGGCTCTTCGGACAGGGCACCCAGCGCCTCAATCCCATCCACGGCGCCGACCTGGCCGTGGCCATTGCTGACGCCACGGATGAAGGCCGTGGCTGGATCGAGGTCGGCGGCCCCGACGTGATGACACAGGACGAGATCGCCAGCGCCGCCTTCGCCGCGCTGGGGGCCGCGCCGCGCATCACCCACCTGCCGGACGCCCTGCGGCGCGCCGTGCTCGCCGTCCTGCCGTTCCTGCCCCGGCGGATGAGCGGTCCGGCGCGTTTCTTCCTGACCGCGCTCGGAATGGACATGGTTGCGCCCCGGTTCGGGACACGTCGCCTGACCGAGCACTTCGCAACACTCGCCGCCGAAACGGTGCATCAACCGAACGGAGTTGGCTCATGATGCTTCGAACAGCCGGCGGTCTCGCTGCTCTGACCTGCGCGTCCACTTACCTAATAGGTTTTGCCCTGCTCATCACCGTGTTCGCCCCGTTGGGTTTCGGGACGGACGAGATCGACGCCGCCGGTGTCGCGGCCTTCATTGCCGAGCGTCCCGGGTTGCTGATCGCATGGAACACAGTGATTTACATCGTGAACGCGCTGGCGCTGGCCGTACTGGTCGTCGCCCTCCGCCAGCAGATCGCCAGGACCTTGCCCGATGCGGCCGCCCTGACAGCGGCGTTCGGCCTCATCTGGGCCACCCTCGTCCTTGGCGCCGGGATGATCGCAAATGTGGCCGTCGAACGTACCCACGCGCTGGCCGCCGATCCGGGGGCCGCGATCGCGCTATGGCAGGTGCTGCACGCGGTTGAACTGGGCCTTGGCGGCGGAAACGAGATCGCCGGCGGCGCATGGCTGCTCGCGGTCAGCCTTGCCGGGCGCGCGAGCGGGATCTTTGGCAGGCTCACTGCGGGGCTTGGGTTGCTCACGGGCGCGGCGGGACTCCTCACGGTTCTTACGCCGATGGGAGAAACTGCCGGCGCCGTCTTTGGTCTCGGCGCCATCGTGTGGTTCGTGATCGCCGGTCTTGTGCTTCTCCGGGGCGGCGCAGGGCACATCGGAAAGCGACCGTCGACATGACATCGCTTCGCACCCTAACCGACGGCCGTTTCCCCGGGCTTCGCAGCCCCCTTGGATTACCGTTCCCGAAGGCGCTCCGCGTGGGTCTCATGGCCCGCGACCTCGACCCCGGCGCGGCTGGCGAAACTGACCAAGACGTTTGCCGCCGCTGCCATCCTGCGCATGTGCGAGAGGGGGCGCTTGGATCTCGACGCCGCCAGCGCGGACCTGCGTTGCGGCATGTTCTTCTCGTTCCTGGAGACAAACAGAGGTCGGATCGTCGCCTCGGTCACTGTCCGATGTGCGAGGGGTAGCTCAATCAACGCCGTTTACTGACGCCAGTAGTCAAAGGGGCAAATCCCACCTTACGGCGTCTGGTGCGATATCGCCCCGTCGCCGGGGCTGGTGAGGGCGGCCCATCGCTGGGCCGCCTTCCATATCACGCGCCTGTTTTCCGGACTTTCGCCGCTTCGATGGTCAGGGCCGCAAGCCGGTAAAAGCCATGCGCCATCTTGGAGTATGGTGTCAGCAGGAAGAAAGTAAGCACCAGTCCAAGGTGCAAAGCCAGCAGTGCGGGGACCGCCGCCGTGCCGGTTGCCGCGTATAGGGCCAGCCCCGTCGCGCCCACCGCGCCGAGCAGCAGGACAAAGGCCATCTCTCCACCCCAATACCGTGGCGCGCCCAGATCGCGATCCGCCCGGGTCTTGAGCCAGGCAAGCAGTCCGCATCCCAAGGTCAGAAGCAGACCGCCGGGAACCCCCAGAAGTTTCGGAAGGCTGAAGAAGCCATAGGGGGCCTCGAGGCCAAAGACGTAGTGCATGACGGTCGCGCTGCTGGTCGACGCGAAACACAACAGGAAACCGTAAAGAACCGCCTGGTGCGCATGGCGCCGGGCATGGCTGAAGCGGTCTTCGTCCTCGAAGTTGCAGCCGTCTCCGTGCCCGCCTTCAAGGTTGCGCATCCGGCCTGCAGAGCGCAAGGCGTCGCCAAGGTCGGAGAGCCGCACCGCCTGCGCACCCGTGCTCTGCCAATAGCCGCGCAGCGAGACGACAAGGGTCAGCAGTGGCAACAGGAAAGCCGGAGCGAAGATCGCGACCATCAGGGAGTGGGACATGAACGCATAGAATCCCTCGCCGCCTTCGGGGCGCATCCATTGCGCCAACGCAAAGAGCAGCGCGAAGGACAGCGTCAGAAAGGCTGCCATGGCGACGCCCGACCGTTCGAAGAGTTCGGCAAAGGGGCGGGGCCAGGCATGGGCTTTCCAACTGTCCTGGCGCACTTCGGCCAGCGCCTTCGGCAGGTTCAGGTCGAATTCATGCGGGGCCGTGTACTGGCAGGCGTAATAGCATCCCCGGCAGTTGTGGCACAGGTTGGCCAGGTGCGTGATGTCCCCGTCGGCAAAGGCGCGTTCGCGGTGCAGTGCGGGGAAAACGGAACAGTAGCCTTCACAGTAGCGGCAGGCGTTGCAGATCTCGGCCTGGCGCCGGGCTTCCTGGATCAGGTCAGGTTGCATTTGCATGGGCGGCGGCCTCCTTGCCTGCGATGCGTCCGAAAACGGTTCCGATGGTCATGCCGAACCCGGCGAGATAGCCTTGGCCAAGGATCGAGCCGGCCATGGTCTCTCCCGCGGCCCAGAGGTTCGATACCGGTCGGTTTCCGACTGAGCACTGCGCGCGCTCGTCGACCTTGAGCCCGAGATAGGTGAAGGTCACGCCGGTGCGCAGACTGTAGCCGTAGAAGGGCGGGTCCGTGATCGGGCGGGCCCAGTTGGTCTTGGGCGGGTTCAGGCCCTTGGTCGCCACGCCGTCCAGTTCGGTCGGGTGAAACGCCGAGGTGTCGCCACAGGCGTTGTTGAATTCGTCGACCGTGCGCCGCAGTTCGTCAGGCGGCAGCCCCATCTTGTCGGCCAGGTCTTCCAGCGTGTCGGCTTCGATCGGCGGGAAGACCGACGGCATGAACAGTTTCAGCGATTTCGCGTCGATGATGACATAGCCCACCTGATCCGGCTGGGCCGCCACCAGCCGGCCCCAGATGGCGTAGCGCTTGGGCCAGACATCCTCGCCCTCGTCGTAGAAACGCTGCGCGTTCTTGTTGACCACGATGGAGAAGGGGACGCAGTCCAACCGTGTCACGATGCCGCCGTCGAACTTGGGCGCGCGGCCGTCGATGGCGACGGCGTGGCACTGCGTCGGATCCCCCACCTGCGCGACACCCTGGTCCAACAGGTCGGCCAGCACCACGCCGCGATTGTAGGGCGTGCCGCGGATCAGAAAGTTCTTTGCCGCCGGTCCCCAGGCCCGGGCCAGCCAGTCGGTGTCGGCCTGGAACCCGCCCGAGGCCACGACCACGGACTTTGGCGAGATCCGGTGCGTCTGACCGTCATGCGTGTAGTCGAGACAGGCGATCCGGTCGTCCTCCAGTTCCAGGTGCGAGACGGCGGCCTCGTAGAGCACGCGCACGCCAAGCGCCTCGGCGGTGCGGTAATAGGCGTTGACCAGACTCTTGCCGCCGCCAAGGAAGAACGCGTTGGTGCGTGCCAGCGACAGCGTACCGGAAAGCGAGGGCTGAAACCGTACGCCATGCGCCTCCATCCACGGCAGGCATTCCTCGGAACTGCGGATGGCCAGGCGCGCCAGCCCTTCGTCCGTCTTGCCGTCCGTGACCTTCATCAGGTCGGCGAGGTATTCCTCCTCGGTATAGCTGTCGACCAACGGTCCAAGCGGGCCATGATGCATGCAGCGAAAGTTGCGGGTGTGGCGCGAATTGCCACCGCGATAGGGTTTCGGGGCCGTTTCAAGGATCAGGACACGCGCCCCCGCCTCGGCGGCGGTGATCGCGGCGCACAGCGCGGCATTGCCGCCGCCGATAACGGCGATGTCGATCGGTTCAGTCAAAGCATGTCTCCGTCATAGAGAGGGCGGGCCCGCAGGGCGCGCACGCGAACGCGCTGCGCGGCCTCGATATGAGCGCGCATGGCGGCCTCGGCGAGGGCGCCGTCGCGTGCCTTGATGGCGTCCAGCACGCCGAAATGTTCCTCGACCGCCTTCATGGCGCGGTCAGGTTCGGTCAGGGTCGTGGGTCCAAGGATCATGAGCGCCTTTTGCAGCGACGTGATCGAGCGGGTGAGAAAGCGGTTCTTGGCCGCATCGAGAATGGCGGCATGGAACTGGCGGTTCAGCGCAAAGGCCTCGGGCGTGTTGCCCGTGTCTTCCAAGGCCTGGTTCATGTCGAAGAGTTCCTCGATCTCGATGTCCGAAGCCGCACGCGCCGCAAGCCGCGCGGCGGTTCCTTCCAGCACCGCGCGCATCTCGTAGAGGTCCATGACCTCGGCATAATCCAGCGTGCGGATGCTGGCGCCTTGCCGCGGGACGTGCACGACGATGCCATCCGCCTCCAGTTGCCGGATCGCCTCGCGCACGGGCGTGCGGGACACGCCAAGGCGCTCTGCCAGTTCCGTTTCTCGCAGGCGATCGCCGGGGTTCAGCCGACCCTCGCGCAATGCGTCGAGCAGACGGGAGTAGGCGGCGTTGCCCTGCGGTGCGTTTTCCTCGTCTCGTGCCATACAAGCCCTCGAACAGTGTTGTATCCAGGTGGATACAAAGGGATACATGACATGTCAAGTCAGCGGGCCGGGTGAGCGCCCATGCCGATATCCGGGCCGGGAGTGTCGAGGCTGTGTGTTGGGCGCGCAAAACGAACGTGCCAGCGGGGCCGGGCCAGCAGGGCCCGGCCTATCCGGCCTTCGGGACGGGTATGGACGGGGGCGACGTCGTCATCCCCCGTCTGTCTCGCATGGGTCGGATCATCGTCACGACGCCAGCGATGGAGCGGCTCAGGTGTTCCGGGAGAGCGTCTCGGGGTTGATCACGTTGATCGGGGTGCCCGAGGCAAAGGCATTGATCTGCGTAAAGATGTCGGCGAACTGCTTGTCGAATTCGTCCTCGGTGACGAATCCGATATGCGGCGTGCAGATCAGGTTCGGATGCGAGAGCAGGGGATCGGCCGGGTCACGCATCGGTTCCGTGTCGAAGACATCGACCGCGCCGATGATGCCCGATCCCAGCGCGTCCAGCAGCGCACCCTCTTCGACCAGGCCGGCGCGCGAGGTGTTCACGAAGACCGATCCGGGACGCATTCCGGACAGGTCCTCTCGCGTGATCATCCCGCGGGTTTCTGGCTTGAGCCGGACATGCACCGAGACCACGTCGCTGCCTGCGAAAAACGCCTCGCGGCTTGCGGCGACGGTCTCGCCGTCCGCCATGGCTCGGGCGCGGCCCTCCTCGGAAGCCCACCAGACCACATTCATCCCGAAGGCGCGGGCCAGATCGGCCACCGCGCGCCCGATCTTGCCATAGCCGTAGAGGCCCAGCCGCCGACCGCGCAGCGTCTTGCCGACGCCGATTTGCCAGGTTCCGGCCTTGGTCGATGCCATCTGCTGCGGGATCTGCCGCATGGCGCACAGCATCAACCCGATTGTCAGTTCGGCCGCCGCGTGGTTTGCGCCGTCGCCGCCGGTCTTGGAACAGAAGGTCACGCCATGTTCTGTGCAGGCGGGCACATCCACATGCGGATAGACCCCCCGTTGAGAAATCAGTTGCAGCCCCGGCAGACGTTCCAGCAATGCGCCATCCACGCGGGTCCGTTCCCGGAAAAGAACCAGCGCCTCGGCCTCGGCCAACCGTTCGGCCAGCTCTGCCCCCTCGGCGTGATCGGTCCAGACTGTCACGTCGTGATCTGACAGCAGATCGAAACAGGGCAGCCCGCGCAACGTGTCGAACCAGTCGTCGAGAATGTGGACACGCATTCGCTCAGCCTTGCGCAGAGAGTGCCCGCAGCGCCTTGGAAACGCGCTGGTGCAGGTCGGTCAGGGTGCGCATGTCGCCGTCCTGACGCTCGATCTTGCTGCAAAGTGTGGCGCGAAGCTCTTCGAGCGATTTTTCGGCGACGCGAAGCTGGTTGTACTCGTGCATGGTTTCGCCCTTTCAGTGAGAGAGTAGAACGGGAATGGTGGTTTCCCGCAGGACCGAGGCGGTGACGCCGCCCACAAGATCCTCGCGGAACTTGGAATGTTCGTAGGCACCCATCACCAGGAGCGACGGGTCGTGCCGTCGGCAATAGCCCAGAACGCGGTCGGCCACCGGGTGTCCGTCGGGCCATTCCTCGTGAATGGCGGTGACGTCGTGGCGGGCCAGGTGAGTCATCAGATCGTCCATGCCGGGCACCTGGCCCACGGTCAGGACGGAGAACTTTCCCTGAGCTTCCAGCAGGCGAAGGCTGTCGGAGAGCGCCCGTGCCGCAGCGCGCCCGCCGTCCCAGGCCAGCGCCGTATGGCTGTGGCGGGCCTCTGCATCGTAGCCTTCGGGCACGACGATCACCGGCCGTCCGGACAGCAGCGCGATCTTGTCGGGATGCAGGCGGATATGCTCATCGTCGTCGCGCATCGGTCGGCCCGCGATGATCATGTCGAATGCCCGTCCGGTTTCCGACAGCAGGTTATCGACCCGGCCGGGCACCGCCCGAAAACTCAGTGCGTCGCCCAGATCCAAGTCCGCGCGCAGCGCATCCAGCCGCGCCTCGATCTCTGTCAGCAGCCCGGTCTTGGCCTCGGCCAACAGCGCCCGCGCCTCGCGCGGGATCCAGCGCGAGGTCGTATCCAGCGTGTCATGCGTCGAATGCGCCAGCATCGCGGTCACATGCGCCTTGCGATCGCGGGCCAGAGACGCGGCGTACCGCAACGCTGCCTCGGAGGACTCGGTGCCGTTGAAGGCGACGAGCAGGTTCATGATCGCCATCGGTTCAGCCTTTCCAGATTCGTGATGGCACGTAGACTTGGCCATCGGCCAGTTTGCGCGCCGTCCGCAGCAGGCCCGCGGATTTCAGTTCGAACCCGTCACTGTCGTCATAATCCACCAGCACTTCGATGGTGCCTGACGGATGTTCCAGCACGACATTCGCCGGACGGTCGGCGGGACGTTCCAGCAACCCGTCGGCCACGGTCCCCGGCGTCAGCGCGCAGGAGGCGAGGCACTGCGAACCGGTGACCGCCATGCTGGGATGCGTGTTCCAAGGCATGAAGTAGCGCGTGGCGATCGTGCCGCCGTCGCGGGCCGGTGCAAGGATGCCGAACTTTGGCGTGACGGATTTGGTGACGTCCCCCATGCCCATGCGTTTGCCGGCCTCGACGCGGATCGCCTCGAACCGGGCGAAAAAGTCGGTGTTGGCGTCCAGGTCGGCCGCGCTTTCATAGCCCGTCAGGCCGAAATCCTCGGCGCGGGCAATGACGATGGGCATGGCCACGTCCATGCAGGTGACCTCGATCCCGTCGATCTCGTCCCGCAAGCTGCCGGTCGGCAGAAAGGCCCCGGTCGATGAGCCGACCACGCCCATGAAATTCAACGCGATGGGGGCGGCGGAGCCCGGCACGCCCGCGATGGCGGCGTCGCCTTCGTAGGTCAGCGTTCCGCCCGGCGTCTGCACCCGCGCCAGAACGCGGGCGCCTGTATTGACCGCGCGGATCTTGATCTCTGTCTCGTCACCCTGTGGCTGGATCAGGCCCATCTCGATGGCGGCGGGTCCGACGCCCGAAAGGATGTTGCCGCAGGTGGGTTTGAAATCCACAAGCCGATCCTCGACGGAGACCTGGGCGAAGAAATAGTCAACGTCCGCCCAATCGTCATCGGAGGCCGACAGCATGGCGACCTTGGTCGTCACCGCAGCCCCGCCGCCGATGCCGTCGATATTCAGGGGGTGGCCCGAGCCAACCACCGCGATCAGCACCTCGGCCAGGGTCTCGCGATCTTCGGGCAGGTCGTCTCGGCGGAAATAGGGCCCACGCGAGGTGCCTCCGCGCAGGAAATGGTAAGGAATGCCGGTCTGGGTCATGACGTCTCCCGGATCAGGTTGCAAAGCGTGTCGGTGTAGGCCGCGGTGCCCAATGGTCCGCCCAGATCGCCGGTGCGTGTGTCCGGCTGCAAAAGCGCAGTGGTTACCGCGGATTCGATCGCATCGGCGGCCTGCGGCTCACCGCGATGGCGTAGCAGCATTGCGGCAGACAGGATCAGAGAGGTCGGATTGGCCCGGTCCTGCCCGGAGATATCCGGGGCCGAACCGTGCTGCGCCTGTGCCACCGCGTGTGTCTCGCCGGCGTTCAGTGAGCCCGCAAGCCCAAGACCGCCGGACAGTTCAGAGGCAAGGTCCGACAGGATGTCGCCAAACATGTTGGTACAAAGCAGCACGTCGAACCGGTCCGGATGGCGCACCAGGTGCGCCGCCGCCGCATCCACAAGCACCTCGTCGTAGGTAATGTCGGGATGCGCATCCGCCACCTCGCGGCAGACCCTCAGGAACAGCCCGTCGGACACCCGCATCACGTTGGCCTTGTGGATCGCGGTGACGCGGCCGGTCCTTTCGCGGGCCAGGGCAAAAGCGCGTTCGGCGATTCGGCGAGAGCCCTCTTCGGTGATTTTCCGCATGGCCAGCGCCACGCCGGGCACGGGCATGAATTCGCCCCCGCCAGCGTGCATGTTGCGGTCCGCGTAGAACCCTTCGAGGTTCTCGCGCGCCACGACCAGGTCGAAGGCACGTCGCGATGGGGCCTCCAGCCCCGGGTATGTCCGCGCCGGGCGGATATTGGCGTAGAGTTCCAGCGCGACGCGCAGCACGCCCGAAGGATTCCGCCCGCCTTCCGCCACAGGCGGATAGGCGTTGTGCGAAACCGGCCCGAGGATGACGCCATCCGCCGATCGCGCCCGTTCGATCACCTCGTCAGGAATGGTCGTGCCTGCGGCCTCCAGAGAGGCGAAGCCGATCTGCGCCTCCTCGACTTTCAGGCGGCGCGACAGCAGCGGTTCCGCGGCACGGAGCACGGCGAGGGTGGCCGCCGTGATCTCCGGCCCGATCCCGTCGCCGGGCAGGCAAAGCAGGTCGAGTGTCATCACTTCAGCGGCCAGGGCAGATCGACGACATCCTGCAGCAGACCCGGCGGGAAGTCCCGGTTCAGGGCACCGGCCATGACGCACATCAGCGCGATGCCCGCGGCGGTCAGGATCAGCGTCTTGGGCCAGGGCGCCTGCGCACGAACGCGCAGGAACGCGATCAGGAAGCCCATCAAGGCAAGAATGAAGCCCAGGACATAGGTGGCGGCGATCAGACCGGCGAACCATGTCAGCGTGCCCCAGAGACCATAAGGCGCATCCGCATCCTCGCCCGCGACTTCCTTGTCGGCAAAGACCGCGTCGGTCTCGGGCCGCATGAGCATCTGGGCCAGCAGGATCAGCAGCGCCGCCAGCGTGATGCCGCCCACCACGAGGGGCACGATCTTGTCCGTCATGTTGTAGTCGGGGATCATGTTCGCGTTGATCAGCGCGGCCACGACATAGGCCATGATGACCAGCAGGAACACCAGCGGCGAACGTTTGGATCCGGACTTCACGTCGCCTTCGGCCATGATGCTCTTGGCCTGGCGAATGCCCAGCACGACCGACACGATGGTGATGATCAGCAGGACGATCACGATCGGCGAGAAGATGTAGTCCATGCCCTCTTCGAAGGACTTGCGGAAGCGGAACGACGCGATCTGGAACGCCTGGTTGGAGAATTTCTCGACCGGGTTGGACAGCACGAAACCGATCAGGAAGGCCGGGCGCGACCAGTCGAAACGGCGCAGGAAGATGCCGATCAGGCCGATCACGAACAGGGCGAGGATGTCCTCGAAGTTCTGGCCCGACTGGAAGGCGGCAAAGCTGATCAGCATGAACAGGAACGGCGCCAGGTAGGTAAAGCGGATCGTCGTCAGCTTGGCGATCCCGCCGGATGCGGCGATGCACAGCAGGGTGCCCACCACGTTGGCCAGTGCCAGCAGCCAGACGATGGAATAGGTTATGTCGAGATTGTCGCGCAGCATGTTCGGCCCGACCTCGATGTCGCCCGATCCCAGCAGGGCAATGGCACCGATGAAGATCGCCATCGAGCCCGAACCGGGGATGCCGAAGAGCAGGGTGGGAACCAGCCCGCCGCCTTCCTTGGCGTTGTTCGAGCTTTCCGGCCCGATCACGCCGCGGACTTCGCCCTTGCCGAAGTTCGACTTGTCCTTGGTGGTCTGCACCGAATGGCCGTAGGCGATCCAGTCGACGACAGAACCGCCGAGACCGGGAATGACGCCGACGACCACGCCGATCAGCGAACAGCGGACTGACAGCCACTTGTTGGCAAACCAGTCCCGCACGCCTGCGCCCCATCCGGCGCCCAGCTTGGCATCCTTGGCGATGGAGCGGTCCTGTCTTAGCAGGCTGACGATTTCCGGCACCGCAAAGATGCCAAGACCCACGATGACCAGCTTCAGACCGTCCATCAGATAGGGGATGTCGTAGGTGGCCATGCGCAGCGACCCGCCGGCATCGGCCTCGCCGATGGTGCCGACCAGCATGCCCAACCCGGCTGCCGCAACCCCTTTCAGCGCCACGCGCCCTGCAAGCACGGCGACCATGCTGAGACCGAGGACCGAGATCATCAGCATTTCCGGCAGGCCGAAGGCCAGCACCAGCGGGCGGGCAATCACGATGAACATGGTCAGGAAGGCGGCGCCGACGAGGCCGCCGAACAGCGACGAGGTAAAGGCGGCGGCCAGTGCGCGCGCGGCCTGTCCGCGTTTCGCCATCGGAAAGCCGTCAAGAACGGTCGCCTGGCTGGCGGATGACCCTGGAATACCCATCAGGACAGAGGCAAAGGTGTCCGAGGTCGGCACCACTGCCACCATGCCCACCATCAGCGCGAGGCCCATGATCGGATCCATGCCGAACATGAAGGGCAGCAGCAGGGACAGACCGGCGATCCCGCCAAGGCCCGGGAAGACGCCCACGGCCAGACCCATGACGACCCCGAGGACGAGGTAGCCCAAAACGACCGGTTGCAGAATCAGGGCCCATGCATCGGACAGTGCCGGCAGGGCAGTCGCGAACACGTCCATCGCGCCACCTCCTTGTCAGGTATCGTCGGAAATAAAGGCGGCCCCGGCAATTCCCGGGGCCGCGCTTCTGGTCTGGTGCTTAGTTCAGAGAGACGCCGTAGGCTTCCTGCAGCCAGTTGGTCACGAAGGCCTTGGCCTCCGGCGACACGGTTGTGCCGGCCTGCGTGGCTTTCTTCGCGCCTTCGCCGACGAAGACGTCGTACTTGCCCACGCGCTTGGCCGCGATCTGGGGGAAGTCATCCCGATTGCGTACGGCATCGAAGGCCGCGGTGTAGGTGTCGATCACCTCCTGCGGCGTGCCCTGCGGCAGGAAGGCGATCTTCTGAACCGGGAAACCGGCAATGAAGAAGGCTTTCCATGCGTCCCATGCCTTGCCCGAGGTTTCGCAGCCCTCGGTCGCCTCGCAGACTTCCTTGAAGGTCGGAATGTCCGGGAAGGTGGGATCGCGAACGATCTCGCCGTCCTCGTTCAACGCGCCCCAAGTCATCATCGGAACGGCCTTGCCCTGTTCGACCAGGTCGGCCGACGCGCCAAGATAGCCCGAAGAGGTCTGATAGTCGATTGTCGCCTCGCCACGCTCGAACATCAGGCGGCCGTCGCCGCGACCCTTGATGCCAAAGACCGGTTCCACGTTCATGCCCAGCATTTGCCATGCCAGCAGCGGCACGAGGTCAAGACGGGTGGCGCCCTGCGACCCGTAGATGAAATCGATGTCCTTGAGGTTGTTGGCCGAACCGTCGAACTTCTCGCCGTCCTCCGGGTTCAGGTAGGCGACGCCGCCGGTGCCGGACGCCATGACCGGGTTCCAGTCGCTGTATTCATAACGCACGCGCGGGTCGTCCAGCAGGTAGGGGAACTGGGTCGAGCCGGAGGTGCCGAACAGCAGCGTGCCGTCCTCGTGTTCCTGCTCCTGGAACCAGTTGGCGCCCTTGGTCGAGCCGGCGCCGGGCATGAACTTGACCACGACGGTGGGGTTGCCGGGCAGTTCTTCCGACAGCAGCGGTGCGAAGAAGTTGGCCCACTTGGCCGAACCGCCGGTTTCCGAGAACGGGATCACCCACTCGATGGTTTCACCGGAAAAGTCGACCTCGGCGAAGGCCGGGGATGCGATGATGGCGGATGCCGCAACGGATGCTGCGAGGTGCTTGATGGTCATTGGTATCCTCCCGTAGACCTATAAGATCGGTCAGGCTCTTGCCCGCCGATACATGTGATTCTGTTTTCAGGGATCCGAGTCCCTCCTCCAACAGTGGACACATTGCTGTCCCAACCTTGCACGAAACTTGCGCAAAGAGAGAATTTTTTAGCCCATGCGGATCGCCGTGATCGAAGACAACACCGAACTGGCGGAAGGAATCGCGTACCGGCTTCGGGATCGCGGTCACTCGGTCGACGTTCTGCAAGACGGGGTCGAAGCAGCGGATTTCCTTGCTCATGAAGGCGCCGACCTGGTGGTGCTCGACGTCAATCTTCCGGGCCAGGACGGATTGGCGGTGCTGCGCGGCCTGCGGGCCCGGGGCGACGGAGTGCCTGTGATCCTGCTGACCGCGCGGTCCGACACGCAGGACCGGGTGCAGGGGCTGGACGCGGGCGCCGACGACTATCTGGTCAAACCGTTCGAGATGGACGAGTTGGAGGCCCGGTTGCGCGCGCTCGCCCGGCGCAAGGATCTGAACTTTGCGGCGCGGAACGTGCTGGGGCCGCTGGTCTTCGACCGGGACAGCCGACAACTGCTGGATGGTGAAACGACGCTCGATCTGCCCCGCCGCGAGGTGGCGGTGCTTGAATGCCTGCTTGATCGGCGCGGGCGCATCGTATCCAAGGCACAGCTCATATCGCATGTGTACGGCACCGGTGCGGATGTGGATGACAGCGCGGTCGAGCCGCACGTCTCACGCCTGCGTCGCCGGCTTGAAGCCTATGATATCCGGATCAAGACGGCGCGCGGCCTCGGCTACATGCTGGATGTCGAGCAGTGATGGCAACCGCGCCCTCTCTGCGCCTGCGCCTCTTCGTTCTGATCCTCGCGCCGCTCCTGCTGGTGGCGATGTTCCTGGGCCTGTGGCGTTTCTCTGTCGCGCAATCCACCGCCGAGACATTGTTCGACCGCGGGCTCTTGGCCGCGGCGCTCGCCATTTCGCGCGATGTGGCCAGTTCCGAGGGCGATGCTCTGTCGCCGCGGACCCGTTCGCTGATCTCGGATGCCGGCGGCGGCGAGGTCTTTTATCATGTCACCGGACCGGGCGGCATTTACGTGACCGGATACGCCTATCCACCGGCATGGGGCGCGACGGCGGTGCCCAGCGAACCCGAATACCGCGTCGCCACCTACCGGGGCGAACGCGTGCGTGTGCTGCGCATGTCGGAAACCACAACCATCGAAAACCTGACCGGACAGACCGTGGTCACGGTCTGGCAGCGCATCAGCGAGCGCAACGATTTCGCCGCGGCGCTGGCCTGGCGCGCGTCCGCACTGATCGGCGCGCTGATGGCGACATTGGCCGTGGTGGTCTGGTTCGGGGTGCAATGGGGCCTACGTCCGCTGAATGACCTGCAGGAGGCGATCGAACGGCGCACGCCGGACGATCTCGGCCTCATCCAGCGGCCCGTCCCCAAAGAGGTGAAGGGCATCGTTTCGACCCTCAACCGCCTGTTCGCCCAGGTCGATCGAAGCATCCAGTCACACCAGGCCTTCATTTCGGATGCCGCGCACCAGTTGCGCAACCCGGCCTCTGCCATTCTGTCGCTGGCCGAAACCCTGCCGGGCGCCACCGGTCCGGAGGAACGTCGCCGCCGCGAACGCGCACTGATCACAGCCGCGCGTAAGTCCGCCCGCCTTGCGGAACAACTGCTTTCGATGGAACGCTTGCGCCATGGGTACAGCCTGCCGGAAACCTCGTTCGATCCGGTTGCGATGGCGCAGGAGGTCTGCGCCTATCTTGCCCCCTTCGCGCTCGAGCGGGACATCGACTTCTCCTTTTCGACCGGGCTGGACAGCGGCCGCATCTCCATCCGGGGCGATCAGTTGCTCCTGGCAGAGGCCCTGGGCAACCTGATCGACAACGCGTTGCAGCACGGGGGCCCCGCTCTGAGCCGGATTTCGGTAACCTTGGAAAAGACGCGGGACATGCTGGATTTCATCGTGGCGGACGATGGCAAGGGCGTGCCGGCAGAACAGGTACCCACCGCCCTGAGCCGCTTTGGCCAGGTCGATCCCGGCGCCGGCAGCGGTCTGGGGCTTTCCATAGCGGATGAGGTCGCGCGCCTGCACGGGGGCGAGGTACGGTTCTCCCCTTCGGACAGGGGCACGCGGGTCACTTTGCGGATTTCGATGGCGTAGCCGCGGGATCCGGATGGGGCAGGGGACCGCGGGCAATCGGTCCCGCGGCACCTCGAATCATTGCAGGCATGTGGCGCTCTTGCAGGCGGATCAGCGGCTGATCGCCCGGAGAAACATCGCGCCTTTTGATTGGGCGGTCATGGCCAGATTATGCGGGTGTTGAGTCAACTATCTGAAAACATTTCACTTTTGGTGATCAAACAAAAGCCTTGCCAGTTACGTGCAGTTCTGGAAGCCTTTAGACACATCTCTGGCACGGATCTTCCACAGGGCCACGCAACCAGTTCCTTTCGAGGGGAATGATATGGGACAGCGTGTGCTTTCCGTGCGCCACGGGGATGAGCCCCTTGACGATCGCGCAACCGCCTGGCTGGAGACTGCCGGCTACAGGGTCGAAACCCGTCGCCCGTTTCGCGGCGAACCGCTTGGCGTGCCGGGCGACGATCTTGCCGCGACCATCATCTATGGCGGGCTCTACAATGCCTACAAAACCGACCGGCACCCTTTCCTGCTGGAAGAATACCGCTGGATCGATGCCTGTCTGAAGGCCGGGATCAAGGTTCTGGGCATCTGCCAGGGCGCCCAGATGATTGCCCATCACCACGGCGCCTGGGCCGGTCCGCGTGAGCAAGAAATCTTCGAGTTCGGCTATTACGAGATCACCCCGACAGAGACAGCGGGCGATTTTCTCGACCGGCCGCTGACGGTCTGCCAGGCGCATTTCCACACCTTCGACTTGCCTGCGGGGGCCGTGCGCCTGGCCGCGAATGACAACTACGCCAACCAGGCCTTTCGGATGGATGAGACGGTCTATGGCCTGCAGTTCCATCCCGAAGTGACCGAGCCGGGTTTTCGTCGATGGCAGGTGCAAAAGGCCGGCGTTTATGGCCGCCCGGGCGTGCAGGACCGTACCGAACAGGACCGCCTGCTGGCCGAACACGACGCGGCACAGGGCGTCTGGTTCGAGGGATTTCTCGACCGTTTCATCGGGCGCCCGGCATGAGCGTTCAGGGGTATTGGGCGGATCTCCCTTCGGCGGCTTTCCCGGATCTGCCGCAGGACACGGTCGCGGTTCTGCCGTTGGGCGCGACAGAGCAGCACGGGCCGCACCTGCCGCTCTCGGTGGACAGCGATCTGATCGGCGCAGTGGCGGAGCGGATGTTGGCGGCCCTGACGCCCGAGCAGTCGGTTCTGGTGTTGCCGGCTCTGACAATCACCAAGAGCGACGAGCATATCGCGTTTCCCGGGACCTTGACGCTCTCGGCAGAGACGCTGCTGACCGTGTTGCGAGAGATCGGCGCCTCGGTGGCACGCGCCGGGGTCACGCGGCTGGTTCTGTTCAACGGGCATGGTGGCAACAGCGCGCTTTTGCAGGTGGCTGCGCGCGATCTGCGATTGCAGCACGACCTTGTCGTTGTGTGCTGTTCCTGGGGCGGCTTCGCCGAGTGGCGGGGCAAGTTCGACCCCGACAGTTATGCGCATGACATCCATGCCGGTGACAGTGAAACCTCGGCGATGCTGGCCCTGCGGCCTGAGCGTGTGGACATGACCAAGGCAAAAAATTTCAGCCCGGCGATGATGGATTGGGACAGCGCCTTTCCGCAGATCGGATTGGGGGGCAAGCCTGCAAGTCCCGGCTGGCTGGCGCAGGATCTGAACCCGCACGGCGCCTGCGGCAACGCGGCCGCCGCGACCGCCGACAAGGGCGCCGCCCTGCTTGACAGTGCGGGCCGTGGGTTTGCGGCCTTTCTTGCCGAATTTGCCCGGTTCGACCACCGGAGGGCGCGTCCATGACGCGGGTGGAGCGATTGGATGGACACCTGCCCGGCGTGCTGGTGCCGCGGTCCTTGCTGGCCGATCCGGCGGCGTTCGGCGGCACGGTGGTGGCGGATTGCATGGTCGGAGACCTGGTCATCCGCGACGGGCGCGTGACCGGCCTGACCGCCTCTGAAAACGCTCCCGGACGCATGGTCCTGCCTCGCCTGACAGAGCCGCATGTGCATCTGGACAAGTGCCATAGCATCGGCCGGATGCAGGGCGTCGGTGGGGACCTCGCTACGGCCATTGCCGCGCAGAAGGCCGACAAGGTCAACTGGACAGCGGATGATCTTCGCGCCCGCGCCACACGGGGACTGCAGGAGCTGGAACGGGCCGGATGCAGCGCGGTCCGGACGCATGTGGATTGGGGAGAGGCTGCCGATCCCCGGGCCGTCCCGCTGGCATGGGATATCCTGGGCGAACTGTCTGCGGACAGTGCTTTGACCGTGCAGCGTTCGGCCCTGACGGGGATCGAGCGCATGGCCGATCCGGACTACGCCCGACATTGCGCGCAGGGCCTCTCTCACCAGGGGGGCGTGCTGGGGGCTTTCGTCTTTGACCAACCCGAACGGGATGCCGGGCTGGTCAACATGTTCCGCGAGGCCGACCGCCTGGGGCTGGCCCTGGACTTCCACGTTGACGAAGGCCTGGCAGAGGGGCTCGACGGGCTGGAACGCATTGCCGATGCCGCGCTGCTGACACGGTGTCAGGGGCCGGTGCTCTGCGGCCATGCCTGTTCACTGGCGAACCTGTCCGGCGTGGATGTGACCCGGATCGCGGACAAGCTGGCAAAGGCCGGCATCGCCGTCGCAATGTTGCCGCAGACCAACCTGTACCTGCAAGGCCGCACCGGGGGTACGCCCGACCGGCGCGGTGTCACCCGGCTGCATGAATTGCGGGCCGCCGGCGTCACCGTGACGGTCGGTGCCGACAACGTGCGTGATGCCTTCTGCCCCATCGGGCGGCACGATCCGGTTCATGTGCTGGGCCTGAGCGTGCTGGCGGCACATCTCGATCCGCCGCTGGGCGACCACCTGCCGCTGATCACCACCAACGCGCAGCGTGCGCTGGGACTGGAACCCCGAACCGTCGACGGGGCTGCCATCGGGGATCTGCTTGTCTTCGACGCAACCGACAGCTCGGACCTGTTGGGCGGTGTGATGCCGCGCAGCCTGTCCGACGCCTTGGGAGCCCTGTGATGACAGAAAAACAGACTGACTGGCATGCCATTGCCACCGAACTCGCCCCTGTCGAGGTGATCGAGGAACCGGTGCTGATCAAGAAACGCTCGCGCGATTTCTTCTGGTACTCGCCGATCCTGAATGCCCAGCTGAAGAAGAGTTTCGGGGATCTGGTGGCGCGGCCCGCAACCCGCGAGGAACTGGCGCATTGCCTTGCCGTCGCCTACGCGCACGACTTGCCCGTCGTGCTGCGCGGCGGCGGGACTGGCAACTACGGACAGGCCGTGCCGCTGCAAGGCGGGTTGATCATCGAGACCACGGCGATGAACCGCATCCTTGAAGTCGGCGAGGGCTTTGTCCGTGTCGAGGCAGGCGCCCTGATGGCCGATATCAACGCCGCTCTGATCCCGCAGGGCTGGGAGATGGCGATGTTCCCCTCGACCCAGGACATCGCCACCATCGGCGGATTTGTCGCCGGGGGCAGCGCCGGGATCGGGTCCATCGCCAACGGCGCGTTGCGTGAAAAGGGCAATATCATCAGCCTCAAGGCGCTCTCGGTCGAGGAGGCGCCGCAGGAGCGGGTGTTCGACGCCGAAGAGGCGCTGCAACTGCACCACGCCTGGGGCCTGAACGGCGCGATCACCGAGGTCACGCTGCGCACCGTTCCGACCCGTGACTGGATCGGCTGCATGGCCACGTTTGACAGCTATCGCGACTGCTACGCGGCGGGCTACGCGCTTGCGCAAAGCGAGACGATCGGGCGCAAGCTGTGCTCTGCCGTCGAGGCGCGGATCGTCGATTACTTCCCCCGGCTCGAAGGCCACCTGCCCAAGGGGCGGCACCTTTTGGTGGCGCTGGTCCCGCACGAGGACATGGAGGCCTATCGCGCCCTGATCGCGGCGCAGGGCGGGACGGTAGACCTCGCCCTCGACGATGCCGAACGCAAGGCCAAGGGCATCCCGCATGTGTTCGAATTCGCCTACAACCACACCACGTTGCAGGTGCTCAAGGCCGACCGGTCCGCCACCTACCAGCAATACGGGGTCGGCGATCCGTCGGATGCCGAAGCCGTGGCGCGGCTTGGCAAGGAGGTGGGCGACGACCTTTGGCAGCACCATGAATTCGCCCGGGTGGACGGAAGGATCGTCGCGTTCGATCTGCCGATCATCTGGTTCACCGACGAAGCCCGCCTGCGCGAGATCGACGACACCTATCGCGCGCACGGGTTTTCCGTGGCCGACGCCCATACCTACCACGTCGAGGGCGGCGGTCTGAAGAACGCCGACTACCGGCACCTGGCGTGGAAAAAGCGCATGGACCCCAAGGGACTGCTGAACCCCGGCAAGTCACGGGCCTGGGAGATGGTGCGCCATCTCTCCGCAGACGACATCGAAGCAAAGGCCAAGGACTGAACCTATGACCATCCAGACCAAACCGCTGACATCGCATTTCGGTGCGGACGTGCAGGGCATCGACCTGAACACCGTCACGGCCACCCACCTGTTCCCGCAGATCCGCGCCCTGTTCGAGGAGCACTCGGCGCTGCTGTTCCGGGCGCAGGAGATGACGGATGAAACCCACCTGCGCCTCGCGCAACTGTTCGGTCCGATCGAGGATCGAGAGGCGGATGAGCGCAAGCCGGGCGAGGGGTTCAAGATCCCGAAGGTGTCCAACGTCCAGGAAGACGGCACCACCTCGGGTGAGATGGACCTCAAGACGCTGAACCTGAAGACGAACTTCCTGTGGCATTCGGACAGCACCTTTCTGCCCACGCCCGCGCTGACCAATATCATCACGGCGCGCGTCGTGCCCACGTCGGGCGGGGCGACAGAGCTGGCCTCCACCCGTGCGGCCTGGGCGATGATGCCCGAAGAGATGAAGGCCAGGATCAGGGGCCGCGGCATCTGGCATCGCTACAGCCACTCGCGGCGCAAGATCTCGCCCGAACTGGCCGAATTGCCGATGTTCAACAAATGGCCGGACACCCATTGGAACGCGGTCTGGGAAAACCCGATCAATGGCCGAGAGGCGCTTTATATCGCCAGCCACGCCTTCAAGGTCGACGGCTACGACGAGGCCGAGGGCGAGGCGTTGCTCAAGGAGTTGACGGATTTCTGCACGCAGCCCGCCTTTGTCTATGCGCACAACTGGCAGGTGGGGGACGTGCTGATCTGGGATCAGCGGGCCGTGATGCATCGCGGCACGCCATGGCCCTACGAAGAGCCGCGGACCCTGTCCAGCATCTGCGTCACCGTCACCGAAGAAGACGGGCTGGATCGTATCCGCATCCCGGCCTGACCCGAATACGCGCGGCCGACCGGGCCCTTTGCGGCCGCGCGCCTTCCCGCAGTCCTCATGCTGCTTCCCGACAGGGCGGTCCCCCTCACGACCCAACAGAGAGGAATGAAAATGACCTTCACAACGCCAAGCGGCAAACCGCTTCCGGATTTCCTGGCCAAGTCTGCGGAGCGTGCCGGCGACGATGCCGTCAGCCGCCGCGAGTTCCTGGCCACGGCCTGTTCCTTTGGTGCCTCGGCGGCCACGGCCTATGCCATGCTGGGCCTGCCGGCCCCGGCGCAGGCGGCCAGCCATGCGCAGATGGGCGGCACCGTCCGCATCCAGCAGGAAATCGTCGGCATGCGTGATCCGCGCAAGTTCGACTTCAACAGCCTCGCCAACTTTACCCGCGGTTGGCTGGAATACCTCGTACAGTACAATTCCGACGGCACCTTCACGCCCGCGCTGCTGGAAAGCTGGGAAATCAATGAGGATGCGACGCTTTATACGCTCAATGTCCGTCCCGGTGTGACTTGGAACAACGGCGATCCCTTTACCGCCGCCGACGTGGCCCGCAACATCGAACGCTGGTGCGACAGCCGGGTCGAGGGCAATTCGATGGCGATCCGTTTCTCGACGATCGTCGATCCCGAAACCGGCACCATCTTGCCGGACGCGGTCAAGGTCGTCGACGACCTGACGGTGACGATCTCCCTGCCCAAGCCGGATATCTCGCTGATCGCAGGCATGTCCGACTATCCCGCCGCCATCGTCCACGAGAGCTTTGACGAGCTCACGATGGTCGACAATCCGATTGGGACCGGTCCCTACCTGCCAGAGTTCTACACCGTCGGCGAGGCTGCCGCCCTGGTGCGTAACGAGGATCACACCTGGTGGAACGCCGGGAACGGTGCCTTTATGGACCGGGTGGAACTGATCGATTTCGGTACCGATCCGGCGTCGCATTTCGCGGCCGCCGATGCGGATGAATTCGACGTGACCTATGACACAGAGGGCGATTTCATCCCGGCCTTCGATGCCCTGGACGGCTGGACCAAGCATACCGTGACCACCGGGGCCGTGGTTCTGGCGCGGACCAATCAGCTTGCCGAGGCGGGCGGCAGCCGGCCCTATGCCGATGTCCGCGTCCGCCGGGCGCTGGCGCTGGCGGTGGACAATGCCGTGGTGATGGAACTGGCCTACAACGATCTGGGCGCGGTGGGCGAAAACCACCATGTGTCGAAGGTTCATCCCGACTACGCCGACATCGGCCCGGCCGTGCACGATCCGGCGCAGGCGATGACCCTGCTGGAAGAGGCGGGCATGGCGGATTTCGAGCACGAGTTGATCTCTCTCGACTCGGCCTTCTGGAAGGCGACCGCGGATTCGATTGCCGCGCAATTGCGCGACGCGGGCATCAACATCAAGCGGACCGTGATCCCCTCGTCGAGCTTCTGGAACGACTGGGCCAAGTACCCGTTCTCTGTCACCAACTGGAACCACAGGGCGCTGGGCATCCAGACCTATGCGCTGGCCTATGTGTCCGGCACCTCGTGGAACGAGACCGGCTTTGCCAACGAGGCGTTCGACGCGCTTGTCGAACAGGCGCTGGCGACCCCGGATGTCGAGGCGCGCCGCGCCCTGATGGCGCAACTCGAACAGATCATGGTCGATGAAGGCGTGATCATTCAGCCCTATTTCCGGGGTCTTGCGAACCACTCCAAGAGCAACCTGAAAGGCGCTGCGATCCATATCTCGCAGGAAATGTACCCGCAGTACATGTACTGGGAGGCCTGAGCCTGCCACCCCGGTGGGGCGGACCGCATCACTACTGGATACGAACGACCGACATGCTCGATACCGTCATTCTTGCCCTGTGCGGCGCCAATCTTGTCTTCATGGCCGCATGGATGACCGTGGGGGCGCTGGAAAACCTGTTCCATCCCTTCCTCAACGAAACCTACACGGCAGAGGTGATGGACATGGCGCGCATGCGCGAGGACTATCCCGAGGCCTATGCGCTTGTTGCCTATCGGCGCCTGACCAACGCCCGCCTGCGGAAATGGCTGTTCGGCGTGATCGTGGCCTTCGAACTCTTGGCGATGGTGCTGCTCTGGGGAGCGGCGGTCAGCGTCCTGCTGGCCCTGCTTGGTATCGCTTCGGCCGAGACGTCACTTGCGCTTGGCCTCGTCGGGGCGGGGGCGTTCAGCTCTGTCTGGGCCGGCTTCCTCGTGGTGGGGAACTATTTCTGCTACTGGTTCGGCCACGAGGGCGGCCAGAATACCCATTTCCAGATGCTGCAATGGGGTTTGCTGAGCACCATCGTCCTGATCGCCAGCTCTGTGGCGCTTGTCTAGGAGCCCGCGTTCCTGGCGGGCAAGGCCGAACTGGGGGCCGTTCAATTACCAGATCGACGTCGATGGCGAAATCCGGGGAACGGGCGCCGTCGGGCTGACCATGGACGACTGCCTGCCGTCGGTGCAGGGGCGCAATGGTGCATGTCTTGAATCGCTGGCCGGACGTCCCTTGGCAGGACCTCCGGCCTTGGCCGATCCGTCAGGACAGCGCTTCTTCCAGTTCGGTTTCGAGCTGTTGCATGGCCTTGACGCGCGGCTGCGAGAAGCGGGCCAGCAGCAGGTAGGCCACCGGCGTCAGGTAGAGCGTCGAGAAGGTTGCCAGACCCAACCCTCCGACAATGACCCATCCCAGCGCCTCGCGCGCTTCGGCCCCCGCACCAGTCGACAGGATCAGCGGCACGCCGCCCAACACGGTCGAGGTCATGGTCATCATCACCGGCCGCAGGCGGATGGTCGAGGCGTCGAGGATCGCGTCGCGCACCGTGGCACCGCCATCGCGCAGCTGGTTGGCGAACTCGACGATCAGGATGCCGTTCTTGGCCATGATCCCGATCAGCATCACGAGGCCGATCTGGCTGTAGACGTTCAGGCTCAGCCCGGTGAACAGCAGCGCGAAGGCGGCACAGGCCAGCCCGATGGGCACCGTCACCATGACCACGATGGCCGAGATGAAGCTTTCGAACTGCGCCGCCAGCACCAGCAGGACCACCGCGATGGCAAAGCCGAAGACCAGCACCAGCCCCGAGGCCGTCTGGTCCAGTGTCGCGGCCTCAGCCAGCGGGACGATGCGGTTCTCCTCGGCCAGGATTTCATCCGCCAGCGCCTGCACCTGGGTCATTGCGTCGCCAAGCGCCAGGGCCGGTGTCAGCCCGGCCGAAATCTCGACCGAGCGCTTCTGGCCCTCGCGATCAAGCTCGGGCGCGATGGCGCGCTCTTCCAGCCTGACAAAGCTGGACATGGGCACCGTCTGGCCGTCGGCCGTCTGGACAAAGATGTTTTTCAGGTCGCTGGGATCGTTCACCGGATTAGAGGTCGACAGCATCTGGATGTCATAGCTGCGGTCGTCGATAAAGACCGACCCCACGCTGCGCCCGTCCAGAACCGCGCGCAGCGCCTCGCCCAGCCCGGTGATGTCGATGCCCAGGTCAGAAGCGCGCTGGCGGTCGATCTCGATGAACAGCTGCGGCTGCGTGGTCTCGTATTCCAGCCGGACCTGGCCAAAGGCCGGGTTCTCCTGCATCCGTTCCACCAACCGCTGCGAGACATCGGCAAGTTGCGCGTAATTGTCGCCGGTGATGGCAAAGGACAGGCCGCGGCCCGCGCCCCGGATACCCAGAGAGTTGGGCTGGATTGCGAAGGCCCGCACGCCGATCACGCCGCGCAGCTTGCCGTTGATCTCTCCGACGATCTCGTCCTGGCTGCGTGCGCGCTCGCTCCACGGGGCCAGGGAAAAGACCATGAACCCGCGGTTGTCCGAGCCGAAGCCGGTGATCGAAAAGATGTTGGTGACTTCGCCGGTGTCGCGAAGCGGTTCGATCAGGGCCTCGATCTCGTCCATCTTGGCGGTCGTATACTGCAGCGAGACGCCCTGCGGGGCGGAGACGGACAACAGGGCCACCGCCCGATCCTCGCGCGGGGTCAGTTCCTGCCGAATGCCATCGGCGACAAAGACCGCCGTGGCGGAAAAGAGGACTGCCACCAGCAGCACGACGAAAGGCATCGCCAAAGCCCAACCCAGCGTCAACTTGTAGAGCGCGCCCAGCCGGTTGCCCAGCCAGACAAATGGGCCGCGGGGGTTCGGGTTCGGCTCTGCGGTCAGCAGGCGGCTGGCCAGAACCGGGCAGAGCGTCAAGGCCACGACCGAGGACAAGAGCACCGCCATCGCCAGGGTAAAGCCGAACTCCCGGAACAGCCCGCCCGCCTGGCCGGGCAGGAAGGACAGCGGCACAAAGACCGCCGCCAGCGTCGCCGTGGTGGTGACCACCGCGAAAAAGACCTGCCGCGTGCCCAGCACGGCGGCGGCGCGGGGACCCATGCCCTCGCTCCGGCGTCGGACGATGTTTTCCAGCACGACGATGGCGTCATCGACGACCATGCCGGTGGCCAGCACCAGCGCCAGCAGCGTCAGGATGTTGACCGAGAAGCCGACCATGTAGATGGCCGCCACCGTACCGATCAGCGCCACGGGCATGGTCAGCCCGGGGATCAGCGTGGCGCGCGCGTTGCGCAGGAACAGGAAGATCACCGCCACCACGATCACAGTGGCCAGACCCAGCGTCTTGAGCACTTCTTCGATCGAGCCACGGATGAACACCGCATCGTCGGAGGTGACGAAGATAGAGATGTCGTCGGGCAGGGTCTGGTCCAGCTCGGCCACGACCGCCCGCACGGCCGAGGAGATCTCCAGCGTGTTCGAGGTTGCCTGGCGGATGATGCCCATGCCGACCCCGGTCTGGCCGTTGGCGCGCAGGACGGTCTCGTTCGGGGCCGGGCCAAGGGTCACTGTGGCCACGTCGCGGATGCGGACGTTCTCGGAGATTTCGAGGTCTTCGAACTCGGCCGTGGTGGCGACAGTGGCCGTGGTCCGCACGGCGATGCTCTGGCTGTTGCCCGACAGGTCGCCCGCCGGTGCGTCAAAGGCCACGTCCGCCAGCGCGTTCCGCACGTCGGCCAGCGTCAGGCCGCGCGCGGCAAGCGCCGACTGGTCGATGTCGATGCGGAAGATCGGGTCGCGGTCGCCATAGATCTGCAGGTCGGCTACGCCGTTGACCGACAGCAAACGATCCTCGACACGCTCCTGCACGATCCGGGTCAGTTCCTGCGGCGAGCGTCCGGCAGAGGTCACGGCGATGCGCACGACCGGCTGGGCGTTGGCGTCGGCCTTGACGATTTCGGGCGTCTCTGCGCCGTCGGGCATCTGGTTGGCGATCCGCGCCACCGCGTCGCGCACGTCGGTCGCGGCGACGTCCAGATCGACGTCATCCTCGAATTCCAGCGTCACCCGCGACCGACCGAAGCGCGAGTTGGAGGAGATCGAGCGCACACCGGCCACGCGGCCCACGGCGCCTTCGATGCGGCCAGTCACCTCCTGGTCGACGCTTTCCGGCGAGGCGCCGGGGAATTGTGTGGTCACGGTGACGACCGGGCGGTCCACGTTCGGCAGTTCGCGTACCTCGACGCCAAAAACGGCGGCCAGCCCGGAGAGGACGATCAGGGCCGAGAGGACAAGTGCAAGGATCGGACGGCGGACAAACAGCGCGGTGCCCGACCCGGAAACGGCTGCAGAGCTTTCCTTCATCGCGTGACACTCGGCTTGGTGGCGCCGGGCAGGGCGGCGCGGGCCTCGGTGCGTCCGGCGATGGCGACCTCTGCGCCCGGGCGCAGGGTCTGCACGCCCTGGGTGACGACGAGATCGCCGGGCGCCAGGTCGCCTTCGACCAGCACCCGGTCGGCGTCGCGCTGGCGGATGGTCACGCCGACGCGCTGAACCTTGTCGTCGCGCACGGCCCAGACGTAGGATCCCTCGCTGGACCATTGCACGGAAAGCGGGTCGACGGCCGCGAGGATCTCCCCCGGAAAGCGCAGCGTGACGGTAAAGGCCATGCCCGCGCGCAGGCGGTCGTCCTCGTTGGCCAGCCGCCCCTGCACCCGCAGGGTCCGGCTGTTGCGGTCGACCACGTTGTCGACGGCGTGCACGGTGCCGGCCAGGGCGGCCGCTCCTTCGACGCCCAGCAGGCGGGCCTCGATCGGCATGCCCGGCTCGACCTGGGCGACGACGCGTTCCGGCACACGGAAATCCACCAGGATTTCGGACCGGTCGGTCAGGGTGGCGATCACATCCGTGGGCGACAGCCGTTCGCCGATGGCGACATCCACCAGGCCGATCCAGCCGGCAAAGGGCGCACGTACCGTGCGCAGGGACAAGGCAAACTCCGCCTCGCTCAGCTCCAGCTCGGCGGTCCGCAGCCGCAGTTGCGCCTCGCGCTGGCGTACCTCGGTGACGGACCCGCCGTCCTGCAGCCGCGAAAACCGGCTGGCGGCATCGCGGGCATCCTCCAGCAGCAGGCGCGCGCGTTCCACCGCGATCCGCTCTGCCTCGTCGTCGAGGCGCAGGATCACCGCACCCTTGTCCACGAAGCCCCCGGTTTCCAGCGCCACCTGCACGACCTCGCCGCTGACCTCTGTCCGCAGAGTTGCGCTGCGCAGGGCGCGCACGTCGCCGATGGCATCGACGCGGTCGTTGGTGGTGGCCTCGGTCACGGCGGCCACGACGACCTGCGCCGGACCGCGCGGACCGAAGCCCCGGCGGGTGTTCGAGACATCCGCTGCCGCACCTTCGATCCCCAGGACGCCCGACACGCCGGTACGGTCAAGGAAGGCGGCGGCGCCGGGCACGTAGTTCAACCAGAGAAACAGCGTCGCGACCAGGATCACGACAGACAGAATAACTTGTTTCAGGAAACGCATGTTCGATCCGTTCTTGAGAGCTGCGAGCAGGGCAGCCATGTCGGCTGGATACCATTTCGCATCTCTTGCACCTTTCGTATAGTCTTTCGCAGAGAAAGACGTCCGGAACGGCTTTCGCCAGCGGTGAGTGCCTACATAGTTTCCATCCGCTGGCTGTCCCGACTGCTGCCTGCAATTGCACGGTCTCTTGTACCGACGCCCCCGCGACACCCTAGCTGCGCCGCGCTGGTCCAGCCCGGGGGACCGACGCATATCTTCCGGGGGGGGCCACCTTTTGTCCGGGAATAAGCCTCGGCCGTGGTCGGTTCTTGACCCTGCGTGATCTTGTCGACCGCGGCCAGCAGGTCGCCGAAAGGCATACCGGGCGGTTGCAGCATGGCGGCATGCTTATGCTGTGCGCCTGCGGGGGCGGCTGCAAGCGCTTTGGGAAGCCTGCGAAAAACGGTTTCAGACGTGGTGCTGGAAGGGGCGGGCATCCACTCCTGCGCCGCTGATTGATGCTGCGGTGCAGAGCGCCGCTACATCGCGTGACAGACATTGCCTGTCGCAGTTAGATGCCTAATTTTCGAGCAATATTAAGGGCCTGCTGTCCGTTCTGCCACCGGTGCAATCGACGGCACGGTGGAAAAATCGCTAGAACTGCGGTAGGTCATGGAAAACCACCGATAAGAATCAAAGCGCATTGGGAGGTGCGAAATGCCCGTCAAATCACCAAATACTTTGTCCCGACTTCTGACCACCGCGGCGCTTGGCCTGGCGCTGGGCGCGGGCCCTGCGGCGGCCGATATCCGGTTCTGGACAACCGAGGAACAGCCAGAGCGGCTGGCCAAGCAGAAGGAGATGGCCGAGGCCTTCGAGGCTGAAACGGGTATCGGCGTCGAGGTGATCCCCGTCTCGGAATCCGATCTGGGCACACGCGCCACCGCCGCCTTTGCTGCCGGCGACCTGCCTGACGTGATCTACCATACCTTGCAATATGCCTTGCCCTGGGTTGAAGCGGGCATTCTCGATGCCGAGGCCGCAACCGAGGTGATCGACGAGCTGGGCACCGGCACCTTCGCCCCCGGCGCGCTGGACATGGCCAAGACCGATGATGGCTGGGCCAGCGTCCCGGTGGATGGCTGGACGCAGATGATCGTCTACCGCAAGGACCTGTTCGACGAAGCCGGGCTGGAGCCGCCCACCACCTTTGCCGCCGTCACCGCCGCGATCGAGGCGCTGCACAACCCGCCCGAGATGTTCGGCTTTGTCGCCGCCACCAAGGTAGACGAGAACTTCATGAGCCAGGTATTGGAGCATGTTTTTCTTGCCAATGGCGCGACACCGGTTGGGCCGGAGGGGTTCACCGGCTTCGACGAGAAGAAGACTGTCGAGGTGCTGGAGTTCTACAAGGTTCTGGCCGATGCCTCGCCCGAGGGTGAGCTCTACTGGGACCAGTCGCGCAGCCTCTATTTCGCGGGGGATGCGGCGATGATCATCTGGTCGCCCTTCATCCTAGACGAACTGGCCGGCCTGCGTGACAGCGCCCCGCCGACCATCAACGAGGATCCGACCTCATCGGCACTGGCCTCGATGACCGGGATCGTGACCAATTTCGCCGGTCCGTCCAACCCCGACGGCGCGGCCTGGGGCGACATCCGCTATTTCGGCATCACCGCCGATGCGGATTTCGACGAGGCGCAGGAGTTCATCAAGTACTCGATGGACGAGGGCTATACACAGACGCTTTCCATCGCGCCCGAGGGCAAGTTCCCGGTGCGGCGCGGCACCCAGGATGCCCCGACGGCCTTTGTAGATGCCTGGTCCAAGCTGGACGTGGGCGTGGACCGCAAGGCGCCGCTGAGCGAGCTCTACGCGGCCTCGATGATCGACGAGATCGTCGGTGGGCTGGACGTGGCGCAGCGATGGGGCGTCAAGGACGGACAACTGGCGCTGGCCTCCAAGATCATCAACAGCCAGGCGATCAACCGGGTTGTGCGTGAATATATCGACGGCAACATCTCTGGTCCCGATGCGGTCAAGAAGATGAACGAGGAACTGGCCGGCATCGAGTGATGCCGGACCTTCGGGCGACCGGTTCCGCGCCGGTCGCCCGCGCGGACGTGGCTTTCGGCCCGCGTCCGGAAGGGGGGACCGCGACATGAGCGACAGCACCGGGCCGGCCTCGGGGCCGCCAAGGGGCACTGGCCCTCTCCTGAAACGCGAGGCGCGGCTGGCCTGGGGGCTGTTGTTTCCCACGCTGGCCATTGTTTCCGCAGTGGTCGTGCTGCCGCTGCTGGCGATCTTCTGGATCAGCTTCAAGCCCATAGGCCTGGCGGACCTGCGTCCGCCAGCACCCGTGGTCCGCGAGAGCCTGCGCGGATCGGACGACAGCCTGCGCCTGCAATACCGGGTCCGCAATTCCTCGCAGTCGGAACCGATCACCGGCGTCACCCTGTCGGACAGCCTGCCGGACAGCCTGACCGTCCTGACAGCCGATCCGCGCTGTACCTTTGAAGGCGCCGATTTCACCTGCGACCTGGGTGATCTTGACGGCGGCGGCCGTGACGAGGTCGAGATCTTCGTGGCCTTGCAGGGGGATGAGGATGCCGCCGAAGAGGCCGCCGAGGGCACTGACCCTCGGATGACCGGGCGCAGCACCAATATCCTGACGAATTTCGAGTTCACGCTGGAGAACTTCGACCGGATCTTCAGCGGAGACGAGTTCTGGGGCGTGCTGGGGGTGACGATCTTTTACACCGTCTTCGGCACGCTGGGCGCTCTGATCTTCGGCCTCTTCGCGGCGATGCTGCTGAACAAGGAGTTCCGTGGCCAGGGCATCCTGCGCGGCCTCTACCTGTTTCCCTATGTCGCCCCGGTGATCGCCGTGGCCTTTGCCTGGATCATCCTGTTCGATCCATTCTCGGGCTCGGCCAACGCGCTCTTGATCCAGATGGGCGTGACCACGTCCAGTATCAATTTCTTTGGCGAGAGACCTCTGGCGCTGATTATGGTCACGGTCTTCGAGATCTGGCGCTATTTCCCGCTGTCCTTCCTGTTCATCCTTGCCCGGATGCAGTCGATCGACACCGACATGTACGAGGCCGCCGACATGGACGGGGCGTCGCCCTTCCAGAAGTTCTGGTATCTCAGCCTGCCGCAACTGCTGGGCATTCTCAGCGTGCTGTTCCTGTTGCGCTTCATCTGGACCTTCAACAAGTTCGACGACATCTTTTTGCTGACCGGCGGTAACGCCGGTACGCGGACCCTGACGGTGAATGTCTACGAACAAGCCTTTGCCATCTCGAACATCGGGGCTGGCGCGGCGGTTGCGGTGGTGGTCTTCTGCTGTCTCGTGCTCTTCTCGATCTTCTTCTTCCGTTATGTCAGCCAGGAGGAAGGCCTATGAGCAGGCTGCGTTTCGGCTATGTCACCGGCCCCGTTCTGGGCGCGCTCTGGCTGTTCGTGCTGGCGACGACGCTGGCGGTACTGATGTCCTTTGCCACCGGCGATCCGTTCCGCCCGGCGGGCCTGTGGTCCCTGCTTTGGGGGGCGGCCCTGGGGCTTGGCCTTGTCGCGCTGCACCTGGGCAAATGGACCGTGTCGCTGGCGACGGCGGCGGCATTCATCCTGCTGGCGGTGATCGGCATCGGCCCGGTCGCGTCGGGAGAGACGGCCTCGACCTCCTGGAAACTGGTGGGCAGCGGGGCGCTGGGGCTGGCCGCGGGCTGGTCGTTGCAGGTGATCCTGGGGCATCTGCCCGGCCTGGGCACGTTGACGCGGCATGAGTTCGAAGAGGCGGTGATCCGGTTCCTGACCGGCTTCGGCTACATCTTTTTCACCGCGATCGTCGCCATCCCTTTTTACGTCATGGTGATGACGAGCCTGAAAAACCAGTCGGAACTGATCCAGAACCCGCTGGATTTCACCATCGACCTGTCGCAGGGCTGGGGCCTGTTCCGCAGCTACGTCGAACTGTTCGCCGATTTCAATTTCGGCAACTACCTCTGGACCTCCTTCTATGTCTCGGTGCTCACGGTCTTTCTCACGCTGGCCTTTTCGATCCCCGGCGCCTACGCGGTGGCGCGGCTGCGGTTCCGGGGGCGGGCGGCATTTTCGCGCTCGATCCTGCTGATCTACATGGTGCCGATGATCGTGCTTGCCCTGCCGATCTACATCGCCTTTTCGATGACGGGGCTGCGCAACACGATTTTCGGCATCGTGCTGATCTACCCGGTCACCACCATCCCGGTCGCGCTTTACATGTTGCAGGGCTATTTCCGCGGCCTGCCGGCCGAGGTCGAGGAAGCGGGACTGATGGACGGGCTGTCGCGGCTTGCAGTGATCTGGAAGATCACCCTGCCGCTGTCGCTGCCGGCGCTGGCCAGCGTCTCGCTCTATGTCTTCATGATCGCGTGGAACGAGTTCCTGCTGGCCTTCATGCTGCTGGACGATCCGTCGAAATTCACGCTGACCCGGGGTATCGCCTCGCTCAATTCATCCGAGATCCCGCGCCAGCACCTGATGGCCGGGGCGGTGGTGGCGACGGTGCCGATCATGGCGCTCTTCCTGGGGCTGGAGCGGTTCATGACCAAGGGCCTGACGGCCGGGAGTGTCAAGGGATGACAAAAAGAGACGACGAAGCCCGCGCCATCCTGAAAGGGAATGACCGGGGCGGATATACCGTGCCGACTGGCGGGCTGTATCCCTACCAGTGGAACTGGGACAGCGTCTTTGCCGCCATCGGGTTCGCCGAGCACGACATGGACCGCGCCTGGACAGAGATCGAGACGTTGATGAGCGGGCAGTGGCCCAACGGCATGGTCCCGCACATCCTGTTCCACAAGGTCGACCCCAGCTATTTCCCCGGTCCCGACATCTGGCGCGGTGTGGGGCCGATCCCGTCCTCGGGTATCTCGCAGCCGCCCATCGCGGCAACCTTCACCCGCTGGCTGCTGGAGATGGATGGCGCGTACGAGGATCGCGCCCGCGCGCTGGTGCCCGCTCTGATCGACTGGCACCGCTGGTTCATGACCTGGCGCAACGAGGGCGGGGCCATCGTCGTCACCCACCCCTGGGAGACGGGCCGCGACAATTGTCCGGATTGGGACGGTCCCTTTGCTGCCATCGAACCCGAGGGGATCGAAGAGTATTACCGCCGCGACACCACCCATGTAGTCGAGGAAGAGCGCCCGAGACGCTGGGACTACGACCGCTATCTCTACCTGGTGAAACTGGGGGCAGAGTGTGGTTGGGACGAGGCGCATCTGCGCGAGATCACCCCCTTTCGCGTGGCCGACCCGACGATGACCTTCACCCTGCTCAGGTCCACGCGGGACCTGCGGGTTCTGGCACAGCGGTTGGGCCTGCCGACGAACGAACTCGACGGCTGGATCACCGATATGGAGGGCGGGAGCGAGCGGCTCTGGAATGCCGAGATTGGCACATATGATTGCCTCGACATCCGGTCAGGGCAGCACACGGGCGTGGTGTCGAACGCCTCTTTCCTGGCCTGGTACGCCGGGGTGGGCGGGGACCGTATGCAGGGGCATTTCGACAGGATTTCAAAGGCGACCCGCTACTACGTCCCCTCCACCGATCCCGCGCATCCGTCATACGAGCCGAAGCGCTATTGGCGCGGCCCGGTCTGGGCGATGATGAACATGCTGATTGCCACCGGCCTGCGCGAGGCAGGCCATGACGACCGGGCCGAGGCGCTGCGGACAAACACCCGCGACATGATCGCGGAGAACGGCTTTGCCGAGTATTTCGACCCGCGCGACGGCGCAGCGGCGGGCGGGCGCAATTTCACCTGGACGGCGGCAATTTGGCTGGCCTGGGCGTCGGACAGCGCAAGGAGGGCGTGATGGGGGCGATAACTCTGGACAAGGTCGAAAAGTGGTACGGCGACCTTCAGGTGATCAAGGGCATCGACCTGACCATCGCGGATGGTGAATTCGTGGTCTTTGTCGGCCCTTCCGGCTGCGGCAAATCCACGCTTTTGCGGATGATCGGCGGCCTTGAGGAAATCAGCCGCGGCAAGCTCTTGATCGACGGGCAGGACAAGACCGCCGATCCGCCGTCCAAGCGCGGGCTGACGATGGTCTTTCAATCCTACGCGCTCTACCCGCATATGTCGGTGGGTGAGAACATGGGCTTCTCGCTCAAGACCGCCGGCGCGCCGAAATCCGAGATCAAGGCCAAGGTGGACGAGGCGGCACGGGTTCTGAAGCTGGAACCCTACCTGGAGCGGCGGCCCAAGGCGCTGTCGGGCGGCCAGCGCCAGCGCGTGGCCATCGGGCGTTCGATCGTGCGCGATCCGACTGCTTTCCTGTTCGACGAACCCCTGTCCAACCTCGACGCGGCGCTGCGTGTCGAGATGCGGTACGAAATCGCCAAGCTGCACAAGGCGCTGGCCCGCACGATGATCTACGTCACCCATGACCAGGTCGAGGCGATGACGCTGGCCGACCGGATCGTGGTGCTGGAATTCGGCGTGATCGCCCAGGTCGGCAGCCCGAGAGAACTGTATGAACGGCCCGCCAATCTTTTCGTGGCGCAGTTCATCGGATCGCCCAAGATGAACGTGCTGGACTGCACCACCGGCGGAGGCCGCTTCACGTTGGAGGGCGCGCGGGGCGGGGCCTACGAGGGCGATCACCCGGCGGTCAAGGTTGGCATCCGGCCCGAACATATCCGGATCGGGGCCGAGGGCGAAGGCATGATGGACGGCACCGTCGACGTGTTGGAGTATCTGGGCGCCGATACCTTTCTGATCGTGGATTGTGGGCCGCTTGGCCGGGTCACGGTTCGCACCGATGGTGACACCTCTGTCACCGAAGGCGACCGGATCGGCCTGGTCGCGCCGCCGGAACGGCTGCATTTCTTTGACGCGGACGACAAGGCCGTCTGAGCGGCACGCCCTCCGTTGGCCCGGGCCGGTTTGGTTCCACCTCTTCACGCGGGCCAACAGCCGGTCGACGTCGGCGCGACAGGTCTAATCCGTACAGGCGCAAGCGCGCCGCTTTTCCAAAGCGGGGTTCGGGCCGTCGTCCATGACCGTACTTCCCGTGTCTTGTGCGGCTGTACCGGTCACGCCGCCGTTCCGTGCGGCCAGATGCTTCGGGATGCGGGACGCACCGCGCGCGGCAAACTCCTTTGAAGGGCCTGAAACCGCGAATGGCGCGGCGGGCAAGGGAAAACGGCGGACCGGGATTGCCCGGTCCGCCTTGGCGTCAGCTCAGGTGGTGGACTTCCTGCAACCCGTAGACGGGCGTCGGGATGCCTTCCATCCGGGCCTTGATCTGCAGCGCAAGGTACTGCGAATAGTGGCGCGACTGGTGCAGGTTGCCGCCATGCATCCACAGCCCCTCGACCTGCGTCGGCTTCCACATGTTGCGCTGTTCGCCCTCCCATGGGCCCGGATCCTTGGTGGTGTCCGAGCCGAGACCCCAGCACTTGCCAAGCTGATCGGCCTTGTCCTGACCCATCAGGTCCGCGACCCAGCCGTTCATCGAGTTGTAGCCGGTGGCATAGACCACGAGATCCGCGTCCAGGTGCGTGCCATCGTCGAGGATCACGCCTGTCTCGTCCAGTTCGACAACCTGTCCACGCTTCAGCTTGATCTCGCCGTCGATGATCAGCTGGCTGGCGCCGATGTCGATGTAATAGCCCGAGCCGCGCCGCAGGTACTTCATGAACAGACCCGATCCGTCATCGCCCCAGTCCAGCCAGAAGCCGGCCTTTTCCAGCCCCTCGTAGAAGTCCGCGTCGCGTTTCTTCATCTCTTCGTAGGCCGGGATCTGGAATTCATGCATGATCCGGTAGGGCAGCGAGGCAAATATCAGGTCCGCCTTTTCCGTGGTCATGCCATTGGCGACCGCCTCTTCCGAGTAGAGCGCGCCAAGCCCCACCTCCATCAGCGTGTCGGACTTCACGATATGGGTCGAGGACCGCTGAACCATCGTCACGTCCGCGTCGTGTTCCCAGAGCGCGGCGCAGATGTCATGGGCCGAGTTGTTCGAACCGACCACGACGACCTTCTTGCCGATCCACTGGTCGGGGCCCTCATGTTCCGAGGAGTGCTGCTGCACACCCTTGAACCTGTCCATGCCGGGAAACTCGGGCATCCGCTTCTTGCCCGACATGCCGGTCGCCATGATAAGCTGTTTCGGCTTCAGCACCACTTCCTCGCCGTCGCGGTCGACGGTGACGGTCCATTCCTTGGTCTCGTCGTCCCAGGTCGCGGATTGGGCGGTGGTGCGGGTCCAGTAGTTCAACTCCATCACCTTGGTGTAGAACTCCAGCCAGTCGCCGATCTTGTCCTTGGGGCTGAACACGGGCCAGTTGTCGGGGAACTTGATGTAGGGCAGGTGATCGTACCAGACCGGGTCATGCAGGCAGAGCGACTTGTACCGCTTGCGCCAGCTGTCGCCGGGGCGATCGTTGCGTTCCACGATGATCGTCGGCACGCCAAGCTGACGCAGGCGCGCGCCCATCGCGATGCCGCCCTGTCCGCCGCCGATGATCAGGCAATAGGGCTGGGTCGCATAACCCAGTTCCGCCTCTTCCTTCTCGCGCTCTTCCTTCCAGGTCGTCCGGTTCTTGCTGGCACCGTGCTTGGCCCCCATCGGCCGATTGAAGCCTTTCGGTTCCTCGTGGCCTTTCAGTTCGGCCATCGTTGTCAGCAGAGTCCAGATCCTGCCATCCCTGAGCCGCATCAGGCCGTAGCCCCGCGCAACCTCGGTCTCGAACTCGATCCAGGCGGTGGTGACGCCGTCCGCTTCGGTCGGCAGCTCCCCCTCTGCCAGTTTCCAACCCGAGGGCTTGGTCGTCGCCAACTGGTGGCGCAGCATGTCGGCCACGCCGTCCTTGCCCTCGACCGTCTTGAGGTTCCAGGTAAAGCTGACCAGGTCACGCCAGTAGCAGTCGTCCTGGAACAGCGCCGTCGCGGCCTCGATATCGCCATTCTCCAGCGCGGCGCCGAACGCGTCCAGCATTGCCTGCGTCTGGTCCGTCAATGTCGTGTCGAGCATGATTTCCTCCCATTGCCCAAACTTGGATGGCGGCAGTCTGGGCGAAACCCGTCGATCCGATCCAGCGTCGGGGCGGGGATTGCGGCCTCGTGGATGAAATTTCAGCCCGGCCCGTTGCGCGCGCAACGTCGCGCAACACCACCGTTGCAACCGGCCATCATGCCGGCGGCGTCAATCCCGACTTTCGCACACGGCGCAGCACGGTCGAGCGGTTCACGCCCATGCGCCGGGCTGCCCGAGCCATGTTCCAGCCACAGGCATCCAGAATCGCTTCGAGGTCATCTTCGGGCGTCGGCGGCGTGATCCGGGCGGGCAGGTCCGGCAGATCCACGACCTCCCCGTCGCAGAGCGAGACCGCCGTATCCAGCGTCGACTGCAGTTCACGGATATTGCCCGGCCAGTCGCGTCCGGCCAGTTCCGCGCGGGCCGCCGGCGAAAGCTGCAGCTCTCCCGCGGTGCGCCGTCGCAAGAGCCGCTCGATCAGCCAATCCACGTCGCTGCGCAGGCGCAGGGGCGGCAGATCCAGTACGGCGCCAACGGTTCGGAAATGCAGATCCTCGCGCAGACCGGTCGCGCCGGGGACGGTCACCTGCCGGTCGCGGGCAGAGGCGATCACGCGCAGGTCCTCGCGCCGGTCCAGAAGCGTCAGCAGAGCGCCCTGCGCCGCTTCGTCCAGGTCCTCGACGCCTTTCAGGAACAGCGTCCCGGCCTTGGCCTCTTCGAGAGCAACAACGGTTTCGGGACGCAACCCGGCGCAGCGCAGGGCGTGGAAGCCGCGCGGCGGTCCTCCGGCGACATGGATGGCGCGCGCCAGCGTTTCCTTGCCCGTGCCGGTTTCGCCCAAAAGCAGCACCGGCATCTTGCCTGATGCCAGCCGGGCGGCCTTTTGCAGAAGCGCCTGCATCGCCGGGTCCTGTCCGGCCAGACCGGCAAAACATTCCGGCGTCTGCGGTGGTGCGTTGCGCATTGGGCGGCGCACGGTCTGCGGCGCGATGGCATGGCCGAACAGCCCGCGCCCGTCGCGCAGGTGCAGCACCCGGTCCTCTGTCGGGCGCCCGCGCATCAAGTCCGGCAGATCGTCGACGCCAAGGTGCAGCAGACTGTCGATGCGCTGACCGATCAGGCTGTCCGTGCCCTCGGGCGCAAGGCAGGCCTGCGCGCCATGCGTCATGCCGACGATGCGCCCCGACCCGTCGAGCGCCACGGCGGCTTCGGGATCGACCTCCAGAAACTCGGGCGAGGTGGAGAACCGCAGCACCCAGTCGCTGCGCGTCATGGCCATCAGGTTTGCCATCTCGATCCGCCGGGCAGAGGCCCGGACAAGGTTCATTGCAAGGTTCTGGCTGGATTTCGGGCTGGGCGAGCGCAGAAGGGAGATATCCAATACTGCCGTCAGTTGTCCGCAGGTGTCGTAGATCGGGGCCGAGGTACAGGACAGCGGCGTATGCGCCAGGCCAAAGTGATCGCCCTGGTGAATGGTCACCGCCTCGCCCGTCACGATGCATGACCCCACACCGCAGGTGCCGGCCAGGTCCTCGGACCAGTCCGAGCCCAGCGTCAGCCCGGCCCGGCGCAGGTCGTCCTCGAACCTGGGATCGCCAAAGAAGTCGACGCAGACACCCTTGGCGTCGGCCAGCAGAAGTACGTAGTTCTGTCCGGCCACCTGCCGGAACAGCGCCCGCAGTCCTGACCGCGCCGTGGCCACTAGCCGCTCGGCCTGTTCGCGGTGTTCGCGCAGTTGCGACGCGGGCACGATATGGGCCGGATCGGGCCGGGTCGGGTCCATGCCATAGGTTTCGATGCAGCGGCGCCAACTGTCGGCCACCAGCGCGTCGCGTCCCGTTTCCTGACCGCGCAAGACCCTGTCGATTTCCGTCACATGCTCCAGATCGCTCATGGTTCTCCTCCCCAGGATTGCCGGGCAGTCTAGCAATGCGGGGGCGGCGGATCACCCGTTTTCCCCGCCGCGCGCGCCGACGGAGCACCGACCAAAGTCGCAGGCCATTGACATCCGGGGCCGGTTCTAGAGGTGTGTGCACCTAGACGGGTGTCGCCTCGGCAGGGGCGCAAGCGCCGCGAAAGAGGGATGGACGATGACACGACATGGCGGACAATTGCTGGTGGACAGCCTGGTGGCGCTGGGCGCGACGCGGGCTTTCGGTGTTCCGGGCGAAAGCTATCTGGCGGTGCTGGACGGGCTGCATGATACGGCAGGCAGGCTGGACTTCGTCAATTGCCGAAACGAGGGCGGCGCCGCCTTTATGGCTGCCGCCTGGGGCAAGCTGACCGGTCAGCCCGGCATCTGCATGGTCACGCGCGGGCCGGGCGCCACCAATGCCTCGATCGGGGTGCACACCGCGATGCAGGACAGCTCGCCAATGATCATGCTCGTGGGCCAGATCGGCACCGACATGCGCGGGCGCGAGGCCTTCCAGGAGGTGGATTACCGTGCGGTCTACGGCACGATGGTCAAATGGGCGGTCGAGATCGACAATGTCGACCGCATCCCCGAGATCCTCGCCCGGGCCTGGAAGACCGCCACGACCGGGCGGCCCGGCCCCGTCGTCATCGCATTGCCCGAGGACATGTTGAGCAGCCGGACAGAGGCCGCGCCGCTGGCCGGTCCTGCCGAATATCCCGAACCGATGCCCGCGCCGCAGACCGTGCAGAAGGCGCGGGCGATCCTGGCCGAGGCAAAGCGGCCGCTGATCCTGTATGGCGGCTGCAACTGGACGCGTTCGGGCTCGGAGGCCCTGCAGAGATTTGCGGAAGGCTCGGACATTCCGGTGGTCTCGGTCTTCCGCTACCAGGACATGTTCGACAATTTCTCTCGCTGTTTCTGCGGTGAGGCCGGGGTGGGCATGACGCCGGGCGTGCGCAAGCTGATCACCGAGGCGGACGTGATCCTGGCGGTGAACAACCGTTTCGGCGAGAATTCCACCGATGCCTGGACCCTGCTCGAGGTGCCGGTGCCGCATCAGCGGTTGATCCATGTGCACGGGTCCGACCTGGAACTGGGCAAGGTCTACCAGCCCGAACTGGGTATTCACTGCGGCCCCAACGCCTTTGCCGAGGCGCTGGCGGAGGCGCCGGTGAGCGGCGACTGGGCCGACTGGCGGTCCGATGCCCGCGCCACATGGGAGGCCGGTTTCGAGCTGGGCGATCTGCCCAGCCCGGTGGACATGGGCAAGGTCAGCGCGCACCTGCGCGATCTGTTGCCAGACGATGCGATCCTGACCAACGGCGCAGGGAACTTCGCGGTCTGGCCGAACAAGTTCTACAAGTTCGGGCCTGACGCGCGCCTGTTGGCGCCGCAGTCGGGGGCGATGGGCTATGGCGTTCCGGCGGCCATTGCCGCCAAGCTGAACGATCCCGCGCGCACGGTTGTGTGTTTCGCGGGTGATGGCGACTTCCAGATGAATTGCCAGGAACTGGCCACCGCCACCCAATACGGCGCGCAGCCCATCATCCTGATCCTTAACAACGGGATCTACGGAACGATCCGCGCCCACCAGGAACGTCACTATCCCACCCGGGTGTCGGGGACGGACATGGCTGTGAACCCGGATTTCAGCGCATTGGCGCGGGCCTACGGTTTTCATGGCGAACGGGTCGAAAGGACCGAGGATTTCGCGGCTGCCTTCGACCGGGCGCTTGCCTCGCCGTCGGGCGCGGTGCTGGATCTGAACATCTCCCCCGAGGCGCTGACCCCGCGGGTCAGCCTGACGCAGATGCGCGAGGCGGCGCTGAAGGCGGGCAAGGGCTGAGGCCCCGCACAGACTTGGTGCGCCGGTTGAGGGTTTGAAACCGGCGCCTCTTGCCCCATCCTTGGATCAAGCGGGGCCGCATTTGCGGCCCGGTGGTCCAGAGCGGGGAGGAAACATGAGCCAACCAGACGAGATCCGCAAGATCCAGACGCAGGGTGTCCATCACATCACCCTGACCGGCGCCGACAGGCAGACGTCCATCGATTTCTGGGAGGGCGTTCTGGGCATGCCTTTCATCTTTGACCAGCCGAACCTCGACGACCCGGACGAGGGGCACCTCTATTTCGACCCGGGCGACGGGCGGCTGATCACCATCTTCACCAACGAGAGCCGCACCCCCGATCCGGCACGCACGCCGACCGAACCGGGCTGCGTGCATCACCTCGCCTTCAATGTCAGCCAGGCGAGCTTCTGGCAGGCGGCGAAGCGGTTGGAGGCGCGAGGGATCAAGCATTCCGGCCCCAAGGATCGCGGGTTCATGGACTCGATCTATTTCACCGATCCGATGGGCCTTCTGATCGAACTGGCCAGCTACCGGTTCGAGCCGCCCGAGGGCTGCCGCCATGCCGACGTGATGATCGAGGCGCACCGCATCCGCGTGGCGCGCGGCGACCACCACATCGACCGTGAGCACCTGGCCGATGCCATCGAACTGCTGGTCGAACGGCGCCACCAATCCTTGTCCGCCGATCGCGCGGCGAAGAACCCGTACTGAAGAGGCGCGCGACCGCATCGGGGGAGGGCGTCCGCCCTTTGCTCCTCCGGCGGGACCCTGGCCAGGTTGACGCCGATTCAGCCCGCTGATGGGGTTGATGCCGCTGATTTTCTCGGCCATGCACCGGGCGGGCACCTCGTCGTCCCATATGCTCATCTCGGTCGAGTCGTTGGACTGGACCGCCTGTTCCCCAAAATGTCCTTGGCCCTGCCGCCGAGGTTGAGTCCGCATTTCTTGAGATTCGCGACCAGGTGGCGACGTTGAACGAACCCGGTGGAAAGCCCGCCCTTCAGGACGTGTGAAGGGGGCGGGCCGCCATCGCCTCTGCCAAGGCCGCAAGCCCCCGTTCCAGCGCGGCCCGGTCCTCGGTGGACATGGCGCGCAGGATATCGTCCGAGCGTGCCTCGACCTGGGGCAGCACCTCGTCGAACAGCGCGCGGCCCTGTTCGGTGCAGGCGTAAAGGCGCAGGCGCCGGTCGTCCGGCGCGACGGCGCGGGTGATCAACCCCTTGTCCTCCAGCCGTTGCGAGGCGCGGCTGACCTGGACCTTGTCGAGCGTCGAGCGGCGGCCAAGCTCCAGCGATGTCACCTGGTCCTCACCGGCCAGGAGGTACAAGAGCCGCCATTCCTCGCGGCTGAGGCCGAACCGGCGTCCGTAGACCTCGACCAGGTTCCGAGAGAACCCTTCGGCGGCGACCGCGAGGCGATAGGGGAAAAAGCCCTCCAACTCCGTTCCCGGGACGGGCACGGCGTCTGCCGCCGCGCTCTGCCGATCTGCCGCCGCGCCGGTCATGCGGTGGCCTCTTCCGCGGGCTTTGCGGCGGCTTGCAAGGCCGCGTTCAGAACGTCGATGTTTCCGATCTGGTTGGCCAGGATCAGGATCAGGCGGGCATTCAGCGCCGCGCTTTCGTCATCCGACAGCCCGTCATGCGCGGCGATCAGCGCGGCATAGAAATCGTCGGGACGGTCGAGGTTCGGGGTCAGGGTCAGATCGGCCATGTCTCACTCCAGTCCGATGGCGCGGCGCAGGGCGGCGCCGGTGGCGGTTTCGTCGAAGTTTTCCCAGCGCGTGGCGACATGCTGATCGGGGCGGATCAGGTAGACGCCCGACTTGGCCTCTCCCAGGTAACGCTCCGCCAGCGCGCCGCTGGCGTCATCACTGGCCGAGAGGGCGAGGCGGGTTACAGGCACGCCAGCCTCTTCCAGCGCATCTGGCGCTTCGGCGTCGATGGTCAGCAGGGTGAAGGTCCCGCCGAGGTGGTCCAGCAGGAACCCGCCCTTGAGCGGCGCATCGGGGCAGGGGCTGCCAACCCTGGTCCGGGCGGGGCCACCGGGCAGGGCGTCCGGCCCGTTCAGCGGCCCGCCATCGTAGACGCAGGGCACTGACAGGCGGCCCGAGTTCACCAGCGGCCGGGCGAATTCATATTGTTCCGCCAGGTCCAGCACCGCGTTGCGGAACATGTGGCTGACCTTGGACTTGGGGGTGATGAAATCGGTGGATCGGGTGGAATTCAGGATGTTTTCATCGGCGCCGTGGATGCGTTCCCAGTCGTAGCTGTCCAGCAGGCTGTCGGGCGCCTTGCCGTCGATGACCATGCCCAGCTTCCAGCCGAGATTGTCCACGTCCTGCATGCCGCTGTTGGCGCCACGCGCGCCGAAGGGCGAGACCTGGTGCGCCGCGTCCCCGGCAAAGATCACCCGCCCATGCCGGAATTTCTTCATCCGCCGGCACTGGAAGGTATAGATCGAGGTCCAGACGATCTCGTATTCGACATCGCCCAGCATGGCGTCCAGCCGGGCGCGCACGTTTTCTTCTTGCAACTCCTTCTTGCGATCCACGTCCCAGCCGATCTGGAAATCGACCCGCCAGACGCCATCGGGCTGCTTGTGCAAGAGGGTGGAGGCACCGGACTTGAAGTATGGTTCGAACCAGAACCAGCGTTCGGTCGGGAAATCATCGTTCACCATCTTGATGTCGGCGATCAGGAAACTGTCCTCGAAGACACGGCCCTCGAAATCCAGCCCCATCATGCCGCGCAGGGGCGAGGAGGCGCCGTCGCAACCGATCAGCCAGTCGGCCTCGATGGTATAGGGACCGTCGGGGGTGGTGATCTCCAGCGTGACGTGATCGTCGTGCACGGTGACATTGTCGACCCGGTTCTTGCCGCGCAGCTCGATCGGTGCACCGGCGGCCTGCGCCTCGCGGACACGTTCGACGATGAAGCGCTCGAAATAGGGCTGTTGCAGGTTGATGAAGGCCGGGAACTTGTGGCCTTCCTCTGGCAGGAGGTTGAACTCGAACACCTTGCGGTCATCGTGAAAGACCTTGCCGAGGTTCCAGACCACGCCCTTGTCCAGCATCGGCTGACCACAGCCGTAGCGGTCGGCGATTTCCAGGCTGCGCTTGGCGAAACAGATGGCGCGGCTGCCCTGTCCGATGCCCTCGTGATCGTCAAGAACGACAACCGGGATGCCCTGCAGGCCAAGGTCCAGCGCCGTCGCGACCCCGATGGGGCCGCCGCCCATGACCACCACCGGATGACGGACCGGCGTTGCCGCGTCCTGGTCGGTGGAGCGTTCGTAGGGGTAGAGCTTGAAGGCGAGTTGATAGCGGTCGTGGATCATGTCGGTTCCTCCTTGTCCGACGGGCAGATGGGTCAATGACCCATCCAACGCATGGGGTGGCAGACGGGCGCGCCATGCACGCCCGTCGCCGCTCAGCCTTGCAGCGCGCTCCACATTTCCTTGTCGCGTTCCGCCGTCCAGACACGGGGCGTGTCGATGCCGCGGGCCTCGTCGTAGGCGCGGGCAACGTTGAACGGCAGGCAGTGTTCGTAGATCGCGTAGTCCTTGAACTTGGGGTCGCATTCGGCGCGCACCGCGTCCCAGGCCTCTTTCAGCGAACCGCCCCGGCCCACGACCTTTTCCACCGGCTTGTAGGTCGAACGGACGAAATCCTCGGTCGCTGCGATGGCCTTGGCGACCATCTCCGGTCCGACCAGCGCGTCGCCCCGGCCCGGCGCAATCGCCTGCGGCTCGAACGCGGCGATATTGGCGAGCGTTTCGCCCCAGTCGTTGAAATGGCCATCGCCGCAGTAGCAGGCCGAGTGGTATTCGACGATGTCGCCGGTGAACATGACCTCTTGGTCGGGCACCCAGATCACCGCGTCACCGGCGGTATGCGCGCGGCCAAGGTGCATGATGTCCACACGGCGGTTTCCGAGGTAGACGGTCATCGAGTCCGAGAAGGTGGTGGTGGGCCAGGTCAGGCCGGGGATTTCCTCGTGCCCCTGGAACAGGCGGGGGAAGCGGTCGAACTCGCTGTCCCAGTCCTCCTGCCCGCGTTCGGCCACCATCGAGCGGGCCACGTCGGACATGATGATTTCCCGCGCACCATAGGCCGAGGCGCCCAGAACGCGGACCGCGTGGTAATGGGTCAGCACGAGGTGGGAAATCGGCTTGTCGGTGACTTCGCGGACGTGTTCGATCACCTTGCGGGCCAGGCGCGGCGTGGCCTGCGCCTCGACGATCATCACGCTGTCGTCCCCGATGATGACGCCGGTGTTGGGATCGCCCTCGGCGGTAAAGGCGTAGAGCCCCTCGCCAACCTGGGTGAACGAGGTATTCTTCTCTTCCATGTCTCCGGCGGATGCAAAGGCTTTGGTCATTGGTTCCCTCTCATGTCTCTGGACGCACTTGCGTCTTTGTGATTCCATCTCGGGTCATGAGCAACGCCCAGCGACCCGTCCTGATATTTCTTTTCGTGACCACCCTCATGGCGGCCACGCTGTTCCTGATGGGGCGCGATCCGATCTGTCCCTGCGGGTATGTGTCCCTCTGGACAGGGCCGGACGCCGCGCCGCGCGAGGGCAGCCAGCACCTCTTCGATCTCTACTCGCCCAGCCACCTGATCCACGGTCTGATCTTCTACGGTGTCTTGGCACTGGTCGCCCGCCGTCTCAGCCTGAACCTGCGGCTGGGGATCGCGCTGGTGGTCGAGGCGGGCTGGGAGATCCTCGAAAACACGCCGATGGTGATCGAACGCTATCGCGCGGTGACGGTGTCCCTGGATTACAACGGCGACAGCATCATCAACTCGGTCTTCGACGTGATCGCGATGGTCGTGGGGTTCTACCTTGCCCGATGGATCCCGATCTGGGCCAGCGTTCTGGTGGCGCTGGGGTTCGAGGTGCTGACCATCGCGTTGATCCGCGATGGTCTGGCCCTGAACATCCTGATGCTGTTCTGGCCCACCGAGGCGGTGCTCCAGTGGCAGCAGGGCGGCTGACATCAGCCCCGGCCCTGGTAAGGATCGTCGAGCGCCGGCAGCACCTTGCCGGTGCATTCCCCGAACCCGATGCGATAGCCGTCCCCCAGGGCCGCGCCGCGCAGGGTCAGCGTGTCGCCATCTTCAAGGAAGCTGCGTGTTTCGCCGGTCTCCAGCGTGATCGGCTCCTTGCCGCCCCAGGCCAGTTCCAGCAGCGCGCCGCGCGCGTCCTTGTCCGGGCCGGAAATCGTGCCGGACCCCAGCAGATCACCCACGGACATGGGGCAGCCGGAGGTCGTGTGATGGGCCAGTTGCTGCGCCGAAGAGTAATACATCTCGCGATAGTTGGTCCGCGCGATGACCGTCTCGGGTTTGCCTTCGGGCGCAAGGCCCACTTCCAGCTGGATGTCATAGAGCATCGGGCCGGGTTCACGCAGGTAGGGCAGCAACTCGCGCTCACGCTCGGGGGTCGAGGTGCGGAACGGCTCCAGCGCCGCCTTGGGTACGATCCAGGGACTGATCGTGGTGGCCGTCGCCTTGGCCTGGAAGGGGCCGAGCGGCTGATATTCCCAGGCCTGGATGTCGCGGGCCGACCAGTCGTTCAGCAGGACATAGCCAAAGATCATCTCGTCGGCTTCGCCCACCGTCACCGGCCCTTCGGAGTCCTGGCCCACGATGGCGCCCATCTCCAGCTCCAGGTCAAACCGTTTGCAGGGCGCAAAGACCGGCAACTCGGCATCCGGTGCCTTGAGCTGACCCCAGGGCCGCCGCACATCGGTGCCGGACACCACGACCGAGGACGCCCGCCCGTTGTAGCCGATGGGGATCGACAACCAGTTCGGCGGCAGCGCGTTTTCCGCCCCTCGGAACATGGTCCCGACATTTGTGGCGTGGTTCTTCGAGGCGTAGAAATCGGTATATTCGCTGACCGCGAAGGGCATCAGCATCTCGGCCCCCGCTTGCGGGACAAGGAAGGCTGCCAGCCCTCCAGCATCCGGCGCACCCTCGGCCAGCATTTCGGTCACGGTTTCGCGGAAGGCAGCCCAGGCGGCGGGGCCCAGCGCCATGAACTCGGTCCAGTCACCGAAGAAGAAGACCTCCTCCTCGGCATCCAGCGAGAGCAGGCCCTCGGCCTCCAGCGCGGTGACGTCGAGGATCTTCTCGCCGATGGCGATACCGCAATGGGCCTCGCCGTCCGCCGCGCGGAAACTGCCGCAGGGCAGGTTGTTGAGCGGGAAATCCGTGTCGGGGGAGTTGGCTGACTCCACCCAGGAGCGTTTCAGGGGCATATGGTGTCCTGTTCGTTCGAGGTGTGGCGGGGCAAGCCCGACCTTGCGCTGGTGTCGCGGCTTGTGTTGCAGGGCTGGGGGCAGATACCCCCCTTACTTTTTACCCGGAGTGCCGTCGAATTTCTTTTCCAGGCTGTCCCAGCAGTCGATGTAATCGTCCTGCAGCGGCGCCTCTTTCCCGGCGAACTGGGTCAGGTGCTGCGGAAAGCGGGTTTCGAACATGAAGGACATGGTGTTGTCTAGTTTCTCGGGCCCGAGGTTGGAATTCGAGGCGCCTTCGAATGCGTTCCGGTCCGGACCGTGGGGCAGCATCATGTTGTGCAGGCTCATGCCACCGGGGACAAAACCCTGCGGCTTGGCGTCGTACTGGCCGTAGATGTTGCCCATCAGCTCGGACATGATGTTCTTGTGGTACCAGGGCGGGCGGAAGGTGTTTTCCGCCACCATCCAGCGCTCGCGGAACAGCACGAAGTCGATGTTCGCGGTCCCCGGCACGCCCGAAGGCGCGGTCAGAACGGTAAAGATCGAGGGGTCGGGGTGGTCGAAGAGGATCGCGCCGACAGGGCAATAGGTGCGCAGGTCGTACTTGTAGGGCGCGTAGTTGCCGTGCCAGGCGACCACGTCCAGCGGGCTTTGCGGGATCTTGGTCTCGTGGAACTGGCCGCACCACTTGACGGTCAGGGTCGAGGGCACCTCGCGGTCTTCGAAGGCCGCCACGGGCGCCTTGAAGTCGCGCGGGTTGGCCAGGCAGTTGGCGCCGATCGGCCCGCGGCCCGGCAGCTCGAACTTCTGGCCGTAGTTTTCGCAGACGAAGCCGCGGCAGGGACCTTCGAGCACTTCGACACGGTAGACGAGCCCGCGCGGGATGATGGCGATTTCCTTGGGCTCTATGTCGATCACGCCCAGTTCGGTGGCAAAGCGCAGCTTGCCTTCCTGCGGCACCACCAGAAGCTCGCTGTCGGCGGAGAAGAAATAGGCATCCTGCATCGACTCGGTGACGAGGTAGATATGACTGGCCATGCCGACCTGCGTGTTCACGTCGCCGGCGGTGGTCATGGTGCGCATGCCGGTCAGCCATGTCAGCCCGTCCTGCGTCGGCACCGGGTCCCAGCGGTATTGGCCCAGGCTGATGACATCCGGATCGACGTTCGGCGCGCTCTTCCAGTAGGGCAGGTCGATCTTGGTGTAGCGGGCCGAATGCTTGACCGAGGGGCGGATGCGATAGGTCCAGGTCCGCTCTGGCGGATTTGCGGTAAAGGCCGTGCCGGACAGCTGTTCACCGTAGAGGCCATAGTTGCATTTCTGCGGGCTGTTCATGCCCTGCGGCAGCGCGTCGGGCAGGGCCTCTGTCTCGAAATCGTTGGCCCAGCCGGGCATGTAGCCGTCATGCGTGCCGGTCGTGCCGGTGGCGCGGATCATGCCTTGCGGCAGTTCGTGGCGGGTCATGTCGTACCTCCCTGGTGCGGTGAGAGCCGGATTCGGTCTTGCCGCCAATATTTGTTGCATCTGCAATGATGTCAAGTTAATCGTTGCGAATGATACCAATCCGGCAGAGCCTTGCCGTGGTCCCCGATCCCTTGAGGGAGGTTTCCCATGATCCGACTGTTCGATTACTGGCGCTCGACGGCCAGCTACCGCGTGCGCATCGCGCTGGGCCTTGCCGGGCTGGAGTGGGAGAGCCTGCCGGTTGACCTGGTCGAAGGGGCGCAGCGCGCGGATGAGCACCTAGAGCGGAACCCGCAAGGACTGGTGCCGGTACTGGAAATCGACGGACTTAGGCTGACGCAATCGCTGTCCATCCTCGAGTATCTCGACGAGACACGGGGTTTGGGCCTCTTGCCCGAAGACGCGGGCGCGCGGGCAAGGGTGCGCGGGCTGGCGCAGGCTATCGCGATGGAGATTCACGCGGTCTGCAACCTGCGCGTGGCGAAACATGCGGTGGCCCGATCCAATGGCGGGATCACGATGGAAAGCTGGATGCAGGCCTTCATCGGTCCGGGGCTGGCCGCGGTGGAAGAAATGCTGGACGGAGGGGGTACATGCTTGGGCCAGGACCTCACGCTGGCCGACGTCTGTCTGATCCCGCAACTCTACAACGCACATCGCTGGGGGGTTCCCCTCGATGATCTGCCAAAGATCCGGCGGGTCGAGGCGGCGCTGTCCGATCATCCTGCCTTTGCCGCCGCCCATCCGGACCGCGTGGCGCATTAGGTCCTGGTGGCCCGGTCCGAGATCAGTGCCCCTGCGCGCATCATGAGATACTGCCGCGCCAGGTTCTGGCGCGGTTCCTGTGAACGGCGATCCTGATCCACAGCTTTGTCGGGGAGTATTTTCTGCGCAACCGCATGGCCGATTGGAGAAAGCCATTGGCGACCGCACCCTCCTGAGCCGCTGACACGGCGGGTCGACCGACCCCGCGCTTTCCTCTACCGTCCTGACCAAAGTGTTTGGTTCAGGGCATCGAGAGGAGCAGGCGCATGTCGCGACTCCGGCGGATTCGGGGTGCGGGTCTGGTTTTTGCAGGGGCGGTCGGACTTTGTGGCGCCGCTTTGGCGCAGGGGTTGCCGCTGTTCGACGGGGCGGACTTCGATCGTCTGGTCATGCAGGTGCCCGAACGGGACCGTGATCGGATCGAGGCCAGCGGCGCCAAGCCGATCCTCCGCTACACGGCGCCCACCGTAATCCGTCGCGCCGGGCGGGCCGTGGGGCAGGTCCGGGTGGCGGTCGAGACCGAGGCCGGGCCGGCGGTCGTGGCCTGCACGGGTGTCCTGATTGCCGAGAACCTGGTGCTGACGGCCTTTCGATGTGTGCCGGGCGTTCTGGCCGAGCCGGACCTTGCCGCGCGGGGGCCAAAGCGGATCACGGGGGTGGATTTCGTCACCGGCTTTGACGCGCCTCGGGTTGAGGAGCAGGGGCAGCGGGTCGCGCTTGATCCCCAGCCCCTGGAGGCAGATGCGGATCTGGGGTTTGCGGTGCTGCGGGCGGATGGGCGTCCGGGGGCACGGGGCGCCATGCTTGGGCTCGATCCGCCGGTTCCGACGGAAGGGATGCCGCTGACAATCCTTGGCCACCCCTTCGGAATGTCGAAACAGGTGGTCCGCGAGGGCTGTGCCCTGCGTGGGGCCGTCACCGAGGGCGGTCGGCTGACGTATGGTTGCGCGACCTTTTCCGGACACGCCGGGTCGCCCGTTCTGGACGGCGATGGGCGGATGATCGGCCTGCACCTGCAGGAAGAGCCGCGTGCGACCGGCGGGCGCGGCGTCACGACCGCCGCCATGCTGGACGCCTCCGGTTTCCTGCGCGCGGTGGCCGCGGGAGAGGACTGTGATGGCCGGGCCGCCCTGCGCTGCGGATCCGGGACCGCTGCGGGTCCCAAGCCTGTTGTAGCTGCCGAAGCCGCAGAACCCACGCCTCTCCCGGATCCGGCCAAGCCCCCCGATGTCGAGAGCGTGGAGCCTGACGAAGCACGCGAAGACCCGGTCGATGTTTTCCCGGTGGGACTCGGACCGGATGGTCCGGCGGTCTTCGGTGTTGCGCTACCCTATCTGCCGCCGGGAACCGGGGTCGAACTGTTGACCGGACCGCTGGGCGATCTGGACGGTTCCGGGGGCCTGTTGGCCGCCGGTCAGGGGATTGCCGCAACACTCACAGACATCGGTGCGGGGCACTCCGCACTCTCCCTCTGGCGGTTGGAGGATGGTGCTTTGCTGGCCCGACGATTCCTGCCGAAGGGTGTCCGGGCGCTTGCACTCAGCCGGGATGGCGGGCGTCTCGCCTTGGCGCGGGACGGTGAGATCGAGGTCCAGGACCTGCCGCTGATGGAGGTCACGGGGCGCTTTCCTTCCGAAGGCTCCGGCGAAGTCACGCACATGGCGCTGTCCGCGGATGGCGCGCGTCTGGCCTTGGCCCAAGGCGATGCGGTCTCGCTCTGGCAGGTATCGGATGGGGCGCTCCTGTGGACCACGACGGCAGGGGAGGGGCCTGTCGGGGCGGTGACCTTCAACGCAGAGGGGGACATACTGGCCCTGGCGGGGGCGGAGACTGTCAGTCTGCACAAGGTCACGGATGGCGCGGTCTTGCAGCGAATGCAGACCGCGATGCCCGTCGACAGGCTGACTTTCCTTCCCGACGGCGATCTGGTGGGGGGGACTCCCAAGGGGCGTGGGTATCGTTGGAACGTCTCCAGCGGTCAGGTGGCCGGACGGATCGGTGGCGCAGGCGGGGCGACCCTGTTGGGACCGGTCGGCCCGGATGGGCTTGCCATGCAGGATCGCGTCAGCGGCGAGGTTCGGATTTACGGGCCGGAGGGCACTGTTCGGAACAGGCTCGCCGGTCGGCGGTTTGGCCTCGCGGTCCTTGAGCCCGGCGGCGCCCGGCTGTTCGGCCATGTGGCCAAACCGCAGCCCGCTGCGGTGCTTGCAGACCTGGTAACGGGGCAGTTCCTGCGCCAGACGCCGCACCAGGCCGACGCGATCACGACACTGGCCTTCAGTCCCGACAGCACGCGCCTGGCGCTGGGCGGATCTGAAGGTGTGCCGCTGCAGGTCTGGGCCTGGGAGGACGGGCAGGTCACCTTTCGTGCGGACGAGGATCAGGGGCCCGCGGCCTCGGCGTGGCAACCGAATGGGGCCGGGCTGGCCGCGGAAGGTCCGAACGGCCAGCCCCTTCAGTTGGTGGATTTCGGCGGCGAGACCCGGACTGTTGACCTGCCCGGAGATGTCCACGCTTTGCGGTTTGATCCGACGGGCGCCTATCTGGCGCGGAGCGATGCGCGGAACCGGCTCACCTTGCTGGACGCGGCCAACGGCGCGGTGTTGCTGGAGATCGCGGGGGAACATGTGTCTTTCTCACGCGATGGTCAGGTTCTGGCCGTGGCGCGAAATACGCCGAAACCGGAGATCGCCCTGATCGACCCGGGCACGGGTGAACGTGGTCAGCTCTTTCAGATGCCGTTTGCCCGGGTCGGTCCACTGGGCTTTCGCGGCGCATCACAAGAGGTGGTGGCGGTGGTGCAGGGGCGGAGTGTCGCGGCGCCCTGGATGCTTGCCCTGTGGAACGTCGAGGACGGCAGCTTGGTCCGCCGCTTTGGCCAGCTGGACAGCCCTCCGCGCGCGATGGCCGTCAGCCCGGACGGGCGCTTCGTCGCCGTGGCAGCGGAAGGCAGCCCTGAGGTCCTGTTGTGGGACATGTCGGTAGGGCGTTTCCTCTGGCGGCTGGAGACGGGCGGCGCCGAGGTTCGGGCACTGGATTTCACCCCTGACGGCTTGCGGATTGCAGCCGCTCTGGCACCGGGGGGCGTGGTGCTTTGGGACATGATCGATGGCCAGGTCAAGGCGCGGCTGGCGGTCTATCCCGACGGGACGGCGGCGCAGGTTGGCGCAACGCTTTTCCTGTCCGACCCGGCCATGCTGGACCGCGCCGCGGTGCGTCTGCCCGACGGCACCTTTCTGCCCGCTCGCCAGGTGCTGCGGGAGGGGTTGCCCGATTTCGTGCCTGCGGATCTGCCGCTGGCGGAACAGGTTCAGGTCCTGCTGGGTCGACTGCGCGAAGGGGACGAGGATGCGCGGCTGTTGCTGGTCGACGGGCGGGCGCTGGCCTTTGACCTAGAGTTCCGCAAGGAGATGCAGCGCCAGCTCAAGGCCGGGGAGTTTTACACCGGCCCCATAGATGGAGACATCGGCCGGGGCAGCCGACGCGCGCTGCAATTGTTTGCGATCGAAGGGGTGGACTAGGAAGGGGCCAAGCGCCTGTCAGTTGCCAGCCTCAGGCCTTCGCATCCGGCCCCTCCCGGCGCAGGTTGCGCCTGTCCGCGAAGATGAGGCGCCCGGTCAGTTCCGACCGGGCCACCCGGCGCACCTGTTCGGCCCTGCGCAGGATCGCGTCATCCTGTTGCCAATCGGCAAAGGCTCCGGCGTCATGCAGCAGGGCCATGACTTCATCATAGAGATCGTCCATATACGCCCCCGGGTTCAGCCCTTCAACGCTGGCCGGTCCAGGTGAAGACCGGGTTAAAACGTATGGATCGGGGCGGGCGCCTGCGCTTCGGCAAAGCCGTGCGCCGCGGCCAGGGGCAGGGCCGAGGCGCGCAGTTCCTGCGCCAGTGCGCGCAGGGATTTCGCTGTCTCGTAAAAGCCTTGCGCCTCGCAATTGGTGGCCGACTGGATTGCGCGTTCGATGAGATCTTTGGGGTACATATTTTGCTTCCTTACCGCTCGATTTTTTTCATCAAAATGACATTTTCCCCTTAATGAGGCGTTAATCTGGATGACGTCCCGGTAAAAAAGACCGCGAATGATCGGCGGGTGTCCGGCGCACGGCGGGTCAGTCCTCTGGCGCGGCCTTCCGGGCCAGTTCCAGGAAGACGCGGTGCTCGGCTTCGGTGAGGCCGGGCAGGATTTCGGTCTGCAATGCAGTGACTACGGGCAGCGCGCGGCGGAACAAACCCGCCCCCTCTGGTGTCAATGTCACTTCACGGGCGCGGCGGTCCCGCCGGGACACCTGCCGCCTGACCCAGCCTTTCTGTTCGAGCCGGTCGATGACGCCGCCGATTGTGGCGCGATCGTAGGCGATACGCGCGCCGATGGTGGCCTGGTCGATCCCGGGATCGTCATGCACCGCCTTCATTGCGGCGAACTGGACCGGTGTCAGTTCCAGCCCGGCAGCCCGGGTCCGGGTGTGAAAGACATGGGTCGAGGCCTGGTGCAAGCGGCGGATCAGATGCCCCGACAGGGAGTCCAGCGACGCATCCTCCGCGTCTTCTCGATCCGGTGTGCTTGCATCCATCATTCTGGTTCCCTTGGGCGCGCCGGGGCGCCCATTCCTATTTTTGTAAGTGTACGGATCTTTTTCTTGACGTGCAATGCTCAGTATGCAAATCATATGTCTACATATCAAATGCCCGATTCCGGGGAATGATAGGGGGGCGCACCCAGCCAAGGGCGGACCTGCGGAGGAGAAAGGACCAGAGCCATGAATGATCTTCCCATCATCATTGCCGGCGGCGGCATCGGCGGCCTTGCGGCGGCTTGCGGGCTGGCCCGCAAGGGACAGCACAGCATCGTCGTCGAGCAGGCCTCGCAACTTGGCGAAATCGGCGCCGGCATCCAGATCGGCCCGAACGCCTTTCACTGTTTCGACTACCTGGGGGTCGGGGATCAGGCGCGGTCCAAGGCGGTCTACATCGATGCGCTGCGCCTGATGGACGCCCAGACCGCCGAGGACATCACCCGAATTCCGCTGGATGAGCCCTTTCGCAAGTTCTACGGCAACCCCTATGCCGTGGTGCACCGTGCCGACCTGCATGGCGTCCTGCTGAAATTTTGCGAGGAAAGCCCGCTGATCGACCTGCGCACGGATCACAAGGTGCTGGGCTACGAACAGGACGGCACCAGCGTCACCCTGTTGCTGGACGGGCGCGATCCCATCAAGGGGCGTGTCCTGATCGGCGCCGAGGGCCTGCGCTCTCCGATCCGGTCGCAGATGATCGGCGATGGTGAACCGCGGATTTCCGGGCACACCACCTATCGCAGCGTCATTCCGACGGAACAGATGCCCGAGGACCTGCGCTGGAACGCGGCGACGCTCTGGGCCGGGCCCAAGTGCCATATAGTGCATTACCCGTTGAAAGGCTGGAAGGTCTTCAACCTTGTCGTCACCTACCACCGCGACGTGCAGGAGGCGATTGCGGGCAAACCTGTCAGCAAGGAAGAGGTCGCGCAGGGGTTCGAACATGTCCATCCCAAGGCGCGGCAGGTGATCGAACACGGCAACGACTGGAAGCTCTGGGTGCTTTGTGACCGCGATCCGATTTCCAATTGGGTCGACGGGCGCGTGGCCCTTCTGGGCGATGCAGCCCACCCGATGCTGCAATATTTCGCGCAAGGCGCCTGCATGGCGATGGAGGACGCCGTGGCGCTGTCCCATTGCATCGAGCATTTCGGGCAGGACACCGAGGACGCGCTGCAACGCTACCAGGAGATGCGCAAGGTCCGCACCGCCCGCGTCCAGATGAACTCGCGCCTGATCGGGGAATACATCTATCACCCCGGCGATGCGCAGGCCGCGGTGCGCAATTCGGTCATGCGTTCGATGAGCGCGGACGACTGGTACAGGCAGCTGAACTGGCTCTACGGCTCGAATGGGCTGGACACGGGCGCGGCGAAACCCGCCGCCGCCGAATGACTTGAGGAAGGATCACCTTCATGGGCTTTGTCTTTGAACCTGCCGTCACCCCCAGCGTTGCCGTTGCCGACAGCGACGACCGCATCCCAGTGCGCCGCATCTTCTGCATCGGGCGCAACTATGCCGCCCATGCGCGCGAGATGGGCAAGGACCCGGATCGCGATCCGCCCTTCTTCTTCCTGAAACCCGCCGATGCTGTGGTCGAGGATGGCGCGACGATCCCCTATCCGCCGCAGACCGACAATTTCCATTTCGAGGCCGAACTGGTGGCCGTGATCGGCACCGGGGGCGTGGACATTCCCGAGGATAGGGCGCTGGATCAAGTCTGGGGCTATGGCGTCGGCAATGATCTGACCCGCCGCGACCTGCAACTGAAGGCGCGCGAACAGGGCCGCCCGTGGGATCTGGGCAAGGGGTTCGACAATTCGGCCCCCATCGCGCCGATCCATCCCGTCTCTGCCGTGGGTCATCCCTCCAAAGGGGCGATCAAGCTGACCGTCAACGGCGAGGTCAAGCAGGATGCAGACCTGCGCGAACTGATCTGGTCGGTGCCTGAGATGATCTCGATCCTGTCGCAGTCCTTCGCGCTGAAGCCGGGCGACCTGATCATGACCGGCACACCCGCCGGCGTCGGTCCCTTGCGGCCCGGTGACACCTGCGTGGTCGAGGTCGAGGGTCTTGGCACCTGCACAACCCATATCGGCCCCCGGGCATGCGCCTGAAGCTGCACAACTTCTTTCGCTCATCGACGTCGACGCGGCTGCGCGCCGCTTTGAACCTCAAGGGGTTGCAGTATGACTACCTTGCCTACGTCCTGCGCAAGGGCGAGACACAGACGCCGGAGTACCTGGCCAGGAACCCGCAAGGCCTGGTGCCGTCGTTGGAACTGGAGGACGGAACCACCCTGATCCAGTCGCTGGCCATCATCGAGTGGCTGGAGGACGCGCATCCCGACCCCGCGCTATTGCCCGGCGATCCGCTGGGACGGGCGCGGGTGCGCGGCCTTGCCTACATGATCGCCTGCGAGATCCACCCGCTGAACAACCTGCGGGTCCTGTTCCGCCTGCGCGACCAGTTCGGCGCCGATGAAGAGGCGCAGAAAGCATGGTTCACGCACTGGGTCTGCACCACTTTCGACGCGCTCGAAGAGGCGTTGCAGGATGCGCAGACCGGCCGGTACTGTCATGGCGATACACCGGGGCTGGCCGATCTTTGCCTCTATGCGCAGGTCTGGAACAATCGGCGCTTTGCGATCCCGGTCGAGGACTGGCCGACCATCGCGCGGATCTTCGCGGATCTCGACGCGCTGCCCGCCTTCCGCGACGCGGCCCCGCCCAATCAGCCCGACGCGGCCTGACAGGCTTTTCTGAGGAGGAGACAAATGGACAATGCCATGCAACCCGAGGACACGCCGGAGCTGCGCGCGCTGTACCAGGGGTTCAAGGACAATCACCTGAACCCGCTGTGGACGCAGACCGGCGACCTGATGCCCCAGCACCCCAGGCCCAAGGCCGTGCCCCATGTCTGGCGCTGGGCCGACCTGCTGCCACTGGCCGAAAGGTCGGGCGAGCTGGTGCCCGTGGGCCGTGGCGGCGAACGTCGCGCCATCGGCCTCGCCAATCCCGGGCTCGGCGGGCGGGCCTATGTCTCACCGACGCTTTGGGCCGCGATCCAGTACCTGTGCCCCGGGGAAAACGCGCCCGAGCATCGCCACGCCCAGAATGCCTTTCGCTTCGTGGTCGAGGGCGAAGGGGTCTGGACCGTGGTCGACGGTGACCCGGTGCGGATGTCGCGCGGCGATCTGCTGTTGACGCCGGGTTGGCGGTTCCACGGGCACCATAACGTCGCGACCGAGCCGATGGCCTGGATCGACGGGCTGGACATTCCCTTCAGCCAGCAGATGGACGTTGGTTTCTTCGAGTTCGGCTCGGAACGGGTCACCGACAACGCCACGCCGAATTATTCCCAGAGCGAACGCCTGTGGTGCCACCCGGGCCTGCGGCCGCTGTCGCAACTGCAGGATACCGTCGCCTCGCCCATCGGTGCCTACCGCTGGGAATTCACCGATCAGGCGCTGACCCAGCAATTGCTGCTGGAGGACGAGGGCATGCCCGCAACGGTCGAACAGGGGCACGCGGCGATCCGCTTTGTCAACCCGACCACCGGCGGCGACGTCATGCCCACGATCCGCTGCGAGTTCCACCGCTTGCGCGCCGGAGCCGAAACGCCGGAACGGCGCGAGGTCGGCTCGACCGTGTTCCAGGTCTTCGAGGGCCGGGGCGCCGTCGTCATGGGGGGCGAGACCTACACTCTGGAAAAAGGCGACATGTTCGTGATCCCGTCCTGGGTTCCCTGGTCGCTGCAGGCGGAAACGCAGTTCGACCTGTTCCGCTTTTCGGATGCGCCGATCATGGAACGTCTGAACTTCATGCGAACGGCGGTCGAAGGGCAATGAGCCTGACGGCTGAGGAGCAGGCAGCGCGTGAGGCCCTGCGCGCGCGGCAGGGGGCAGGGGCGCGCTATGATGCGGCCTCGGCCCCGGCGGAGGATCTGCTGCTGGCCCGACGCGGTACGGCCTATTTCGCACGCAAGCTGGCCGAGCTGTCGGATTCCGACCTGGATGCGCCTTCGTTGCGCGGAGGTGTCCGGCGCCGGGCGCTGATTGCCGAGGTGGGCTATCACGCCCGGGCGCTGGCGCAGCAGGTGGGTGCGCTGCGGGCCGGGGGCACCGTTCAGCAGGTATCGCCAGCGGCCTACCGTGCGGGGATCGCCCAGGGGGCAACCCTGCCTGCGCGCGCGCTGCGCAGCCTGGTGCATCACGCGGCGATCCATCTTGACGTCGAATGGCGCGACCTGACCGATGCAGGCTGGACGCTGTCGGTTCCCCTGCAAGCCGGAGCGGTCATGCCATTGCGCCAGACACCCCGCCTGCGTGCGCGGGTGGTGTGGCAGGCCGCGCTGGACCTGGGCAATGGTGGGCGGCTGGCCGATGTGCCTGTCGAGCTGCGTTCCGACCTGGCATCGCCGGCTGGCCACTGACCCGCTGCACGGATGATCGCCAATGAATTGGGCAGCGGCAGGACGGGCAGCAGGCCGCCGCCCTCTTCGTGCAGACATATGCCTTGCAGGCTGATACCGGTCAGGGCCGTGCGGCGAGCAACGGTCTGACAACCCGGGGGAATGGCGCGCCGGTGGTATTGGTGCCTTTCCCATCCTGTAGGCGCTGCGCGCCAGCTGCTTCGCCCTGTAACGTCCAGGTCCAGGGGCGCGGCAAGCGGTCTAACGGCGCGCCTTGGCTCGTTCTGTGCCGCTCAGGTGTTCGCCCAGGTCATCGTCTTGAACCCCTCGCGAAAGGCGAACCGTTCAAGATGGCTGTCCACGACGCCACGCGCGCGTTTAAGTCCTGCCTCGTCAGGGCCGGAAATTTCGATGTGCAGGCAGGTGTCGGAGGCCCGAAGGAGGCAGGGCCCGGAGGGCAACTGCGCCTGTCCCCGGGTGTCGTCGTAGTCGACCTCGACCTTGTGCGCGAAGTGTTTGCACAGTTGTTTCAGATACTTGCTGGCGTTGGTTGTCTCGAACAGGCCGGTTTGATGCAGTGTCATTTCGCAATCCCGATTAATTCAGTCGGAAAGACCTTGCATCCTCTTTGCGACCTTGTCTAGAACCCCGGCAGAAATCCTGACTGTATTGATAGGAAATGCCATGATGCGCGCAGCTGCCCTTGCCACGATTGCCGCCGTTCTGACCTTGCCGCTGCCCGCGCTGGCCGAGCAGGTCACGATCCAGACCGCCACCGGCCCTGTTGCGCTGGAGGGCGCACCGGAAACGGTCGTCGCCTTTGACGTGCCCGCCATCGACACGCTGGAGGCGCTGGGCGTTCGGGTTGCCGGCATTCCGGCGCCGCATTTCGTGAGCTACCTTGATGATGTTGCGGAACAGGCCAAGGTTGTCGGATCGCTTTTCGAGCCCGATTTCGAGGCTCTGGCCATCATGGCGCCGGACGTGATCATCGCCGGTGGCCGCTCTTCGGCACAGGTCGAGCCGCTGTCCAAGGTCGCGCCGACCGTCGACATGACCATCTGGGGCGGTGATGCCGTCGGGCAGGTCAAGGCAAGGCTGGCCGCCTATGGCGCGCTGTTCGGCGTCGAGGACAAGGCCGAGGCGCTGGCATCGGAACTGGACGCAAAGCTGGCAGAGGCGGAGGCGACCATTGCCGGCAAGGGCGATGCGCTGATCGTGCTGACCAATGGCGGCAAGGTATCGGCCTATGGCGCCGACTCGCGCTTTGGCTGGCTGCACCGGGCTCTGTCGCTCCCCGAGGCGTTCCCGGATCTAACTGCGAAAACCCACGGCGAGGCGGTCTCTTTCGAGTTCATCGCCGAGGTCAACCCGGACTGGATCCTTGTCATCGATCGCGGAGCGGCCATCGGCCAATCGGGCGAGGCCGCGGCCGCAACGCTGGACAACCCGCTGGTGGCGGGAACCAAGGCCGCGCAGACCGGGCAGATCGTCTACCTGGACAGCGGTCCGCTCTACATCTCGGGCGGCGGCATCCAGTCGATGATGATCACGCTCGACGAAGTGATCGCGGCGTTTTCGGACGGTGAAAGCTGAACCGTGACACGCTGGATCTGGGGCGGCGCTGCGCTGATCGCATTGGTGGCGATCAGCCTGTCAATCGGCGCGGCCTCTCTGTGGACATCGGATCTTGGCTCCGGCTGGCTGATCGCGGTCAGCCGCTTTCCCCGTACGGCGGCAGCCATCCTTGCGGGGGGCGGGCTGGCCTTGGCCGGGGTGGTGGTTCAGCAGGCGGTGCAGAACCGGTTTGTCGAGCCCGGCCTGTCCGGCACGCCGGAGGCCGCGATGCTGGGATTGCTGGTCATCACCCTCTGGGCGCCGGGCGCCGCGCTCTGGATCAAGATGGCGGTTGCGGCCCTTGCGGCAATGGCGGGCACCGCTTTGTTCCTCAAACTTGCCGCGCATGTTCCCCGCAGTGATCCAATGCTCTTGCCCCTTGTCGGCTTGATCTACGCCGGCATCCTTGGCGCGGTCGTGGTCTGGATTGCCTGGTCGGTGGACCTCATGCAGTACCTGGGCGTCTGGCAGATGGGAGAGTTCTCGGGCGTCGTGCAGGGCCGCTATGAGCTGCTCTGGGGGATCGCCGTGCTGGCCGCGCTGCTATACACCTTGGCGGACAGGATCACGATCCTGGGCCTTGGTGCCGATGCCGCACGCTCTCTGGGGCTGGACTATGGGCAGACCGTCGCGCTGGGCCTTGCAGTGGTGGCGGCGATCACCGCGCTGGTTGTCGTGACCGTTGGCGCCTTGCCCTTTGTCGGACTGGTCGTGCCGAACATCATTTCGCGGCTCTGCGGGGACAACCTGCGCCGGAACCTGCCTGTGGTGGCGGTCTGTGGCGGCGGGGCGGTGCTGGCGGCGGATATCGTCGGTCGCTTGGTGCGCTTTCCCTACGAGGTGCCGGCGGCGACGATCTTTGCCATCGCGGGGGCCGCGGTCTTTCTCTGGCTGCTGCATGCCGCACCGAAAGCGGGCAATGGCTGAGCGTCGTCTGATCCTGCTGGCGCTGGTGCTTGTCGGGGCCTCGGCGGCGTTCCTGCTGTGGAACCTGCGCGGCCCGACGGGCTTTATCCTTGGCCTGCGCGCGACCAAGCTGGCGGCGCTGTTGCTGGTGGGCTGCGCGGTGGGCATGGCCACTGTGCTGTTCCAGACAGTCGCCCAGAACCGCCTCCTGACACCGGGGATCGTCGGGTTCGACGCGCTCTTTGTCACGCTGCAAACCGCGCTGGTGCTTGGGCTTGGCGGGCTGGGGGTTGCGCAGTTGCCGCCCCTGGCAACCTTCCTGGCCGAGGTCGCTCTACTGGTCGTGGCTGCGCAGGTCCTCTTCGGCCTGCTGTTGCGCCGTGGTGCCGGCGATCTGATCCGGATGATCCTCACGGGTGTGATCCTGGGGGTCATGCTGCGGGGGCTGGCGGGCTTGATGCAACGGCTGTTGGATCCGTCCGAATTCGCGGTGGTGCAACAGGCCATGTTCGCCTCATTCGGGGCCGTGGACCGGGGCTTGCTGGCGATCGCGGCGGCACTTTTGGGAGTTGCCGCACTGGCCGCCCTGCGCCTGGCGCCCCGGCTGGACGTGGCCGGGCTGGGCCGGGTTCGTGCGCGGACGCTGGGGCTGGATCATGACCGGGTGGTGAACCAGAGCCTGATGCTTGTTTCGGTTCTGGTCGCGGTCTCGACCGCGCTTGTTGGCCCGGTGACCTTTCTGGGCCTGATTGCGGCCAGCCTGGGCCACGCGATGATGCAGACGTACCGCCACGCGGTGCTGTTGCCGGCCGCTGGCATGACGGGTGCGCTTTTCCTTGTTGCGGGGCAGTTCCTGTTCGAGCGGGTCCTGGGGATGCAATCGACGCTTGCGGTGCTGATCGAGTTCCTTGGAGGCCTCCTGTTCCTTGCACTGATCCTGAAACGGAAAGGACGGACATGATCGAGATTGACGATGTCAGCCTCAGGGTGCGCGATACCGGCATATTGCATGGCATCGCGGCGCAGGTGCCGCGTGACGGGATCACGGCGCTGATCGGGCCAAACGGTGCGGGCAAGTCCTCGCTACTGCATCTGTGTGCCGGTCTCACGACGCCGAGCGCCGGACGGATCGTCCTAGACGGCGAGGATGTCCATCGCATGGCACACCGCGACCGGGCGCGGCGGATCGCCGTTCTGACGCAGGCGCAGGCCCTGACCAGTCGGCTGACCGTCAAGGACCTCGTCTCCTTCGGTCGCTGGCCGCATCACCAGGGCAGGCCAAGGGACGAGGATCGCCAGATCGTCGAGGAGGCCCTGCGCCTTTTTGACCTGCTGGGGTTGGCGCCGCGCCAGGTCGAAACCCTGTCAGGCGGTCAGAAGGCAAGAGCCTTCACGGCGATGGCCTGGGCCCAGTCCACCCCCTGGTTGTTCCTCGACGAACCGCTGGCGGCGCTGGATCCGCGCTTTGCGCGGGACCTGATGGCGCAACTGCACGTCATGTCGCGTCCTGGCCCCGAGGCGCGGGGCGTCCTGATCGTTGTCCATGACCTCAATGCGGCGGCGCTCTGGGCCGACCATGTTCTTGCGCTGAAGGACGGAGGCGTCTTCGCAGCCGGCCCGGCGGCAGAGGTCATGACCCCGCCACGTCTCAGCACGCTTTTCGACACGGGCTTTGGCGTCGTGGAGACAAAGCGCGGCCGCCTGGTCTATCCCGAGTGATTGTGCCAACCGGCCCGGCCATTCAGGCAAAACCCGGGGCGGCAGTGTCAGGTTCTCGGTCCAGGCGGCCTGGCTAAGAAACGCGGTTGCTAGCAAGCCTTGCCCGCGGAACGCATTCGCAACACGGTTTCATCGTGCAGAAATGCGCGAAACCAATTGGTTGCAGCGCATTTGCCGCAACTGGCGCAGATCTCCCTGGCGAGGGCCGTGTCCATTCCGGGATCGCCCGTCATCCCCTGCAGCGCGGCAAGGGGCCGCCCGCAGGCAGAGCGCGGAAATGCACCTGGCTCGTCTGCGGTTTTGACTTTGTCTCGTGCGTGTTCTTCAGCTGCGCGGGGTTCGAAGCTTTCGGTTCGTTCCGACATTTTCCCGACCTCTTACCCGTTCAAGCCGTCGTCGTTCTTCGCGGATGACGCGTGCTCACCGGTGACACGGCCGAAAATCTGTTTTGTTTTCTCAGGATTCCCGAGGCGCCCTGGCTCGCGCGAATAGGCAAAAATCACGGTGTGCCGGTCTTGCGAACCACGAATGGTGGACACGCGGTGCAGGGAGTATCGGCCGAAGAAGATCTGCAGATCGCCAGCGCGCAGGTCGAGAAATTTCACCTGGCTTTCGTCACCTTCCAGAACCGCGCCTACCTCGTCGTAGTTCTCGCTACCGGGGCGACGAATCTGCGGGCAGTAGTCAAAGCTGCCACCTTCATCCGGTGGCTGCGTCAGCAGGGTGACGATGAATTCGTTGCTGTCGAAGTGCCAGCCGTGGCCTGTTCCGGGCTTCAGCACGTTCACTACGAGTTGCGCCAGCGGATCGCCGAACTCGTGGATTTCTACGAGTCCGAGGCAGGCACCAACGAAGCGGCGAAAATCGGCGTCGTGATAGAGTTGCCGGATCTGTGCCGTGTCCGGAATGAAGTCTCCGGCGACGAATCCGTTGTCGCGTTTGACTTCTACGCGCCGTGGGTCGCCCTCCGGATGATCCGGGTTCGGTGTGTTGCCATAGACGGTGGCGCGAGAAGAGGTGAAATGTGCCTTTGGCGCGAGGCCGGCGGTTTCTTCGGCCAGGGCAGGCAGCGCATCGGGGCGGATCAGTCCGCGCAGCACGCAGCACCCGTCGTGTTCCAACGCCTCTCGCGCCTCCGTGACGCGCAGGCGGTAGGTGGCGCTGTCGGGATCTCTGAGCGGGAAGCGTTCGGTATCAACGCAACCGAGCGCATCGACGTCTGTCTTGGCGATTGTCTCTTGCATGGGATGCACCTTTCAAGGCTGTGGCGGACCTTTGCGGGGCTTTGGGCCCGCTGGTCCGCATGATTGACAGCGCAAGGGTGCGGCGGTGTGGTGCCCGGTCCAATTGAAATCAATTTCGGGGGCCGGGAATTGAATTCATGCGGGGTGGTCGCGCAGTGCTCCATTCAGTCCGAAATGATTGGGAAAGAGGCCCGAAAGAAAGCGGAAGATGATGCGGCAAGCCTGCTCGCGGTCGAAAGCGTCCTCATGCAGGAGGTAGTCGGTCCACATGCCCTCCAGAAAGGCCAGTGTTCCGTGTGTGGCGTCACGCGCCGTTTGCGAAGGGTCGCCAACTTTTTCCGCACGGCAGATGTTTGAAAAGGCCTTCATCAGCAAAGCGCGCAATCGGTCGTCACGGGTATCGCTGAAAGACTGTATCGACTTGCGCTCGCGGGCCTCTCCGCGGAACGCGTACCAGATGCTGACATTGTAGCCGTTCAGGATCGACGGGCTCATATCCGACCGGATCACCGCCTCGACCGTTTCTTGCGGCAGCGCCTCGGGCCCGGTCTCTTCGAGCAGCGCATAGAGATTGTCGAAATACTGGTTGCTCGCATGGGCGATGGCGGCCTCGATCAACCCGTCCTTGCCGTTGAAATGGAAATGGATCAGCCCGCGGGAAAGTCCGGCCCGTTCGATGATGGTGCTGACCGAGGTTCTGGCGATTCCGAGTTCGGCCACGCAATCGAGCGTCGCCTCAATCATTGCCAGACGGTTGCGTTCGCGCAGCTGTGCCCGGCGTCCACCGTTGTTGTCTGACGGGTCATGCGAACTTTCTGTCATGCCAAGCTCCTCGTTTCGCCGCATTTTTGCGCTTTCTGGGCGCCGAAAACAAACATGCCACGCAGTCCTATTGACAGCTAGCATCCTTGTCGTCATTTTTAATTGGACAATCGTCCAAATTAAATCCGATGGTCCGGGAGTATCATGATCAGACTTAGGTCAGAGGCATCGCGCGGCATGGCGCTCAGCGCGCCGGCGACGCTCTACGTCGGGCTGCTTGTCGCGGCGCCGCTGGGCATTCTGGTGGTCTACAGCTTCTGGTCGCAAACCTACGTCAGCATCGACCGAAGCTTTACTTGGGAAAACTACAGCTCAGCGCTGACGGACCCATTGGTGCGGCACCTGCTTGTTCGGTCCGTCTGGATTGCGGCGCTGGTTACGGCGGCGACAGTGGTCCTCGCCTATCCGATCGCGTATTTCATTGCGTTCCGCACACGCTACAAGACTCTTTGGCTGCTGCTGATCACCATTCCCTTCTGGACCAGCTATCTGCTGCGGGTTTTCTCCTGGAAACTGATCCTTGGGTTTAACGGGCTCATGAACAGCGCGCTGATGGCGCTAGGCTTGATCGACGAACCGCTTGAATTTCTGCTCTACAACGAATTCGCGGTTGTCCTGACCCTTGCGCACGCCTGGGCGCCCTTTGCGATCATGCCGATCTACGTTTCGTTGCAAAAGATCGACCCGAGTCTGCTCGAAGCCGCAAGCGATCTCGGTTGCTCGAAAATCGAAAGCTTCCTGCGCGTGACGCTGCCGCTGACCGTGCCGGGGATCATCGCGTCATGCCTGATCATCTTCATTCCGACGGTCGGAGACTATGTGACGCCGGCTCTCGTCGGCGGATCGGACGGCAAGATGATCGCCAACCTGATCCAGGTTCAGTTCGGCGCTGCCAACAACTGGCCGCTGGGGGCCACGCTCTCGCTGCTGGCCATGGTTTCGGTCGGGCTGGTGGCCGGCGGCTTTGTCGTGGTGTCGAACCTGATGGCAAGGAGGATCAGATGACCCGGCTTGTCCGAAATTTCCCCGGCCTGACGACCTATGCGGTGTTGTACCTGGTCTTCCTCTATGTGCCGGTGCTTCTTCTGCCGCTCTTCTCGCTCAACGACGGGACGATCGTCGCCTTTCCGATCAAGGGGTTCACGCTGAAATGGTATGCGGAACTCGTCGGGCAGGAGGCGCTTCTGCAATCGCTGGTGAACAGCCTTATCGTGGGAGGGGTGACGGCATTGCTTGCCACGTCGCTTGGTATGTTTGCGGCGCGTGCCTATGTGCGCAACCGTTTCACCGGGCGCGAATTCTCCGAAGCTCTGGTCATGCTGCCGCTGGTCGTGCCGGGCATCATCGTGGCCTCTTCGTTCCTCGTCCTGTTTCTGTCCATCGGTCTGAAACCCTCGCTGACTGCAGTTATCCTGGGCCACACCTTCCTGACTGTGCCCTTTGCCGTTGCGATCATGAAATCGGCCTTCGACGAGTTCGATCCCGCACTGGAGGAAGCGGCCTATGATCTGGGCGAAACGGTGTTCGGTACGTTCCGGCGCGTGACGGTGCCGATCGTGGCGCCGGGCATCGTGGCCAGCTTTCTGGTCACGTTCACGGTGTCGTTCGACGAGTTCATCCTCGCGTTTTTCCTGGGCGGCGATCAACCCACGCTGCCGGTCTACATCTGGAGCCAGATCCGGTTTCCCGCCAAGTTGCCGAATACGCTGGCGCTGGGTTCCTGCCTGTTGGCGTTTTCCGTTGTGTTGCTGGTCACCGCCGAATTTTTTCGCCGCCGCTCGGCCAAGTCCGGGTCATGAAGGGGAAGCATAATACATGATAGACGACCCGATCATCCATCTCTCCGGTGTCGACAAGCGCTTCGGCACCTTCAAGGCGGTCGACAAACTCGACCTCAAGCTGAAAGCGGGTGAGTTCTTTTCGCTTCTTGGGCCGTCCGGTTGCGGCAAGACAACGGCGTTAAGGATCATTGCCGGTTTTCAGGAGCCAACAGCCGGGACGGTGCGCATTGACGGTCAAGACATGGCCGGGATCCCGGCCAACAAACGTCCTACCAACATGGTCTTCCAGAGCTACGCGATCTTTCCGCATCTAAATGTCGGGCACAACGTTGGCTTTGGTCTCGTGAAGCAGGGCTTGTCGCGCCAGGCACGACGGGACCGTATCGCCGAGGCGCTGGAGATGGTCGAACTCGGCAGGATGGAGAACCGCAAGGCCGATCAGCTTTCGGGCGGACAGCGGCAGCGCGTGGCGTTGGCCCGGGCGCTGGTGATGAGACCGAAGGTGCTGCTGCTCGACGAGCCGCTTTCGGCGCTGGACAAGAACCTGCGCGAGGCGATGCAGCTTGAACTGCGCGGGCTTCAGCAGTCCATCGGGATCACCTTCGTGATGGTTACGCACGACCAGTACGAAGCCATGACCATGTCCGACCGGATTGGCGTCATGTTCAACGGTCGACTGGAGCAGGTGGATGCGCCTGCAACGCTTTACGCCCGACCCGCCAATCGCGACGTGGCGGCCTTCATCGGTGGCATGAACTTTCTGCCGGCCCGGAGTGCAGACCAGTCCGGTGAGACGATCGCGGTCGAGTTGCCCGGCTTTGGCAAGATCAAGATCCAGCGCAATGCCAACGTGACCAAACGCGGCAGCGGGCTTCTCGTAGGCATCCGGCCCGAACAGCTCGACATCTCGCGTGAGCGGCCCACGGATTACGATGCGACACTGGAGGCGAAGGTCGAGAACGTCGCCTTCTACGGTGAGAGCGTGCACTACCATGTCCGCGCCGAGGGCGTGCCAAGCACAATCGTCGTCGCGGTACCCAACTATTTCCACACCGTCGATTTCAATCGTGGCGACACGGTTTTCATCGGCGTGCAAAGCGCCTCGGTCATCGACCTTGGCAACGACAGCCAAACGCAAAACATCGAGAACGGGGAGTTCACCACATGACACTTTCGGCACCCAGACTAAGCGCCTTGGCCTGCCTGCTGGCTGGCGCCGCACATGCCGAAGGCGGCGATCTGACCGTCTTTGACTGGTCGGGCTACGAGGATCCGGGTTTCTTCGGGACCTATGTCGAGAAATACGGAGAGGCCCCGACGTATTCCTACTTTGGCAGCCAGGATGAGGCCTTCACCAAACTGCAATCCGGTTTCGAGGCCGATCTGGCCCACCCCTGCACCGATGCCACGCGGAAATGGGCGGCGGCAGGGATCATCCAGCCGATCGACACATCGAGGCTCGACAACTGGGACGCCATGTTGCCGACGATCAAGGAGATGGACGGTATCTCTTTCGACGGGGAAACATGGATGGTGCCCTTCGAGTGGGGCAATACCGGCCTGATCTACCGGTCCGACCAGATCTCAGAGGCGGAAATCTCGCTTCAGGCCCTCACTAATCCCAAGTACCGGGGCAAGGTCGCGATCCCCGACGGGGCGGCGTCGGCCTACGCGATGGCGGCCCTGGGGGCGGGTGTTGCGGACAACTACACCGACATGAGCGACGAGGAATTCCGCAAAGCCTCGGACTTCCTGCGGGCCGTGCATCCCAACGTGCGTTTCTACTGGTCCGATGCGGGTCAGCTCGATCAGGCGCTGGCCTCGGGCGAAGTGACCATGGGCTGGGCCTGGAACCAGACCGAACTCAACCTGATCTGGAATGACGTCCCGGCGCAGATGATGCGTGGCGAGGGCAAAGGCATCGCCACCTGGGTCTGCGGCTATGTCCACATGGCGAACGCCTCTGCGACCGACGAGCAGGTTTATGACATGCTCAACGCCCTCACTCAGGCGGAAAGCGGCAAGTATATCATCGAGAACTGGGGCTATCCGCATTCCAACGCTGACTCGTTCGACATTTCCGACCAGGACATGATCGAGACCTACGGTTTCGATGACCCCAAGGCGCTTTTCGACAACAGCCTGTTCTTCGACGCCGTCGACCCGGAACTGGAAGCCAGGATGCTGCAGGAATTCGAGCGCATCAAGGCAGGCTTTTAATCCTGTCCTGAAAACCGGGGGCGGTGATTCCCCCCGTCTCCTATCGCAAGGAAGGAATGCGCCAGTGAAACGCGCAGACGCTTATGACGTGCTTTTCGAACCTGTCCGCATCGGACCTGTGACCGCGCGCAACCGTTTCTATCAGGTGCCCCATTGCAATGGCTTGGGGCATCTTCGCCCGCGCGCCGAGGCCGCGTTGCGCGGTATGAAGGCCGAAGGCGGTTGGGGGGTGGTCTGCAACCAGGAGACCGAGATCCACCCGACCTCGGATCTCGCTCCTTACGCCGAGGGGCGCCTCTGGGATGACCGCGACGTGCCCGCATTGCGGCTGATGACCGAGGCGGTTCACCGTCATGGATCTCTCGCCGGGATCGAATTGGCCCATAACGGCAACCATGCGCCGAACCTTTTGACGCGTGCCCGTGCTCTGGCGCCGGTTGATACCATCCTCGAGGCGGGCTTCGCGCCGCAGGCGCGCGCGATGGACAAGCAAGATCTGCGCAACCTGCGCCACTGGCACCGCAACGCCGCGCGCCGGGCCAGGGACGCGGGTTTCGACATCATCTACGTCTACGCCGGCCATTACATGACCGTGGCACATCAGTTCTTGCTGCCCCAGTACAATGATCGCAGTGACGAATATGGCGGCAGCCTGGAAAACCGTGTGCGTCTGACGCGCGAGTTGCTCGAAGACACTCTGGACGTGGTCGGCGGCGAAAGCGCCGTTGCCTTCCGCTTTGCCATCGACGAGATGCTGGGCGCCGATGCAATGCAGGCCGAGGAGGAAGGCCGCGCCGTGGTCGAACTGTTGGCCGAACTGCCCGACCTTTGGGATGTGAACGTCGCGGGTTGGAAAAACGACTCCCAGACGACCCGGTTCCAGGCCGAGGACAGCTACCAGACCCGCTATCTGGAATTCGTCAAGAAAATCACCTCGAAACCCGTGGTCGGCGTCGGGCGCTTCACGTCGCCTGACACGATGGCGGCGCTGGTCCGCAGGGGCGTACTGGACCTGATCGGCGCCGCGCGTCCGTCAATCGCCGACCCGTTCCTGCCGAAGAAGATCGAGGAAGGTCGGATCGACGAAATCCGCGAATGCATCGGCTGCAACATCTGCGTTTCCGCCGACATGCAGGGGGTGCCGATCCGTTGCACCCAGAACCCGACCATGGGCGAGGAATGGCGCCGCGGATGGCACCCCGAGACGATCGAAAGCACGGCCGACGAACAAGCCGCGCTGGTGGTCGGTTCTGGACCCGCCGGGCTGGAATGCGCCATGCAGCTTGCTCGGCGCGGCTGTCACGTGACGCTTGCCGAAGCTGGGCGAGAGTTGGGCGGCCGGGTCCGGAGGGAAGCCGGGCTCGCAGGCCTGTCTGCCTGGGGCCGGGTGATGGACTATCGCCTGAACGATCTTCGACAGCGGGCAAACGTGGATATCTTTCTCGACAGCGAACTCGGCGCGGAGGACGTTCTGGAACTCGGCGTGCCGAATGTCTTTGTCGCAACCGGATCGCGTTGGCGGCGGGATGGCCGTGGCCGGACCGCCAGGCATGGCATCGAGATCGCCGCTGATGCCACGATACTGACACCTGACGATATCATGGACGGCACCCAGCCAGTGCCCGGGCCGCTGGTCATCTATGACGACGAGCATGGCTATCTCGCCGGAGTTCTGGCCGAGCAACTCGCCGGATCGGGCCACTCAATCACCTTCGTGACGACGGCGCACCTCGTCTCGCCCTTCACCGAGTTTACTCTTGAACAAGAACGGGTGCAGAAATCCCTGATCGAAAAGGGCGTGACGATCGTCACCGCGCAGGCCGTAGAGCGTATCGAAAAGGGCGTCTGCCACCTCGCGTGTGTATATTCCGGACGTCAGACGAGGCTCGAAGCCACCACCACGCTGCTGGTGACACAGCGCGAGCGTGTCCTGTCGCTCTACGATGCTCTTCTCGGTCAGGCCGGCCTGTCCCATCTCGAACTCATCGGTGACGCCACTGGCCCGGGGTTGATCGCCGATGCCGTCTATTCCGGACACAAGGCCGCCCGGGATTTCGGACGCGACCGCGATGCAGTGGAAATGGACTTCTTCCGCCGCGAAACGACAGCCCTAGTAGGATGAGGTAATCACGATGACGCAACACCTTGAGGCACTCGCCCGCCTGATCCAGGACTACCAGAATGGTTTCGCCCTGCCGCGTGACTTCTACACCTCGCAGGATGTTTTCGACCGTGACATCAGCGCATATTGGAACCGAAGCTGGGTCTGGGCTGGTCACGCCAGCCAGATTCCCGAACCCGGCGACTACTTCCTGCTGGAATACGGCCCGGAGTCGATCATCGTGGTCCGGGACCGCGAGGGCGAGGTGCGCGCGCATCTCAATGTCTGTCGCCATCGCGGCTCGCGAGTCTGCGTCCAGCAGGAAGGCAAGGCGCGGCTCTTTGTCTGCCCCTATCATGCCTGGACCTACGAGCTTTCGGGCAAGCTGCGTTCCGGGCGGTCGATGGGCGAGGGGTTCGATCCGGGCGAGTACGGTCTTTTGCCTGCACGGGTGATCGTGTTCCAGGGCATGATCTTCGTTTGCGTCTCGGAAGATGCGCCGCCGATCGAGGCGGGGCTGGAAAAGCTCGCTCCCCTGACCGCGCCTTTCGGGCTGGAGAACCTCAAGGTGGCTCACAAGAAGGTATACCCTGTGCCAGCCAACTGGAAGCTGGCGCTGGAAAACTACATGGAATGCTATCATTGCGCGCCCTCGCATCAGGAGTATGCCAAGTCGCACACGCTCAAAGCGCCGCATGAAATGGAAAAACTGATCGAGCCGCTGCACGAGCGTTCGCGCAAGATCGGCCTTCCGACCCAGGAACTGGACGAAACCGGCTCATCCGCGCCGGCACCGGGGGCGGATGTCTATTACCGGCGTTATCCGCTATACGACGGCTACCAGACGGGCAGCCGGGACGGCTCGCCGCTTGCGCCGCCACTCGGTACCCTGACGGGCTTCGACGGTGGTGCGACTGACGTACAGGTCGGCGCACTCAACAACTTTCTCATCTATTCCGACCATGTCGTGGGCTATCGTTTCCTGCCGCGCGGGTTGCAGGAAACCGATATCGAGCTGATCTGGCTTGTGAGCGAAGATGCCGAAGAGCAGAAGGATTACGTCACCGACGACCTGACGTGGCTGTGGCACGTCACCTCGCTCGATGACGAGCGGATCATCCGCCACAATCAGGAGGGTGTGAATTCGCACCATTTCCGTCCGGGTCCGCTGGCCGAGATGGAATGGGGAATCACCGGCTTCTACGAAGGTTATCTGGATATGATCCGGCCCTGACGGCGCCTGCGCTTCAACGATTGTCGCGCGGCGCGCTGACCTGCGAAAGAAGCCACGCCCGGAACCTCTTGGCCGCCGGGCGGGTGTCCGATCTCTCGGGAGCGATCAGGTAATACGAGGACGCGGTGGCCTGTTTGTGCTGCAGCGGGAATACCAGTTGCCCAGCCTCGATCATCCCGTCGGCAAAGGGCCGCCGCGCCATGGCCACGCCCAGTCCCTCGGCAGCCGCCTGCAGGGCTTGCGAGCGGGATTCGAACTCCAGTTGCGGCTTGGTTTCCTGGGTGCGCACTTTGGCGCCTCTCAGCCAGTCCTGCCATTCTTCCCGCTTCGAGGCGCAGCCGATGAGGCAATGGCTCAGGAGGTCCGACGCGGTTTCGATCGGACCCGATGACTTGAGATAGTCCGGCGCGCAGATCGGCGCGATATCCTCGGCGAACAGCTCGTCGGCGATGAACTCTTTCGGCGGCGTGTCGGAACAGACGATGGCAATGTCGATGTCGCTGCCGCTCAGCGAGCGCTCCCCATCGGGGGAGACGATTCTTACCGAGATGTCGGGATTGGACGACCGGAAATCAGCCAGCCGGGGGATCAGCCAAAGCTGTGCAAGCGACGGGTAGATCTGGATCGTGAGGCCGCCCTCGTCGCGGGCGGCCATCAAACGTCGGGTTCCGGTGTCGATCCGGTCAAGCGCTGCGCTCAGGTCGCCGCGGTAGGCTTGGCCCTCTTTCGTCAGGCTTAGGCCATGCGGCTCGCGCAGAAAGAGCTTCATGCCCACGAATATCTCCAGCGCCTTCACCTGGTGGCTGACGGCGGATGGCGAGATCAGCAGCTCATCGCTTGCATCCTGTAGCGTGCCTTTCCTCGCAACCGCCTCGAATGCACGGATCGATGCGAAGGGGGGGAGGCGTCTGTTCACCGCGAATATCCTCCAAGCTGCCGGACACTGTTCAAATTTCGCGGCTCAGGAGACGCTCGTCAAACGGGTAATGCGACATGGGCTGCAGCCCGCTGTCGGTAACCAGGAACTGGTCTTCGAGCTTCACGCCCTCGCTGCCGCCCGGCTCGCCGATATAGCTCTCGACGCTGACGACCATCCCGGTTTCCAGTGTCCCATCTCCGGTATAGCGGTCCAAATCGCAGCCATGCGCGATAATTGGCTTCTCGCCGTGCATGCCAACCCCGTGGATGATCGATGGATAGCGCAGGTCAAAGAACCTGTCGGGGATCTTCCAGGCCTTGTCAGCGATCTCTCGAAAGGACATCCCGGGTTTGGCGATCGACGCGTTGTGCTGGATCTGCTCCCAGGCCATCTTGTACAGCGACTTCTGGTATCCGCTCGGTCGTCCCGGGCCGCAGAAAAAGGTTCGCGAAATATCGGCGTAGTAGCCGTTCACGCCGATGGTGTCGGTATCTAGCGCCAGCAGTTCGCCGGGGCGCATCCGCCGTTCGCCCGCCTCGTTGAACCACGGGTTCGTCTTGGGACCGGAACTCAGCAAACGGGTCTCGATGAACTCGCCCCCGCCCATCAGCACGCCGTGATACATTTCGGCGAAGAGCTCGTTCTCGCTCACGCCCGGGTCCATCTTTTTCTCCACGTTCCAGACGGCGGTTTCGACCGCGGACATGCTGAGGGCGAGGCAGGCGACTTCCTCCTGCAACTTGATCCGTCGCGTGTGCAACATCATCTGCAGGCAATCTTCGACCTCCAAGCCCTCGGCCTGCAGCGCCATGGCAAGCGTGTAGGAACAGCGGTCCATGCCGACGCGCTTGCCCTCTCCGACGTCGCAGCGCATCAGCGCGGCGATCTCCTCGGCGAAGGGTTTCAGAACGTCCCGGTCGCGACCGTTCACCGAGGCGAAGACCACCTTGGACTCGCGGCTGTCGTCGATCGTTTCAAGCCATGTCGAGATATGCGCGCTGCCCGGGTATTCGAAAAGGATCACGTCGCCTTCGCGCGGAATGTAGATGTACCGCGTGGAGTTGCGCAGGAAATACCCGAACATATTGCGCGACCCGGTGGCGTAGCGCTGGTTGTACGGGTCGAAGAGCAGGACGGCGTCCAGATCGTTGTCCCGCATCATCTCGCGCACCCGGGCCAGCCGCTTCTGCCGTAGCGCCCTCTCGTCGAAATCGCGCGGGATGGTGTCGATGGGCGAGTTCGAACGATTCGGCACCTTGGACGACCCGACGTCGATTTCGACGCGGTCGGGGGCTTCTCGCAGATTGGGGTGATCTTGCATGTTTGCATACCTTCTTGTCGTTGCACCTGCCCCGGTTCTTGGCGGCCGGGAACACCGCCAATGGTGCAATCCAGCGTCTGCCGGGCAGGGGCGGACGTGCATCCGGCCTTGAAGGTGAGTTTGAAGGGGGTTTGATCCAATTGAATTAAATAGCGGTGAGCTCAAAGGAATTCAGGGCAGGCAGCAGGTTGGGTTCGGTCGGCTATTGCTCTGCCCCTGATAGGTGAACCGTTGGAACCTGGGGTTTCGGCCAAGCTTTCCTGGCGGCGAGAGGGAATGCATGACAGCATCGACGTCCGCGGAAGCGCAGCAAGATGCTTACCTGTTCGTCCAGCGAGGAAATGCCAGTTCCTTCTTGGGCGTTGTAGCAGCCCTGCTGGCAACGGACCTGACCCCAAAAGCCCCAATGGGCGCTGCATCATTTTTGGGCGCCAAAGTATTTTGCGCTGAAACCCTGAGCGCAATGTCCGGCCTTTTGCCGAAAAATTTGACTTTTCGACACAGATTGTTTGTATACACTCAAATTTGCCCTGTTCTCGACCCCGATCCAAGACGCACCAGGAAAGGACGCCCCGTGACCACCGATGCCCTGTCTTTCACCTTGAACGGCCAGACCGTGACCTGCGAGGCCAAAGGCACGGCGCTTGACCTGCTGCGAGAGGAATTCGGGCTGAACGGGCCGAAATATGGCTGTGGCATGGGGCAATGCGGCGCCTGCACCGTGCTGGTTGACGGCGAAGTCGCGCGTTCCTGCGTGCTACGCGCCCGCCGCTTGCAGGGGCGGTCAGTATTGACGCTGGAAGGACTGGCGGGGCCGGAGGGGCTGCACCCGGTTCAGTCGGCATTTGTCGAAAATCAGGGCGCGCAATGTGGTTATTGCCTGAACGGCATGGTGATGACGGCGGTTGCCCTGCTCGAACGCGACGCAGAGGTCAGTCGGGACGACATCCGGCAGGCACTGCGCGACAACCTGTGCCGCTGCGGCACGCACCTGGAAATCCTCGACGCGGTGGAACAGGCGGCGCGCGTGATGCTCGCCAAGGCGGAGCAGGCGGCATGACCGGGCTGGTTTCCGTCTTTGAGGACCGTCCGGAAGGACGGATCAACCATGTCCAAATCGGTGCCGACGGCGCGGTCACGGCGTTCAACGGCCATGTCGATCTGGGAACCGGGATCGAAACGGCACTTGCGCAGATCGTGGCCGAGGAACTCGACGTGCCGCTCGACGATGTGCGGATGGTGCTGGGCGATACTGCCGAAACGCCGAACCAGGGGCCGACGATCGCCTCCGAGACCATCCAGATCGCCGCGCTGCCCTTGCGGCAGGCGGCGGCGCAGCTGCGGCACTGGCTGGCAGGGCAGGGGGCGCGGCGCCTGAACGCCCCGGCGGACGGGGTGATGCTACGCGATGGTGCGGTCCACTGGAAGGACACGCAGGTCAGCTATGCCACGCTGGTCGCTGGTCAGGACCTTGCCATGCGGCTGGACGGGGCCGTCCCGGTCAAGGAAGTCGCGGACTATCGGCTGGTCGGTCAACCGATGGGCAAGCGCGATCTGCCGGCCAAGGCGGTTGGCGACTTCTCCTACATTCAGGACGTGCGCGTGGATGGCATGCTGCACGGACATGTCATCCGCCCGCCCTATGCCGGGCGCGACTCCGGCGAGTTCGTCGGGCGCGGGCTGAAAGGCTACGACACGGCGGCGATTGCCTCGCGGCCCGGATTTGTGGCCGTGGTTCAGGAAGGCGACTTTCTTGGCGTCGTGGCAGAGACCGCGCAGCAGGCGCGCGCCCTGGCCGAGGCGCTGCCAGTGGACTGGGCGGTGCCCCCGGCCAATCCCGACCTGAAAGACCTGAAACACGCGCTGAAGGACGCGCCGTCGACGCCCCGTGCGCTCGACCGCAGCGGCGATTTCGAGCAGGGGATGGCGGAGTCCGACACCCGTCTCGCGCGCACCTATGTCTGGCCGTACCACCTGCACGGCTCCATCGGGCCAAGCTGTGCCGTGGCGGACTGGAACGGCGGTCGAGCCATCGTCTGGTCCGGCACGCAGAACCCGCACATGCTGCAGGGCGACCTCGCCAATCTCGTCGGGCTGGCCCCCGCAAGCGTCGAGATCAAGCGCTATCAGGCGGCGGGCTGCTACGGGCGCAATTGCGCCGACGACGTCTGCGGCGACGCGCTGCTGATGGCGCGTGCTGTCGGGCGGCCCGTTCGTGTGCAACTGACCCGCGCGCAGGAGACGCTCTGGGAGCCCAAGGGCGCGGCGCAGCTCATGGAGGTCTCAGGCGGGCTACGGGAGGGCGCGCTGCATGCCTATAGCCTCGACACCTGGTATCCGTCCAACCGGGGCCCGAACCTGGCGCTGTTGCTCACGGGGCGCATTTCGAACGAACCGCGCCCGAGCGACATGGGCGATCGCACCACTGTGCCGCCCTACCGCGTGCCGAACAAGCGGATCACCGTCCACGATATGGCCCCGCTGGTGCGGGCCGCCTGGATGCGCGGTGTCTCGGCGCTGCCGAACACCTTCGCCCATGAGAGCTATATCGACGAGATGGCGCATGAGGCGGGGGAGGACCCCGTCGCGTTTCGTCTGAAGAATCTTGACGATCCGCGCGCCCGCGAGCTGGTTGAAAAGACCGCCACGGCGGCTGGCTGGGAACCGGGCACGGGGCCAAGGCTGACGCGCGACGGGCGCATGGCCTACGGGCGCGGCTTTGCCTATGCCACCTATGTCCACGGTACCTTTCCGGGGACGGCGGCGGCGGCGGCGGCCTGGGTCTGCGACGTCACCATCGATACGTTGACGGGCGAGGTCACGTTGACCCGCGTCTTCGTCGGGCAGGATCAGGGGTTGGTGATCAACCCGGCAGGTGTCACGGCGCAGATCAACGGCAACGTGATCCAGACCGCCAGCCGGGCGCTGACCGAAGAAGTGGTCATCGATGCCATTACCCCCGCACCGCAGAGCTGGGCAAACTACCCCATCGACACCTTCGACAAGGTACCGGAAATCCGCTCGATGCTGATCGAGCGTCCCGAAGACCCGGCGCTTGGCGTGGGCGAAAGTGCGGCGGTCCCCGCTGCTGCCGCGATTGCCAACGCGATCTTCGACGCGACCGGCGTGCGCCTGCGCGAGGCCCCCTTTACGCCCGACAAGATGCGCGCCGGGCTGGCAGAGGTCGGTGGCCTTGCCGAACTGCCTGCGCCGGTCGCGCTGCCCGTGGCAAAGCGGTCGCGGCTGAAATGGCTGGCAGGGGTGGCGGGCGCGGTGACGCTTGGCGCCGTTGCGATGCCCATGGCCCGCGCGATCCCGCCGCAGCCGGCGCCGCTGGCCGCGACCTTCTCCGCCGAGACATTGGAGCGCGGGCGGCAAGTCTTTGCGGCGGGGGATTGCGCCGTCTGTCACACCGCCGAGGGCGGTGCCGCCAACGCCGGCGGCCGCGCGATGGAGACCCCTTTCGGCACGGTCTACACCACCAACCTGACGCCCGATCCCGAGACGGGGCTTGGAAACTGGAGCTTTGCCGCCTTCGACCGCGCCATGCGTCACGGGATCAGCCGCGACGGCCACAACCTGTACCCGGCCTTCCCCTACACGTCTTTCGCCAAGATCGACGGAACGGACATGCAGGCGCTTTACGCCTATCTCCAGACGCTCGACCCGGTGCGGGCCGAGACGCCGCGCGCGCAAATGGTCGCCGGGACCAACCTTCGGCCCGTGAATGCGGCCTGGAACATGATGTTCCATGACGCGTCACCCTTCCAGCCCGCGCCGGAACAGTCGCCGGAGTGGAATCGGGGCAAGTACCTGGTCGAGGGCGCGGGCCATTGCAGCGCCTGCCATGCGCCGCGCAACGTGCTTGGGGCAGAGACGGGCGTCATGAGCGGGGCCGAGATCGACGGCTGGTTCGCGCCCGCGCTGGAGACCACGATGCAGGGCTGGGACAAGGCGTCGCTGGTGGCCTATCTGCGGAACGGCCATGCGCCGGGGCGGGCCGTGGCCTCCGGCCCGATGGCCGAGGTGGTGGCGAGCCTGAAGGATCTGCCCGATACGGACATCTCTGCCATGGCGACCTATCTCGCCGATATCGGCGGCAGTGCGCCGCTGCCGGAGGTCGTCCAGCCCGAACTGGTGCCGGGGCAGGGGTCGCGACTGTTCCGCTCGGCCTGCGCAAGCTGCCACGAGCCGGGCCTGCCGGGGCTGACCTCTGCGCTGGAGCCGTTGACCCATTCGGCAGCGGTCCGCGCTCCCTCGCCACAGGCGCTGCGGACGTTGATCGCGGGCGGCATCGAATCGCCCGAGGCTCTGGACCTGCGCGACATGCCGGGATTTGGCGATGAACTGTCCGCGGCGCAGATCGACGCGATCATCGCCTATCTACGGGCCCGTTATGCCCCGGACCTGCCAAACTTTGACGGGCTGGAAGCGGCGCCTGTCGCCCGCGTGATGAACTTTCAGGCGGCGGCGGAATAAAAATGTCCTGTTCATGCAGAATTTTTCGACACCGTTGCGACAAACAGATGACTCGGCCATTATTGTTGGTGTACAAACAAGTTTATCGGAACTTTGATACAAGGAAAACAGCATGACCGTCGAACGGATCGACATTGCGGTGATCGGCGCGGGGCTGGGCGGTGCGGCAGCGGCTGCGCTGCTGGCGGATGCCGGCTTCTCGGCGCATACCTTCGAACAGGCGCCCGAGTTCAACCGCCTGGGCGCGGGCATTCACATCGGCCCCAACGTGATGAAGATCTTCCGCCAGATCGGGCTGGAAGACACGCTGGCCAGGATCGGCTCGCACCCGTCACACTGGTTCTCGCGCGATGGCAACACCGGGGAATACCTGTCGGAAATCCCGCTCGGCGATTTCGCCCTGAAGGAATACGGTGCGCCCTACATCACCATCCACCGCGGCGACATGCACGCTGTTCAGATCGAGGCGCTGGATCCGTCCACCGTGCATTTCGGCTACAAGCTGACCACGCTGGAGGAACGCGACGACCATGTGCTGCTGACCTTCGAGAACGGCAAGCAGGTCCAGGCGGGGCTGGTCGTCGGTGCCGATGGCATCAACTCGAAGATCCGCGAAGTGCTTCTGGGCGTGGAAAAGCCGCGCTTTTCCGGCTGGGTCGGGCACCGCGCCCTGGTCAACATGGACAAACTGCGCGCCACCGGCCTCGAATACGAGCGCTGCGTGAAATGGTGGTGGGAACAGTCGCGCCACATCATGGCCTACGCGACCAAGAACGACGCCAGCGAATACTACTATGTGACCGGCGTGCCGGTGGACAGCTGGGAGCATGAGGCCTCTTTCGTCGACAGCTCGCGCGAGGAGATGGAGGCGATCTTTGGCGGGTCGCACAAGATGGTGCAGGGGCTGATCGACGCCACCGAGGAGGTCACCAAGTGGCCCTTCTGGAACCGCGATCCCATGGGCCTGTGGTCGCGCGGTCGCCTCGTGATGATCGGTGATGCCTGCCACCCGATGCGCCCGCATATGGCGCAGGGCGCCTGCATGGCGATCGAAGATGCCGCCGTCCTGACCCGCTGCCTGTCGCTGACCGGCGTTGCGGGCTATGCCAATGCCTTTGGCATGTACGAAAATACCCGCAAGGAGCGTGCCACCAAGGTGCAGACAATTTCCAATGCGAACACCTGGCTCAAGGAGCCCGAAGACCCGGCCTGGGTCTATGCCTACGACCCGATGACCGCCGAACTGGCGTAACGGAGTGGTCGGGCGGAGAGGCCCGGCTTCCACGACGAGGATTGGTCGCGGCAAGCGGCCCGTGGCGGAGCCCTGCCGGGGCTCCGACCAGAAAAGTATGAGCCAACAACAGGGACATAACGGAAAATGATGCGCAACACGGCATTGATATTACTGGCGATGGTAGTCATCGCCTGTTTCGCCGTGCCCTATCTGGTGATCGGCCAGGTGGCGGCATGGTACGGTAGCTTTCTCTTCTGGACGCTGGCAGGGGTGGCGGTGATCGCCCTCAACGCGGTGGCCATGGCCGGCTTCAAGGGGGACGAGTGATGGATACCAGCTTTGTCATCTGGGGCATCGTGATCTACATCGCCCTGTCGTCGGTCATCGCATGGCTGTCGCGCGGCGGGACGTCCGAAAGCACCTCGACCATGTCGGAGTATTTCCTTGGCGGGCGCGGCATGGGCGGTATCCTGTCGGCGCTGAGCTATTCCGCCACCACCTATTCCGCCTTCATGATGGTCGGCCTTGCGGGCCTGACCTACAAGGGCGGCGTCGGCGCGCTTGGCTTTGAAATCGTCTACTTCGCCGGTGTGTCGCTGGTGGCAATCTTCGGCCCGCGCTTCTGGGCCGTGGGGCGCAAGTACAACTTCGTCACGCCGTCGGAAATGCTAGGCCATCGCTACGGTTCGCGCTGGGTGGCGGTGTTGGCGGGCGTGACCTCGCTGGTTTTCCTGATCCCCTATTCCGCCGTGCAACTGTCCGGGGTGGGCTACCTCTTGTCGGGCATGACCGATGGCGGCATCTCGTTTGGCGCGGGCATCGTGGTGGCGACCGTTCTGGCGATCTTCTTCAGCTACGTTGCGGGCATCCGTTCCGTTGTCTGGACGGACAGCCTGCAGGCGCTGGTGATGATCGTGGCCTCCGTGCTGGTCGGCGTGCTGGTGGTGTCGGAACTGGGCGGCTTCTTCGGCATGTTCGAAACGCTGGCCGAAACGCGCCCCGAGGTGCTGACCGTGCCGGGACCGGGGCTGTTCAGCTTCACAACCTTCCTTGGCCTCGCGTTGCCGTGGTTCTTCTTCTCGATCTCGAACCCGCAGGTGAGCCAGCGTCTGTTCATGCCGGCCTCGCTGGGGGCGCTGCGCCGGATGCTGCTGATCTTCCTGTGCTTCGGTCTGGTCTACACTCTGGTGTCGGTGACCTGGGGCTTCTCGGCGCTGGTCGCCTTCCCCGAGCTGGAGCGCGCCGACCTAGCGACCGCGACGCTGCTGTCCTCGGATTACGTGCCGCCGCTCTTGGGGGTGATCGTGATGATCGGGATCCTGGCGGCCGCCGTTTCCACCATCGACTCCATCCTGCTGACGCTGTCTTCCGTTTTCGCCCGTGACGTCTATGGCAACGTGGCGACCGGGGCCGACGACGCGCACCAGCTGAAGATCGGCAAATGGGTGATCCCGGTGATCTCGCTGCTGGCGCTTGGCTTTGCCGCGATGGAGTTCTCGATGATCGCGATCCTGTCCGTGGCGGCCTCCGCCGGGCTGGTGGTCGTGGTTCCGTCAATCATCGGCGCCTTCTTCTGGAAGCGCGCGACGGCCTGGGGTGCCCTTGTGTCGATCACCGGGGGCGTGGCTTTCGTGCTGATCATGTACTCGACCGGAAACAAGCTCTTCGGCCTGAACGCCGGCGTGCTGGGCTTTCCCTTTGCCTCGATCCTTTTCGTGGTGGTGAGCCTCATGACCAAGCCCTCTTCGACCGCCGTTACCGACGGATTTGTTGAGAGTGAGGCAGAGGATATGGTTGCGCAGCCCGCTGAGTAACCCATTCCTTGCAATGTCTATTGCGCCCCCCGGCAGATCGTTCCTGCCGGGGGGCGTCTTTCCGTATCCTGCCCGCTCCGCAGGTCATGGCCCAGGAGACCTGTCACAACGGACATGAGTTCGGGAGATCTCTACGCGGTTGCATTTCCCTTGCCGTCCAAAGAGATGCGGGAGTCCATCCGCTTCAGCCGGTCGGTCCAGGCGAAGGGTGTAAACTGCGAACTCTGATCGCTATTCATGATCTCGGGCGGGTTGAAGCGGTGGACCGTCTCGTCCAGCGCCTCGACGCAGAAGTCGGATTCGAGGATGTTGGAGATGCGCCAGGCGAGCACCTCGCGGGTGAACCAGTCCATGATGGCAACCAGGTAGAGGAAGCCACGTCGCATCGGCAGATAGGTGATGTCGGCGCATCGGACCTGGTTGGGCCGATCGACCCGTGGCCCACCCAGCAGGTAGGGGTAGGTCTTGTGCCTCTTCGCGGGCTTGTTGGTGTTGGGCTTCTGGTAGATCGGCATCAGCCGCCGGATGCGCTTCACGTTCACGGCGTGGCCCTCGTTTTGCAGGTGCCACGACTCTGTTGCACAAATCGGGTAATGGCCGAGTTTCCCCTTCCCCCGGACGGACCTATCCCACAGCTTCCGTAACGGGTATGCCGAGCGCGGTGTTGGAGTAGCCCCCTGAAAGTGGTCCACCAACTGGGATAGATTGTCCCTTAAATTGGAGGATCAGCGATGGCTGTAAAGCGAGAGAAGCCCGAAGAGATTATATCGAAGCTTTGGCAAGTTGAGGTTTTGCAGGGACAAGGCGCCACGATTGCCGAGGCGGCGCGCCAGATCGGCGTGACGGAGCAGACGTTCTACCGATGGCGGAAGCTCTATGGCGGAATGCAACGGTATCAGTTCGCTCGGCTGAAGGAGCTTGAGAAAGAGAACCCGCGGCTTCGGCGGTCAGCGTGGCGCTCTCGTTGGACAAGGTCACGGCCTACGGCGAGAGGAACTCCGCCCAAAAGGACGTGACCACCGAACTGGATGGTCCGGTCGGGCAGTTCGGCCCGCGACTCTGGGGCATCGCGAAGGGACAGCGCCCTCAGGTTTTCACCGGCTTGGCCCGTCTCGTGCAGGTTACTTACAATGATCGATACCTGCGCAGTCCGTTCACTGCGCGCCTCCTCTTCGAGGCATGGCGCACGCTACCATTGAAAGACTCGGATACGCGGCTGGAGATAGTGACAGAGGCGATTGGGTCGCCCGAACGACCAGGGTTCCTCCTCTGGCACAATTGGGAAACGGATATGCTCCGTCGGGAGGTCCTGTCGGCGCTGCTCCCTGGCGCTTCGGTAATACTCGGAACAAAATCCGATTGCGCCCATGCGCGTTTCTTCCGTTTCCGCTTCGAAGATGGATCGCAGACTTCCCTGTTTCTGGACCAAGGGTTCGGAGCTTGGCGCGAAGCCTCGCGCCGGAGTTCACGGTTCGCTCATGATATCACCCCCGATGCACAGGCCCGTGCGCTTCGGGATTTGCAGTTCGACGTGGCTTTGCAGGACGGCGGACGTTCCCCTTCCCCCGTCTGGCTAACCTACAAGCAGATCGCCGACGAGGCCTTGCGTTGTTTGCGTCTGGGGATGCAAGCGCGTATCCCTTTGTCTTGCAGGGCTTCTCGGAACCAGTCAGCATCGTAGCCCCGGTCGCCGAGCAACCATTTGACATTCGGCAGGCTGCTCAACAGCGCCCGCGCACCGATGTAGTCGCTGACTTGCCCGGCAGAGACGAAGGAGTTGATCGGGCGACCGTGACTGTCACAGATGGCGTGCAGCTTGGTGTTCAGCCCGCCCTTGGTGCGCCCGATCAGGCGGCCACGCCCTCTTTTTCGCGCCCAGACTGGACGCGGTACAATGTGCTTTCAAGTAGGTCGCATCGATCATCACCGTCTTCTGCTCGCCATGCTCGGCCGCCAGGCCCGCCATCATCCGCGCAAAGATGCCTTTGTCACTCCACCGCTTCCAACGGTTGTAAAGTGTTTTGTGCGGACCATACTCCTTGGGGGCATCCCGCCAGCGTAATCCATTGCGATTGATGAAGATAATGCCGCTAAGGACGCGCCGATCATCGACACGAGGCTTGCCGTGGGCCTTGGGAAAGAAAGGTTCAAGGCGCGCCATCTGCGCCTCGGTCAACCAGAAGAGATCAGACATGTCACCGCTCCGTTTTCAGAGCCGTGAATCACTCAACGGACCTGAAATCAATGGGTCCTGACACTAGGGGCAAGCGGGAAGCCGTCTTCGGCGACGAGGCGCTGGACGAGACGGTCCACCGCTTCAGTACGCCCGAGATCATGAATGCCGATCAGAGTTCGTAGTTCACGCCCTTCGCTGGAGTTACCAGCTATAACGGATCAGCACCCGGATATCGATGGACGACAAGAGACGCTGCCTCGATAAATTCTTCATCGAGCGCCTCTGGTGACCCTTGAACCATTTATGCGAGTACTTTCACGCTTGGTAGCCCGGCTCGCAAGACAAGCATTGACAGATGAATCACGTTCTACAACCACCAACGGCAACGGGCCGCCCATGGCGGAAAGCGGCCCGCCGTGGTCCACTTCAACCAGATCGAAACCGACCAACGTCGATAAAGAATGGCACTAATAAGTTTGAAAACTGACCAGAGATCGGGGACCGAGGCGTATCTCAAACCGTCTACCAAACTGGTTTCAAAAGACGAATCCTCTCGGCTGTTGCGTAACAAAGCTCAGTTGACACGCCACGGTCCTTTGCCGCAATATTTTCATGTAGGGGTAACAATAATTTCACGACGATTTCCACCTGCGCGAACGACTTCGTGGGGCCTTCACAGCTTTAAGAAACTCGTCGGCTTCTGAAATTCGTCGTATCCATTCGTTCTCGGATGCGATCCGTACCGGTACGCATGTCGTTTGGCTTTTGCGTTAATTTGCGACGCGTGCCGAAGCCACAAATTGGTCCGACATACTTTGAGCCTCGGTGCTTCCTCTCGCCAGCATCGGAGATGCTAGCAGGAGAAAAATTCATGGCAAGGTATGAAGTCACAGGCGAAGCGTTTTCATCCGTCATTATTCCCACCGAAACATTCTTCAATTTCAATACACAAGACACAATCAGCAGGACTGAGACCTCTATTGTGGTCACCTCGGCCGATGGTACCTCGACCCTCGTGGTTACCGGTTTCAGCAACGAAGTGGACGTATGGTTTTCCTCTGATTCCGATACCTTCATTGGCGACACCGGAAACGACGTTTTCTATGGCGATAACAGGCGAACCGACGGAGACGGGAATGTCTCCGGCTTCGGCAATGACACTATGTTCGGCATGGCCGGGGATGACTTCCTGGTTGGCGGGCCGGGCAGCGATTCGATCGATGGCGGCGACGACTACGACACCTACCGCAGCGGCGCCGGTGGTCCGGACCCCGTCATTGCAAACATCACCGACGCATCCTTCAGTTGGACAGACACGGACATCACGGCTGCAGGCTTGGCGCTGGTGCCGCAGCTTGGGATCCAGTCAGCGATTGCAGCCAACACGGTCAGTGACGGTTCGGGGGGGACGGACACCGTGGTCAACGTCGAGGCCGTGATCGGCAGTTCGACAGACGACATACTCGTGACGGCCAGTTACGCCGAGGGCGGTTCGGGCAACGATGCAATCTTTTCCCAGGGATCCCAAGACGAACAGGAAAGGGACCCTTCCACGCACCTCCTCGGCGGAGCCGGGTCCGACCTCCTGGTCGGCAATGAGAGTGACAACAGGCTAATCGGAGGACCCGACGCCGACTACATGGCCGGGCGCGGCGGTGACGACAGTTTCGATTTGGGAGAAGGCCTTGAGCGGACAGGTTCAAGTGGAAACGACACGATTGTCGGCGGGGCGGGATGGGATTCAATCAACGGCATGTCCGGCATTGCTGCCGACGTCGCCGCTAGATTCGCGGTCTACTACAACACGAGCGGTACCGATTTCCTGAAGACCGACCTGATAAGGGCGGTCTCGGAAATATCGGAACTTGCAGCCACCGCACTCAGCCTACGCTTGCTTGACATTAAGGATCTCGTGCAAGCCAACACGATCACCAAGGACGGGTCACCGGACTTAGCGACCGTTTCAGGCATCGAACGGGTCAACGGCCAAAACCTGATCGACGTGATCATCGGCGGCGGAGAAAAAGGTTATCTGTTCGGCTCGGGCAACGACGACGTACTTGTCGCCACCGAAGGGTCATACGAACTGGTAGGTGGCGTGGGCGACGACGTCCTGGTCGGCGCGACAGAGAATGACCGCCTCGACGGTGGTAGTGGCCACGACATCCTGGTTGGTTTCGATGGGGATGACATCCTCCTCGGGGATGGTGTGTCATTCTCTGCGGTTCCGGGCAACGATATCCTGATCGGCGGAGAGGGGAGCGACTTTTTCTCCGGGCGGGGCGGAACCAACACGATCATTGGCGGAGAGGACTGGACCGAAGAGGCGCCAGGGGGAACGGATATTGACGTGGTTTTCTACGCCGGTCCGCGGTCCGCGTACAACATCGAGTACAAGGGGAATGGAACCTGGAAGATATCGACGAAGCCGGGGTCTATATACGAGGCTCAAACCGACACCGTGAGTGAGGTTGAATACGCCGTGTTCGGCCAGACCTCCACTCCCTCTCCGTTCCTGGTGGAAAGGAGAATTTCGGATTTCAAAGCCGACCCCTCGTCGGACCCGGATGTCGTGCCTCTCATGCATCAATTGTATTTGGACTTCGAGACACCGATCCCGGTCAAATTTTACGTTGATCAACTTCCATTTTCGCCAGGAAGCAGTGAGTTTTTGAGTGTTCGGTCCGGGTTTATGGATCCTGCGAATTTTACGCCGGAACAAAAAGACGAGATAGTTCGGAAAGTTCAAGACATATATGACAGCTCTGGAATTTCAATCTTTGTGACACGTTATGCGCCCTCTGAGGGCAGTCAGTATCACACGGTAAAGTTCACATCCGAGAAGCTGGTTTACGATACTGATCTTGATCCGAATGATTTGGGCATCGACGTGCCAAACGGAGATCCCGGCGATGATGGCAGGCTGTATGGAAGAGCATTCTCCGGTGTTGATCTGAAAAACAATATGGGTAATGGGGATGAAGTTTTTGTTTTCATGGATAGTGCCGACCTTGGCCTGCCAGATAGTTTCACCGGCGCCGAAATAACCTTGGGTTGGATCGCCGAGTCGATCGTCCATGAAGCCGGGCACGCGATGGGGCTTGTGCACCGTGAACCACCGTTAGACCCCGATCGTTCACCTGGTTCACCGGACGTCATGGATTACTCCTTTGGCGCTGCAAGACCTGTCATTTCAAATGATCCATTGGCAGGTGACGGGGGTAAGACCCAAAATGGCGCCTATCACATCAGAAAATATGTCCTTCACGAAGATGCGCAAAAATTGCTCGATCTCGGGCTTCAGCCTGGTCAATGGGACGAGTCGTTTTCTTCCGAGTTAAAAATTCGCCTTCGTGGCTTGCCGGACGGGGATTGGCAGATGCAATTCATTCCCTCCACCGGCCCTTTCATAATTGGCGGTTCCGATGTGTGGGTGCCCAGCGGACTCGTGCGGCCAGAAGGCGCGCTCACCACATTTGATATCGCTCCCGGTCAGGTGTTTCGAATAATCGGATTCAACGCTTCTACCGGAAACTACCAGGTTGTTTCTTTTGACGGCGGAACGGGCGCGTCGTCTTTCATTCAAAACGCCGATGAGCTGAGCTTTGACGGAGCCAAGATATACGAGGTCGACCAGGCCACGTCCAACTTGTCCGAAGTGGGCGCTGTATCCCTTGACTCCGTTTCCGTGATTGCAACCGGAGGCTCCGGGGATGACACGATCCTTGGCGGGGCGGGCGCCGACAGCATGACCGGCGGTCCCGGCGACGACCGCTACGAGGTCAACGATGTCGGGGACGAGGTAATCGAGGCCCCGGGTGAAGGTCGGGATGAGGTGCAGTCCTCAATGAACTTCGACCTTTTCACGCGTGCGCCAAACGTCGAAGACCTGACCTTGCTTCCCGCAGGCGATATCAATGGCTTCGGCTCCGGTGACGCGAACATCCTGACCGGAAATGCAGGCGCCAATGTGCTGCATGGTCGAGGTGGCAATGACACGATGGGCGGCGGCAGCGGGCAGGACACGCTGATCGGCGGCCTGGGAGATGATCGCCTAATTGGCAATCTGGGTGCCGAGCGGCTGGACGGTTCGCCCGGTGGCAGCGACACGTTGGATTACGGCTTGGCGGTCGGAGCCGTCCAGGTTCGGCTTTGGAACAACACGGCCTCCGGCGATCCGGTGGCGGCGGGAGACGTTATCCTGAACTTCGAGAACGTCGAAAGCGGCTCGGGCGGCGATCTGATTGTTGGCAATTACCTCGACAACGTTTTGACCGGTAACGCAGGCAACGACACCATCTTCGGTTTGGGTGGGGCGGACGTCTTGCAAGGCGGAGACAATGATGACCTGCTGGACGGCGGCCCCGGCAACGACAGCCTGATTGGCGGGCCCGGGGTGGACGAATTGCGCGGCGGAACAGGCAACGACACGCTCGATGGCGGCAACGGGGCAGATAGCCTGATGGGAGGCGGCGGGGATGACCGTGTTATCGGTGGACTCGGGGCGGAATTTCTGGACGGCTCGCCGGGTGGCGCCGACACCATAGACTACTCGGCGGCCACCGGCGACCTTACTTTACGGCTGTGGAACAACACGGTGGTGGGCGACCCGGTTGCGACGGGCGATACGATCCGAAATTTCGAGAACGCCGAGGGCGGGGCGGGCGAAGACTTGATCGTCGGGAGTTTGCTGGACAACGTCCTGCGCGGGAACGATGGGAACGATTCGCTCTACGGTCTCGGCGGGGTGGACGTGCTGGATGGCGGGCCGGGCAACGACCAACTGCGCGGCGGCGAGGGGAACGACACCCTGTCGGGGGGCACAGGGATGGACCTGCTGATCGGCGGAACAGAGACGGATACATTCCTCTTCTTCTCCATCACGGATGCGGGGCTGGGCACTGCGCGGGATCAGATCCTCGACTTCGAAAAAGGCCTGGATGTCATCGACCTGTCCTCGCTCTCTGTCGGCACTCTAACCTTCGTTGGGACAGGTCCCTTCACCGGAGCCGACCAGGTGCGGCTGTTCGAAACGCCGTCTGGTTCGACCATCGTGCAGATCACCGTGGATGCGGACCTGGGGGCGGATGCAGAGATCAGGGTGGCGAACGTGACGGGCCTGGCGGCTTCAGATTTCGTGCTCTGACGTCTCTGGCCGGTGTTTGGCGGAAGTGGTGACCTGCGGGGCGGCCTTGGCGGTCACCATGGCTGTCCCCGCTTGCGTCTCGCTGATGCCTGCCACCTGATCGACGGTGACGAGAGGAATTGGGTGCCACCATCGCGTAACCCAAAACTTCGGGGCTGGACCGCGTTCCTGACTTTGAGGGTTTGCTCCACCCCGACCGGGCTTGCCCCCTCCTGATCATCGCCATCACAAGGACCACCACATGCTCCCTCCAGCGCATTCCGCTCATGGGACGTCACTTGCTGCCCTGACGTCCTCGCCGGGGGGTACTTCTTTGGTAAAAGATCTCTTTATCAACTTTGTACCCCCCAGCAGCTTCTCCCTCTCTGATACGACAATGGCCGCTGTTCTGGCCGAGCTGGACAGCTATGGCCTGACACTGACGGAGGAAATGGTCGAGGGGCTATACGACCTTGCCCGGTCACTGGAGCTGATGGCTGAGTGTCAATCGGCACGCAATCTTGACCCCCTATCGGCATCCAAAAATGACCCCGTTGGAGCGCACGGTAGCTGGCCCGA
>NZ_JASHJL010000018.1 GCF_030733205.1 Mameliella sp. MMSF_3455
TGGCCATCCGCCGCTTCCTGCGCCCGGTCTGCTACCAGAACCTCCCCGACGCCCTGCTGCCCGGCGACCTGCGATAATTCAAACGCCAAAGACGATGGAAAGGCCCGGCGGCTTGCCGGGCCTTTTTCATGCGCGCCTTTGGGTACACGGCCGCAGGAACTCTCGTCACACTGGGCGGGTATTGACTTGGGTCATGTCGCAGGGCGCCCCGTCCTGTAGGGCTGGGCATGTCCGTGGGCGGGTCGGGGAAAGGGGTTGCAGGCCATGAAGATTGAAAACAGGACATTCGACGAACTGAAACCGGGGGACACCGCCGCGCTGCGGCGCCTGTGCACGCAGGACGACCTGATCGTCTTTGCCAATGTCTCGGGCAATCACAACCCGATGCATGTCTTCAACGTGGACGGCGATGGCGACGGCGAACCGGAGGCCGTGGCGCCGGGGATGTTCGTGGGGGCACTGGTTTCCGCGGTGCTGGGCAACATGCTGCCCGGGGCGGGGACGCTGTATCATGCGCAAAGCCTTGTCTTTCACAACCGCGCCCATGCAGGAGACGAACTGGAAAGCCGCGTCACCGTCACCGACCGCAACGACCAGACCGGCATCGTGACGCTTGCGACAGAGGTCACACGACCGGCGGATGGCGCGCTGATCCTCTCTGGTGTGGCCGAAGTCGAGGCACCGCGCCGCAAGACCAGCTATTCCAGCCATGACCTGCCGGGGCTCATCGTCCAGCGTCATCGGCATTTCGAGAAGCTGCTGGCCAAAGCCGCCCCCCTGCCGCCGCTGGTGACGGCGGTGATCGCACCGGAAGAGCCGAACTCGCTGGGCGGGGCACTGCTGGCGCGCGATCACACGTTGATCACCCCGATCCTCGTCGGCTGCCCGGACAGGATCGCGGCCACGGCAGAAGACCTGGGGCAGAGCCTCGACGGGGTCGAGATCGTGACCGAACGGGATCACGTCGCCGCCGCCCGTGGCGCCGTGGCGCTGGTGACGGAGGGGCGGGCGGCTGCGCTGATGAAGGGCCATCTGCACACCGACGATTTGCTGCGCGCGGCATTGGACAAGCAGACCGGCCTGCGCGCGGGGCGTCGCTTTACCCATGTCTTCGTGATGGACGTGCCCGGGCTGGCGCACCCGCTGCTGGTGACGGACGCGGCAATCAACATCGCGCCCGATCTGAAGGCCAAGAAGGACATCGTCCAGAATGCCGTCGACCTGGCAATCAGCATCGGCATCGAGGAACCCAAGGTCGGCGTGCTGTCGGCGGTGGAAACGGTGAACCCCGACATCCCGTCCTCGGTCGATGCGGCGCTCTTGTCCAAGATGGCCGAGCGCAAGCAGATCACCGGCGGGCTGGTGGACGGCCCACTGGCGATGGACAATGCGGTCGATATCGCCGCAGCACGGACAAAGGGGATTTTCTCGCCGGTTGCGGGCCGGGCAGAGGTGCTGGTGGTGCCGGACATCGACGCGGGCAACATGCTGGCCAAGCAGCTGACCTATATCAGCCACGCCGAGGCAGCGGGGCTGGTGCTGGGCGCGCGGGTGCCGATCATCCTCAACAGCCGCGCCGACGATGACATGTCTCGGCTGGCCTCCTGTGCGGTGGCGGCGCTGCACCATGCGCGTATCACGGGGACAGGGTGAGGGCGCATGCGTCGGCCCTGAACGTCGGGTGGTCGTTGCGCACCTGGGCAATGGCGCGTCGATGTGAGGGCTGCTCTACCGCCGCTCGGGTGTGCTGGGCCTGTTGGTCATCAGGTCGGACATGTCGCGGATACTGGTGATCCCGACAAACGAGGAACTGGTGATCGCCCTCGCCGCGATGGACCAAGGGGCTGGCTGACCCCGATCAGATCGGGACCAGATGATTGTCCCAGTGCAGGTCATGGGCGACATGGCTCTCGCCGCGCACTTCTCCGGTGCCGGATGTCAGCAGGAAGCCCGCGCCGCCGGCGGCCACGCCGCAGACGTCCTCCATGTCGATGCTCCGTTTGAGCGCACCGCTGCCAAGGTCAAAGACCTGCGCCAGCCCGCCACGCGGAGAGGTGATGGCAACCTCTCGGGCGTCGGCCAGCAGCGCCACGCTGCCCGCATACCCCTGCATCCGGGCGGCCTGCTCGGGCGGGGAGCTGAACAGGCGCGGGGTGCCGCCCTGTCGCGTGACGCCGATCAGAGGCGGATCTTCGGACAGATCGCCCTGCCATTGCATCGCGAAGGCCACGGTGCCATCCGGCCCGACCGCCAAGTGACGGATCGAATTCTTGTGCAGCGAGCGCGCCAGCCGCTGTTGGTCTTGCAGCGCGCCCTCCGGTGACAGGAACGCAAGCGACGGCGCCATCAGCGGGATGTTCAGCTTGGTCCGGCCGGAATCGGGATGCGTCTCGATCCCGCCGTTGGCGATCACCAGCGTTTCGCCGTCCGGCATCAGGCGGATGTCATGCGGGCCGGTGCCGTGGCTGTCGAACTCACCCAGTCGCTTGCCGTCCAGAGACCAGACCCCGACCACGCCGCGCGCGGCTGCATAGTCGTTTTCCGCCGTGTAGAGCCGCGTGCCATCGGGGGAAAAGACACCGTGACCGTAGAAATGCCGCCCTTCGGGGGCGTCGAACCGGGTGATTTCTTGGCCGGTCACGCAGTCCAGCACCACCGCAAAACGCCCTGGACGGCGGGCGAACCCCACGGCAATGGGCTGTGTCGGATGGGCAGCGGCAGCATGGCCTCGGTCGGGCAGGGGGCAGGCAAAGGTGATCTGGCCTGCGGCGCTCAGCCCGCAAAGCTGATACCGCCCGTCGCGGGTCATCGCCGCTGACAGGAAGGCGGGCGATCCGGCCTCGGCCCATGTCGGGCGCGGGCAGGCCGTGGCAGCCAGAAGACCGGCCAGAAAGTGTCGCCGGTTGGCCAACTCAATCCCCGTCCATCGAGTTGAACCCGGCCGCGATGCCGAGGCGGGGGCCAAGATCCTGCGCGACGATTTCGCGGATCTCCGAGATGCGCTGTTGCAGCGCTTCGATGCGGATGCGGCCCATCGGATCGCCGACCCCGGCAAAGACCGGATCATCCAGATTGTCGGCCCGGGTCAGGGCGCGGGCAAAGGCGGTGTCAAGCGCTGCGTCCCCGCCGGACAGTCGTGTGCCCAGGTCGCGCAGCGCCGCCAGCGACAGCATGACATGGCGCAGCGAGCGGCCAGAGCGGCGCGCCTCGGCGCGCATCGGGCGGGGACGGTCATAGCTGCCCATCGGGCGCCCGATCCGCGTGTCCCCGGTGAATTCCAATCCCGTCGACAGGGCGGTGAACAACTGTTTCGCCGCTTCGTCCGCCGTGCGGTAGGTGTCGTTGCCGGGATGGCGCATCAGGTCGGCATATCCGGTTTCCCAATCCGCGAGGATCGCCGCCGAGGTCGCGGCGATGTCGGCGCTCATGACTTGCACCAGCGCACAGCGGTAGGCCTCGCTCCCCGCGTTGCTGAACTGGTCGTTGTAGAGCAGGAACTCCATCGCGTAAAACCCGCGTGCCGCGATCGAGACCTTCTGGAAACTGTCCAGGCTTTCGACCGCCGGGTCCTCGTCCCGGATCAACTGTCCCAGCGCCTTGGGCGTCGCGCCCCGGCTGTCCGGCCAGAAGGCCAGAGCAAAGGCCCGGTCGCCCTGTTCAGAAGGGCCGAACCGCAGGTGGCTGACCGCGATCCAGGCATCGAAACCCGCGCCATAGGCCTCTTGCAGCTTGGGGTCGCCTGCCGTGCAATGCTGTTCTGCCGTGGTGGCCAGCGCGGCCGTGCTCTCGGCCAGCGCCTGGTAGCCGGGCAGGACATGGGCGTCGACGATGGCGCCCACGTCGGGCGCCTGGGCCAGAGCCGGAGAGGCGGCAAACACGAGGGCGAATAGGCTGTTGCGCATGTCAGAGGCTTTCCAGAAAGGCGATCAGGGCGTTGCGGTCGGGCGGCGGCATCCGGGTGACGGCGTCGCGGCTGGGCTGCGCCTCGCCCCCGTGCCAGAGGATCGCCTCCAGCAGAGAGCGCGCGCGGCCATCGTGCAGGAACGTGGTATGCCCCGAAACCTGCTGCGTCAAACCGGTCCCCCAAAGCGGCGCGGTGCGCCACTCCCGGCCCGTGGCCCGTGCCTCGGGTCGCCCGTCCGCCAGACCGGGGCCCATGTCATGCAAGAGCATGTCGGTATAGGGCCAGATCAGCTGGAAACTGTGTTCCGGCCGGTCGGGCAGGCGATGGGTGACGAACTTCGGCCTGTGGCAATCGGCGCACCCGCTGTCGTGAAAGACCTGCTTGCCGCGCAGCACCTGCGGGTCGTCCAGGTTGCGGCGCGCGGGAACGCCCAGGTTGCGGCTGTAGAAGGCGGTCAGTTCCAACCCCTCGGCATCGACCTCGAAACCGCGCGCGTCACCGTCGCCATGCGGCGCGGCCTGACAGTCGGCCTGCATGTCGGTGCACTCGCCCGCGCCCGCCGGGAACAGCGGGCTGGATATGCCGATGTCGCCGACAAAGGCCGCCGCCGTCTGTTCCAGGATCGTCGGGTTGCCCGCCTTGTGACCGAAACGGCCCAGCATCGGCATGTCGAACTCCACCGACCAGACGACATTCGCCCGGCCCGAAATGCCGTCGCCATTTGCATCGTCGGGGTCGGCCCCGGCCAGGATATCCGCTGCCGGGACCGCCTCCAGCAGGCCAAGTCCGATCATCTGGGGGGCCACCCGGGGCGAAAGCATGGCCTCCGGGTGCAGCGGACCATAGCCAAGGTCGGCGGCGGTATAGGTCGGTTTGCGCAGGCTGGCGGTTTCGCCGCCCGACAGGGGAACGGTGATTTCCTCGTAGTCGATTTGCAGGCGGTATTCGGGCGCATGGCCCGGCAGGCTGAAGTCCTGCAATTGCGTGCCATAGGTCGGCTCGGGCGCGCTGGCGATATAGTCCTCGATCTCGGGGATCATGTCCTCGGGCCCGCCGGGCACCGAGACCCGCAGAAACATGGAAATCGCCTTGTCGCTCGGCCCATCAGGCGGGTGGCCGCGCCCGTCCTTGATGTGGCAGCGCTGACAGGATCGGGCATTGAACAGCGGCCCCAAGCCGTCAGAGGCGAGGGTGGAGGAGGGCGACGACACCCAGATCTTGCGAAACAGCCCGTTGCCGACCTTGAAGGTCAGTTCACCCTCGAAATCGAGACTGGCGGAAGGCAGGGAAAAGGCATTTGCATCCGGCGTCACGCGCACGGTGGCGGCGCCGGCGGACTTGTCCTCGAACCGTTCGGGCGTATCGAAACCCTCGGGCGGCGCCAGCACCTTGGCGATGCGCGCGGTTTCGGCCGGGGTGCGGGGGGTGATGCTCAGATGCGGTTCATCAAGAGGGCCCGCCACGGCGGCGGGCCCCATGAGGACGGCAATAAGGGCCAGTTTATTCGGCTTCATCCATCTTCGACGCGTTGAGGTGGGCATAGTTCTCGGCGCCGACACGATCGTGCAGGTCAAGCTGGGTTTCGAGAAAGTCGATATGACCCTCTTCATCGGCCAGCAGCTGGTCGAACAGCTCCTTGGTGACGTGATCCCCGGCCTCGTGACAGTATTCGCGGGCCTCCTTGTAGAGCGCGCGCGCCTCCTGTTCGGCGGCAAGATCGCATTCCAGCGTTTCTTTGGGCGTCTGGCCGATGCGCAGCGGATCCAGCTTTTGCAGGTTGGGATGCCCTTCGAGAAAGACGATCCGTTCCATCAGCTTGTCCGCGTGGTTCATCTCTTCGATGCTTTCCTCGCGGCTTTTCTTGGCCATGTGGCCAAGGCCCCAGTCCTCTTGCAGCTTGTAGTGCAGCCAGTACTGGCTGATCGCCGTCAACTCGCTGCGCAATGCGCGGTTCAGGTAGTCGATGACTTTCGGGTCGCCTTGCATGGTCGGGTTTCCTGTGTTGCTCCGCCCCGGAGGTTACGGAGGTGCATGGGGACTTCCAAGTTCTGATTCTTGCGCATGGTGCCAAGGAACAGCGGCATGCATCCGCCGCAATCCGCGGCCTTGCCCAATGCGTGGTAGATCTTGCCTGGTGTGATGAGGGTCTCAGGGTCCGCCGCCCGCATCCAGTCGATGGCGGAATGAATGTCGTGATCGGTGATGTTCTGGCAATGACAGATGATCATGGCGGCGGATCCGGTTGGGTTTACTGGAAGACGGCGTCGGGGTCGTCGAGGCTGTCCGAACCTTCGATGGCGGTGCCCTCGGCACCCAGCAGGGCGACGATGCGTTCGATGCTGCGGGTCTGGTCGATCAAACCGTTGACGCCGCCCATGACCAGCGCCTCACCGGCTTCGGATCCGCGTTCCAGCATCATGTCATAGCTGAACCCGGCCTCGGCGGCGGACTTGATCCGGCCAAGCGCCTTCATGGTCTGCGCCAACTTGTCCTGCATTTCGGCGTCCAGCGCGGCATCGGCTTCGGCGACGAGGTCGGCCAGGGACGGGCCGCTGACCAGCGAGCCGTCGATGCGGACGTATTCGCCCAGATAGACGTTCTGGATGCCCAGCCCGTCGTAGTAGTGGCTGTTGTGCGTGTTGTCCGAGAAACAGTCGTGCTCTTCCTCGGGATCGTTCAGCATCAGGCCCAGGCGCATCCGTTCGCCCGCCTGCTCCCCGTAGGATAGCGAGCCCATGCCGGTCAGCATCGCCGTGATGCCGGCGGCCTCGTCCGCCATCAGGGTGCTGCGTGCCTCACCGCCCTCGGCCCATTGGGCAGCCATCCATTCCAGGTCCGAAACGAGCAGGTCGGTCGCCGCCTTGAGGTAGTCGCCGCGGCGGTCGCAATTGTCATTCGTGCAGGCCTCGCCTTGGGCATAGTCGGTCCAGGGGCGGTTGCCGGCGCCATGCGCGTGACCGTTCAGGTCCTGCCCCCAGAGCAGGAACTCGATGGCGTGATAGCCGGTGGCCACGTTGGCCTCGACCCCGTCGGCCTCGTGCAGGGTGTCGGACAGCAGGGCGGGGGTGATCTCTGCCGCGTCCACGGTCTCGCCCGAGATGGTCAGCGAGGGCGAGGCGACGACGTTCAGCGCGGCCAGCGCGTTTTCATCGGTCGGGCCGCCATAGGTCATGTCGACATAGTCGATCAGGCCCTCGTCCAGCGGCCAGGCATTCACCTTGCCTTCCCAGTCGTCCACGATGGCATTGCCGAACCGGTAGACCTCGCTCTGCTGATAGGGGACGCGGGCGGCCAGCCAGGCGGATTTCGCCGTTTGCAGGGTTTCCGCCGAAGGGGTCGCGATCAGCGCGTCGACGGCCGACTGCAGGCGTTGGGCGGCGATCAGGCTGTCGCCATAGATCGCCTCGGCGATGTCGGCATAGTTGTCCAGAACCTCGGCCCTGGAAACCTCGGCGAGGGCGGAACCGGCGGCGAGGGTCAGCGCCAGCGCGCTGGTCGCAAGGGTCCGGGTGGTCTTGATCTTCACTGTCTTTGTCCTCTTGGCGTTTGCTAGTGGAGTGTCCGCGGAGTGTTCGGGCCCGCTTTGCGCGATGTCCCGGCGGGAGTTCGGCAGGTCATGCGGCGCAGCGCGAGGCCGAAATCCTCGGCCAGCCCGGCCAGGATCGGGGCCATGTCGGGCCGCACCAATGTCATCGCCAGCAACAGCGCGTCCTCGCGCTGACCTTCGCTGGCGTATCCGATGAAGGTGGCAAAGCAGGACTCGTCGGCGCCCAGGCATTTGCAGGTGACGTGGTGGCGCATCAGCGGGCGCCGGCAATGGCGCGCGCAAAGCGCACAGAGTTCCTCGAAGGCGCCCAGGGCCTGGCGGCCTTCGGCGGCTCCAAGGTGGCGGGCGAAATCATTCCAGACCTCGCTGCGGGAGGCATCGCCGTCGTTCCACAGCCTCAGGTACAGGACCGCCCCCGCCTCGACCGGGCCAAGTTCGGACAGGTAACCCACCGGCGCACCGCCTCTTTCGACCATGCCGCTCATTTCGTCAGGATCAGTTTGCCGGCGCGGGTGATGCGCAGGATGTAAAGCTGGTCGGCGAGGCGGATGCGGGCCAGATCACCGCCCTCGGTCAAGTCGCGGGCGTCATAGACGGGCAGGGGGTCGGCCTGCCCGCTGTCGGTCGCTGTGCTCAGGCCCATGTCCGTCCCTCCGGTTTGCCTTCGATCCGGTCGAACAGGCGTTCGAGGGAAAACAGGGTGGAAAAGCCAAGTGTCACGGGCCGCCGGTCGCCCTCGCCGGGCGTTCGGGGATCTGCGGCAATGTCGCTGACGTTCAGCATCATGGGTCTCCGCGTGCCGGATTTCATCGTTGGCTTGGCCCGGATTCGAGGGGCTGGCTGGGATGATCCAAAGCTGACTATTTCTGTATGGTTTGTCAATCCGACAAATTTTGTCGGATAAGGGCGTGCGCGCAACCTGCCGGAATCCCCGCGGTTTCCGCAGCGGCAGCCCGTCGGCAGCATTCAGAGGAAACGGTTGAGGAACCGGCGCGCGGGGCGTTCGACCAAGTGATAGCAGAGGGCCGATCCGGCGATCACGATCACCCCCACCAGCGGCCATCCGGGGGCTGCAAACCCCAGCTTGGGCGCGTAGTCGTAGCAGGCTTTGATCACCAGGACGTGGATCATGTAGGTCGAGTAGGAGATCTCTCCGAGGTAGACCATGACCCGGCTGTTGGTGGGCAGCCAGGAGGCCTCGGAGAGGCGGGCGCCCGCCACGATGAGCAGGCAGAAGGGCACGAGCACCTCGTACCCCGGGCCGTGCTGCCCCGCCAGCAGGGGCAGCGCCAGCAGCCCGACCGTCCCGGTCGCCAGCGCCAACCGCATCGACGCCAGGGGCGCGATCCGGCGCAACACCATCCCCAGGATGAACAGCGGCAGGATGCGAAGGGCGCCGAAATCCCAGGTCAGGTGCAGGAAGGCCGACTTGCCCAGGCCGAGCGCAAGGAGATGTGCGCCGACCGCAGTGACTGCCAGCGCGACCAGCAATGCCCATGTCGGGTGGCGCCGGACGGCCAGAACGCCAAAGAGAAGATAGGCGAAGATCTCGGCCGAGATCGTCCAGCTGGGTCCATTCAGCACCAGACCGTCGGTCAGCGCCCAGCTGTGCAGCATCAGCAGAGAGGCGATGACCCCGTCATGCCGGTTGTTCCCCAGCACGGCCAGGGCCAGGAAGATCAGCAGCATCACCAGGTGCAGCGGGTAGATGCGCGCAAAGCGTTTCCAAAGGAACCGCCGCAACGAGAACCGTCCCGAGGCGATCTGCCCTTCGTAGACATGGGCGATGATGAAACCCGACAGGATAAAGAAGAAATCCACCCCCCGTGCGCCATTCTCGACGATGTCCCAGCCAAGCCCCGTGCCCGGTTCGATCCGCACGCGGACATGAAAAAGGAAGACCCAGAAGGCGGCGAAAAAGCGAAAGGCGGTCAGGGTGCGCAGGTCGGCGGCCAGCGCCCCGGCGGGGCTGGTTGCACCCGGAAAGGTGCCTTGGGGAAGGCTGGCCTGTTCTGTCATCCGATGGTCTTTGCGCAAGTCCTTGTCGGCGAATGCCGGTGGAAAGTGGCAGCGTCGGGGCCGAAAGAGGCCGCCTTGGTGAAATCCCCCGGGCTCATGCTGCGGGCAGCCAGACCCGGAACAGGGCTCCGCCCTCGGGGGCGTTCGTCGCGGTGATGAGCCCGCTGGCCCGTTGCACCAGCGTCTGGGAAATCGACAGGCCCAGCCCGGTGCCTTCGCCCTGCTTGGTGGTGAAGAACGGATCAAAGACCGCCTCCTGCGCGCCCTCGGAGAGGCCCGGCCCGCTGTCCTGCACGCTCAGGCAGGCGCCGGGCCGTCCGTCCCGCTCTTCGGCGTTCAGGGTCAGGGTCAGCGTGCCGTCGTGGCCCATCGCCTGCGCGGCGTTCATGACGAGGTTGATGATGACCTGCTGCATCTCGCCGGGATCGACTTTCACTTCTGGCGCGGCGCCCAGCTGCGTCTCGACCCGGATGGCGCTCTTTGACAGGACGTGTTCGACCAGCAGCAGGCAATCCTCGACCAAGGGGCCAAGCATGACCGCGTCCTCGTAGGCATGGAACTCTCCGGGACGGGCAAATTGCAGCAGCTTGCCCACCATCGCGTCGATGCGCGCCACCTGCCGGTCGACAAGGTCCAGTTCCGTCTTGACCGGGTCGGCCTTGTCGCCCAACGTCTCGCGGATCACGTCGACATTGCCCTGGATCACCGCCACCGGGTTGTTGATCTCATGCGCGACACCTGCCGTGATCTCGCCGATCGAGGCAAGTTTCTCGTTCATGACCAGCTGGCGATAGGTTTCCTCCAGCTTGGCGTTGGCCTCGCGCAATTCGGCGGTGCGCTCTTCGACACGCTGGTTCAGCTCGTCCGCCCAGGCGCGCAGGCGGGCGTCGCGCTCCTGCACCTGTCCCAGAAGATCGTCGAGATGCGCGGCCACCTGGCCGATCTCGTCGCGCGCGCCGACATCGCCGTAGCGGGCCGATAGGTCACCGCGGCCCACCCGCTGCATCGTGCGGGTGATCCGTTCCAGCGGCGCGAAGATGCCGCGCGCCAGGGTCAGGAACAGCGGCACGGACAGGACAAGCACACCGACGAAGGCGGCCAGCATCCACAGGATCGCGTCGCGTTTTTCCGCCGTGAAGGGGGCCTCGAGAAAGCCGACATAAAGCATCCCCACGCGCTCGCCGAAACTGTCGGTCAGCGGCAGGTAGCCGGAAATATACCAGTCGTTGACCACGAAGGCCCGGTCCAGCCAGGTCTTGCCCTCGCCAAGAACCTGTTGGCGCACCACCGCCGAAACCCGCGTTCCCAGCGCGCGCACGTCCTCGAACAGCCGCACGTTGGTCGAGACCCGCACATCGTCCAGGAAAAGCGTCGCCGTGCCCTGGCGTTCGCCGCCGGTGACCGCGTTCAGGTAGACCAGCGCGTTGATCGTGTCGATGAACTGCAGGTTGCGGTTCAAGAGGATGCCCCCCACCAGCACGCCGTGGTGGCCGTCCAGCAGGACAGGCGCCGCGGAATGCACCACCATGCCGCGATCCTCGACCTCGCGTTCCGTGGGCACGGCGGCCTCTGTCTCGATCAGCGGGATGCGGGCGCGCGCGTCCAGCTGACCGGGCAGGGCGGCGAGGTCGGCCCCCGAAAGAATGTCGATCTCGGTCGAGGGGCGGCCATTCAGCCCCGCCACGATCACCGGCCAGCGCGAGGCATCGCCCAGCGTCGCCGCTTCTGGCAGGTAGTAGAGAAAATCCAGCTCCAGTGCCTCGCGCTTTTCGGCCAGGTAGCTGTCCAGGGCGGGGCCGCTGACCGCCAGCACGCGCCCGAACTCGGCGCTTTCGGCGACGCCGGTCAGTTCGTCGCCGGTCGTTTCCATGATGCGGGCAAGGTATTGCTCGGCGATGCGCAGGTCGGATTCGACATTGGCGATCAGCAGTTCGTCATAGTCGCTGGTCCAGCGCGTCATGCCCAGCACCAGCAACAGCGGCATCAGCACCGTCAGCGGTGCCAGCGCCAGCACCAGGAGGCGCAGGCGCACCGACAACGCGGGCACGCGCCCGCGCCTTGGCCGTTCACTCGTCGAGCGATCCATGAATCGCGAATTGTTCCAGCCCGGCGGCCTGTGCCTCGATCACGCGATAGGCCTCGCGCACGCCGGAGTCGGTCAGTTCCCGCGCCACGGTCAGCAGGGTGTTGGCCGGGTGGTCCTCGCAGAGTTCAGCCATGTGGGCGATCTCGTCCTGTGCGACGGGACTCGCGGCCTCTACGGAGGGCGCGCCGTAATAGGTCACGAAATGCTGGGCCAGCAGGTCAGTCAGCGCAATGATCTCTGCCGGCTCTGCCTCGGTCACGGCGACGAATGTCACCCGCCCGCCGGTTTCCAGCCCGAACCAGCCGTTGGCAAAGGCCTGCCGGGCCTTGCCGGCCAGGTCGCCTTCGGTCCAGTTGGAGAACTCGAACCCGCCGGAGATGCACCATTCGCCGGTGCGCGCCGGGTTGGCAAAGACGTGTTGATCGCTTTCGTCGAAATGGATGGCGCGGGCCAGTTTCATGGGGCCTCCTCCAGAAGGGTCGTCAAGGGGATGAGGTGGGTGGTCTCGCTGTCGCGCAGGAGCATCCCGAAGTCCTCGTCCACGCCGAGAAAGGTGCCGGGCCAGCCGTCCTGCACCACGGTTTCACCCAGACCATGCGCCAGGCCGCGCCATTCCGCGTGCAGCGCCTTGGTGCCTTCGTCTTCCCAGCGGGCAATCCAGTTCAGCGTGTGCCGCGCCCAGGCTTCGACCAGCCGTTCGGGCGCGACCTCGGCGCAGCCTTCCTCGAACAGGGCGGTTTGGTCGGGTACTTCGCCGGGCACGGCGGCCAGGGTCAGCGGCAGTTCGAACCCGACCACCAGCCAGTCGGGGATTTCTTTGGGGTCCTGGGTCGAGGCGCAGGCGCGAAAGGCCCCGCAGGCGGCGCCGTTGATCAGGATACCGCCCGCCCAGGCCAGGTGCACCGCGACCTCTGGCGGGGCCAGCGCGCCAAGCGCGTTCTGCAAGCCCACGCCGCAGAGCGGCAGCATCACCATCGCCTGTTTCAGCGGCACCTCTGGCGTCATGACCAGCGCGGCGCCCATGCGGTCGGCGGCGATGCGATGGCACACGAGGCCAGCGTCGCAGCCCCGGATTGCCCGCATGACCGCGCCGTCAAAGGGATCGCCGCCGACCTCCTCGCCGCTCATCGCGGGGGGAAAGGTCAGCGGCTCGGTGGTCCCGCTCATGCGACGCCCTCGGCCACCAGCGCGCTGGCGACGGCGTGAAAGGCCTGCGCCTGGGCGCTGTCGGGCTTCGAGGTCACGATCGGCGCGCCACCGTCCGAGGCAAGGCGGATCTGCAGGTCCAGCGGGACCTCCGCCAGCAGGGGCACGCCCAGCTTGGCCGCCTCGGCAGCCACGCCACCGTGGCCAAAGACATGCTCCTCATGTCCGCAATTGGAACAGATATGCGTGCTCATGTTCTCGATCATACCAAGGATCGGGACATTTAGCTGCCGGAACATGTCGATGCCCTTGCGCGCGTCCAGCAGTGCCACGTCCTGCGGCGTGCTGACGATGATCGCCCCATCGACCTGTGCCTTCTGGCTGAGCGTCATCTGCACGTCGCCGGTGCCCGGCGGCAGATCGACCAGCAACACGTCCAGCGCCCCCCATTGCACCTGCATCATCATCTGTTGCAGCGCCCCCATCAGCATCGGCCCACGCCAGACCACCGCCTGGTCCTCGTTGGTCATCAGGCCGATCGACATCATGGTGACGCCGTGGTTGCGCAGGGGGAGGATGGTCTTGCCATCGGGCGAGGCGGGGCGGCCGGACACGCCCAGCATCCGGGGCTGCGAGGGGCCGTAGACATCCGCGTCCAGCAGGCCCACGCGCCGCCCCTGCGCGGCCAGCGCACAGGCAAGGTTGGCCGAGACCGTGGACTTGCCCACGCCGCCCTTGCCACTGGCAATGGCGATGATGTGCTCGACCCCGGGGATCTTCTGCGGGCCCTGCGGCTCGGCCTTTTTCTTCATGCCAAGGTCCGGCGGCGCCTTTTCCGAATGGCCGGTCAGCACGATGGCGACCTTTTCGACCCCGTCCAGCGCGCCCAGCCGGGCCTCTGCCTCGGCCTTGACCTTGCCGTAGGCCTCGGCGTGCTGCGGCGCGATTTCCATGACGAAGCGGACGTTGCCGCCCTCGACATTCAGCGCCCGCATCACGCCGCTGGCAACGATGTCGCCGCCCGCGACCGGATCCGCGACGGTCTTCAGCACGTCCAGGACGGCGTCGCGTCCAAGTGTTACCTGGGTCATTCCTGGCCCTTGATCTCGCCGGTGACCTCATGGGTCAGGCCCAGTTCGGGGATCGTCACGACAGCCTTGACGGCATAGCTCTTGCCGGCGGTGTCGGTGTTGCGCATTGCCTCTTCGATGGCCTGCTGCGAGGTCACGCCGACCTGCTTCAGAAACTTGCGCATCGACATGTTGAAGTCTTCGCTCATGGTCTGGTCCCTTTCATTTGACGCATGGCAGGGCAGGGGCCTAGCATGACCCGATGACCCTGCGTCTTTCACTCATTTCCAGCGCACTGGCGCTTGGCCTGTCGCTCGTTCCCGTCGCGCTGATCGCCCAGGACGATCCGCGCCCTGTCCGCCTGCATGCGCCGGCGGCGCTTGTCGACAGCGGTCTTGTCCAACATATCCTCCCACGCTTCACGCTCAAGACGCGGGTGCGGGTGGAACTGGTCGAGGACCCGGAAAAGGCCGACATCGCGCTGGGTGCGACCGGGGCGCCGCTGTTCGCGGGGCCGAAACGGGTCTGGCACCTGCAGGTGACATCGGCGGATCACGCCGGTACCGGCCGCTTCGCGGACTGGCTGACCTCGGAGGTGGGCCTCAACACGGTGGCAAGCTTTGCGCCGGACGGTACCACGCTGTTCGGCCCGCCGCCGGACGCGACCGAAGAGGTCGAGACCGTGGTGATCGACGGCGACGCGAAACTGGGACACAAGGTCAGCCGCGCCAAATGTGTCCGCTGCCATGTCATCGACGAGGCGACGCGCGGCTTCGGCATCGGCTCGACCCCCAGCTTCATGGTGCTGCGGGCGCTGCCGGACTGGGAGGATCGGTTCTACTCTTTCTACGTCCTGAACCCGCACCCGGCTTTCACCGTGATCGAAGGCCTGACTCTGCCCTTTCCGGACAACCGGCCCTCGCCCATCGCGCCGGTCCGCATGACGCTGGACGAGGTCGAGGCCATCGTCGCCTATGTCGCGGCGATGGAGGCTGCGGATCTGGGCGCGCCGCTGGAGTTCCAGTAGCGCCCGGGGCAGGGTGGTTTCCGTCACGGTCAATGATCCCGACGCTTGGACAGGTAGTCCTCGGTCGTGCGGACCCGGGGCCTCTCGCCCATGGCAAAGGGATTGTCCGTCGCCCCCATCTGCGCCTTGACCCGGCAATCGTCGCACATCTGGATCATCCGGAGCTTGTCCGGGTCCTGGAACATGGCGTGCCCCGAGAGTTTCTCGGTGATCCGGTCGATGGCGGATTTCGAGCCGAAAAGCGTGCCGCATTCGACGCAGGCAAAGGGCTCTTCCTCGTTCAGCACCTCCTGCCGCAAGGCCGTTTCGGTCAGGTCCAGACGCGGCTCCAGCGTGATGGCGTCCTCCGGGCAGATCGTGGCGCAGATCCCGCATTGCAGGCAGGCATCCTCCTGGAACCGGAGTTGCGGCAAGTCGGGGTTGTCCCCCAGCGCGCCGGAAGGGCAGAGCGAGACGCAGGACAGGCAGAGCGTACAGGCATCCGTATCCACCAGCACCGCGCCATAGGGGGCGCCCTTGGGCAGGGGCAGTTGCGCCTGATCCCCATGCAGCGCGCGGGCGGCCTGCCTTGTCACCTGCCGCCGGGTGCCAAGGGGGCGCACCGGCTCTGCCACCGGTGCAGGTGCGGCTTCGTCATAGAGCGCGTCACTCATCGCGTCGGGGTCGGACGTGTCCAGAAGGCGGACCCTGTCTTCGCCAGCGATCGCGGCGGCCAGTGCCAGTTGCGCGGCCAGCGCATCGCGATCCGCGCCCGGCCCCGGCAACAAGGTGACGGAGGCAAAGCCCGCCGCCAGTGCGGCCACTGCCTCGGCATGGCCGAAGGCGCCGACCACGGGCAGTTCCATCGGGATGACGTCGCGCGGCAGCCCGCGCCCGTGGCGGGCCGACAGGCGGATCATCTCGGCGCCTTGGGCGTCATGGACCAGAAGGCGCGGTGCGCTGCCGCCCGCATCCAGGTAGGCCTTGGCCAGTGTCTGCACCCGGCGAAAGGTCAGGTCGACAGGCGGCGCGTCATAGCTGATCGCTCCCGAGGGGCAGACCGCCGAACAGGCGCCGCACCCGGCGCAGATCATCGGGTCGACCGTCACATGATCCCCCTCGGGCATGATCGCGCCTGTTGGGCAAAGGTCGAGACAGCGGGTGCAGCCGGACTGCCCGGCCCGCGAATGGGCACAGAGCAGCGACTCCGTCCGGACGTACAGCGGCTTTTCAAAAGTGCCGACAAGGTGAGAGGCGGCCATGACCGCCGCCGCGACCGAGGGCGCATGCGCCGGATCTGCCCGCAGGTAGCCCTCGCGCTTTTCATGTGCGGGGAACAGCGGACTGTCGCCGCGCAGGTCCAGGATCACGTCGCAGTCCGAAGCGCCGCCGTCGCGCGGCTCGGTCAGGGCAAAGGCGCCGCGTCCGCCCGGCTCGACCTGGCGCAGGGCGTCGATCACCACGCGGAACTGCCCCAGCGCGCCCTGTGCCTGCCGCAGGCGGCCGGTGACCACGTCATAGGCGCGGCTGTCGGGCACCTCCGAGTCCTCGGGCAAGAGCACCGTCACCCCCAAGTGCGGCGCCAGCTGTTCGGCGGCGGGCAGGGCGATATCGGGGTCGCCGAGGATCAGGCACAGCCCTTCGGAAATCACGTCCAGCGTCTTTTCCGGCGCGGCCGGCAACAGGGCCTCGGCGATCAGGGCGGACATTTTGGGTACTGCAGAGGCGGAATCCGCGCTCCACCCGGCCCGGTCCCGCAGGTCCAGCACCGGCGGGGCGGGCAGGGCCAGTTCCTCGGCCAGGGCCTCGAATACCCGCGACTCCTGGGTGCAGCAAAAAATCGTGCCCCCCCCCTGAAGGGCGGTGGCGGCCCGGTCGATCTGGCTGGTGCAGAGGGCCGAACAGGGGGGGCGCACCTCCAGCCCGGTGGTGCGTGACAGGGCCTGTGAATCGATCTGCTGCGTTCCCAGACAGTCACATGTTATCAATGACTTGACCATTGTCTTGCTCTCCCCTCAAAGCACGCTTGACGGTGCCTGTTTCGCGCTTTGCCGGTGGAGCCTAGCCATGATTCGCAGCCCTCCACAACCGTTTATCCCGGTCAGCCAAAGCACCGGAACGGGCGCAACCGCGATGCTGCGCCGCGGCTGATTCGGGCATTCTCAAACTGCCTCTTTTCCGAGCGAAAATGTCAGGTTGGACAAAACGTCCGTGGCCCGGTGGCGGCCCTCACGCGGCTGCCCAAAATGACCGTTTCGGGCGCGGAATACCGCGGTACGCCGTTTTTCGCTTTCGTTCGGCAAGGTTGCCGGATCAAACTCCTGTCAAGGGGGAAGCACCGTGATCCACAATCCGAAAGCGTACCGGACCATGCCGCTGGGCATCGTGCTGAGACGCGCCCTTGGCGTGACTCGATGGGCGAAATGGGTCTGGACCGCATCCGCCGTCATGCCCGGGGCCGGTGCCGCCGACTGGCGCGTGCTGCGCAGCGAGGGCGAGGTGACGGAATACCATGCCGCGACGCTGCCGCTGGAATTGCACGGCGCCGATACGGATGCCTACCTGCATGAGCTTTCGGCGCAGCAGCCCAGCGTCTACGTCATCCTGCGTGAAACCACAGAGGGTGAGGCCCCGCTCGAGGTGCTGACCGTGACCGCCTCGCCCTACGAGGCGCAGGACTACTCGGACAGCGGCGAGGAAATCATCGAGAAGGTCCCGATGCCGCCCGCGCTGCACGCGCTGGTGGCCAACTTCGTCGAGGAGTTCCACGAGGAAGAGGTGTTCATCAAGCGCAAGCGGGACAAGAAGCGCATCGACCTTGTCGAGGATGGCGTGGGCGATCCGCGTATCGGCAAGTTGGAAGATGTCTATGCCTCGCCCGCGCAACAGCGGAGGCGGATGAATTGAGCCGGACCCCCGCAGATTTCTGGTCGCGCCGGCGCGCCGCCGTTGCCGCCGAGGACAGGGCCGAGACCGAGGCCGAACAGCACGCGGCCAAGGCCGAGCAACAGCGTGCGCTGGAAGATCGGCCGGACGAAGAGATCCTGGCCGAGCTGAACCTGCCCGCGCCCGAGGAAATGGACGACCCCGCGCAGGTGCAGGCGCTGCTGAAGGCGGTGGCGCCGCAGCGGCTCAAGACCCGTGCCCTTCGGCGGCTGTGGCGGCTGAACCCGGTGCTGGCCAACGTGGACGGGCTGGTCGATTACGGCGATGACTTCACCGACGCGGCCCGCGTGGTCGAGAACCTGCAATCGCTCTACCAGGTCGGCAAGGGCATGTTCGACAAGGCGGTTGAGCAGGCCGAGGCCGAGGCCCGCGCCGCCAACGTCGACACGAATGAGATCGACGTGTCCACGGATCAGCACTTGGACGCGGGCGCGCCCGACACGGATGACAGCGTGGAGCTGCCCGTCGCATCCCCCGCGCCGGCACCCTTGGCGCACTCCGAACCCATATCCGAACCAGAGGCCTGCGCCGCCGCTCCGCGCCGGATGCGATTCCGCTTCGAGACCAGCACATGACGACCGACAGGGACCCGATGACAAACACCGCCGAAACCCGCCAGATCGCCGAAGAAGACCGGCTGCGCGCCGATCTCTACAATTTCCTCGGGCTGTTGCTGGCCGGGCCGCCGGACGAGATGCTGCTGGCACAGACCGCTGGCCTGTCCGGGGACGCGACAGAGATGGGGCAGGCCATCGGCACGCTGGCGAAACTGGCCAAGGTGACAAAGCCCAAGACCGCGACCAGCGAATACAACAAGCTGTTCATCGGACTGGGCCGGGGTGAGCTGCTGCCCTACGCCTCCTACTACCTGACCGGTTTCCTGAACGAGAAACCGCTGGCCCTGTTGCGGCAGGACATGGTGCGGCAGGGGCTGGAACGTGCCGACAACGTGTTCGAACCCGAGGACAACATCGCCTCGCTGATGGAGATGATGGGCGCGATGATCGTCGGCCGTTTCGGTCCCCCCGCAAGCCTCGATGCGCAGCGGCAATTCTTCAACAAGCACATCGGCCCCTGGGCGGGGCATTTCTACGCCGATCTCGAAGGCGCCAAGAACTCTGTCTTCTACGCCCCCGTGGGCACTGTCGGACGGCTCTTCATGGAGATCGAGGCCGAGGGGTTCCGCATGAGCGGCGAGTGAGGATTTCGCCGGGTGCGTTCGCAGACGTACCCATCCCGGGGCGGGCGACCGTCCCCCAACCCGTGAAAGGAGCTACTTTCATGACCCAGGAAACCAAGGCCTCGCGCCGGAATTTCCTCAAGCTGGCAAGCGTTTCGGCCCCTGCGGCCGCGGTTGCGATCGCCAGCGGCCAGGCAGCCGAAGCCGGCCCGGCCGAACCCGACCTGACATCGGAAAAGATGCAGGACACGGCGCATACCCGCGCCTTCTACGAGACCGCCCGCTTCTGATAGCGGCGCCCGCGTCGCCCGGCATTGTCCGGTCGAGGCACTCAACGGCCCACGGCGACTGGTTGCGTGACGCCCGACTGCCCGAGGCCATCGTCAGAGTCCCGCGCCCCTCAGAAGGCGCGCAAGGGAGAGAGAAACCATGCTTAGGAAAAAGACCAACGGGGTTGCGCGACGCCCCCAGCGGACAAGTATCCTGTCCGAGGCCGCCAATGCCTCGGTTGACCGCCGCGCCTTTCTGCGCGGCTCGGGTCTGGCCATCGGCGGGATTGCCGCCATTGCCGCCACGGGCGGCACCGTCAAACAGGCCAGCGCCGCCTCTGCTGCCGGTCTTGGCGCGGTGGAGCTGAAGAAATCCGTCTGCACCCACTGTTCGGTGGGCTGCACCGTCATCGCCGAAGTCAGCGACGGCGTCTGGGTCGGGCAGGAACCGGGCTGGGACAGCCCCTTCAACCTGGGCGCCCACTGCGCCAAGGGCGCATCCGTCCGCGAACACGCCCACGGCGAGCGCCGCCTGAAGTATCCCATGAAGAAGGAGAACGGCGAATGGGTCCGCATCTCCTGGGAGCAGGCGATCAACGAGATCGGCGACGGCATGATGCAGATCCGCGAGGAAAGCGGCCCTGACTCCGTCTACTGGCTCGGCTCGGCCAAGCATTCGAACGAACAGGCCTACCTGTTCCGCAAGTTCGCCGGCTACTGGGGCACGAACAACGTCGACCACCAGGCACGGATCTGCCACTCGACCACGGTTGCGGGTGTTGCGAACACATGGGGCTACGGCGCCATGACCAACTCCTACAACGACATCCACAACAGCCAGGCGATCTTCATCATCGGCGGCAACCCCGCCGAGGCGCACCCCGTCTCGCTGCTGCACGTCCTGCGTGCCAAGGAGATGAACAACGCGCCGCTGATCGTCTGCGACCCGCGGTTCACCCGCACGGCGGCCCACGCGGATGAATACGTCCGCTTCCGGCCCGGCAGTGACGTGGCGCTGGTCTGGGGCATCCTGTGGCACATCTTCGAGAACGGCTGGGAGGACAAGGAGTTCATCCGCACCCGTGTCTGGGGCATGGACCAGATCCGCGAGGAAGTGGCCAAGTGGACCCCCGAAGAGGTCGAGCGCGTCACCGGCACCCCCGGTTCGCAGCTGCGCCGCGTGGCCCGCACGCTGGCCAACAACCGTCCCGGCACCGTGATCTGGTGCATGGGTGGCACGCAGCACACCAACGGCAACAACAACACCCGCGCCTACTGCATCCTGCAGCTTGCGCTGGGCAACATGGGCACCTCCGGCGGCGGCACCAACATCTTCCGCGGCCATGACAACGTGCAGGGGGCGACCGACCTCGGCGTTCTGTCGCACACGCTGCCCGGCTACTATGGCCTGGCCAAGGGGTCGTGGCAGCACTGGGCGCGCGTCTGGGAGGAAGACTTCGACTGGCTTTCGGCCCAGTTCGACACGCTCAAGGGCGCCGACGGCAAGGACAAGAACCTGATGTTCGAGACCGGCATCCCGGTCAGCCGCTGGATCGACGGTGTCCTCGAAGATCCCGAGAACATGGACCAGCCGAACAAGGTCCGGGCCATGGTGCTCTGGGGTCATGCGCCGAACTCTCAGACCCGCATGGTCGAGATGAAGAAGGCGATGGAAATGCTGGACATGCTGGTCGTCGTCGACCCGTATCCCACCGTCTCTGCCGTGCTGCATGACCGCGAGGATGGCGTCTACCTGCTGCCGGCGGCGACGCAGTTCGAGACCTACGGGTCGGTGACCGCCTCCAACCGCTCGCTGCAGTGGCGCCAGAAGGTGGTCGATCCGCTCTTTGAATCGAAGCCCGACCAGGAAATCATCGGTCTCTTCGCCAAGAAGTTCGGTTTCCATGACCGCATGTTCCGCAACATCGCGCTCGAGGATGACGGCATCACGCCGAACGTCGAGGACACGCTGCGCGAGATCAACAAGGGCATGTGGACCGTGGGCTATACCGGCCAGTCGCCGGAACGGCTGAAGCTGCACATGGAGAACCAGCACACCTTCGACCGCACCACGCTTCAGGCGGTGGGTGGCCCGGCCGACGGCGACTACTATGGTCTGCCCTGGCCCAGCTGGGGCACCGCCGACATGAAGCACCCGGGCACGCCCAACCTCTACGACATGTCCAAGCCCGTCGCAGAGGGCGGCCTGACGTTCCGGGCGCGTTTCGGTGTCGAGCGCAACGGCGAGAACCTCCTGGCCGATGGTGTCTACTCGGTGGGATCGGAAATCCAGGACGGGTATCCGGAATTCACCATGCAGATGCTCATGGATCTCGGCTGGGACGGTGACCTGACCGAGGAAGAGCGCGCGGTGATCGATGGCATCGCCGGGCCCAAGACCAACTGGAAAACCGACCTGTCCGGCGGCATCCAGCGGGTCGCGATCAAGCACGGCTGCGCCCCCTTCGGCAACGCCAAGGCCCGCGCGGTTGTCTGGACCTTCCCGGATCCGATCCCGGTGCACCGCGAACCGCTGTACACCAACCGTCGCGACCTCGTGGCCGACTATCCGACCTACGAGGACCGCAAGTTCTACCGACTGCCGACCATGTATGCGTCGATCCAGAAGCAGGACTTCAGCCAGGACTACCCGATCATCCTCACCTCCGGCCGCCTGGTCGAATACGAGGGTGGCGGGGACGAGACCCGGTCGAACCCCTGGCTGGCGGAACTGCAGCAGAACATGTTCGTCGAGGTGAACCCGCGGGACGCCAACAACCTCGGGATCCGCGACGGCGCGGATGTCTGGGTCGAGGGTCCCGAGGGCGGCAAGGTCAAGGTCATGGCGATGGTCACCCAGCGGGTGGGCGAGGGCGTTGCCTTCATGCCCTTCCACTTTGGCGGCCACTTCCAGGGCGAAGACCTGAGGTCCAAGTACCCGGACGGCGCGGATCCCTATGTGCTTGGGGAATCCACCAACGTCGCCCAGACCTATGGCTACGACTCGGTGACACAGATGCAGGAAACCAAGTGTACCCTGTGCAAGATCACCGCAGCGTAAGGAGAAACAGACATGGCACGATCCAAATTCCTCTGTGACGCCGAGCGCTGTATCGAGTGCAACGCCTGCGTCACCGCCTGCAAGAACGAGCACGAGGTGCCCTGGGGGATCAACCGCCGCCGCGTGGTGACGATCCAGGACGGCAGCCCCGGCGAACGTTCGATCTCGGTGGCCTGCATGCACTGTTCAGACGCGCCCTGCATGGCCGTCTGTCCGGTGGATTGCTTCTACCAGAACGAAGAAGGCGTGGTCCTGCACTCCAAGGACCTCTGCATCGGCTGCGGCTACTGCTTCTACGCGTGCCCCTTCGGCGCGCCGCAGTTCCCGCAGGCGGGCAACTTCGGGTCCCGCGGCAAGATGGACAAATGCACCTTCTGCGCCGGCGGCCCCGAGGAAACCCACTCGACCGCGGAATTCGCCAAGTACGGGCGCAACCGGATCGCCGAGGGCAAGCTGCCCATCTGCGCCGAGATGTGTTCCACCAAGGCCCTGCTCGCCGGTGACGGCGACGTGGTCTCGGGCATCTACCGCGAACGCGTGGTGGCCCGCGGCTTCGGCTCGGGCGCCTGGGGCTGGGGCACCGCCTACGACCAGAAAGGCGGCTGAGGCCACCTGTGGGCGGGGCCCTGTCCCGCCCTGTCATCGCATCACATGGCAGGGGCCCGTGATCCACGGGCCTCTGACCAATGGCAGAATATGACGCCTCGGGCCTCCGGCACCGCCAACACGGTTGCCGCGTCCACGGCGTGTCTTTTCGACGGGGACAGTCATGTCACAACGTTCCAGCGGTTTCGGATGGTTCATCCTCCTGGTGGCCGGCCTTGCCGTGCTGACCTTCATTTTCCGGCCTCCCGCGCCGGCAGAGACGGGCACCGACCCGGCGGCCCTGGCCGAGGCCCGCAAGGCCACCGGCGGCGCACAGACGCTGGAGGACATCCTGGCCCGGCAACGGGGCGAAGACGTCGACCTCAGCTTTCGCCGCGAGTTCGGTCAGCCGGGCGCCGACCCGGATGCGCCCCTTGCGCTGGCCCCGCTTGGCGGTGCATCGGACCCCGACCTGTGGCGCGCGCTGCGCTATGATGCGGCGGATGTGAATGTCTCTGCCGGCGGCGACGTGGCCAAGGTGCTGGTGCAGGATGGCGGCATGGCCTGGTACGAGTTCCGCAAGGGGCCACTGGCGACCTATGGCGGCTGGCTGCTGATCGGCACGATCATCGCGCTGGCCTTCTTCTACATGGTACGCGGCCGGATCGGTCTCGACGAGCCGATGACCGGGCGCACCGTGACCCGCTTCCAGGCGATCGAACGCTTTGCGCACTGGCTGCTGGCCGGATCCTTTGTGCTGTTAGGCCTTTCCGGCCTGCTCACGCTCTTCGGGCGGTTCTTCATCCTGCCGACCTTCGGGCCAGAGCTGAACTCGCAGCTGCTGATCGCGGCGAAGTTCGTGCACAACAACCTGGCCTGGCCCTTCATGCTGGGGCTGGTGATGGTCTTTGTCATGTGGGTCTGGCACAACATCCCCGACCGCACCGACATCACCTGGTTTGCCCAGGCGGGCGGCATCATCGGCAAGAACCACCCGCCGGCCAAGAAGTTCAACGGCGGGCAAAAGATCATCTTCTGGTCGGTCATCCTGCTGGGCGCCTCGATCTCGCTTTCGGGCCTGTCGCTGCTGTTTCCGTTCGAGCTGCCGCTCTTTGCCAAGACCTTTGCGATCATCAATGACACCGGCATCATCCAGTGGCTGGGCTACGGCGCGCTGCCGACGGATCTGGCCCCGCAGGAGGAAATGCAGCTTGCACAGGCCTGGCACGCGATCGTGGCCTTTGTCCTCATGGCGATCATCATCGCGCATATCTACATCGGCTCCATCGGGATGAAGGGCGCCTTCGACGCGATGGGCTCGGGCGAGGTCGACGAGGCCTGGGCGCATCAGCACCACTCGCTCTGGCTCGATGAGGTCAAGGCGCGCGAGGCCAGGACCGGCAAGAAAAGCCCCGATACCGGGGCCACCCCGGCGGAATGATGCGGGCCGCGCTGCTCGCCCTCGCGCTCGCGGCCCTGCCCGCGGGCGCGGAGGAGTTCACCACCCTCAAGGGGCATGGCGGTCCGGTCATGGCGCTGGCCGTATCGCCCGGCGGCGCGGTGACCAGCGCCAGCTTCGACAATTCCGTCGGGCTCTGGGCCGGCCGCGTGCCCACCTGGCTGGAAGGGCACGCGGCAGCGGTCACCGCGCTGACATGGGGGGCAGGCGGCGCGCTGGTCTCTGGCGGGGACGATTTCGCGGTGCGCCAATGGCGCCCGGTCGACCGCCTGCTGGGCGAACACAAGGGCAAGGTCACCTCGCTCTCTGTCGCGCCGGACGGCAGCCATGTCGCCAGCGGCAGCTGGGACGGCAGCATCAGGCTCTGGCCACTGACAGAGGCGGGCAGGGCAGGCGAGCTGCCCTATCCCGGCGCGGGCGTGAACGCGGTGGCCCATTCCCCGGACGGCCGGTTCCTTTATGCGGCGACCTCCAAGGGGGTGCTGCTGCAATATGACCTCGGCACGGGCGGATCGCCCCTGCCGCTGGTCGAACATGGCTTTGGCATCAACCGGCTGGCCATTGGTCCCGGCTGGATTGCCTATGGCGCCGTGGACGGCGGCACCCGCGTGATCGACGCCGCGACCGGCGACCAGATCGCCGATTTCACGCTGGACCGCCGACCTATCCTTGCCCTCTCCTGGCACGCCGAGACGGCGCAACTGGCGGTTGGGGACGGCCACGGCTATGTCATGGTGGTCGACACCGACCAATGGCGTATCACCCGCGATTTCCGCGCCATGCGCCACGGCCCGGTCTGGGCGCTGGCCTTTTCACCCGATGGTCGGATGATCTTTGCGGGCGGGCTGGACGACGTCGTCTATGCCTGGCCCGTGGCCTTGCTGGACGAACTCGACGCGCCCGAAGGCTCGGGCCAGCGCAGCTTTCTGCGCGACCCCGAAACCATGACCAACGGCGAACGGCAGTTCATGCGCAAGTGCTCGATCTGTCACGCTCTGACCGAAGGGCCGTCGCGCAAGGCCGGGCCGACCCTGCACGGTGTCTTTGGCCGCCAGGCCGGAACCCTGCCGGGCTACAGCTATTCCGACACGTTGGCCGGCGCCGGTTTCGCCTGGACGGATGAGACCATAGACGCCCTGTTCGACGAGGGGCCGGACCACTACATCCCCGGCTCCAAGATGCCCATGCAGGTGATCGCGCAGCCCTCTGACCGGGCTGACCTGATCGCCTTTCTCAAATCCGCAACTGAAGGAAGCAGCAAATGAAAGCCATGCTCTCGGGGTTCGCCGCGATGATCCTGCTGGCCGTCGGCGCCTGGTACGGGCTGAACGAGATGGGGTTCTCCTCCGCCGACAAGCAGTCCGGCGCCAATGTCCGGCTCGACTGATCTGGCAGCCCGGTTAGACTGTCAGCCATGAGCCCACTGGATGATTATGGACAGGCCCTTAGCGGTGCCTCGGTGCTGGTCGTCGACGACGAACCGGGCATGCGCAATTTCCTGGCCAAGACGCTGGGCCCGCGGGTCAAGACCGTGGCCGAGGCGGGATCGGCACGCGAGGCAACGGAACGCCTGGACGAGGCGCAGTTCGACGTCATCGTGGTCGACAACAAGATGCCCGGCGGGTCGGGCATCGACTGGGTGACGGAACAGCGGCGCAAGGGGCTTTATGCCGAAACGGTGCTGATCACCGCCTATGCCGATCTTGAAACCGCCATCGCCGCGCTGCGTGCGGGCGTCAGCGATTTCGTCCTGAAACCCTTTCGCGCCAACCAGTTGATCGGCGCCGTGGCGCGCACGCTGGATCGCGGCGCGCTGCGCCGCGACAACCGCCTGTTGCGCCACGCCCTGCAGGCCGAGGGCGAGACACGGCTGCTGGGACGGTCGGCGCCGATGCAGGCGGTGCGCGCCATGCTGGAGAAACTGGCGCCGCTGCCGACGCCGGTGCTGTTTACCGGCGCGACCGGCACGGGAAAGGAACTGGCCGCGCGCACGCTGCACCAGATGGGCGGCCGGTCGGAACGGCCCTTCGTGGCGGTGAATTGCGCCGCCATCGCGCCCGACCGCATCGCCGCCGAGCTGTTTGGCGAGGTCGAAGGCGACCGACTGCGCCCGGGCCTGTTCCTGCTGGCCGATGGCGGCACGCTGTTCCTCGACGAGGTGGCGCAGATGTCGGAAACCCTGCAGGCGGCGCTGCTCAGGGTGATCGAGGATCAGCGCATCCGCCCGCTCCGCGCCGAACGCGAGATCCCGCTGGACCTGCGCCTGACCTTCGCCACCAATACCGATCTCGACAAGGCGGTGGAGGCCGGGCGCTTTCGCGCGGATCTGTACCATCGCATCAACGTGCTGCGGATCGAGATGCCGCCGCTCAGCGACCGGTCCGAGGACATCGTGGAACTTGCCGCGCTCTTCATCCAGCACTTTTCACGGGCGCTGGGCCTGCCGGAACTGAAACTGGACGATGAGACCCTGTTGAAGCTCAGCCGCTATCCCTGGCCGGGCAACGTGCGCGAGTTGCGCAACCTCGTCGAACGCTCGGTCATCCTTGGCAGCTTTCCGGATGATTTCTCCGGCAGCGGGTCGGTCACCGGGGTGCAGGCCATCGAGAACCTCGACCTGGTGATGCAGCGGCACATCATGCACGTCCTTGAACTGTCGGGCGGCAATCGGGCCGAGGCCGCGCGGCGCCTTGGCGTTTCGCGCAAGACCGTGGACCGCAAGGTGGCGACCTGGGGCGAGTGAGGCCGCCAGAAGGCGCGCCCGGGTAACTGCAAAATCATGCATTTTATGCGTTTACGCTGGCGGGTCAATCTGACCCGCCAATAGCCATGATTTCTTCGATGTATGGCCGTTTTGTCTCGCTTTTCTTCTTGCGGGCAGGGGCTGTCTTTTCATACCTTCTGTGCGAAACGCGGCGTGTGGCCGGAAATTTTGCAGGAGATCACATGCAAGACATGGGGGAGGCACTTACCGTCGCCATGACGCTTGTCCTCTCGGGCGATGACGATCTCATCGAGATCGTGGCCCTGTCGCTGCGCGTCAGCCTGACCGCCACGACCGCCGCTTGTGTCATTGGCCTTCCGATCGGCGCGCTGGTCGCCACCAACCGCTTTCCCGGCCGGGGGGCGGTCCTGGTGGTGATGAACGCGCTGATGGGCCTGCCGCCGGTGGTCGTGGGGCTGATCGTCTACCTGCACCTGTCGCGGGCGGGGCCCTTGGGCTTTCTGGGACTGCTCTATACGCCCACCGCCATGATCATCGCCCAGACCATCCTGATTGCCCCCATCGTCGCCGCCCTGTCGCGCCAGGTGATCGAGGATATGCACGCGGAATATGCCGATCACTTCCGCTCGCTTTGCCTCAGCGCCCGCCAGACCGTGCAGGCGCTGCTCTGGGATGCGCGCTACGCGCTTCTGACCGTGGCGCTGGCGGGTTTTGGCCGCGCCGTGGCCGAGGTGGGCGCCGTCATGATCGTGGGCGGCAACATCGACCACATGACCCGGGTCATGACAACCGCCATCGCGCTCGAGACCTCGAAAGGGGACCTGCCGCTGGCCCTGGGGCTGGGCATCGTGCTGATGATCCTGGCGCTGGGGGTCAATGCCCTGGTCCACAGCCTGCGCCTGACTGCCGTGAGACAAGCCCATGCGTGAAGCCATAATCCACGGGCCCGAAGCCCTGACAGCGGGCGCCATCCCGGCCTCGAACCTTCTTCCCCTGCGGGTGCGCGGCCTGTGCCTGACCCTCGGCGGACGTCGCATCCTGAACGGCCTGGACCTGGACCTGGGGCCGACGGGCTGCACCGTCCTCCTTGGTCCGAATGGAGCCGGAAAAACGCAGTTTCTCAGGCTGTTGCACGGCCTTCTTGAGCCAGATGCGGGCGAGATAGACTGGAACGGGACCGCGCCCGAACAGGTCACCTCGCGACAGGCGCTTGTGTTCCAGAAACCGGTGCTGCTGCGCCGGTCCGTCGCCGCGAACGTGGATTTCGTGCTAAGGTCGCGCAACCTGCCGCGTGCCCGTCGTAGTGCCCTGCTGGACCATGTTGGCCTGGGCGACAAGGCCCGCCAGCCCGCCCGCCTGCTGTCCGGGGGAGAGGCGCAGCGCCTGGCGCTGGCCCGCGCCTTGGCCACCGAACCCGAGGTGCTGTTCCTGGACGAACCCACGGCCAGCCTGGACCCGGCGTCCGTCAATCGCATCGAGGAAATCGTGCTGAAGGCCGTGCGCAACGGCACCCGCGTGATCCTTGTCACTCATGACATCGGCCAGGCCCGCCGGTTGGCGGACGAGATCGTCTTCCTGCACGGCGGACGGGTGGCCGAACAGGCCACAGCCGACCGGTTCTTTGCAGGCCCACGAACACCGGCGGCCCGGGCGCATGTCTCGGGCGGCCTCGTGCTCTGACATCATTCAAGACCCTACGGAGGAGATATTCCATGAAACCGCTTCGCCTTGCGGCGCTTTTCTGCGCCCTGTCGCTGCCCTCGGCCGCATTGGCCGACGACATCCTGGTCCAGTCGACCACCTCGACCGCGAACTCGGGTCTCTACGACCACCTGCTGCCGATCTTTGCCGAGGCGACGGGCATTCAGGTCAACGTGGTTGCGGTGGGCACCGGGCAGGCCATCCGCAATGCCCGCAACTGCGACGGTGACGTGCTGCTGGTCCACGCCAGGCCGGCGGAAGAGCAATTCGTGGCCGACGGCTTCGGGGCGTCGCGTACCGATCTGATGTACAATGATTTTGTCATTGTCGGCCCCTCTTCCGACCCGGCCGGCGTGGCAGGCATGGACGATGTCCAGCCGGCGCTGGAAAAGATCGCTGCGGCGCAGGCGCTCTTTGCCTCCCGCGGGGATGATTCCGGCACCCACAAGAAAGAGGTCTCGCTCTGGGGCGCCAGTTCTGTCGATCCGGCCAATGCCTCCGGCGATTGGTATCGTGAAACCGGGTCGGGCATGGGTGCGACGCTGAATGCGGGCATCGGCATGGGGGCCTATGTCATGACCGACCGGGCCACCTGGATCAGCTTCAAGAACAAGCAGGATTACGAGATCATGGTCGAGGGCGATGCGGACCTGTTCAACCAGTACGGCGTCATCCCGCTTTCTGCCGACAAGTGTCCGTCGGCCAACGTCGACGGCGCCCAGGTCTTTGCCGATTGGCTGCTTTCGGATGCAGGCCAGGCAGCCATTGCCGAATACGAGGTCGACGGGCAACAACTCTTCTTTCCGAACGCTCCGGATTGATCTAGGACCGGTCGCGAGGCAGCCCGCATAAACCGGACCAGCGGGCCAGGAGGCCCGGATGTCCAGCGTCAAGACGCCCGAGTATTTCACAGTCGCCGAACTGGCAGAACTGCTGCGGCTGAAGGAACGCAAGATCTACGACCTCGCCGCCTCAGGCGGGGTTCCCTGTTCGCGCGCGACCGGCAAGCTGCTGTTTCCCGCGCGCGACGTCTATGCCTGGATCGACTCGCATACGACGGGCCCGCAAGACACGGTGGCCCGCCCGCCGATCCTGCTGGGCAGCCACGATCCGCTGTTGGACTGGGCTGTCCGCGAAAGCCGCTGCGGTCTTGCCACCTATTTCGACGGCTCCCTCGACGGGCTGGCAAGGTTCAACGCGCGCGAAGGCGTCGCCTGCGGCCTGCATGTCTATCATTCCGAAGCCGGCGACTGGAACGTGCCCAGCGTCGACAAGACCCGCGACGCGGTGTTGGTGGCCTTTGCCCGCCGCCGCCGCGGGCTGGTGGTGCGCCCGGACGAGACGGGGATCACCGGTCTGGACGATCTTGTGGGGCGTCGTTTCGCGCCGCGTCAGCCGCTTTCGGGCACCGCCAAACTGTTCGGAGATCTGGCAGAGGAGGCCGGGCTGGATCACGCGGCGCTTGCGCTGGCACCGGTGTCGCGGACCGAGACCGAGGCCGTGCAGGCCGTGGCCCGGGGCGAGGCCGATGCGACCTTCGGGCTGGAGACGCTGGCCCGGGATTTCGGTCTGCGATTCCTGCCTTTGATCGAAGAGTACTTTGACCTGCTGATCGACCGGCGGGAGTATTTCGAGGCGCCGGTGCAGGCGCTGCTCGACTTCTGCAAAGGCGACCCCCTCCGGGACCAGGCGGCCCGATTGGGGGGGTATGACATCGCGGACCTGGGCAGCATCCGCTGGAACGCCTGACAGCTTGCCTGAACTTTGCCTTATTGGCCGCTGGAAACGCTGAATAAAACCCGAATTGGCATATTCGGGGCAGGGCGCTCTACCGGATATATGGCCAATTCTAACAGGACCGAAGCCGCGCAATTCTTGCCTTTCAGCGGGAATCTGTATCTAATTCGAGATACGGGATTGTTTCCCGGGGGGATAAAAATGAAGAGCGATCTGACGGTCCGCCTCGCCGGGCGCCTGTCGGCGCTACGGGCTGCCCGTGGCTGGACGCTGGATCAACTCGCCGCTGCAAGCGGCGTCAGCCGCGCGGCGCTGTCGCGGCTGGAAAACGCCGAGGTCAGTCCTTCGGCAGAGGTTCTTTCGCGCCTGGCGGCGGCGCATGACATGTCCCTCTCCCGCCTCTTTGCCATGATCGAGGACGGGTTTTCCGCCCATGTCACGCGCGAGGAACAAGCGGTCTGGCGCGATGGCGAGACCGGGTTGGCCAAGCGGTTCGTCTCTCCTGCCGCCTCGGCCCTGGCAGGTGAGGTGGTCGAATGCAAGATGACGCCCAATTCCGAGATGGTGCAGGAGTCGCCCGAGGTTGTCGGGCAGGAGCACCATATCGTGCTGCTCAGCGGCTATCTGCACGTCAGCCTGGACGGATCGGGCTATAATCTCGGCGCGGGGGACTCGCTGCGCTATCGCGAACACGGCGAGGTGCGGCTGGTCACGGATCGCGGACAAGGCGCCAAGTTCATGATGGTGAGCGTCACCAGCTGAGCGCCGCGCCGCGATCCGGGATCAGCAGTTGGGCACGTTGACCGCCAGCCCGCCCAGCGAGGTCTCCTTGTATTTCTCGCTCATGTCGTGGCCGGTCTGGCGCATGGTCTCGATGCAGGCATCGAGCGGCACAAGGTGGGTGCCGTCCCCCCGCAGCGAAAGCGAGGCGGCCGAGACCGCCTTGATCGCGCCCAGACCGTTGCGTTCGATACAGGGCACCTGGACCAGCCCCTTGACCGGGTCGCAGGTCATGCCAAGGTGATGTTCCAGCGCGATTTCAGCCGCGTTTTCAACCTGTTCCGGCGTCCCGCCCATGACGGCGCACAGCCCCGCCGCCGCCATTGCACTGGCGCTGCCGACCTCTGCCTGGCAGCCGGCCTCGGCGCCCGAGATCGAAGCGTTGTATTTCACCAAACCGCCGATTGCCGCAGCGGTCAGCAGGAATTCGGGGATGCGGGCGCGCGTGGCGCCGGGCACATGGTCCAGCCAGTAGCGGATCACCGCCGGGACAACGCCCGCCGCACCATTGGTCGGCGCCGTGACCACCTGGCCCCCGGCGGCGTTTTCCTCGTTCACCGCCATCGCGTAGACGCTCATCCAGTCGTTGATCGTGTGCGGCGCGCTGAGGTTCATGCCCCGTTCGGCCTGCAACTGGTCATGGATGTTCTTGGCGCGGCGTTTCACGTTCAGCCCGCCGGGCAGGACCCCGTCCGAGGTCAGGCCGCGGTCGATGCAGTCCTCCATCACCTGCCAGATCTGTGCCACCCCCTTGTCCAGGCTGTCGGCACACCCGCGCGACACCTCGTTCGCGCGTTTCATCTCGGCGATGCTGCGCCCGGATTTCTTCGCCATGTCAAGCATTTCCGCGGCGGTCTTGAAGGGGTGGGGGACAGGGGTGCCCTCATCCGTGTCCTTGCCGGCCGCCAGTTCCGCCTCTGTCAGGACAAAGCCGCCGCCGACCGAGTAATAGACCTCTTGCAGGATCACGTCGCCCTGCGCGTCCGTGGCCCGCAGGATCATCCCGTTGGCATGGCCCGGCAGCGTCTCGTCGTAATCGAAGACAAGGTCCCGGGACGGGTCGAACCGCAGCGCGGGCAGGCCCTCGGGCGTGACGCTGTGGGTTTTCGCGATCTCAGCCAGTGCTGCCTCGGCCTTGTCGTTGTCGTAGGTTTCCGGCACGAAACCGGCCAGTCCCAGCACTGTGGCGCGGTCGGTGGCATGGCCCACCCCGGTAAAGGCCAGCGAGCCGTGCAGCGAAGCGCGCAGCCCGTGAACCGCGAAGGGCGCGGCGCGCAGCTTGTCCAGGAAACGGGCCGCCGCGACCATCGGGCCCATCGTGTGCGAGGACGACGGGCCGATCCCCACCTTGAACATGTCGAAGACCGAAAGAAACATCTGCGCTCCTTGTATTCTTGCGCCTCATGTAGCGCAGCACACCACCGATGCCGCTGCCGAAAACGACATGACGTCAATCAAAGGCGCGCTTGGCACCGGGATGCTCACGGTTCCGTGAACGGCTTGTGATCGTCCGGCGCGAAACTTTCGTCTCGCTGTCTCGTGACTCCGGTCAGCCGCACCAAGGAGGTGCAGCCCCCGAAACGACAGAGAAACAGGAAGGAACACCAAATGAAACCCCTCAAGACCTTCGCAGCAGTTGCCCTCGTGACCGTGTCCGGCGCCGCCTTTGCGGCCAGCCATTCCGATACCGGCAACCCAATGGTGGGTGGCGCCCCGATGTTCCCCGACAAGACCATCGTCGAAAATGCCGTGAACTCGGCAGATCACGAAACGCTCGTCACCGCGGTCAAGGCGGCCGGCCTTGTCGACACGCTGTCCGGCGAAGGCCCGTTCACCGTCTTCGCACCGACCGATGACGCCTTCGGCAAGATCAAGCCCGAAAGCCTGAACGCGCTGCTGCAGCCCGAGGCCAAGGACCAGCTGACCACGATCCTGACCTGTCACGTCGTGGCGGCCAACGCCATGTCCGACGCCATTGCCGGCATGATCGCCGATGACGGCGGCATGCACCCGGTGCCCACGGTCGGCGGCTGCACCCTGCAGGCCAAGATGGATGGTGACGAGATCACCCTGACCGACGAGAACGGGCGCACCGCGACCGTCACCATCGCGGACGTCAAGCAGTCGAACGGCGTGATCCACGTCATCGACCGCGTCTTGCTGCCCAAGCAGTAAAGCGATCGGTTGCGCGTGGCAAAGCAACCCCCAGTTGGCGCCTCGCGCAATCGTGCGCGCCCCGTGCTTGCCCCCGCAGGCCGGGGTGCGCAATCTTTCCCACAAAAGAGGAGGCCCCGATGAAACGACGCAACTTTATCGCCGCCGGGGCTGTGCTGCCGTTCTTCACGCGCAGCGCCCTGGCCGCCGACAGCAATTTCGAGATCACCCGCAGCAAGGCGGAATGGCGCGCCATGCTGACCGATGCTGAGTATCGCGTCATGCGCGAGGAAGGGACGGAACGCGCCTTCACCTCACCGCTCAACGACGAAACGCGCAAGGGCACCTTTCTGTGCAAGGGCTGTGACCTGCCGCTTTACGCATCGGAAACCAAGTTCAAGAGCGGCACCGGCTGGCCCTCCTTCTATCAGGCCCTGCCGAACGCCATCGAGACCAAGCCCGACCGCAAGCTCTTCGTGACCCGGACCGAATGCCATTGTCGCCGTTGCGGCTCGCACCTGGGGCACATCTTCGACGATGGTCCGCCGCCCACGGGCAAACGCCATTGCATCAACGGTGTCAGCCTGAAATTCCGCCCGGCCTGACGGGGCGGCGCGGCAGACAAAGAAAAACGGGCGTGTGGCTGGACTAGGGCCACGCGCCCGTTTCCGTTGGTGGGTCTTAAGGGCTGAAAAATTGCCCGAATCCGACGTTACGTCGCGTCAATTTACCTGTCCAGCGAATTCTGCAACCCGGTCGAAGGGGCCTGCCGGCCCTGCTCAGTTCATTGTGGAAACCTCCGACAGAGTACGGGTGAAACCGCGCAGGGAAATGGGCAGTGCCACGGGGGTATCCGGGGCTGCCGCCGGGTAGATGGTCAGCGTCGCCTGCCGTCCCCGTTCCAGCCGCGACAGCGTCTCGGCGGTGACTCCGATCCGCGCGGCGGCCTGGCCGTGACAGGTTCCGCCGCTTCGGTCAGCGCGGCCACGATAGGCGATCGTTCAGCGATGGCCGCAATCGGGACGGCAAAATTGACGCTGATGATCGAATCCCCGGCGTGATGCAGAGCCACGACCTTGCGACCGTCCTCGCCGATCACCGGCGAGCCGGAATTACCGCGCAGCGTGTCACAGGTGTGGCGGAGCCGGTTGTTCGCCAGCAGATTGCGCGCCGCCGCCCGGCATTCCTTGCGGCTGATGTGCTGGGCCATCCCGATCGGGTGGCCGATGACGATCAGGGGCAAGCCGGCGTGCCGGTCCGGATCGAAATCGAAGGAATCAGCGGCAGGTGCTGCGCCGAAAGGGCCAGGCGGCGGGGGGGGGCGGACATGCGTATCGAACTCCTGGCGGTTTGACCCAGCCTAGCACCGGAACCGCGACGAAAATGGGTCCGGAATACCCGGACCCAGCCTCTGACTCAAAGAAATGTCCGACCCGCGTCCCGACCCGGGTGCCGCCTACTTGAAGCTGCGGCTGTCCTTGATCTGGTCCCAGGCCCAGACCACCTGCTGCAACTGTTCTTCCTGGCTGCGATCGCCGCCGTTCATGTCCGGGTGCAGCACCTTGATGAGCGACTTGTAGACCTTGCGGATCTCGGCCTTGGACATGTTGTCCTTGGCATCGAGGATATCCAATGCCTTGCGTTCGGTCGGGGGCAGCTTGCGGCCGCCGCCGGGCTTGTTGCGGCCGGGGTTGCGCGTGGCCTTGTCGCCCAGAACCTGGTGCGGGTCCTCGATGCCCAGCCGCGCCCAGGCCTTGGCCTCGGGGTCGCGCCAGTCCTTGGTCTTGCGCTCCCAGACCTTGTCCGAGGATTCCTGGGCGTTCATCTCCGCCTCGGTCTTGCCGTCGAAGAAGGACCACTTGGCGTTGTATTCCCGGACGTGGTCCTTGCAGAACCAGTAGAAATCATCCAGCACGTCAGGCGCCTTGGGCGCGCGGAATTTGCCCGGTTCCTCGCAACCGTCATGGTCGCAGATGCGCGTGGATGTCTCCTGTGCGCCAGTCATGCCCTTCCGTCCGCGCGGGTTTTTCTTTTTCGCGGACTTAACGGACATGTCGAAACCGAAGGGGTCAGGTTTGCTCATCTCGCACCTCTTCTCGACTCGGACACCGGAGCATAGACTATCGCGGAACGAGATACAGGGGGTCCTGCGAAAAATGTCGCGAGCCGATGAAATCCAGATGAAACTAGAGGCGGCCTTTCAGCCGAGCCTGATCGAGGTGCGCAACGACAGCGCGCGCCATGCCGGCCATGCGGGCGACGATGGCAGCGGCGAAAGCCATTTCCACGTCGTGCTGCGCGCGCCGGAACTGGCAGGGAAAAGCCGCATTGCCCGTCACCGGGCCGTGCACAAGGCGCTGGGGCCGGATCTTGTGGCGGAAATCCACGCATTGTCGCTGGACCTCGACGGCTGAGCTGTGGCCCGCCACGATCAGGGGGGAACGGAAAAGGGGCGTGGTCCTTGTGGACCGCGCCCCAACTTTCAGTCAACAAACGGATGAAAGCCCCCGTTTCAATCTTTTGCGTGTCGCGCCGATCAATCCTGACGCTCTGGAGATCTATCAACCCCCGGTAACAGAACGTTAACAAATTGCGTTGACGCCACGGCAGTAAGGGATTCCTTACCTTGGGGCAGGTTGGGTCCTTGCCCGCAAAGACCGGCGTGAGGAAACGCGAAACGCGGCCCCGATGGGCCGCGTCGCATGTTTTGTACAAAATGCGGAAAACGCCGTACAAAACGTACGTTTTGTACATGGCCCAAAGGTCGAAAGACGCCTTACAAACCCAGCTTGGCGCTGACGATCTGGTTGACGGCCTTGGGGTTCGCCTTGCCGCCGGTGGCCTTCATGACCTGGCCCACGAACCAACCCGCAAGTTTCGGGTTCTGTTTGGCTTTTTCCACCTGCGCCGGGTTGGCGGCGATGATTTCGTCCACCGCCGTTTCGATGGCGCCGGTGTCTGTCACCTGCTTCATGCCGCGCTCTTCGACGATCTTCTCCGGGTCGCCGCCCTCGGTATAGACGATCTCGAAGAGGTCCTTGGCGATCTTGCCGCTGATGGCGTCTGACTTGATAAGCCTAATGATTCCGGCCAGTTGAGCGGGATTGACCGGGCTTTCGGTGATCTCGGTGTCGTCTTTCTTGAGGCGGCCGAACAGCTCGTTGATGACCCAGTTGGCCGAGAGCTTGCCATCGCCCGAGGCGGTCACGACTTCTTCGAAATAGGCGGCGTTCACCACCTCTGCGGTCAGCACGCTGGCATCGTATTCCGACAGGCCGAAGTCCTTGACGAACCGCGCCTTTTTCTCGTCCGGCAGTTCCGGCAGGCTGGCGGCGATGTCGTCCACCCAACCCTGTTCGATTTCCAGCGGAAGCAGGTCGGGGCAGGGGAAGTACCTGTAATCGTGGGCTTCTTCCTTGGACCGCATGGACCGCGTTTCGCCCTTGTCCGGGTCGTAAAGGCGGGTCTCCTGGACGATTTCTCCGCCTGCCTCGAGAATCCCGATCTGGCGCTTGGCCTCATAGTCGATGGCCTGCTGGATGAACCGCATCGAGTTCATGTTCTTGATTTCGCAGCGCGTGCCGAGATGCGAAAAATCCTGCGTTTCCATGTACTTCTCGTACTGTCCCGGCAGGCAGACCGAGACGTTGACGTCGGCCCGAAGGTTGCCGTTCTGCATGTTGCCGTCGCAGGTACCCAGGTAGCGCAGGATCTGCCGCAGCTTGGCGATATAGGCCGCGGCCTCTTCCGGCCCGCGGATGTCGGGGCGGCTTACGATTTCCATCAGTGCCACGCCGGTCCGGTTCAAATCGACGAAGGACATGTGCGGATCCATGTCGTGGATCGACTTGCCCGCATCCTGTTCGACGTGGATGCGCTCGACGCGCACCTTGCGGGCAATCCCCGGCTCCATGTCGACGATGATTTCCCCCTCACCCACAAGCGGATGATAGAGCTGGGAAATCTGGTAACCTTGCGGCAGGTCGGGGTAAAAGTAGTTCTTGCGGTCGAAGGCGCTGACTAGGTTGATTTCCGCCTTCAGGCCCAGCCCGGTGCGCACCGCCTGTTCGATGCAGTATTCGTTGATCACGGGCAGCATGCCGGGCATGGCCGCATCCACGAAGGAGACGTTGGAGTTGGGTTCGGCACCGAATTTGGTCGAGGCGCCCGAGAACAGCTTGGCCTGGCTGGCCACCTGCGCGTGCACCTCCATCCCGATGACCAGCTCCCAGTCGTGCTTGGCCCCGGCGATCACCTTGGGTTTGGGCGCTTCATAGGTCAGATCCAGCATGGCGGTCCTCATCGGAAAACGGGTTGCCGAGCGGTCTAGAACAGCGCGGGGCAGGGGGCAAGGCCCGCCCGTCAGTCCTCCTTGATCATCCGCATTCCATCCGGCCCGAAGTGCAGCCGCCGACCCGTGTCCAGCGCGGGGGCATAGAACTCTGCCAGGCAGTCCAGCGCACGCGCCTCGCCCGGATGGGCCGCGTGGTGGTGCGGCGTTCCGCCTGTCTGGCGTTCAGGAACCTTGGCCCAGATCTCGGGGTGCAACTCACGCAGGTGATCCTGCGCAATCCAGCCCAGGCAATCCGCGACCCGGCGCCGCGTGCTGCCCGCCGGGGTCGGCCCGCCCAGCGTGTGCCCGATCAGGGCGGCCATCCGGTTGGCCATGTCCTGCGTCGGATGACGCGTCAGAATGTCGTGCAGCCCTTCCACGAAGAGCTCGGAATCAAGTCGGGCAAAAGCGCCGGCCTCCTTGCAGAGCGCGCCAAGGTAGATCCAGGCATAGCCGCCGCTGCCCCAGAGATCGCCGGTCCGCGCCGCGGTGCGGCGGGCCTGCGCATCCAGCTGTTCCCAGCTGCCAAAGCGCGTGGGGCGCAGGGCCTTGCCGAACTGCCACATGTGCCAGGGGTTGCCGGGGTCGAGATCGATCAGATCCTCGAAATCGTCGGCCACGCGGTCCCGCGGCGCCGGGTCCGCCTCCAGCACCGCGCAACGCACCACCGCCCAGAGCGGTGATTGATGTTCGAAGGGGTCGAACCGGTCGTTCAGTCGCGTTGCGGTGGCCATATGCCGGGCAAAAGCTTTCTGACGGTCGGTCGCGGGGGCTGTTGCATCGTCGGCGGCGCGCCAGGCACGAGCGGTCTCGACATGAACCGTCGCGACGATCTGGGCGATCACAGGGCAGGCGGGCATCTCGGCCAGCAAGGGGTCCAGCGAGGCGACGGTTGCCTGTACCTCGCGCTGTTGGCCCCGGTTGATCGCCTCGGCGATGGCCGCGGTCACGTCGCGGCGCGCGCCCTCGGCCAGCATCGACGCGGCCGAGCGCAGTCCCGGCGTCAGGCGCCGCTCGGCCTCTGCCGTGGCGATTTCCGTGCCGAGCTGTTCCCAGTCCTCCTGCCGGGCCAGGAACTGCCCGCGTGCGCGAAGATGCTCACAGGCCAGCGCATCGGGGCCGGGATCGCACAGGGGGAGGTGGACCGGCGGATGCCGAGGCGCCGGGGGTTTCGTGGCCGGGATGGTGGCGGGGATCGCCAAACGGGGCGACAAACGAGCGCGTACGGCGCGTACCGAGGGAAACAGGTGATGTATCGTCATGACCTCAAACTGCCCGCGATTCGCGGCCAAAATCCGGCGGCTTGCGGGAATTGCGCTGTCTTTCTGCCGGCGAAGGCCGGGCTTTGGTGCCGGGCGGGGGACAACATGTTGCGGGCGGGCGAACAGTGCATCGCCAAGGCTGGGGCGATTGGCAGAGATCCGCCTTGTTTTTCGGTGGTTCATGGCCCTGCGGCGGCAGCTACGCTTGCAACGTTCAGCGCCCCGGGCGACATTTCAGGACAAATGAAAAAAGCTGCTGCCATTCTTTGCGGTCTCGCCCTTGCGGGTCAGGCTGCTTTCGCCAATCCCGATCCCGCCGGGGCCGTTGCCCTGCATGCGCCGCTCAGCCCACCCGCGGCGGAGATCTCGCGCCTCGCGGTTCCAGAGTCCTTGCGGCCCAAGGCGCGCAAGACGATCGTCGTGCCCAAGGCGCGCTGGGACAATATCGAGGGCAGCCGTAGCTGGAGCATCGCGGCCCTGCGGGGGTTGCGTGCGCAGGCCAGCCAATTGCCGGACCTCGTGCCGCGTGACATCGCCGAGTACTGTCCTGCCTATCCCAGTGCAGGCCGCACCCAAAGAGAGGCCTTCTGGGTCGGGTTGATCTCGGCCCTCGCCTGGCACGAAAGCACCCATCGCCCCTGGGCCGTGGGCGGTGGCGGGCGCTGGTTCGGGCTGGTACAGATCTATCCACCGACCGCGCGCTTTTACAAATGCAAGGCGCGCAGTGGCGCGGCGTTGAAAGACCCCGAGGACAACCTGTCCTGTGCGCTGCGGATCATGGCGGTCACCGTGCCGCGCGACAAGGTCATAAGCCGCGGCATGCGGGGTGTGGCGGCGGATTGGGGGCCGTTCCATTCCCGGCGCAAGCGCGAGGACATCAAGTCCTGGACACGGTCGCAAAGCTATTGCACGGGCCTTGCGCGGTCACTGCGCCCTGTTCTACGCCCCGAGGGGCTGGGCCCTGTCCAGGACGTCGCGGACGCCCCGGTGCCGGCAGAGGACTGAGGCTCAGGCCTTCAGCCAGCTGGGCCGGCGCGTCGCATCCACCAGCGACACCGCCGGTGCCTTGGGTCCCCCCAGGGCAAGGGTTGCCCGGCGCAGCATCTCGATCCCGTCCTCGGACTTGGCTGGCAGCGCCTTGGGAGAGATCGCCTCGCCCACGGTGATGCGGTAGGGCTGGCGGGCCTTGTTCAGCGTTTCGTAGAACAGGGTGATGTCGCGCAGCGTCGGGTGCAGCAGGTCGAACAGGTAGAACAGAACCGAGTTGCGGGCCCGGATGTTCACCGGGATGACCGGCAGGTCGAACTTGCGCGCGATCATCGCCGCGCTGGCCATCCAGGGCCGTTCATGCAGAGACAGACCGCGCCGTTTCGCCAAGCGGCCCGAGGGGAAGATGACACCCAGCCGGCCTTCATCCACCGCCTTGCGGGTATAGGCCATTGTCTCGCGTGTCTTGCCGTGGCTGCGCTTTTCCTTGCGCCATTCGACGGGGGCGATCATCTCGGCGTATTGCGGCAGGACGCGCATGATGTCGTGATTGGCAAAGTAATAGGTATCGCGCCGGATCTTGCCGATGACATGATGCAGCATGATCCCGTCGGCGATGCCGGTCGGATGGTTCGACACGATCAGTGCCGGCCCCTGTCGCGGCACGTTCTCAAGCCCCGTGAACTCCAGGTCCTTGGCCAGCATCTCGGCCATGACCTGCATGATCTGGTCAGCGGTCATGTCCTTGACGAGGGTCCCGATCTCGATGGTCTTTTCATACCCCAACATGCGGTTCAGCACGGCCCGGGCAGGCCGGACAACCGGAGAACTGGAAAACAACCAGGGCGCGCGTTCGGCGATCAGCGGGTCGATGCGGTCTTTCATTCTAGCCCCAAGATCATAATTTAGTGACACTTCCATGACGGGCGCGCCTCTTACATGAGCAGTTTACACCACAGCTGCGGCGGGTGCACGCCCATGACATAGGGTTTCGGCGATGGCTTGCCATTCGGCGGTCCAGATAGCGGGGTGTCGTTGCCGGTTTCAGGCCTGTCTGTCCTTGGAAAAGCTAGGGTCAGGGGATGTGGTTCTGGCGGGCTGAGATTGAAATTATTTCAATTAAACAGTATGTTGCGCGACGATTTGTTGAGGCGTCAGATCAGCCCGAAATGATGCCGCTCCGTCTTGATGTCCCGCGTCTCCAACGCCTTTTGCAGCCGGGGATGTGGCGGCAGGCTGTCCTGCGGCAGAGTGATGCGGCGCCCGTCATCCAGCACCAGCCGCACCCGGATCGAGAAATCGAGTCGCGTTTCGAAGCGGGCCACTGCGATCCGAGACAACGCAACCTCGCCCGTTGCCCCGCCCGATCCCCAGCGGAGCATGTTGTCGTCCAATCGCAACCAGGCGCTGCGCCCGGTACTGAAATCGATGAGGGCCGGGAGGCTGACCAAAAGCAGCGCCCCGACGATCCAGATCGAGGCCTGTAGCACGAACCACAGCGTCATGGCCGCCAGCCAGACCAGCATCAGCACCAGAAAGGCCCGCAGTGACCGGCCCGAAGAAGCATGTTCCAGGGGGCTGTTCACCGTCCCCCCGACACGTCGAGGATGGAACGGGTGACATAGGAGGCCCGCTCGGACAGCAGCCAGAGGATCGCCTCGGCGCATTCCTCGGTCGTGCCGGCGCGCCGCATGGGCGTGGTCGGGGCCAGCCGTTCCAGCCGGTCGGGCTGGCCGCCCTTGGCGTGGATATCCGTTTCGATCAGACCGGGGCGGATGGCGTTGACGCGGATCCCCTCTGGCGCCAATTCATCGGCAAGTCCCAGGGTGAATGTGTCGATGGCGCCCTTGCTGGCCGCATAATCGACGTACTGGTGGGCCGACCCCAATCGCGCGGCCATCGAAGAGATGTTCACGATCCCGCCCCCCATGCCCCATTCGCGCATCAGGCCGACGGTCTGCCGGGCGACCTCGATCGCGCCGAAAACATTGACGGCAAAGACTTTCTGAACCCGTTCGGGCGTCAGGTCTTCAATGCTGCCGTGGGGAGAGACGATGCCGGCGTTGTTGACCAGTCCGACCGGGCCGGGCTTCAGCTCGCGCAGCTTGGCAAACATCTTCTCGATGGCCTTGGGCTTGGAGACATCCGCCTGCACAAGGTAGGCCTGTGCCCCCATGCTTTCGACCATCGCCGCGGTCGTTTCGGCCCCGGCCTTGTCCTGGCCGTAATGGACGACGATCCGCTGCCAGCCCGAAAAGGCCGCCATGCGCGCGGTGGCCGCACCGATCCCGGCGCTGGCGCCGGTGATGATCAGCGCGCCGTTCATGCGCGGAGTGTCCGGGCGGAAAAGAGTGGGGACGGCCTGCGGCCGGCAATAGTTAGGACAGGGCGCATCGCGGTCTCCGGAGTGGTTCGGCCTCAGGCTATCGCGGTTTTGGCGCGGGCCACAAGATTGCTTGCGTGCCCGGCGCCGTTCTTGCCGGCAAAAGCCGTTTCAGCCGCCGCGCAGGCTCAGGCGCCCAGGATGCGCGCCACCATCTCGCCTGTGTCGCGGCTCAGCTTGGGTTTGGCCTGCAGGCGTTCCAGTTGCGCTCGCATCAAGTCCTGGCGGTCCGCGTCGTAGCGTTTCCAGGTCTGGAAGGCCGAGGTCATGCGCGCCGTGGTCTGCGGATTCAGGTCATCGAGGCGGATCAGCCAGTCGGTGAGCAGGGCATAGCCCGCGCCGTCCTTGCGATGGAACCCGGCGTGGCTCATGGCCACAGAACCCATGACCGCGCGGAACCGGTTGGGGTTTTTCCAGTCGAAATCCGGATGCCCGGTCAGCGCCTCGGCGCGCGGAACCACGTTGTCCGGCGCGGTCATCCCGATCTGCAGCCCGAACCACTTGTCCATGACCAGCCGGTCACCCTTCCACTGCTGTTCGAAAGAGGCGAGCGCCTCTGTATCCTTGCCAGCCCGCACCAGTTGCCCCAGCGCCGAAAGTTGCAGCGTCATGTTGTCGGCCCCGGCGAATTGCTCCTCCGCCGCCTTGCCGCCATCCAGTTGGGTGATCAGCGACAGGGCGGAACCGCCAAGGGCGCGTTTGCCCGATTGCTCGGCGGTCGGCGCAAAAGGCGCGTCCACCCGGCCTTCGGCGGCAAGCTGAGGCAGCAGGTCGGCCCAGCGTTCCGCCATGACCTGAACCAGCGTTTCCTTGGCCTGCCAGATCGCGTCCGGGTCCGGTGTCACGCCGCGTTCGAACAGCACCTGCGCCAGTTCCGAATCCGAGGGCCGTCCCATCATCATCGCCCGGAAGGCCGGGTCGAGATCGCGGTCCCGCAAGAGCCTTTCCAGCCCGTCCAGCCAGGCCAGGTCGGGGCCGGCATCCTCGGTGATCATGGCGATCAGGCTGTCACGGGCCAGCAGGCGAGAGGCCTCCCAACGGTTGAAGGGATCGGTGTCATGGGCCAGCAGAAAGGCGCGTTCCTCGCGGCTCTGTTCGCGCTCCAGCACCACGGGGGCGGAAAACTCGCGGTTGATCGAGGGCACCGGCCGCGCGGCCAACCCGTCAAAGGAAAAGCTCTGTTCGGCTTGGGTGATTTCCAGAACGCGGGTCGGTACCACCTCGTCGCCGTTGGGATTGAGCAGGCCCACGGCCATGGGGATGACCTGCGGTTCCTTGACGTCCTGTCCGGGCGTGGGCGGCGTGTGCTGCTTGAAGGTCAGCGTATAGGTTCCGTCGGCCCAATCCTCCGTCACCTCGACCCGCGGCGTGCCGGCTTGGCTGTACCAGCGCTTGAACTGCGACAGGTCGCGGCCGGTGGCATCCTCGAAGACCTTGAGCCAATCCTCGATCGTGGCGGCATCGCCGTCGTGGCGCTCGAAATACAGATCCAGCGCCTTGGCGTAATCCGCATCGCCCACCAGCCGTTTCAGCATGCCGATCACCTCGGCGCCTTTCTCATAGACCGTGGCGGTGTAGAAGTTGTTGATCTCCTGAAAACTCTCGGGCCTGACCGGGTGCGCCAGCGGTCCCTGGTCCTCGGGGAACTGGCGCCCGCGCAGCATGGCAACGTTGTCGATGCGCGCCACCGGGGCCGAACGCACGTCCGCGGTGAACTGCTGGTCGCGGAAGACGGTCAGTCCTTCCTTCAGACACAGCTGGAACCAGTCGCGGCAGGTGATGCGGTTGCCGGTCCAGTTGTGGAAATACTCATGCGCGATGATCGCCTCGATGCGTTCGAAATTGGCATCGGTCGAGGTTTCGGGCGAGGCCAGGACGCAGGAGGAGTTGAAGATGTTCAGCCCCTTGTTTTCCATTGCACCCATGTTGAAATCGTCCACGGCGACGATGTTGAAGACGTCCAGGTCGTATTCTCGGCCATAGACATCCTCGTCCCATTTCATCGACTTCTTCAGCGCCTCCATGCCGAAGGCGCATTTGCCCTCGTCTCCCGGTCGCACCCAGATGTTCAGCTTGACCTCCTTGCCCGACCGGGTGGTGAAGCGGTCCGGGTGGTTGACGAGATCGCCGGCAACCAGCGCGAACAGGTAGGCGGGCTTCGGCCAGGGATCGTGCCACTCGGCCCAGCCCTCGCCCCGGTCGACCGAATTGCCATTCGACAGCAGCACCGGCAAATCCCCCTCGATCCGCACGGAAAAGACGCTCATGACGTCGGGGCGGTCGGGGTAATAGGTGATCTTGCGGAATCCTTCGGCCTCGCACTGGGTGCAGTACATGCCGCTGGACATGTACAGCCCCTCCAGCGCGGTGTTGTCTTCGGGTGCGATTTCCACCTCCGCTTCCCAGAGGAACGGGCCTTCCGGCACGGCACAGCGCAGGCCCTCGGGCGTGACCTCCGGCGTCACCTCGACCCCGTCGATGGTGGCGCGGATCAGTTTCAGGTCCTCGCCATGCAGAAAGAAGTCCTGTGCCGGGGCCTCGGGGTTGGGCGCGAAATGGATCTTCGAGATCACCCGCGTCGACTTGGGCGCAAGGCGAAAGGTCAGGTGCACATCGCTGACCTGCCAGCCGAAAGGAGTGTAGTCCTTGAGATAGATGGTCTTGGGTGCGGCGTCTTTCATCGGGTCCTCGCGGGGCTGGAAGCTGTTGGCCGTGACCCTAGGTCGGAGCCGAGGGGGCTGCAATGGCACCGCCGCCGAAAGGAGACCTGATGTCCGTGATCCTCTGGTTCAAGCGCGATCTGCGCGTAGCCGACAACGCGGCGTTGTTGCGCGCTTGCGAGATCGGGCCTGTCCTGCCGCTTTACATCGTTGAACCGGGCCTGTGGCAACAGCCCGACGCCTCTGCCCGCCAGTACGCCTTTCTGCGCGAGACGCTGGCCGGGCTGCGCGCCGACCTGCGTGCCCTTGGCAGCGACCTTGTGATCCGGTTCGGCCCGGCCGTCGACGTGCTGGAGGCGCTGCGCGCGGAAACCGGGGCAAACTGGTTGGTCAGCACCGAGGAAACCGGCAACGCCTGGAGTTTTGCCCGTGACAGGGCCGTGGCCGCCTGGGCTGCTGGTCAGGGCCTGCGCTGGCAGGAATTGCCGCAGTCGGCGGTGCGCCGTGGACGGCACGACCGTGACGGCTGGGCCGCCCATCGCAACCGGCTGATGGCGCAGGATCCGCTGCCGGCGCCCGGGGCGCTGCCGCCCGTCCAGCAACCGTCCGACGCCCTGCCAGAGGCTGCCGACCTGGCGTTGGCCACCGATCCCTGCCCGGGACGCCAGCGCGGCGGCCGCGTCGAGGCCGAGGCGCTACTCGACAGTTTCCTGACAGAGCGCGGCCAGAATTATCGCAAGGCCATGTCGACCCCGCTGGAGGGCGCAAGCGCCTGTTCGCGGCTGTCGCCGCACCTGGCCCTCGGCACTCTCAGCCCGCGCGAGGCGGTGCGCGCCACCGCCGCCCGCCAGCGAGAAGTTAGGGGCACGCGGACCGGGTGGTCCGGCAGCCTGAAAAGCTTTCAGTCGCGCCTCGCCTGGCGCGACCATTTCATCCAGAAGCTGGAGGACGAGCCGGATCTGGAATGGCGTGCCCTGCACCGCGCCTATGAGGGCCTGCGCCCGGAAACCCCGGATGCCGCGCGCCTTGAGGCATGGGAAAAGGGCGAAACCGGGCTGCCCTTCGTCGATGCCTGCATGCGCTCGCTGATCGCCACGGGCTGGCTCAATTTCCGCATGCGTTCGATGCTGATTAGCGTCGCTTCCTACCACCTCTGGCTTCCCTGGCAGCGCACGGGCCAGCACCTGGCGAGATTGTTCACCGATTACGAACCGGGCATTCACTGGAGCCAGGTCCAGATGCAATCGGGCACCACCGGCATCAATACCCTGCGTATCTACAACCCGGTCAAACAGGGCCACGACCAGGACCAGACCGGCGCCTTCACCCGCCGCTGGTGCCGGGAACTGGTCGATGTTCCCGACGATTGCCTGCAGGAACCTTGGCGCTGGGACGGGCAGATCGACTATCCGCCACCGGTGGTCGACGTGAAACAGGCGGCAAGGACCGCCCGCGATGCCATCTGGTCGGTGCGCAAGAATGAGGGGTTCCATGACGAAGCCGCACGGGTGGTGCGAAAGCACGCCTCGCGCAAGGATCCGCAACGCCATTTCGTCAACGATCGCGCGCCGCGAAAACGGCGCCCCGCCGGCGACAGCCGCCAGCAGAGTTTCGATTTCTGATGCCGCGCGGTACCCGCAAGGGCGATCTGCCGGTCAAGACCTGCGCGACCTGCGGCCGCCCGTTCACCTGGCGCAAGAAATGGGAAAAGGTCTGGGCAGAGGTCCGCTATTGTTCCGACCGCTGCCGCCGCACCCGCAAATCCGACAAGGCGAACGCAGGTCGTCCCTGACCGGCACAGCGTTGCTTTGGGCTCGAAAGACTTCGGGGGTCGCGCTTTGCGCAACCGGGGCGGCGCCCCAAGATGCGCGCCGCAGGTCCCGCGGATCGGCCCACGCCAGCGGGTCGATCCGCTGTCAGTTCACTCTGCTGCGCGCAGATCCTGCGTCAGTTCCATCGTGCTGGCCGGCGCATCCTCCCAGATGATTTCGGGCGATTTCACCTGGCGCGCCGCCCGGTTCAGGGCCCAGTCGCGGGCCACGCGACTGCCGCGCCCAAAGCTGAGCCGCGCGAGCAGCCGCGCGAACCACAGCACATAGGTCGTGAACCAGACCCGGATCGCCAGCATCGCGGGGGTAAAGACCAGCGTCAGTACCGTCGCGATCCCAAGGCCGAAAACCACGGCCGTGGCCAGGTTCTTCCACCACAGGGCGGTCGGGCTGTCGATCGAATAGCCGCCGTTGAAGAAGTCGAGGCTGAGCCCCAACATCATTGGCGCAAGGCCCGCCATCGTCGTAATCGTGGTCAGCAGCACCGGGCGGATCCGGTCCTGCGCCGTGCGCACGATGGCCTCGATCCGGGGCATGTAGCGCGAATACTCCTGGTAGGTGTCGATCAGGACGATGTTGTTGTTCACCACAATGCCCGCCAGCGCCACGATCCCGGTCCCGGTCATGATGATCGAGAAATACTGATCCATCACCAGCATCCCGATCAGCACGCCCGTCGTGGACAGGATCACCGCCAGCAGCACCAGCACCGAGTTGTAGAAGCTGTTGAACTGCGCCAGCAGGATGATGAACATCAGGAACAATGCGCCGCCAAAGGCCGATTGCAGGAAAGCCTGGCTTTCCTCCTGGTCCTCCTGGTCGCCGGTCCATTCCCATTCGATGCCCGCGGGCAGCGGGTCTGTTTCCAGCCAGTCGGTCAGGACGCCGATCCGTTCCGTGCCCGTCACCGGCACGACCTTGAGCTTGGAGCGCTCGCCCGTATCGGCCTGCGCGACGATCTCTTCGGGTGTCGTGTCGGTCAGCAGGCGCACGTCGCCGAAGTGGCGGATATTGGCGCCCATCAGCCATTCGAAGAACCCCGACGAACGGCCAAAGTCATGGCTCCAGTCCGCGGTCGAGACATCGGCTGTTTCCGGGTCCAGTTCCACGCCGGTCATCAGCGGCACGAACTCGGTCGCCTCTGCGCCGTCGGGGCCGGTTGTCGTGACGTCCCAGCCGATTTCCATCAGGCTCTCGCGCACACCGGCCTTGACGTCGAAATAGCGCGTCTGGTCGATGCGCTCGATCTCGGCCAGCTTGGCCACCGGCTCGCGGGTGATGAAGTTTACCAGCGGCACCAGGCCATCCGGGGTGCGGACCTTGAGGCTGTCCAGCGTGGACAGGACGCGGTTTTCCTCGGGCAGGCGCACGCGGATGTCGATTTCCTCGTCCGAGGTGCCGGGGGTATAGCTGCCAATGGCCAGCCCGCGCGTCACAAGTTGCACCATCGCGCCCACCGTGGCCACGTCGGCGCCGTAGCGGCCCGCCTTTTCCACGTCCACGTCGATCTGCCAGTCGATGCCGGGCAGGGGGCGGGTGTCCTCGATCAGGGTCAGGCCGGGGGTGCTGTCGAATTTCGTGCGCGCAATGCTCGCGGCCTCCAGCAGGGCGGTCCAGTCGTCGCCCTTCAGTTGCAGGTGTACCGGCTTGGCGCTGGCCGGGCCGCGCGCCTGGGCCAGGATCTCGATCTCGACGCCGGGGATGCGCTCCAGCTTCTCGGTCAGGTCGTCAAGGATCACGTCCCCGTCCAGCTGCGCCAGCGGGACATCGTTGGCACGGGCATAGGCGGGGCGGTCGGCCCAGGCGATGGTTTCGAACTGGACCTGGCCGATGGTGTCCTTGGGGGCCATCGCACCGCCGGTGTTGTTGTCCAGCCCGCCTTCACCGGCAAAGGAGAAGGCGTTGAGGATGCCGGGATGGGTCAGCACGATCTGCTCGGCCCGTTTCACCAGCGCGTCCTTTTCCGCCAGGCTCAGGTTGCCGCGGGCGCGGACGTAGACGATGGCCTGTTCCGGTTCGCTCTCGACGAAGAAATCCACGCCGTTGTTGTTCTCGCCGTAGTAGGCGAAGACGCTGACCACGAACACGATCACGGCCCCGACCGTCACCAGAGGCATGACCGGGTTGCCGGCGATCAGCTTGGTGAAACTGCCGAACGGGGTCCGGCGGCTGCGCGACTCGATGCGCTTGGGCTTGCGCCGGATTTCGGCGGCGTCCATCACCACGGAAGAGATCACCGCAAAGAGCACAAAGATCACGACGCCGGGCATATGCGCGGCCCAGCCCGTCGCCTCTGTCGGACCCAGGTAGCTGGGGTTCAGCACCATCATCGCGCCGGTGAACAGCCCCAGGATCGCCACCGGCACCAGCAGCACCCGCAGCGTCCAATGCAGGCGCGCGCGCAGCCAGTCGCCGGCGCGGTGCACGTTGCGCGAGAACCGTCCCGAGACGCCGCCCATGACCGGCAGGTAGATCAGCGCCACCACCAGCGAGGCGGTCAGCACGAAGATGATGGTGATCGGCAACATGCCCATGAACTCGCCCGCGACGCCGGGCCAGAAGAGCATCGGCAGAAAGGCGCAAAGCGTCGTCGCCGTGGACGAGACAACCGGCCAGAACATCCGGTGCGCCGCCTCGACATAGGCATGCATTGGGCCGGTGCCTTCGGCGATGCGCTTGTCGGCGTATTCCACCACCACGATGGCGCCGTCGACCAGGATGCCCACGGCCAGGATCAGCCCGAACATCACGATGTTCGAGATCGTCACGCCCATCGTCGCCAGCAGCACGAAACACAACAGGAAAGATGTGGGGATGGCAAACCCCACCAGCAGGGCGGGGCGCAGGCCCAGGCTTGCCAGCACCACGATCATCACCAGCGCGATGGCCGTCAGAACCGAGCCTTCGAGTTGGCTGACCATGCTGGCCACCTGGCGGCTCTGGTCGTTCGAGGTGCCCACGTCCAGCACCGCGCGCAACTCGTCGGGCCAGGTCCCCTGCGCGGTGGCAAGTTCGGCCTTCACCTGCGCCACGGTGTCGATGATGTTGAAGCCCTTGCGCTTGACCACCTGAAGCGCGACGGTCTGTTCTCCGTTGAAGCGCGCCGTGCCCTTGCGGTCCTCGAAGGTCAGGTTGATCGCGGCCAGGTCGCCCAGCGTCACGACGCGGTCGCCGTTCACCTTGACCGGCAGGTCATAGACATCGCGCGCATCGTCAAAGCTGGAGGGGATCTTGACCGAAAAGGCGCCGTTTTCCGTTTCGACCTCGCCGGCGGCAATCAGCTGGTTGTTGTTCTGGACCACGCGGATCAGCTCATCCGCGGTGACGTTGTAGCTTTCCAGTCGCAGCGGGTCGATGACCACTTCCAGCATCTCGTCGCGGTTGCCCGCGATCCCGGCCTCCAGCACCGAATCGAGCGCCTCGAGCCTGTCCTGCAGGTCCTTGGCGACCTTGTTCAGCGTACGTTCCGGAACCGGGCCGGAGAGGTTGACGATCAGGATCGGGAATTCGGAAAAGTTGATCTCGTTGATCGAGTATTTTTCGGCGCCTTCGGGGAACTCGGCCTCGGCATTGTTCATGCCGTCGCGCACGTCGGCGATGATCTTGGTCTTGTCCCAGCCGAACTCGAACTCCAGTGCCAGGCCCGCATAACCCTCGGCGGCGGTGGCCGTCATCTTCTCGAGCCCGTCGAGATCCGAGAGCTCGGTCTCCATGGGCTTGACCAGCAGCTTTTCAGCGTCGGCGGCCGAAATGCCGGGGAAGGGGACCGAGACGAAGAGCGCCGGGATCTCGATGTCCGGTTCACCCTCCTTGGGCAGCGAGACATAGGCATAGGCCCCGGCCACCAGACTGAGCACGATGAAGGCGATGATCATTCGGGCGCGCGCGGCGGCCCAGTCGATGATGCCGGTCATTGTATGATATCCTCGTAACTCGGCACCACGGTCACGCCATTGGTGACGTATTCCTGACCGACGGTGATCACGTTGATCTCATCCGGCAGGCCGGTGATCCAGACGCCATCGCGGGTGTCGCGCAGGATCGAGACATCCATCCACTGCACGCTGTCGTCCGGCTTGACCGTGCGCACGCCCAGCTTGCCCTGGTCGTTCAGGGTCAGGGTGGATTGCGGCAGCAGATGCGCCTTGGCCCCCTCGGCCTCGATGGCAACTTCGGCGGTTTCGCCGTCGCGGATGGTCAGGTCGGAGTTGTCGACCGTCAGTTCCACGAGGAAGGTGCGCGTGGTCGGATCGGCGCTGCGCGAGACGAAGGTGACCTCACCCTGCACGACGCGGTCGTTGGTCAGCCGCGCGCCCGCCTTGGCCCCGACCATCACGCGCGCCACGGTGGTTTCGGGCACGTAGCCGACAATCTTGATCGGGTTCAGCTGGATCACGGTTGCGCAGGCCGAACCGGGTTGCAGCAGTGCGCCCAATTCCGCCGTGTCGGTTTCCAGCAGACCGGCAAAGGGCGCATGCACCTTCAGCCGGTCGATCTCGCGCCGGGCCGAGGCGACGGCGGCCTCGGCGGACTGGATCGCGCTCAGCGCGCTTTCCTCGCCGGTCTTGGCGGACTGGATACCCGCCGTCGCAGTTTCAAGCTGGGCACGGGCGGCGATGACCGCCGCCTTGGCACCTTCGACACCGGAGAGGGCCGAGGCCACGGCGGCTTTGGCCCCCTGCAGCTGGCTCTGCGCGGATTGCACGCCGGCCAGGGCGTTCTGGATCTGGGCCTTGGCCGAGATCACCCCGGCGCGGGCATTGCGGATGCCGCTTTGAGCCGCCTGCACGGCAGCCTTGGCGGTTTCGACCTGGCTCTTGGCGGTCTGGACGGCGGCCAGCGCGCCCTGGAGTTGAGACTTGGCCGCCTCGATGCCGGAGGCGGCGGATTTCAGGCCAAGTTGCGCGGTCTGCACAGCGGTCAGGGCGGTCTCGTAGGTGGCTTCGGCCGCGGCCAGCCGGGTCTGCGCGGCAAAGCCGTCGCGGGCCAGTTCCTGCGCGGCGCGCAGGTTGATTTCCGCCTCGCGCACCTGCGCCTGCGCCTGCTTCAAGCGCGCCTCGGCCTCGGGCACGCGGGCCTCTGCCTCGGCCAGCAGGGCCTCGGCGGCGGGCACGCCGGCCTCTGCCTCTTTCAGGCGGGCCTCGGCGGCGGGCACGGCGGCCTTGGCCTCTGCCAGCCGCGCCTCTGCCTCGGGGACGCGGGCCTCGGCTTCTTCCAGCCGGGCCTCGAACTCGGGCACCCGCGCCTTTGCCTCGGCCAGCAGGGCCTCTGCGGCGGGGATGCTGGCGCGGGCCTCGGCCAGTTGCGCTTCGGCGGCGGGCACGGCGGCCTCGGCCTCGAGAATGCGGGCCTTGGCCGAGGGAAGCTGCGCCTCCGCTTCGGCCAGACGCGCCTTGGCCTCGGGCAGCCGGGCCTTGGATTCCGCAAGCCGGGCCAGCGCCTCTTGCAGCGAGACCTGGCTGGTGCCCGGGTCGATCTCGCACAGCAGTTGTCCGGCTTCGACCAGCGATCCCTTGCGCAGCGGTTCGGACACGATCTTGCCCGAGGTCTCGGCCCGCACCTCGACCTGGCGGACGGCCTCGGTTTCGCCGCGCAGGATCACCTCGCTGTCGACCACCTGAGCCACCGACCGCTTGGCCATCACGCGCACCGCGCCTTCGGGGAGGGCATCGGGGGCGCCCGCCTCCAGCGCCGGGTCCGCATCTTCGGAAGGGGCGGGGCCGCCATCTGCCACGTCCCCCTGAGCCGCCGGGGCCACCTCGCGAGCGAACTCAAGCAGTCGGTCGCGCTCGAATACAACCGCGTAAAGGACCGCAGCCACAAGGCAGGCGGTCAGGATAGACATGATGCGCATCGTCTTCGTCCTCTCGGCGCCGAACCGCGTGGCCCGTCGCACATCCTGTTGATCGTTACGGTGCCGAGCCGGCCCGACCCCTGCCGACCCGGACGAGTCCGGGCTGAACCGTTTCGTTCAGTTTTAGGGTGCCGCAACGTAGGCTTCAAGCACGGGCGTGGTTTTTGCCCTGCAAAGCGGCGCTTTTTCGACAATTCTGCGAGAGTTTCACGATTAAACCGCATTTACGCGACAATTCGCTAAGCCCGTTTCGGCGCGGGAAACGGCCCTTGCGGGTATGCCTTCTCGCCTTGGCACTGCGCTGCGGGGCATGTAAGAGGGAGAAAACCAACCGGAGGGGGCCCGTTTGAGCGACGCCGACAGTTTTATCGACGAGGTGACCGAAGAGGTCAAACGCGACCGCCTTTACGCCACTTTGCGCAAGTGGGGCTGGGTTGGCGTGGTCATCGTGCTTCTCATCGTCGGCGGCACCGCCTGGCGCGAATGGCGGATCGCCTCTGCCGAATCTCAGGCCCAGGCCTTTGGCGATAGCGTGCTTGACGCGCTCGACGCCGAGGAACCGGCGCAGCGCATCGACTCGCTGACGGCGATCGAACCGCCGACCACCGGCGGCGCGGCGATCCTGTCGATGCTGACCGCCGCCGAAGAAGGCACCGCCGGCGATGACGCCGACGCGGTCGCCCGTCTTCAGGCGGTGGCCGCCAATACAGAGATCCCCGCCATCTATCGCCAGATCGCCAGCTACAAGGCCCTGACCCGCGGCGCATCCGTCCTGCCGGTTGAAGAGCGCCGTGCAGGCTTCGAGGCGCTGGCCGTGCCGGGGCAGCCTCTGCGCCTGCTGGCGGAGGAACAACTGGCCCTGATCGAGATCGAAACCGGCGACCGTGACGCCGCGATCGCACGGCTTGAACGGCTGGCCGAAGATGCCGAGGCGACGCAGGGCTTGCAGCGCCGCGCCGGTCAATTGATTGTGGCACTGGGCGGCGACGCGCCCGGTAACTGAGCCCGCTCAGGCGGGGCGCACGGCGGGGGGCAGGGCCCCGGGTAGTGACGAAAAGGGGCATGGTGATGCTGCGCAAGACCTCTCTGCTGATTTCGCTGGCCGCGCTGGCGCTGACGGCCTGTGCCAAGAGCGAGCAGATCCTTCCGGGGGAACGTCTGAATGTCCGGGACGTGCTGACCGGCGGTTACGACGAAGGCACCGACCCGGCAGAGACCGGACCGCAGGCCCGCGCCTTTTCCACGCCCGCCAGCGTCAGCAACACCGATTGGGCGCAAAGCCCCGTCTCGCCGATGGTCCGTGTCACGAACGCGGCCCTGGGGCAGGCCCTGAAACCGCTGTTCTCGGTCGGGATCGGTGCGGGCGACGGGCGCAAGACGCGGTTGAACGCAGATCCGATCGTCGCGGGCGGTCGCATCTTCACGATGGACGCCAACCACCAGGTCCGGGCGACCGGAACCTCGGGTCAGCAACTGTGGTCCGCGACCCTTGTCCCGCAGCGCGACAAGGCCCCCGAAGGTCAGGGCGGCGGGCTGGCCTACGGCGACGGCAAGTTGTTCGTGTCCTCCGGCTTCGGCATGCTGACGGCGCTTGACCCGGCCACGGGGCGAATGCTCTGGGAGCAGGATCTCAAGAACACCGCCACCGGCGCGCCCAGCTATCGCGACGGGCTGGTCTACGTCGTCTCGGGCGACAGCACCGCCTGGGCGATCGAAAGCGACGATGGCCGCGTCCGCTGGCAGTTCGACGGCACCAAGGATTTCAACAACATCGCAGGGGCACCGGCCCCCGCGATCAACGACAAGTACGTTGTCTTCGCCTTCGGATCGGGTGCCGTCTCGGCGGCCTTCCGGCAGGGTGGGCTGCAGGTCTGGAACGCCGAGCTTTTGGGCCGCCGTACCGGCGTCACCATCGCCGGAATCAACGATATCACCGGCGATCCGGTGATCGCGGGCGACCGGGTCTTTGCCGGCAACCACTCGGGCCGCGCGGTGGCGCTGTCGGTCTACAACGGAGAGCGGATCTGGACCGCCAAGAGAGGCGCGCTGGGTCCGATGTGGCCGGCAGGCGATTCGGTGTTCTTCGTCTCCGACCTCAACCAGCTGGTCCGGCTCGATGCCGGAACCGGGCAGGAAATCTGGAGCCGTGACCTGCCGGGCTATCGCCCGACGCGCAACCCGAACCGCCGCCGCGACGGCGCCTTTGCCAATCATGGTCCGGTGCTGGCGGGGGGCCGCCTGATCGTGGCCAGTTCGGACGGCAAGATCCGGGCCTTCAACCCGGTGGACGGCAAGCTGCTGCAGGAAATCGCGATCCCGGGTGGCGCCACCACGCGCCCCGTGGTGGCGGGCGGCACGCTCTATGTCGTGTCCCGCAAGGGCGTTCTGCACGCCTATCGCTGAGGCCTGTCTTCCCGTTCCCGCGCCGGCGAGACCGCGGTGCCCTGGCGCCCGGACTGTACCGTGGCGCCGGGATGCCCCTTTCGCCCTGCTTTGAAATGCGTTAAGCGGCGCCCTTGATCCTTGGAGCCGGGCCATGAGTTTCTCTCTTGCCATCGTCGGCCGCCCCAACGTGGGCAAGTCGACCCTGTTCAACCGTCTCGTCGGGCGGCGCCTGGCGCTGGTCGACGACCAGCCGGGCGTGACCCGTGACCTGCGCGAGGGCGAGGCCAGGCTGGGCGACCTGCGATTCACCGTGGTCGACACCGCAGGCCTTGAGAACGAGACCGACGAGTCGCTGCCCGCCAGGATGCGTCGGCTGACCGAACGCGCGGTGGAGGAGGCGGATGTGTGCCTGTTCCTGATCGACGCGCGCGCGGGCATCCTGCCCGATGACGAGGTCTTTGCAGAGATCCTGCGCAAGCGGGCCAAGCACGTCATCCTTGCGGCCAACAAGGCCGAGGGATCGGCTGCCGATGCCGGCGTGATTGAGGCCTATTCGCTGGGTCTAGACGAGCCGATCCGCCTGTCGGCCGAACACGGCGAGGGCATGAACGACCTCTACTCGGCACTTCTGCCCCTGTCCGAAGGATTCGAGGCGCGCGCCGCCGCGGAGGCGCCCGAGGTCGAGGTCACGCTGAGCGAGGAAGAGGCCGAGGCGGGTGAGGGCGACATGCGCCTGCCCACGCGGGACAAGCCCCTGCAGATCGCCGTGGTTGGGCGGCCCAATGCGGGCAAGTCGACGCTGGTGAACGCGATCCTGGGCGAGGAACGGCTGCTGACCGGGCCGGAGGCGGGGATCACGCGCGACGCGATCTCGGTCCAGATGGACTGGGGCGGGGTGCCGATGCGGATCTTCGACACCGCAGGCATGCGGCGCCGGGCCAAGGTCCAGGACAAGCTGGAGAAACTCTCGGTCTCCGACGGCATCCGCGCGGTGAAATTCGCCGAGGTCGTGGTGGTGCTGCTGGATGCGGCCATCCCCTTCGAGACCCAGGACCTGAAGATCGCCGACCTTGCCGAGCGCGAGGGGCGGGCCGTGGTGGTGGCGGTCAACAAGTGGGACGTGGAGAACGAGAAGCAGGACAAGCTGAAGTGGCTGCGCGAGCAGTTCGAACATGTCCTGCCGCAGCTGCGCGGCGCGCCGCTGGTGACGATTTCCGCCCGCACCGGCAAGGGGCTGGACCGGCTGCAGGCCGCGATCATGCAGGCCTACGACGTCTGGAACCGCCGCGTTCCCACGGCACAGCTGAACCGTTGGCTGGAAGGGATGGTCAGCCGCCATCCGCCCCCCGCGCCGCAGGGGCGCAGGATCAAGCTGCGCTACATGACCCAGGCCAAGACCCGGCCACCGGGGTTCGTCGTGATGTGCTCTCATCCCGACAAGCTGCCCGAGAGCTATTCGCGCTACCTGGTGAACGGGCTGCGCGAGGATTTCGACATGCCCGGCACGCCGATCCGCCTGACCATGCGTGGCCAGGGCGATCGCAACCCCTACAAGGGCCGCAAGAAGAAGAACGCTGGCGCGCTGAAGAAGCACCTGGGCAAGTTGCAGTCCAAGAAGGATTGAGTCGGGCGCCGGGACGGGACTGTTTGCGGCTGCGCCGCAAAGACGCCCGCCCGCCGACCCTTGGGACAGGCTGCGCCTGTCCGTTCGCGCCCCGGGAAACGATGGGCAGGCTGAGCGCCGCTCTGCAACCGGCGGCGACACCTCTGGTGGAGGTTGCGCGGCGCGAAGGCTGGGCGATCTAGCGGAGCGGTTCGAGCCGGTCGAGGGCGAGGCCGTCGGCCCAGGTGCCATGCAGGGAACCGTCGGGCATCAGGACGTAGACGACCGGGTTGCTGTCGCCCTGCCAGTCCACCGTCAGGACGCGGCCTTCCAGCCGTCCGGTGCCGCGAAAGATCTGGCCTGCGATGGTCCAGGTCAGCTGGTAACGGGCGCTATTTCCGGTCAACTGGAGCGTACCGCTGTAGGCGGACCCATCCGGATTGCGGCCCGCGACCCGGTAGGCCCCGGCGATGTCAGAGCCGCCTTCGATAGGCAGGCTTTCCTGGGCCGGGAGCGGACCGGGGACAAGCGGCAATGCCAGCAGGCAGGCAGAGAGAATAAGGGCGCGCATGGAGGAAACCTCTTGAACCGAATGCGCGCAGCCTACGAGCCGGCCAGACAGCTGTCCAGAACCGAGCGCTCCGTCGTGTTTTACTCCGTGTCCGTTCCGCGCACGCCCAGGATGGCGATCATGCCCACCAGCGCGAGCCCCGTGACCGCGGCGTTGAAGGGCTGGCTATTGGCCACGACCACACCGACCAGTGCCCAGATCACCGTCATGCCGTATTCCGGCGCCCGGTGGAGCCGGTATTGCATGGTCACCGAGAGCGCCATGCAGACCAAGAGCGACAGCAGCGCCGCCGGGGTGGGTGGCATCCAGCCGTAGCCGCCGATCACCACGCCGGTGCCGACGCAGGCCGCCGCCGACAACCAGCCGGCATAGACCGCCACCGGACCCTGTTGCAGCCAGCGATCCGTGTCGCCCGCCCGCCAGAGCGCGACAAGCGCCGTGCCCAGCATGACCCAGATCAGCAGCGTGGCCAGCATCGGGGACCATTGCGCCACCGGCAGCCAGATCGCGCCAACGGCGAGGCTGGCAAAAAGCGGCGGACGCATGGGCGCCCAATCGACGTCATCGCTCCGTCGCAGCAGGCCGAAGCCCGTTCCGATCACCAGCCAGACATAGATCAGGCCCCAGATTGCAAAGGCATAGCCCGCGGGCTGCACCGGCGGGTCTTCCAGAACGACCGGGAATTGCGACGGCTCGTACCCGTTGAACCCGGGCACCAGCCAAGGCGAAGCCGCGAAACAGAGCGCGGCCAGGAAACACAGGAGGGCCCAGAGGCGGGTCAAGAGACCGCCTCCGGACAGGGGGGCGTCCGGCTCATGCCAGAGTACCCTCGGCGGTCAGTCGGGTCTTGCCGCCCAGGTAGGGATGCAGCGCCTCGGGCAGGTCGACCGAGCCATCCGCCTGCTGGCCGTTTTCCAGAACCGCGATCAGGCAACGCCCCACGGCGAGGCCCGAGCCGTTCAGCGTGTGCAGGAACTCGGGCTTGCCACCGGCCGTGGGACGGAAGCGCGCGTTCATGCGCCGGGCCTGGAAATCGCCGCAGGTCGAGACAGAGCTGATCTCGCGGTAGGTGTCCTGACCGGGCAGCCAGACCTCGATGTCATGGGTTTTCTGCGCACCGAAGCCCATGTCGCCGGTACACAGCACCACGGTGCGATAGGGCAGGCCCAGCCTTTCCAGGATGCCCTCGGCGCAGGCCGTCATGCGGTCGTGTTCCTCCAGCGACTTGTCCGGATGGGTGACGGAAACCATCTCAACTTTTTCGAACTGGTGCTGGCGCAACATGCCGGAGGTGTCCTTGCCCGCCGAGCCGGCCTCGGAGCGGAAGCACTGCGAATGCGCGGTGTAGCGGCGGGGCAGGTAATCCTCATCGACGATCAGGCCGTTGACGATATTGGTCAGCGTCACCTCGGAGGTGGGGATCAGCCACCAGCCATTGGTGGTCTTGTAGCTGTCCTCGCCGAACTTGGGCAGCTGGCCGGTGCCATACATCATCTCCTCGCGCACCAGCACGGGGGTCCATGTCTCTGTCAGGCCGTTCTCATCGACGTGGGTGTTGATCATGAACTGGGCCAGCGCACGGTGAATGCGCGCGACGGCGCCCGAGAGCACGACGAAACGGCTGCCCGAGAGTTTCGCGGCAACTTCGAAATCCATGCCCGGTTTCACGCCGTCGAGGTCGAAATGTTCCTTCGGCGTGAAATCAAAGCTGCGGGGCGTGCCCCAGCGCTTGATCTCGACGTTGTCGTTCTCGTCGGCGCCTTCGGGCACCTCTGCCAGCGGCAGGTTGGGGATGCCGGCCAGCAGGGCCTCAAGCTCGGCGTCCAGGCTCTTGGCCCTTTCCTGCATCTCGCCGACTTCGGCCTTTTTCGCCGCGACCAGCGCGCGCAGGCGCTCGAACTCGGCCTCGTCGCCGCTGGCCTTGGCCTTGCCGACCTCCTTGGAGGCGCGGTTCTGCTCGGCCTGCGCCTCTTCGGCAGCGGTGATGGCCGCGCGTCGTGCGCGGTCCAGGTCGAGGACCTGCGACGACATCGCATCAACCCCGCGACGGGAAAGAGCCGCATCCCAGGCGGCGGGGTTTTCGCGGATGGCGCGGATGTCGTGCATCGTATCCTCCAGAAGGTAGTGTGAGTCGCGGGGGTTATGCCCCATCTTGATTAAGGAAGGTAGAGGGGCAGCGAGGCTCCTGTGTCAATCCCGGTCCGCTGCCGCGAATTCCCGCCGCAGCCAGCCGTCCACGGGCACCGCCAGCGCCTCTTCGTCGCGGGTGACGGCGACGATCACCGCGACGATGCGACGTGCCGCGCCTTCGCCCGCCATGACCGGCCCGCCGCTTTGCCCCGGCTCCACCCGGCAGCCGATGCGCCAGATGCCGCGATAAGCGTCGCCGTAGCAGAGCGGTGTCACCGTAAGCCTGTGCGGCCGCGAGCGGCGATACCCCATCAGCGTCAGGGGGCCGGGCAGGGCCGCGTTGCCAAGGGCCAAGGGCGGCGGCTCCAGCCGGTCTTGCAGTTCGACCAGGGCGATATCGTGGCGCAGGTCGAACCCGCCATCGGCATAGGCCTTTGGGTGAACGCGGACCTCGCGGATGCGGGCGGCGCCGGTATGGTCCTCGCCATCCCAGCCGGCGACAAAAACCATGTCCGCGATCCGCTTGAGATAGCCGTCCTCTGGCCGGGTGACGCAATGGGCGGCGGTCAGGGCAAGGTCCGGGGCGATCAGCGTGGCGGTGCACATCTCTGTCATGCGGTAGCCGGCGGTGTTCAGCCGCCCGATCGAGGGCTCGCCCGCCAGAAGGGGCAGGGGCAACAGCAGCAATGTCAGAGCCATGCGGAGCATGTGGTGGCCTTTCGCTTTGGCCCTGTTCGCAAGAGCCAAGGTAGGCGGCGCGCGACGCCAGGGCAAGGCGGCGAATTCTCACCACGGGCGCAGGGGCGATACCGGGCTCTGTTCATGCCACAAAGGGAAACGCATGGAGTTCCCGGCAGACCATTTCCTGATCCACCCGGGCCGCCGCGCTGACCTGGGCGGCCTGCGCCATCATCGAAAGGGGCGCCCTGCGCGCCTTGGCCGAATAGGATGAGGCACGGTCGATCATCCTGCTGGCGGGGCTACGGGTGCCGTTCTGCAAGCCGGACCCGGCGCTGCTGGCGGGGTGAACGACGAGGGGGCCTTCGTCTTTGACCCGATCCGCGCGCACCCGGGGGACGATCCCGCCGCCTGAGCCGGGGCAATTGCAAAACCGACGCCCTGGCCGGGAAACAAATGCGCGCAGGGGCCGGGCCCTTCTTGCATCTGGCCAGTACCGCGCATAGGTTCCGGCCAAATTTCGCGGGGGGTGCCCCGCCGCAATCCAACAGGAGCATCCCCAATGGACGCAAGCGCAATCGGCCAGTTTCTTCCTCTCATCCTGATCTTCGCGATCATGTATTTCCTGCTGATCCGTCCGCAGCAGAAAAAGATGAAGGAACATCAGAAAATGGTCGAGGCCCTGCGCCGCGGCGACCAGGTTGTCACCCAGGGCGGGTTGATCGGCAAGGTTGCCAAGGTCAAGGACGAGAAGGAAATCGAGGTCGAACTGGCCGAGGGCGTCAAGGTCCGCGTGGTCAAGCAGACCATCGCGCAGGTCCTGTCCAAGACCGAACCGGCCGAAAGCTGATCGGGCATGCTGCAGGTCGATCTCTGGAAGCGCGTGCTGATCTGGGCCACCGTCGTGGTCGGCCTGCTGCTCGCCATGCCCAACGCATTCTATTCGCGGGTCGAAACCCACAACGATGCCGTCAAGGCCATCGAAGCGGGGTTCGATACGTCTGAGAACCGTGAACTCGCCGCCGGCTGGCCGTCGTTCCTGCCCTCGGGGCTTGTGAACCTGGGGCTGGACCTGCGCGGCGGTGCGCACCTGCTGGCAGAGGTCCAGGTGCAGGACGTCTACCAGTCGCGGATGGAATCGCTCTGGCCCGAGGTCCGCGACCTGCTGCGCGATGCGCGCGACGAGGTGGGCACCATCCGCCTGCAACCCAACGCCCCCCTGGGCGAGTTGCGCATCAAGATTTCCGAACCCGCCGGCATGAACCGGGCCATCGAACTGGTGCGCACGCTGGCGCAGCCGGTGGTCTCGCTCACCGGGGCCGGGTCCACGGACCTGGAGGTGCGCGGCGAGGATGACGTTCTGGTCATCTCCCTGTCCGAGGCCGAACGCCAGGCGCTCGACGACCGCACCATGCAGCAAAGCCTGGAGATCATCCGGCGCCGCATCGACGAGGTCGGCACCCGCGAACCGACGATCCAGCGTCAGGGGTTCGACCGTATCCTGATCCAGGTGCCGGGCATCGGGTCCGCCGCCGAACTGAAAGAGATCATCGGCACCACCGCGCAGCTGACCTTTCAGCCCGTGGTCAGCCGGACATCCGATGGCAGCGAACGCCCCGGCGTCGGAAACGAGATCCTGCCCTCGCTGGATCAGGAAGGCGTCTACTACATCCTCGAACAGGCGCCCGTGGTCACCGGCGAGGACCTGACCAACGCGCAGCCGAGCTTTGACCAGAACGGCCGCCCGGCGGTGAACTTCAGCTTCAACCCCTCGGGGGCGCGGCGCTTTGGCGATTATACCGCGCAGAACATCGGTTCGCCCTTTGCCATCGTTCTGGACGACGAGGTGATTTCCGCCCCCGTCATCCAGGCCCACATCGCGGGCGGTTCCGGCATCATCACCGGCAATTTCACGGTCGAGGAATCGACCCAGCTGGCCGTCCTCCTGCGTGCCGGCGCCCTGCCAGCGGAACTGGTCTTCCTCGAGGAACGGACCATCGGCCCGGAACTGGGGCAGGACAGCATCGACGCGGGCAAGATCGCGACGATGGTGGCCTTTGGCGCGGTGCTGGTCTTCATGGGCCTGAGCTATGGGCTCTTCGGTCTTTTTGCCAACGTGGCGCTGATCCTGAACATCGGGCTGATCTTTGGCCTGCTGTCGATGATCGGGGCCACGCTGACCCTGCCGGGTATCGCGGGCATCGTGCTGACCGTGGGTATGGCCGTGGACGCCAACGTGCTGGTGTTCGAACGGATCCGCGAGGAACTGCGCACCGCGCGCGGTCCGGCGCGGGCGATCGAACTGGGTTATGAAAAGGCCCTGTCGGCGATCGTAGATGCGAACATCACCACCTTCATCACCGCGGTGATCCTCTATGTCATGGGGTCGGGTCCGGTGCGCGGCTTTGCCGTGACCCTGGGTTTCGGCATCCTGACCTCCGTCTTCACTGCGATCTTTGTCACGCGGCTCTTGATCGTCATCTGGTTCGAACGCCGCCGTCCGAAAACGATCGAGGTCTGACATGCGCCTGAGACTGGTACCCCAACAGACCAACTTCGATTTCTTTTCGCGGCCGGTGCTCTGGCTGGGCATCTCGGCCTTCCTGATCCTGCTGGCGCTGGCCAGCTTCGGGGTGCGTGGGCTGAACTACGGCATCGACTTTCGCGGCGGCACCACCATTCGGACCGAAAGCGCGCAGCCGGTGGACGTGGGCGCCTATCGTGACGCGCTGGCGGCACTGGAGTTGGGCGACGTCGTGATCTCCGAGGTCTTCGACCCGAACTTCGGCCCGGAACAGAACGTCGCCATGATCCGCATCGGCGCGCAGGACGGCGAGGAGGCGGTCAGCACCGAGGTGATCGAGACCGCCGAGGCGGCACTGCTGGAAATCTCTCCGGACATCAAGTTCGTCTCGGTCGAATCCGTCGGCCCCAAGGTCTCGGGCGAGTTGATCCGCACGGCGGCCATCGCCGTGGCCCTGGCGATCGGGGCGGTGCTGATCTACATCTGGCTACGCTTCGAATGGCAGTTCGCCTTGGGTGCGGTCGTGGCGCTTGTACATGACGTGATCCTGACGATCGGCATCTTCTCCGAGCTTCAGATCCGGTTCGACCTGGCGATCATCGCGGCGCTGCTGACCATCGTCGGCTATTCTCTGAACGATACGGTCGTGGTCTTCGACCGGGTGCGCGAGAACCTGATCAAGTACAAGTCCAAGGACCTCAAGGAGGTGCTCAACCTCTCGATCAACGAGACGCTGAGCCGGACTTTCATGACGTCCGCCACGACGCTGCTGGCGCTGATCGCGCTGCTGGTGCTGGGCGGCGACGTGATCCGCGGCTTTGTCTTTGCGATGACCTGGGGCGTGATCGTCGGCACCTATTCGTCGATCTTCGTGGCCTCGATCATGCTGCTGCGCCTTGGCGTGAAGCGCGACTGGTCCAAGCCCTCGGACACCACCGGGAACCAGTTCGGCGACATTGATGCCTGACGCATGGTTCAGCCTGTCTCCGATGGAGACGGGCTGGATTGTCCTGGCGGCTTTTCTCGCCGGGTTGGTGCGTGGCTTTACCGGCTTCGGCTCGGGGCTGGTTTTCCTGCCGGTGGCGGCACAGGTTCTGCCCCCTTTCGGCGCAATCCTCACGATGACCCTGATGGACCTGTTCGGTCCATTGCCGATTCTGCGCCGCGCCTGGAATGACGTGGATCGCGGCGACCTGGGCCGGTTGGTGCTTGGCTGCCTGTTGTGTCTGTCGCTGGGACTCTGGGCGCTGACCCGAATCCCACCCGAGATCTTTCAAATCGCCGTTGGCCTGCTGGCACTTGCGATGCTGGGGATCCTGTCGCTTGGGCTGCGCTATCGCGGCACGGTCCGGCGGCGGATGGTGACGGGTATCGGAGGCGCGGCCGGGGTTCTGGGCGGCGTGGCGGGCCTGCCGGGGCCGCCGGTGATCCTGTTCTACATGTCGCGGCCGCTTCCGGTGCGGATCATCCGCGCGACGATTCTGCTGTTTCTCCTGTCCTATGACCTGCTGCTGGTGGGCTACATGGGCGCTTTCGGCAGGCTGGAACCGGGCTTTGCCCTTTTGGGGTTGTTCATGGCGCTGCCGAACATGGCGGGCAACATGCTGGGAGGATGGCTGTTCCGACCGGAGCGGGAGCGTTTCTACCGCGGCATCGCCTATGTCCTGATCGCACTGGCGGCCTTGTCCGGCCTGCCCATTTGGGAGTAGGAAGCCACCATGCGACTGAACGAGATCACATTCACCGATGCGCTGCCGGTCGACGGCTATGGTCCCGGCTTCTTCCGTGTCGGCGGCGAGGTTCACGAAGGCGCTCTGCTGATCTGGGATCGGGGCCGTGCCGATTGGGGCGGGCTCGAGGATCACGAGACGCTGTTGAGCATGATCGGCCATGTCGACGTGATCTTTGTCGGAACGGGCGCAGAGACCGCGCATCTGCCCAAGGCCCTGCGCGACCGGCTGGAAGAGGCCGGGCTGGGCGTCGAGGCAATGAATTCGCCCTCGGCCTGCCGCACTTACAACGTCCTCTTGAGCGAAGGCCGCCGGGTGGCACTGGCCGCATTGCCGGTCTGAGCGCCGCGCTTGGGGGCAGTTGCGGGTGGGGGCTCTGCCCCCGTCTCCCTTCGATCGACTCCCCCGGAGTATTTCAGGCCCAAAGAAACAGGCACCCGCGCAAAGGCGGTGCAGGGCATCGCGTCGCGGCGCGCGCTTGGGGCTTTTGCGGGCGCGCGCGCTGGGGTAAGCCGCAAGGCATGGAATTGACGGCAAGCGATCTGACGGTGGCCCGGGGCGGCGTGCCGGTGCTGGACGGGGTGAGCTTTGCGCTGGCACCGGGCCGGGCGCTGGTGCTGCGGGGGCCCAACGGCGCGGGCAAGACGACGCTTTTGCGTACCGTGGCGGGATTGCAGCCGGCACTGGCCGGAGAGGTTAGCGGCGCCGGAGAGCGCATCACCTATGCCGGGCACGCGGACGGGCTGAAATCCATGCTCAGCGTGGGGGAGAACCTGCACTTCTGGGCGCGGGTCTTTGGCACCGAGGGGATCGGCACGGCGCTGTCCGCCTTCAACCTGGAAACGCTGGAGGACCGGCTGGCAGGCACGCTTTCCGCGGGGCAGAAGCGGCGGCTGGGGCTGGCGCGGCTGATGGTCACCGGGCGGCCCGTCTGGGTTCTGGATGAACCGACCGTCTCGCTGGATACCGCATCGGTCGCCCTGTTCGCCGAGGCGGTGCGCGCGCACCTGGGGCAGGGCGGGTCGGCACTGATGGCCACCCATATCGACCTGGGCATTCCCGAGGCGGATGATTTCGACGTGACGCCTTATCGTGCACAACCGCGCGCGGCGCTACAGGACGAGGCCTTTCTGTGATCGCGCTTTTGACACGCGACCTGAGGCTGGCGGTGCGGGCCGGAGGCGGGTTCGGCCTTGGCCTGGCTTTCTTCCTGATCGTGACCGTGCTCGTGCCTTTCGGCGTTGGACCGCAGACCGACCTGTTGACCCGGATCGCGCCGGGGATCCTTTGGATCGGCGCGCTCTTGGCCTGCCTGCTCTCGCTCGACCGGATCTTTGCGCTGGATTGGGAGGACGGCTCGCTTGATCTGCTCGCCACCGCGCCGCTGCCGATGGAGGGCATTGTCAGCGTCAAGGCGCTGGCGCATTGGATCACCACGGGCCTGCCGCTGGTGCTGGCCGCGCCGGCGCTGGGGGTGCTGCTCAACCTGGCCGGGCCGGGCTACCTGTGGCTGTTTGTCAGCCTGGCGCTTGGCACGCCCGCGCTGTCGGTCATCGGCACCTTCGGCGCGGCGCTGACCGTGGGGCTGAAACGCGGTGGTCTTCTGATGTCGCTGCTGGTGCTGCCGCTTTACGTGCCTACGCTGATCTTTGGTGCCGAGGTCGCGCGGCGCGGGGCCGAGGGGCTGGCGGTGCAGACGCCGCTCCTCATGCTGGCGGGGATCAGTTTCGGTGTCGCGGCGCTTTTGCCCTTTGCCAGCGCGGCGGTCCTGCGGATCAACCTAAGGTGAGCGCGCGCCCGTGACGTATTGCGCCCGCACGATATTTGCGCTGTAACCCTGCGAGAGGGAGGCCAAGGACCATGTCGATCTGGGAATACGCCAATCCGGTCAAGTTCATCCGCACCGCGGATGTGCTCTTGCCCTGGGTGACGGTGGCCGCGGTGATCTGCCTTGTCACCGGGCTGGTCTGGGGGTTCTTCTTCACGCCCGAGGATTTCCGGCAAGGCTCGACCGTCAAGATCATCTATCTGCATGTGCCCGCCGCGATGATGGCGATCAATGCCTGGCTGATGATGCTATTGGCCTCGTTGATCTGGATCGTGCGGCGTCACCATGTCAGCGCACTGGCCGCCCGCGCCGCGGCGCCCATCGGCGCGACGATGACGGTGATCGGTCTTGTCACCGGTGCGATCTGGGGGCAGCCCATGTGGGGCACCTGGTGGGCCTGGGACCCGCGCCTGACGGTCTTCCTGATCCTCTTCCTGTTCTACCTTGGCTACATGGCGCTCTGGGAGGCGATCGAGGACGACGACACCGCCGCCGACCTGACCTCGATCCTCTGCCTCGTCGGCTCGGTCTTTGCGCTGCTCAGCCGCTACGCGGTGCAATTCTGGAACCAGGGTCTGCACCAGGGCTCGTCGGTGCTGCGCGCGGGGGCAGTGACGGGAACGGACACCACCGAGAAGGTCTCGAACGTCTATTTCATGCCGCTTCTGGTGTCCGGGATCGGGTTCGTCCTTCTGTTCCTGGCGCTGGTCCTGCTGCGGACACAGACGGAAATCCGGGCACGCCGGTCGCGCGCCCTTCTGGCACGGGAGCGCAGCGCATGATGCCGGAACTGGGAAAATACGCGGGCACGGTGCTGTCGTCCTACGCGGTTTCGCTGGTCCTGATCGTTCTGTTGATCGTGGTCAGCGTGCTGCGGTCGCGCCGGGTCAAGGCAGAGTTGCAGCGCATCGAGGAGCGACAGAAGAAGAATGGCTAAGGTTTCTCCCCTCATGGTGGCGCCGCCGCTGATCTTTGCGGCACTTGGCGCGCTGTTCTATCTCGGCCTTGGGCGCGAGGATCCGGACAAGCTGGAATCCATGTTCGAGGGCAAGCCCGCGCCGGCCATGACCGATGCCGCGCTGCCGGGCTATCCGGCGATCACGCCAGAGATTCTGGCGGGCGGAGAGGTGACCGTTGTCAACTTCTGGGCCAGCTGGTGCCCGCCCTGCCGGGCCGAACATCCCGTCCTGCTGCAAATGCGCAAAGAGGGCATCCGTGTCGTCGGCGTCAACTTCAAGGACCAGGCGGGCAACGCCACCAAGTACCTGACCGATGACGGCAATCCCTTCATGGCGGTGGCCTTTGACCCGGCTGGGCGCACGGCGATCGACTGGGGCGTGACCGGCCCGCCAGAGACCTTCATTCTGGACGGAGACGGCACCGTGTTGTTCAAGTTCGTCGGCCCGCTTGTCGGCTCGGACTATGAACAGAGGTTCCTGCCAGAGCTGAACCAGGCCCTTGGCCGCTAAAAGATTTCCCTGAGGAACTTCTTTGGAAGGCGCTACACTCGCCCCGCGTGCGAGTCGTTTGTCTACAAAAAAAGAAGCGATTTTCCAGGGAGAAGACCATGTTTCGACGATTGACAGGCCTGGGCCTGGCGCTGGCGATGTCCGGGGCCACGGCGCAGGCAGAGCCAAGCCTCGACCGCGGCCGCTATCTGGTCGAAGGACCGGCGGGCTGCGGCAACTGCCACACACCGATGGGACCGCAGGGCCCGGTGATGGATCAGAACCTGGCCGGACGGCTGGTGGACAAGAACCCGGCCTTTACTGCCATTGCGCCCAACATCACGCCCGCCGGTGCCGTGGCGGGCTGGACCGATGTCGAACTGGCGCGGGCGATCCGCGAGGGGCTGCGCCCCGATGGCACGATCATCGGCCCGCCGATGCCTTTTCCCATGTACCGGGGCCTGTCGGATGACGACGTGATGAGCATGGTGATGTATCTGCGCACCGTGCCCGCTGTCGAGAATGATCCGGGCAAGAGCACCTACAACATCCCGCTGCCACCGGCCTATGGCCCGCCCATCGACAGCGTGCCCCACCCCCAGCAGGCGGTAACCGTCGAATACGGCGCCTACTTGGCCGGGCCGGTGGCGCATTGCATGGAATGCCATACCCCGATGGGAGAGAAGGGGCCGATGCTGGACACCCGCCTGGGCGCTGGCGGCTTTGAATTCCACGGCCCCTGGGGCACATCGGTTGCCGCCAACCTGACCTCGCATGAAGACGGGCTGGCAGGTTATACCGACGCCGAACTGGCCGACATGATCGTCAAGGGAGTGCGGCCCGATGGCAGCCCGATGATGCCACCGATGCCCTATGGATACCTTGCGCGGATGACGGGGGACGACCTCTCGGCCATCATCCTCTACCTGCGCAGCCTGCCGCCATTGCCCGACGCGGGCTGAACCGGACATTCAGACCGGAAAAAGGGACCTGTGATCACAGATCGCAGGCCTCTACCTGTGCGGTGGCCTGCTGGGGGGCGACGCAGGATCGTGTGCTGTCGTCCTGATCGGCATAGGCACCGATCACTGCCAACATCAGCAAGGCTGCGGCCTGGAGAATGGTCAGGGTTTTCATGAGTCTGCCTCGTTTGTCTTTCTGGCCAAGACATGGGGTTTCGAGGCTGAATTACAGGGGGAATTGCGTGTTGCGCAGGTCAGGAAATCCGCCAGTGCGCAGGATATGCGCGGAAACCTGCAAATTTGTCCGTGAAATGAGCATCCCTCGGCCGATCCGCAGTTTGGCGCAGGATGGGCGCCTTGCGAGCGCGGACACTTCGGGCCGGTAAAAGGACTTGGCTACCTGGCGCCAATAATAAAGAAACGGACCCTGCGAAAAATCGCAGAGCCCGTCCAGAGTGCCTGTTGTACGTAACGCTCCTCGGAAGACTAGGGCGTATTGGGGGTCAGGCGCTCTTGCGGAACTGGGTGACAGGGGGGGTCATACCCAGTTTCGCGCGCAGCTGTGCGGGCAGCATCCGGCTGGAGGAAACGCGCGGCTTGCACATTTCCGGGATCAGGCGTTCCACACCATCGTAGAGCGCGACGTATTCTTCGTAGTTGTCGAAGTTCTTGCGCGCTGCGTAGTCGACGAAGGTTTCTGCCGCCGCACCGTTGGCAATGATCTCTTCATGGCTTTCGGTTTCGACATGGTAGACCTTGAAGCGGGCACCCAATTCCGAAGCCGGCACAAAGTCGATGGTCGAACCGTTGACCAGGGCCGAGGCATTCACGACCAGTCCGTCGATGATCATGCCGTGATCGGCCGTCACGGTCAGGTCGCTGTGGGGCAGGCCATCGCCAAGCGCGCCGGCGCTGATGCGCACCATCTGCCTGGATGCTTCGCCAAGGACGCCGTTCAGCGTCTGGACGCCCAGCCATTTGACCGTGGTTTCCGAACCGTCTGCGGTAAGGATCTTGTCGCCGATGGACAGGTCCTCGACCTTGCGCTCACCTTCGGGGGTGGCGATCAGCGTGCCGTCCGCAAAGCAGTAGGCATAGTCACCGGTGCTGGTCAGGTCGAAGGTGGTGGTGACAGCGCCCAGGGCAGGCTTGCCTTCCGGGAACCAGAAATAGGTCTGACCGCCGGCGTCGAACGCAACGAAGGGTTTGGGGTCAAGCAGGCCAAGAACCGATGCGGTCCCATGGCCGATGTAGTCGATGGGATCGCCGTTGAACGTGGTGATGCCGTCGTCCGTCTGCTCGAACGTGTCGTTGGCATCGGTGATCGATGCGGGCGACTCCGGGCTGCTGAAGTCCAGCAATGTTGTCGGGTTGATCAACTGGCCGACGGACAGACCGATCAGGCTGCCATCGGTATAGACATCATCAAGGTTTATCGTGGACATGAAATTCTCCTATTCGTCACACCTGATCGACCAGGACTCTGAACAGCCCCGTCTTGAAAACACGCCCTTGAACGCCCCGAAGATTGCCCCTCGCACCTTCGGGAAGGTCTAGACTAGCTCCCTCTATACGAGAGTTAGCCCGGCGGTTTTCCGACAGTCAATGCAAAAAACTGCATTTTGGACTAAGAGTTTAAATATACTTTTGGATGTGTCCTATACACATGCGGTTAAGCCTTTAAGTGTACATTTATGCTGCATGATGGATAATGGGTTGATTTTACCAGTTGGTCACAAAATATTTGCATGAATGTCATGATTGTCCTGCCTGCCTGCCTTCAACACGCTTTTCTGCGGCAATTCCGAATAGAGGAATTGTCAACTCCTCCTAAAGTAGTATGGGATGAGGTGTGACTTCTGGGGTTATGGACCTGCGGTACAAGATCGTGTCATGAAGTATTGATATAGGGATTCCGGGCATGGGGTGCGCGAAGGCCGCGTCCAACGTAAGGCCCGACGTCTTGACCCGTGACGACACCGGAGGAGTGACCTCGGGGACAAGCGGGCGTTGGCCGCCACGACGCAGGGGCATCGTCTGAACGCCGCCGGGCGGGGTGGTCTCTGCGTGCACTCCCTCACGAGGACGATCACACGCCGATGAAGATGTGACGCCGGAAGAGGTACAGGTGCTTGTTCTGGGACTGGTGCCTGTGGCCAGGCAGTCGGCAAATGCCTCCGCCGCTACTTGCGGAAAACTGGCGGCGATGTGACTCGGCCCGGACGGTGGACATGGGGCGCGACGTCCGGGCGTTGATCGACCTGCCGCAGATGGATTGTTATTGGGGCGACTCGCCGGATCGAAACCGAAATCCGGAACTCGGGCAAACCCGGTCATCCGTTTTCATCAGGACCGAAAGACCCCGCCAACCATAAGGGTGACGGGGTCTGTCAATCGTCAAAAAGGGGTGGGCGCTATCAGGCGCTGTGCCGCAGCCCTGGCGAAAGGCGCACCTCTGCAGGGAGCATCCTCGCGGACGAGACCCGGGGCAGGGGCATTTCCGGGATGATCCGCTCGACCCCATATAGCTCCAGGTACTGGTCGAAATTGTCGAAGGCGCGGCGGTCGCGGTAGTCGATGAAGGTTTCCGAGGGCGCGCCATTGGCAAGGATCACGTCATGGGCCTCTGTCTCGACATGGTAGACGGTGAGGCGCGTGGACAGGTCCGCGACGGACACCCGGTTGATCGTGTCCCCGTTGACAAGCGCGGCGGCATTGATCACCCGGCCATCCAGAACCATGCCGTGATCGGCGGTCAGGGTCAGGTCACTGTGGGGCAGACCGTGCCCCAGGGCGCCGGCGCGAATGCGGACCAGCCGGGCCTGCGTGGCGCGCAGGCTTTGCCGACCGACCCATCGGACCGGGACCACATTGCCCGCCGCCGTCAGGACGGTGGCGCCTATGTCCAGCATCTCGACCGGGGTCTCACCTTCCGGGGTGGCGATGCGGGTGCCGGCGGCAAAGCAGTAGGTGTAGGTCGTATCCGAAGAGGCCGCCACGACGCCCGGCCCCAGGCTGGGATCGTTCGAAGCGACATAGGCGGAGGAGCCGTTGAACAGGACCGGATCGCCGTCGACGGTCAGCCCCAACAATTCATAGGGACCGCTGGTCAGCACGCTGGACACGGTCCATGTGACATTGTCGCCAACTGCGGTGCTGGTGTCGTTGAGGCCGTCCGCGCCGTCACTGACGGTTGATGAAATGGCGTTCGGCCCCTGCAGCTGATAATTGCCGAGGCCGTCGACCCCGCCGACGACATAGATATGGGTAAAGCTTTGCGACACGATACAATCCTCTGGAACCAAAAGTAACAAGCGGGCGGGTGTCCGCAGGTTAGGTTCGATTCCCGGTCGCAATCAAGGGGGCGCCGCGCGAAACTTCGCAGGCGCCCCGATGTCGGGGAGCGTCAGTCAGCCCGTGTTGTCAGGGCGACTTCGCTTGCGATCCGTGTACGCTTGGCCTCGGCGTCCTGTGCGATGATCGGGCCGATGCGGAAGGCGTCGACAATCCACCAGATCACGAAGGCCAGCAGCATCGGGATCCCGATGATGAAATAGGCCAGCAGCAGCCCGCCCCAGAACAGGATCATCTGGACAATGGCAGTGCCGGCGCGGCCCAGGTAAAAGCGATGGGCCGAAAACCCGCTGAGAAAGAACCATAGCAGATAGGCCGTGGTCGAGGACTTCTTTTCGTTGGCCAGTTTTTGTTCGACCAGCATTTGCTGTTGCGTGGAAAGTTCCAATCCGGGTCTCCTGGGAGTCTGAAATGCATATGAACATGCTCGATGCAGGGGAAATACGGCATGAATATGGGAGCAATGGGGAAAAGCCCCCAAAATCTGCATGTCCTGCCGCGTGTCTGTCAGGCGCTGATCGCGGCGCCCCTGTCGGTGGGGAGACGTCCGATGCCGAGGCGCACCCTTGTATCCATCGGCAAATGCCGGGCGCTGGAAATCCGGGGCGCGGGCATCTCGGGAATGATCCGCTCACAACCATACAAGTCCAGGTACTCGTCGAAATTGTCAAAGGCGCGGCGGTCGCGGTAGTCGATGAAGGATTCCGAAGGTGCGCCGTTGGCAAGGATCACGTCGTGGTTCTCAGTTTCGACGTGGTAGACGGTGAAGCTGTCCTCCAGTTCGGCCAGCGGGACCCAGTCGATCGTCGTGCCGTTCACCAGCGCCGAGGCGTTGATGACATGTCCATCCAGAACCATGCCATGATCGGCGGTCACGGTCAGGTCGGCGTCGGGCAGGCCATCGCCCAGGGCACCTGCACGGATGCGGACGGGTTGCGCGCCCTGACGCGAGAGCAGGGGCCGGACCGTCTGGCGCCCAATCCACTTGACCGGCACCTGGCGGCCATCGGCCGTGGCGATCAGGTCCCCGATCTTCAGGCATTCGACGGCTGCATCGCCTTGGGGGGTCTTGATCCGGGTGCCGGGCAGGAAGCACATCAGAGATATGTCGGCGGAGGAAACGCCCGTGTAGCTTTCGATTGACGTAAACACTTCTGCCGTCGGCGTGGAGCCATCCAAGGGGATGAGATAGATGGTCGAGGGTGTCTGGACGGCGCAGACGGAAACGGGGCCGCTGACACTCAAAGTGATATCGACTATTTCTATATATGTGATCGCTTCGCCGCCCACGCTATCCCCAACGGCGAGTGTCCCGCTATCATCGACATCCGTAAAGGTAAGGACAGAGGCGATCAGGTCTTCGCCGAGGGACAGACTAGTCGGCGAGGTATCCGTGGGGGTGCTTTCCCATACGATGACAGTATGTTCGGTCGGCATACTCTTTACTCTTTGTTAATAATTAACAGTGGCACCTTAAGACAGGAGCTTTGAGGGGCAAAGAAAAATCCGTGTTCGTTCGCATTGCGCGCGTACCGGGATGCCGACCTCAATCAGGGCGAAGACTACGGCCCGCCCGTTTCGGTGCTCGTTTCTGCTTTCAGATGATCATGAGGCGATCTGCGATGCCCGGCCCGAGTCCCACCCCGGTGCCGAATGCGACTTGGCCAGGTTGCCCGGCGCGTCGTGCCGCAGGCCGCCCTGTTCGATACATCTCGGTTTCATTCCGAACGCGATCCGATTAGGCGCACCACGCCTTTTGCCGGGTGGATGGGGCGTCGGTTCCGGCCAGGCGATTCTTGATGGCCTGCGGGACCAGGCGGGCGCTGGAAATCCGGGGGGCGGGCATTTCGGGAATGATCCGCTCGCAGCCAAACAGGTCCAGGTACTCGTCGAAATTGTCAAAGGCGCGGCGGTCGCGGTAGTCGATGAACGTCTCGGCAGGCGCGCCATTGGCGAGGATCACGTCATGCACTTCGGTTTCGACGTGGTAGACGGTGTAGCTGCCGCCCAGTTCCGCGCTCTGCACCCAGTTGATGCTGTCGCCGTTCACAAGCGCGGACGCGTTGATGACGTATCCGTCCAGCACCATGCCGTGGTCGGCGGTCACGGTCAGGTCGGCATTTGGCAGTCCATGGCCAAGCGAGCCTGCGCGAAGCCTGACCAATTGCCGCTTCGACGCAGCAAATGCCGTGCGTACCGTCTGACGCCCAATCCATTTCACGGGAACACAGCGGCCATCCTCCGTCAGGATGTAGCCGCCGATGGTTAGATCCTCGACAGCGGCCGTGCCGTCAGGGGTCGAAATCCGCGTTCCGGCCGCGAAACAGAAGAGATGAGCGCCCGAAGTCGCCCCCGGAAAACTCGCCGGGGGAGTAACCCATCCCGGACCGGGGTTGTACACGTGATGCGAGCCATCGGGACGCTGGAACACCGGCATTTCAATGCCACCGACCGTGATGGTGCCCACGTAATCGTTGGTCGAAAAGGTCTGATCGCCGGTTTCGAACTGGTCGTCGTTGTCTTCATCCGCAAGGGATCCGCCAGCGATGGAATTGTTGATTTGCGTTCCTGCCGGATCATAGACGAAATCCTGCACGTAATTGAAATCGGACATTTTTCCCCACAATATTGGATAAACACCGGCACGTTACTGCAACAGTTGGCAACGTCAATCGGATTTGAATCCAAAGCTGTGGGCGGACAGTAAGCCGTCATTTCCCGGAGCTATCGAGTGAAAAGGGGGGACGCCGGGCGGGCCGAATCCCGGGCATAAAAAAGGGCGCCCGAAGGCGCCCTTTCTGTATACGTTGATCGGTCAGATCATTCCGCCGCTATGGGCTCTTGCGCGAGGTTGCGCAGCACGTAGTGCAACACGCCGCCGTGTTCGATGTATTCCACCTCGATGGCGGTATCGATCCGGCACTTCAGCGTGATCTCCTTGGTCGAACCGTCCGTGTAGGTGATGGTGCAGGGCACCTCCTGCAGCGGCTGAACGGTGTCCAGACCGGTGATCGAGACGCTTTCGTCGCCGGTCAGACCCAGCGACTTGCGGGTGTCGCCGCCGGTGAACTCGAACGGGATGACGCCCATGCCGACCAGGTTCGAGCGGTGGATACGCTCGAAGGATTCAGCGATGACCGCCTTCACGCCCAGCAGCGCCGTGCCCTTGGCCGCCCAGTCGCGCGAGGAGCCCGCGCCGTACTGTTCGCCGCCGAAGATCACCAGCGGGGTGCCAGCGTCCTTGTAGGCCATGGCCGCGTCGAAGATCGAGGTCTGGTCGCCGTCGGGGCCCTTGGTATAGCCGCCTTCGACGCCGTCCAGCATCTCGTTCTTGATGCGGATGTTGGCAAAGGTGCCGCGCATCATGACCTCGTGGTTGCCGCGGCGCGACCCGTAGGAGTTGAACTCGCGCACCGGAACCTGACGCTCGACCAGGTACTTACCGGCGGGGGTGGTTTCCTTGAAGGAACCGGCTGGAGAGATGTGGTCGGTGGTGATCATGTCCCCCAGCAGTGCCAGGACGCGCGCGCCCTCGATGTTGGTGATGGCGCCCTTTTCCTTGCCCATGCCCTGGAAGTAGGGCGGGTTCTGGATGTAGGTCGAGGTCGCCGGCCAGTCATAGGTTTCCTGCTGCGGAACCTCGACGCCCTGCCACTTCTCGTCACCCTTGAACACATCGGCGTACTTGGACTGGAACGCCTCGCGGGTCACGGTCTGCTCGACCAGCTCGGCCACTTCCTGCGTGGTCGGCCAGATGTCTTTCAGGTAGACGTCCTTGCCGTCCGGCGTCTGGCCGATCGGTTCGCTGGTGATGTCGATGTTCATGTCACCGGCCAGCGCGTAGACCACGACCAGCGGCGGCGAGGCCAGGTAGTTGGCGCGCACGTCCGGCGAGATCCGGCCTTCGAAGTTGCGGTTGCCCGACAGGACCGAGGTTGCGATCAGGTCGTTCTCGTTGATCGACTTCGAGATCTCCGGCTGGAGCGGGCCCGAGTTGCCGATGCAGGTGGTGCAGCCATAGCCGACGAGGTTGAAGCCGACCTTGTCCAGGTCTTCCTGCAGGCCGGCGGCCTCCAGGTAGGCGGAGACGACCTGCGACCCCGGGGCCAGCGAGGTCTTGACCCAGGGCTTGCGGGTCAGGCCAAGCGCCGCGGCCTTGCGTGCCACCAGGCCCGCGCCGATCATGACGTAGGGGTTCGAGGTGTTGGTGCAGGAGGTGATCGAGGCGATCACGACCGAGCCGTCACGCAGCTCATAGTCCTCACCCTCGACCTTGGCGGTCTTGTGGACGTTGACCGGCTTGGTTGCGGCAGGGCCTTCGGCCGCCATGTCCTTGGCATCACCCGAAATGTCGATGCCGCGGAAATCGGCCACGACCTTTTCGAACGAGGTGGCTGCCGCGGTCAGGGCAACGTAGTCCTGCGGACGCTTGGGGCCGGAGATGGCCGGAACGATGGTGCCCATGTCCAGTTCCAGCGTGTCGGTGTAAACCGGGTCGTAGTCCGCGTCACGCCACATGCCGTTTTCCTTGGCATAGGCTTCGACCAGCGCGATCCGGTCCTCGTCGCGACCGGTGTTGCGCAGGTAGCGCAGGGTTTCGCCGTCGATCGGGAAGAAGCCGCAGGTGGCGCCGTATTCCGGGGCCATGTTGGCGATGGTGGCGCGGTCCGCCAGCGGCAGCTTGTCGAGGCCGTCGCCGTAGAATTCCACGAACTTGCCGACCACGCCCTTGGCGCGCAGCATTTCCACGACCTTCAGCACGAGGTCGGTACCGGTGGTGCCTTCGACCATCGCACCGGTCAGCTTGAAGCCGACGACCTCGGGGATCAGCATCGAGATCGGCTGACCCAGCATCGCGGCCTCGGCCTCGATGCCGCCCACGCCCCAGCCCAGAACGGCCGCGCCGTTGACCATCGTGGTGTGGCTGTCGGTGCCGACCAGCGTGTCGGGGTAGGCGACGGTTACGCCGTTCTGGTCCTCGTCGGTCCAGACGGTCTGGCTGAGGTATTCCAGGTTGACCTGGTGGCAGATGCCGGTGCCCGGGGGCACGACGCGGAAGTTGTTGAACGCGGTCTGGCCCCACTTGAGGAACGTGTAACGCTCCATGTTGCGCTCGTACTCGCGGTCCACGTTCATCTGGAAGGCGCGCGGGTTGCCGAATTCGTCGATCATGACCGAGTGGTCGATGACCAGGTCGACGGGGTTCAGCGGGTTGATCTTCTGCGCGTCGCCGCCCAGGGCCTTGATGCCGTCGCGCATGGCGGCCAGGTCGACCACGGCGGGAACGCCGGTAAAGTCCTGCATCAGCACGCGCGCCGGGCGGTAGGCAAGTTCACGGTCGCCCTTGCCGCCGTTCTTGGCCCAGTCGCTGAACGCCTTGATGTCGTCCTGGGTGACGGTCTTTCCGTCCTCGAAGCGCAGCATGTTCTCGAGCACCACCTTAAGCGCGGCGGGCAGTTTCGAGAAATCGCCAAGGCCGGCAGCCTCGGCTGCGGGGATCGAGTAATAGGCGACGGTCTTGCCGCCGGCTTCGAGCGTCTTGCGCGTGCCCGCGCTGTCATGGCCTACGGTGATGGTCATGGGCAATGCCTCCGATGGGGTGACGAAAGGATTTCTTGGCACCCTCATGCCGAAAGCGGGTGAGTCAATCAAGGGGGGTGCGTCGTTTTTGTATACCGTTGCACACAATTTTGCCCGACTGGGCGGGCGAACCCGTGCAACGTGGTCCGTGTGGCCCCCTGTTTCTGCGCCCTGATGGCCGTATATACGCGGGTGTGACGGGTGTTGGCGGGGCAAAACCTGTCACGCAATCTCCCAAAACCTTGATTGGCGTTCGAGAACGCGCTTGGGTAGACCCGGATGGGGGAACGAGACAAGGGCAAGGCATTCATGCGCAGGATTGCAGGTATCGTGGCGGCGGGCTGGATCGCGCTGGCAGGGGCGGTTTCCGCCCAGGACAATCCGGTCGTGGTTGAGCTCTTTACCTCGCAGGGCTGCTCCTCTTGCCCGCCAGCCGACGCGATCCTTGCCGAACTCAGCGACCGCGAGGACGTGATCGCCCTGGCACTGCACGTCGACTACTGGGACTACATCGGCTGGCAGGATGTTTTTGCCCAGCATGCCTTCACCCGGCGGCAAAAGGCCTATGCCCGTACTGGCGGCTGGAAGATGATCTACACGCCGCAGATGGTGGTGAACGGCGAGGACGATGTTGTCGGTTCGCGCCCGATGAAGCTCTCCAAGCTGATCCGCAAACACGCCGAGCGTCCCTCGCACGTCAATCTCTCGGTGCAGCGCGACGGAGCCAGCATCGCGATCCGGGCCGAGGCCCTGACCGACGCGCGGCCCTGCGATATTCACGTCGTGCGCTACGATCCCTCCGAAGAGGTGACCATCACCCGTGGAGAGAACGCCGGCCACACGCTGACCTATACCAACATCGCCCGTCGTTGGGATGTCGTCGCCCGCTGGGACGGGACCGGCATCTACGAGGGCCGAGTCGAGGTGGGGCAGGATGCGCCGGTGGTCGTGCTGGTGCAGGACCCCGAGAACGGTCACATCGTGGCGGCGGCCCGTTTGCGCTGACGTTTCATCTGGCGCTTGGGTTTCCAGCGCCGGTGGGTCCACATCCATTGCCCCGGATCGTCCTTGATCCGCGCTTCCAGCCGCCGTGTCGCCTCGCGCATCATCTCGACCGGATCGCCGTGTTCGATCGGGTCTTCGAGGATGGTGTCAAAGCCGTAATGGTCCGCGCGGCGGATGCCGAAATAGGGGATCAGCAGCGCCCCGGTCTTGAGCGCGATATCTGCCGGAGAGGTCACGGTCGGGGCCGGCTGGCCAAGGAAATCGATGGGCACGCCAGAGCCGTCGAAGACGTCGAAGACCATCGCCAGCACGCCGCCGCCGCGCACATGCCGCAGCAGCGCCTTCAGCCCGCCGGGGCCCTGCACAAAGACCGGCTCTGCCACGTCGCGGTAGTTCTGGACGTAGCGGGCGTTGGAATAGGGGTTCGACATGGCCCGCAACAGGCCGCCCACCTCGTAGCCCCGCGCGACCAGCGCGCAGCGCGCACAGATCGGGTTGCCGTAGTGGCCCGAGAGCAGCAGCACCGGCCGCCCCTCGGCCCGGGCCTGTTTAAAGGCGGGCAGTCCGGGACCACCCACCGGGTAGGCGGCGCCCCGCTGCAGCATCTCGGCCGGGTCGTAGTTCTCGATGAAGGCCCGGGCGAGGTTGTCGATCGCGGCATCGGCGATGCGGCGCTTTTCCTCGGGCGGCGTGCCGGGCCAGACATGGTCGATATTGGCCTCGACGCGGTCATAGTATCCCAGCGCCGGAGCGACGGCCCGCCGCACGATCCAGCTGGCCAGGTTCAGCCGGCTGCGTACGGGCAAGAGGCGCAGCGCGCCCACAAAGAGGTTCAGCCCGATATCTGACAGGCGGTCCGGCCATGTGCCCCGGGCCGCCTCCTGATTCGGACCGGCCTTGCCTGTGTTCCGTGTCTTTTCCGTGTCCTTGCCGCTCACCCGGGGGCCCTCGTACAGATCGTCCCCGTTCTATGCAGGGCGATGCCGGGCGGCAAGGGGCGCGGGCATCACTCTTCGTCGGGGGCCACCAGCTCGATCTCGCCCGACGAGACGAGGTCGCGGATCGCGCTGATCACTGCCGCCATCGCCTTTTCGCCAACCGAGGTCTTGACCTCGCCCAGGCCAGAGACCTCCTCGCGCAGGTTCTCGCCCAGGCGCTTGGACATGTTGGCATAGAGGAATTCGACCGCCTTGCTCTCTTCCGGGGATCCCTGCATCGCCGCCGCCAGTGCCAGTGCCATGGTGTCCGGCGGCACGTCGCGGGTGATCTTGGGCACGTCCATCGGGTTCAGCCGTTCGGGGATGTTGGCGAAGGTAAAGATCGCCTTGCGCACCGCCTCTGCAAAGGCCGCGTCCTCCTGCTCGAGGTTCTGCAGCAGTTCCTCGCGCACGGCGGTGTTGGAATAGTTCAGGATCGCGCCCAGCCGTTCGTCGGGCCGCGCCTTGAAGGCCTTGGGCGGTTCGGCGTCGATCTGCGCCGCCAGGCTGAGGCCGATCCGGTCCACCGCGTCGGGCGTCACGCCGGTGGTCATCGAGACCGCATAGGAAATCCGCCGCGCCTTGTCGCCGGGCAGTTTCGCCAGCACCTGCGCCGCCTTGCCGACGGCGATCTTGGACATCATGACGGCGGCGATCTCGGTGCTTTCGGACATCACCAGCGTCTTGATCTGGTCCACTTCCAGCGCGTTGATCCGCGCCCAGGGATCGCCGGTCTGGCGCACCCCGGCCTCCTTGCGCAGGCGCATGGCGGTGTGCGGATTGATCTTGCCGTCAAGCGCGGTCAGCGCACCGGCCATGTCGCCGGGAAACGCCAGGCCAACCGATTCGAGCTCATTCGAGAATTCCTCGACCACGGCATTCAGCGTCTCGCGGTCGACGTAGCGCATATTGCCCAAGAGCATCGTCAGTTCGGCCTGGTATTCGTCGGGCAAAGCGGCAAGGGGCACATCCGCGCCCTCGTTCAGCAGGAATTGCACGATGATGGCGGCCTTGGCCTTGCGGCTGAGACGGGGCTTGCCACCGATGGCGGACGGGGCAGGCAGGGCAGCGAGTGCGGACATCCGGTTCTTTCCGACCTTGTTGTTGCGCTATGGCCAAGGGGTAACGCCACAAGGTTTCCGGTCCGTTAAGCCCAATGCTCGAAGAAGCCGCAGGAAACCCCTGCAATTGTTGGAAAAATGCCCGGCCACGTTAAGCCGCTGTCAAGCTTTGGCGGCAGGACCCGCCATGAAACAAGACGGGCAGCCCGATGGGCCGCCCGCGAAACCTCGGTCATGCGCGCTGCGGACGCCTGTGGCCGTCAGCTGGCGACCACCACGCAGCTGTTGCTTTCATGGTCATAGGTCATGCCGTCGGCGCAGCTCATGGCCTGTTTGGAATGTCCGGGGCAGGCCATCGCCAGCGCCGGTGCCACGATAAGGGCCGTCGCGGCGAAGAGCATCTTCAGCTTCATCTTCATGGTCCTCCTGTCTACGTGTACCCGAAAGGGTAGCACGCATGCGGCCCCTGGCAAAAAACAAACTTGCCCGGCGGACCCGTGTCCGCGCAGCATCCTGAAAACCTGCTTGGTTTCGGGGCGCTCAGTGATCGTGTTTCGCGATCCCGCGTCCGATCATGACATAGTTGACCGGCAGCGTGGCCAGAAAGCCGACGGGGATGGCCACGGCCATCGACAGCCAGAAGGCCGTGCTCCAGACCGTGCCGGAGGTCATGCCGCCCAAGAGATAATCGACGGCGTTCATCACGGATTCCATCGTCAGGATCGAGACGGTCTCGCCCAGCCAGACCATGCCGAGGGCGGCCGGGACACTGGTGCCCAGCCGTCGTGCCAGCGGAACAGAGACCAGCGTCAGGCCAAACAGCAAGGCAAGGGAGGTGGTCAGGGCAATGATCGGCCAGGGACTCAGCCCCAGGGACACGCCGATCATCAACCCCAGGACTTCGCCGCTGACGCAGCCGGTTGCACAATGAACCGTCGCCCAGAAGGCGGCGGGCCAGGTGGCGTGGGTATCGTGGCTGTCGTCCTGCGCATGCCCGTGATGCGCAGGATTGTGCTCATGCTGTTCCATTCCCCTTAGGTAGGGGCACCGAACACCCTGTCAAAGATCGTGTCGACGTGCTTGGTGTGATAGCCGAGGTCGAATTTCTCGTTGATCTCTTCCTCGGAGAGTGCCGCGCGCACCTCTTCGTCCGCCAGCAGTTCCTCGCGGAAATCGGTGCGGTGATCCCAGACTTTCATCGCGTTGCGCTGCACAAGGCGATAGGCGTCCTCGCGGCTGACACCGGCCTGGGTCAGCGCCAGGAGCACGCGCTGCGACATGACGAGGCCGGGGAACTTGTTCATGTTGTCCAGCATGTTCTGCGGGTAGACCAGCAGCTTGTCGATGACGCCGGTCAGGCGGTGCAGCGCGAAATCCAGCGTGATCGTGGCGTCTGGGCCGATATTCCGCTCGACCGACGAATGCGAGATGTCACGCTCGTGCCAGAGCGCCACGTTCTCCATCGCCGGGATGACGGCCATGCGGACAAGTCGGGCAAGCCCGGTCAGGTTCTCGGTCAGGACCGGGTTCTTCTTGTGCGGCATCGCGCTGGAGCCCTTTTGTCCCATCGAGAAGAACTCGGCCGCTTCCAGCACCTCGGTCCGCTGCATGTGGCGGATCTCGATGGCGACGTTCTCGATGCTGCTGGCAATGACGCCCAGCGTGGCGAAAAACGCCGCGTGGCGGTCGCGCGGGATGACCTGGGTGCTGATCGGCTCGGGCACCAGGCCCATCTGGTCGCAGACATGCTCTTCGACCGCCGGGTCGATGTTGGCAAAGGTGCCCACGGCGCCCGAGATGGCGCCGGTCGCGATCTCGGCCCGCGCGTCGCGCATCCGGCTCAGGTTGCGGTCCATCTCGGCGTAGAACCGGGCAAAGGTCAGGCCCATCGTCGTGGGTTCGGCGTGGATGCCGTGGCTGCGCCCGATGCGCACCGTGTCCTTGTGTTCGTAGGCACGTTTCTTCAGCGCCGCCAGCAGCCCTTCGAGATCTTTGATCAGGATATCGCTGGCGCGCACCAACTGGACGTTGAAACAGGTGTCCAGCACGTCGGACGAGGTCATGCCCTGATGGACGAACCGGGCCTCCTCGCTGCCGACGTGCTCGGCGAGGTGGGTCAGGAAGGCGATGACGTCATGCTTGGTCTCGCGCTCGATCTCGTCGATGCGGTCGATGTCGAACTCGACATCCTTGGCCTTCCAGACGGCCTCGGCGTTTTCCTTGGGGATCACGCCCAGGTTGGCCTGTGCGTCGCAGGCATGGGCCTCGATCTCGTACCAGATGCGGAACTTGGTTTCGGGGCTCCAGATGGCGACCATCTCGGGACGGGAATAGCGGGGGATCATGGCGGACCTCTCGGCTGGGACTGCGACGTTGGGGTGCCATACGCCGACCGGCATGCATCGGCAATAGGGGGGCAGGCGCGCCGCGACGATAGGGATCACCGCACCTGTGGCTTTCCCCGGGGCGGTGCCGCGTGTTAGCACTCTGAAATCCGGCGGGGACGGCAAGATGACAGGGCATTCAGGCAGGGTGGCGACGCGGGATCTCGAGGCATTTCTCGGCGACTGGCAGGTCAGCCGGCAGATCTGGCAGGACGATGGCGCCCGGGGCCGGTTCGAGGGCACCGCCCGTTGGCAGCGGGATGGCACCGGCGCGATCTACAGTGAACGGGGGCAGTTCTGGCTGGGTGGGCAGGGGCCCTTCGTGGCAGAACGCAGCTATCGCTGGGACGCGGACCTGACCGTCTACTTCGAGGATGGTCGCCTGTTCCACAAGGTCCCGACCGAGGGAGGCGAGGTCGCGCATTGGTGCCCGCCGGATCAATACGATGGCCTCTATGATTTCTCGGACTGGCCGCGCTGGTCCCTGCGCTGGCGCGTCACGGGGCCGCGCAAAGCCTACGAGAGCCTGACCCTGTACTCGGCGGCAGAGAGGCCGGGGTCATGAGAGGCCGGGCCGGCCGGGCGGATCGCCTGCCGCTGCGGCAATGTATACGGTCGCATTCAACTAAGGCACTGAAAAAACGCCGTTTATCATCTTTACTTTGCACCTGCAGCAATTCATGTTGCGCCCGATAACCGGAGTCCATGCAATGCCGCCCATCCAGGACCATCCGCTGCGCTTCAAGCTGGCCAACGAGTTGCACGCGCGCCCCTTTCCTTCGCTCACGGCGCCCTGCCGTGCGATCTACCTGGCGATCAAGCAGCCCAAGGATGCCGCCGCCCGGGACCGGGGCGCGGACCTGACGCATCTGATCGATCTGCTCGACCGGCATGAAACCCCGCATCCCCAGCCCGGCGCCACCCATTACCAGGGGCCGATCGGGCAATTCATGCTGAAATGGGAACAGCATACGGAATTCGTGACCTATACGGTTTTCATGCCGGGGCTCGGCGACCGCGCCTTCGATCCGGCGGATCTCGATGTCTTTCCGCCGGATTGGCTTGCGCGCGCGCCCGGCGTCCGGGTGACATCGGCGATGCTGCGCATCGACGAGCGCCCCGCCGACGACGCTGCCATCAGCCGCCAGCTGGGCGACTGGCTTGTACCCGAAAGCGTGGCCGTCAGCGAGGTGATCGACGGCGATGCGGTGATTGCGGGTGATTTCCGAATCGATCCGGCCGGACACCAGCGCTTTGCCATCTTCGTGCGCGAGGGGATCGGCCGGCGCCGGGTGGGGCGCATCGTGCAGCGGCTCTGCGAGATCGAGACCTACAAGGCCATGTCGATGCTCGGTTTCACCCGGGTCCGCGAGATCTCTCCGCGGCTGGGCGAGATCGACACCGAGCTGACCCGGCTGATGCAGGTCATGACCGACGAGGACGGGCAGGAGGAAGGCACGCTGAAGGCGCTGCTCAAGGTTTCGGCCCAGCTGGAAAGCCTGTCCGCGCGCATGTCCTTCCGGCTGGGCGCGACGGGCGCCTACGAGGCCATCGTGGGGCAGCGGATCGAGGTGCTGCGCGAGGAGCGCTTTCAGGGCCGGCAGACCTTTTCCGAATTCATGATGCGCCGCTACGACCCGGCCATGCGGACCGTGAAAAGCGCCGAGCGCCGGCTGGAAAGCATGACCAACCGAGCCACCCGCGCCGCCGACCTGCTGCGCACCCGGGTCGAGGTGGGGCGTTCGGCGCAGAACCAGCAATTGCTGGAAAGCATGGACAAGCGCGCCGAGTTGCAACTGCAATTGCAGAAAACGGTCGAAGGGCTGTCGGTGGTGGCGATCAGTTACTACGCGGTCTCGCTGGCGGGCTATCTGATGTACCCGGTGGCGGACCTGCTGGGGATCAGCAAGGGCATGATGACGGCGATCTTGACGCTGCCGGTGGTGGCGGTGGTCTGGCTGATGATCCGCCGTATCCGGCACCACATGGAAGACGGCGGGCCGGACCTGTAGGCCTGTCGCCGGGACGGGACTGTTTGCGGCTCTGCCGCAAAGGCGCCCGCCCGCCGACCCTTGGGACAGGCTGCGCCTGTCTTTGCTTCCGGAGTCACCAGGAAACAGGCGGCGCGCTGATTCTTGCGGTTGCTGGCACGAACGAGAACGGCCCCGGACATTTCCGGGGCCGTGCGTTTCGGTTCGAGAAGGGGTTATTCCGCCGGTTGCAGCGTGCCACGCGGAGAGGCGGAGAGCAGGGCGTTGGTCACCAGCCCGCCGACCGCGATGGCGCCCAGGGCGGCCAGCGCGGCGATCGACAGGGTCGGCACGCCGGAGAGGCCCGCGCCCACGGTGCAGCCGCCCGCCAGAACACCGCCCACGCCCATCAGCGCGGCGCCGGCCAGGTAGCGGCCGGTCTCTGCCGGGGAGGAGAAGCTCTGCCACTGAAAGCGGCGCGCGGCCAGGGCCGAGACGAAGGCGCCCAGGAAGACGCCGCCGATCAGGCCCACGCCGAAGCCCGCCGGGATCGAGCTGGAGGCGACGGTCCAGAACAGCGTGTCCGACCAGGTGGAGGTGAAGGCGAGGCTCTGCATCGCGATCGGGTCGAAATCGTCATAGAGGATGAAGCCCGTACCGACCCAGCCCAGCGGCACCAGCAGGCCGATGAGCGCACCGCCCGCGAGGGCCTGCCAGCGGTTGCCCGAGCGCAGCCCGTAGGCCAGCGCCGCGGCGGCCAGCAGCGCGGTCCAGAGGGCGGCGCCACCGGGCAGGGCGGCAAGGCTGGTGGTCTCGCCCAGGGGCAGGGTGGTTTGCGCCAGGGTCGTGCGCACCGGGGCCAGCACGCCCTTGAGCGTCGCATGGGCCACCACGGCGAAAACCGCCAGCACGGTCAGCGCGCGCAGGTTGCCCGAGGCGGTCAGCACCGTCAGCCGCGAGACGCAGCCGCGTGTCAGCACCATGCCCGCGCCGAAGAGCAGGCCGCCGACGAGGATCGCCGCCACCGGCAGGTCACTCGCCATGAAGCGGTGGTCGCCGAAGCTGATCCAGCCCATCGCCACGGCAGCCTGGGTGCCCACCAGCGCAAAGGCCAACGCGGTCAGCCAGACGCCAAGCGCGGCGCGCCGATCCTCGCCGACAAGGCCACGCCGAAAGCAGAAACGGGTCCGCTCGGCCAGCAGACCAAAGGCGGCACCAAGGATCAGCGCAAACCAGACCGCGGCCTGCGGAGCGGTAAGAGTGTCGAAACCCAGCGATTCATACATGGCAGCCTCCGGGGTGCGGGAATTCGGATTCAGGAATTTTGTCCCAAATGAGGGGGCAGAGGCCACAAGGCAAGCGCATGATCTTTATGGCGCACCTTTCGAACCGGGACGATTTCCCGACTTGGAGGGTATCCAGTGGGAAAACGTCATCCCCGCGTCCCAGCCGGGGCGCGTGCCTGTTCGGGACGCCGGGCCACGGGCCGTGGGCTTATCCTTTTTTCGAAGACGTAAGCTCTGCCAGCATTTCGCGGGGTTTTTGGAACGGTGTTCAGGGTGCGCATCGTGCCCGCCGGGGCAGGGGTGTCATTAGCGAAGGTGCCACTGCCGCCGATCCCTTGGATCACCGCGCGCAGGAAAGCGGCATGGCACGCCGAAAGGAAAAGGACCGGCGGTTTGCACCGCCGGTCCCTGTTGCTGTCATTGCGGTCAGGCTCACCGGCCCCGGATGCGCGGGTCCAGCGCATCGCGCAACCCGTCGCCCAGGTAGTTGACCGAGAGCACGGTCAGCGAGATGGCGATCCCGGGCAGCAGAACCCGCTCCGGGAATTCCTCCATCCGCACCACGGCGTCGGCCAGCATCTTGCCCCAGGTCGGGAAGTCCGAGGGGAAGCCCACGCCGAGGAACGACAGGGCCGACTCGGTGATGATCGCCGTGGCCAGACCCAGCGCCGCCGAGACCATGATCGGTGACAGGACGTTGGGCAGCAGGTGCCGCCGGATGATCTTGAACTGGGTTGTGCCGATCGAACGCGCGGCCAGCACGAATTCGCGTTCCTTGATGGCCAGGATGTCGCCGCGCACGATCCGCGCCGTCGGCATCCAGGAGGTGATGGCAATCATCGTGACGATCAGGATGAACATGCCCCCCTCCGGCCCGAAGTTGGCCCTGAGCGGTTGTCGGAACAGCGTCACCGCCAGCAACAGCAGCGGCAGGATCGGCAGCGACAGGAACAGGTCCGTCATGCGCATCAGGAACCCGTCGAGGCGCTTGAAATAGCCCGCGATCACGCCGACGGCCGTGCCGATGACGAGGCTGAGGATCATCGCGGCCCAGCCCACCGCCATCGAGGCGCGGCCCCCGGCGATCATCTGCGCCAGCTGGTCACGGCCCAGCTGGTCGGAGCCGAAAGGCTTGTTCCAGCCGGTCCTGGCATCGGAATCCCACAGCGCGACATAGATCGGGCGGAAGTCCTTGTTGCGGATGTCGATCTTTTGCGGATCCACCTGGTACAGCCAGGGCCCGATCAGCACCGCGAGCGTGATGAAGATCAGGAACCCCAGGCCGAACATGGCGCCCTTGTGCTTGCGGAACTGGTCCCAGACGTCCTTGGACCGCGCGCGGGGCGGCTTGGACGGTTCCTTGTCCTGCAGGGCCTCGATGGCCTGCAATGGCTCGTCCGAGGGGGTGGTGTTGTCAGTCATAGCGGATCCTCGGGTCGAGCAGGCCGTAGAGGATGTCGGCAACCAGGTTGAAGAGCACGATCAGCACGGCAAAGATGAAGGTCAGGGTCATGACCATCGGCAGGTCGTTGGCGAAAAGCGCGGTGATCAGCAGCTGGCCGATCCCGTTCACCTTGAACACCTGTTCGGTGATGATGGCGCCGCCGAAGATGGCCGGCACCCCCAGCGCGATCACGGTCACCACCGGGATCAGCGAGTTGCGCACGACGTGGACATTGACGACGATCGCCTCGCTCAGGCCCTTGGCGCGGGCGGTGCGCACGTAGTCCTGGTTGAGGTTGTCCAGCATCGAGGCGCGCATGTAGCGGCTCAGCTGGGCGGTGATCTGCAGCGCCAGCACCATGACCGGCATGATCATCTGGCTCAGCTGGACCTTGAAGCTGGCCCAGTCGGTCACGACGTGGGTGGTGTCGTAGATCGAGGGGAACCAGCCAAGCTGCACGGAAAAGATCACGATCAGCAGCGGGCCGGTGAAGAAGGGCGGGATCGAGAAACCGATCATGGTCACGAAGGTGCCCGCCTGGTCAAAGACCGAATACTGCCTGTAGGCCGAATAGACGCCGACCGGGATGGCGATCAGGATGGCGACGATATAGGCTGTGCCGACCACCCAGAGGGTCTGCGGGATCCGCTGGATGATGATGTCCATGACCGGCGACCGGGTCTGCCACGAGATCACGCGTTGCGCGCCCTCTGTCATGTTGGTGCCGAAGGCCCAGTCGATAAAGACCTTGGGTTCGGTCCAGAAGACCTGCACCAGCCATTTCCAGTATTGCACCAGCGGCGGCTCACCAAGGCCCAGGGCCTCGCGCATCTTCTGTTTCACCTCTGGCGGGACCGTGAGCGGCACCTGCGCCATCGGGTCCCCCGGGGCAAGCTGGAGCAGCATGAAGATGACAAAGCTGATGAAGAGAAGCGTCGGGATCGAAAGGACCAGACGTCGCGTCGCGTAGGATAGCATCAAACGCCTCTGATTTTTGCGGCTATGGAGCCGGGGGCAGGCCGGGCCGAAGCGGGTCCGGCCTGCAATAGGGGCGCGCCGGGCGCGCCCCGGTTTTCAGCGGATCAGTCGATCCGGTACCAGTCGGCCACGTTCCACAGCTCGCTGTCCCAGACGTTCAGCTTGACGCCGCCGAGGCTGTTGGAATGCGCCGAGAGGCGGCCACGGTGAACCAGCGGGATCATCGCGCCCCGCTCGAAGGCCATGCGGCTCAGCTCGCGGCCGATGCGCTGACGCTCTTCCATGTCGGCGGTCTCGGTCAGCTTCTTGTGCAGCGCGTCGTATTCCTCGTCGCAGAAGCGGCTGATGTTCTCACCCTGCCACTGGGTTTCCGGACGCGGAGCCTTGTCGCACAGACCGTTGCCCAGATAGGCCTGCGGATCGGTGCCGTTGAAGGTGTTGGCGTACATTTCCACGTCGGCATAGAACTTCTGGAAGGTGTCGGGCGAACCCGGGTCGCCACCGAAGAAGACCGATGCGTCGACCGAACGCAGCTCGACCTCGAGGCCGATCTGTTCCCACCAGTCCTTGATCAGCGCCTGGAAGTCCTGGCGGACGGCGTTGACCGAGGTCTGGTAGACGATCGACAGCGGCACGCCGTCCTTTTCGCGGATGCCGTCACCGTCGGTGTCGACGATGCCCGCGTCGTCCAGCATCTTCTTGGCGCCCTCGATGTCCTGCACGTCACAGCCTTCGATGTCTGCGGCAAAGGCGGCGGGGGCGGGGACCCAGGAACAGGACACGCGGCCGGCCTGGCCATAGCCGATTTCCACCAGCAGGTTGCGGTCGATGGCCATCGACATCGCCTTGTAGACCGCCGGGTCACCCAGGAAGGGGTGCGGGCGGATCACCGAACGCTCGTCCGGACCAAGGTTCGGATCGGGGTTGGTGTTGTTCAGCATGATGCGTTCCAACAGCGGGCCGAAGCCGGCCACCGGCTTGCCCATGCCGCCCGCTTCCATCTTGGCGATGACGTCGGGGGCCAGCTGCAGGTTCCAGGCGTAGTCGAATTCGCCGGTTTCCATCACGGCGGTGCCCGCCGCGGCCGCCGAACCGCCGCCCTTGAAGGTCACGGTGGCAAAGGCCGGCTTGGCCGGGTCGCGGTAGTTGTCGTTGGCCTTCATGGTGATCACGTCGTTCGGCTTGAACTCGGTGACGACGAAGGGGCCGGTGCCGATCGGGTTGAAGTTCTGCTCGGTGCAGGTCGAGGCCGCGGCGCCGACGCAGTTCTCGAACTGGGCCTTCTGGATGATCGGGCTCTCACCGCCGACGAAGGGGCCGTAGGGGTTCGGGGTCGGGCCTTCGAAGGTGACGACGATGGTCGATTCGTCCGGCGTCTCGACCGAGGTCACGCCCTCGAACTTGGTGATCTGCGCGCAGCCGCCCTCGGGGTGGGTGCAGTATTCATAGGTGAACTTGACGTCTTCGGAGGTCAGCGGCGTGCCGTCCGACCACAGGATGCCCGGGCTCAGTTTCCAGGTGATCTGGGTCAGGTCCTCGGAGACACCGCCATTGGCAACGGTGGGGATCTCGTCGACCAGCCAGGGCACCAGTTCGCCGTTTTCATTGTAGCGTGCCAGCGGTTCGATGATCATCGACGAGGATTCGACGTCCTTGGTGCCGCCCGACAGGAACGGGTTCAGGATCGACGGAGCCTGCCAGTAGATGATCTTGACGTCGCCGTCAGACGCCCGCTCGGCAAAGGCTGCGGGAGCCAGTGCAATAGCGGCGGCTGCCCCGAGCATCAGGGTCTTGAGTCTCATGATATCACTCCATGTTGGTCGGGACCGGATGTCGTGCCCGGCCCCTTCGTTGTGGCGGGATGGTCGGCCAGATGAGGAGGCGATTGCAACCGCCATTTGCACATCGATGATCCGGATACCCCACCCGTTCCCCATCGAAAGCACAACATGCGCAAAATGCAAGCATTGCCTAACGTAAAAGCACTGCGGGTCTTTACAGCCTGCCCGCGCAGCCCATAGCCTTTGCCCTCAGGACATGGGGAGCACGCAACAATGCTGGACAGCGCACCGAACTCGCAGACCGCAGGACCGATCGCGCGGATCGACAAGCTGCGGGTGGAGTTCCAGACCAAGGACGGACCGGTCGTCGGCGTCGAGGACGTCAGTTTCGACATCGGTCCGGGGGAAACGGTCTGCGTGGTCGGCGAATCCGGCTCGGGCAAGTCGGTGTCCTCGCTCTCGCTGATGCGGCTGGTGGAATACGGTGGCGGCGACATCGCCGGCGGCCGGTTGCTGTTCGATCGCAAGGAGGGCGGCGAGGTCGACCTGCGCACCCTCGACCAGACGCATATGCGCAACATCCGCGGCAACGAGATCGGAATGATCTTCCAGGAGCCGATGACCGCGCTAAACCCTGTCTTCACGGTCAAGAAACAGCTGACAGAGGGGCTGCGCGTCCACCGCGGCATGAACGCGAAACAGGCCGAGGAGCGGGCCGTCGAACTCTTGCGCGAGGTGCGCATTCCCGAACCGGAACGCCGTCTGAACCAGTTCCCGCACGAACTGTCCGGCGGGATGCGTCAGCGCGTGGTGATCGCGATGGCAATGGCCTGCAAGCCGCGCCTGCTGATCGCCGACGAACCGACCACCGCGCTGGACGTGACGATCCAGGCGGAAATCCTCGCCCTCATGGACCGGCTCAAGCGTGAGACCGGCACCGCGGTGATGTTCATCACCCACGACATGGCCGTGGTCGCCCAGATGGCCGACAAGGTCGTGGTCATGTTCCGCGGCAACAAGGTCGAGGAAGGCACCGTCGAGGAAATCTTCGAGAACCCGAAGCACCCCTATACCAAGGCGCTGCTGGCCGCCGTCCCCAAGCTGGGCGAGATGACCGGCAAGGACCTGCCCGAACCGATGAAGCTGGTGGGCCGCGACGACCAGGATCTGAAACCCATCCCCGGCACCAACGAACCTTTGCTGACGGTCGAGGGGCTGACCACGCGTTTTGCGGTCAAGGGCGGGTTCTTTCGCCGTACCGTGGCCAATGTCCACGCGGTCGAGGACGTGTCCTTTGTCCTGAACAAGGGGCAGACGCTCAGCCTCGTGGGGGAATCCGGCTGCGGCAAGTCCACCGCCGGTCGGTCGATCCTGCGGCTGGTCGAACCGCTGGCGGGCAAGGTCGATCTCGACGGCACCGACGTCATGGCCTTGGGGACCAACGGGCTGCGCGAGGCGCGGCGCGACATGCAGATGATCTTTCAGGATCCCTTCGCCTCGCTGAACCCGCAGCTGCAACTGGCCGACCAAGTGGCCGAGCCGATCCACAACTATGGCATCGAGACCGGCAGCGCGGTGTCCGACCATGTCGCGCAGCTCTTTGACCGGGTCGAACTGCCGCGCAGCTTCATGCGCCGCTATCCGCACGAACTGTCCGGCGGCCAGCGTCAGCGGATCGCCATTGCCCGCGCCTTGGCCCTGCGACCCCGTCTGATCGTCGCGGACGAGGCGGTTTCGGCGCTGGACGTCTCGGTGCAGGCGCAGGTCATCAACCTGATGATGGAACTGCAGGCGGACATGGGGCTGGGCTATCTCTTCATCAGCCACGACATGGCCGTGGTCGAACGGGTCAGCCATTACGTCGGCGTCATGTACCTGGGCCGGATCGTCGAACTGGGGCCGCGCCGCGCCGTCTTCGAGAATCCGCGCCACCCCTATACACAGGCCCTGATGAAGGCGGTCCCGATCGCCGATCCGCGCCGTCGGAAGACGGAAAAGGACCTCAACTTCAAGCCGATCCCCTCACCGATCCACCCGGTCGGCTACGAGGCCGCGCCTTCGGAATACGAAGAGGTCAGCCCGGGCCACAAGGTGCTGATCACCGACAGCGGGTACTGACGGGGGCAGGGCGTGGCGGCGGGCCTGCGGATCTGGCGGTTCGACGGCCCGCCCCCTTGTTCGCCCGATGATCCCCGCATGGACCAGTCGCCGCTGATCGAGGCGCTGGCCGGTCCTTGCCCGGCGATCCCCTTTGGTCCGCAGGCCGACCTGCGCGCCGTCTTCGACCGCCATCTGCCGGGCCTGCGGTGGAACGACAGCGGCGATGCGGGCTTTTACAGGCGCGACCGCTTTCGGATCCAGCTTCGGTTGCCCGGACCTGACAGCCGGGCCATCAGCCTGGCCATCGACGAATGGGGCGCCACGGAACGCCTGCTGCGCGCGATCGAGGCCGAGAACCCGGACTGGTACTGCACCTGGTACGGCGGAACCTGGCTGCGCGACGCGCCCGTCGGAGGGGGCTGAGCGATGCGGGCCCTGCGCAAGTCCCTGGCCCTGCTGGTGTTGTTGGTGTCCGCCTGCGGGAAGCCGCAGGCGCCGCCCGCGCGCAGCGCCGATGTCCTGCGCGTGGCCAGTCACAACGTGCATTTCATCCGCATGACCCAGGCGCGCGGCCCCTGGTCCCTGGCCGACTGGGAGGCGCGCAAACAGGCGTTGGACGCGGTGTTCAAGGAGGCGGACGCCGATCTCGTCGCCTTTCAGGAAATGGTCAGCATCGGCCCGGACGAGAACCGCGACGTGAACCTGGCGCGCGACTGGCTGTTGTCCCGCAACCCGGGCTACGGCCTTGCCGCGACGGGCGACTGGCGACGCTTTCCCACCCGCCAGCCGATCTTCTACCGCACCGACCGTCTGCGCCTGCTTGACCAGGGCTGGTTCCTCTACGACGCGCCCGAGGTCGTCGAAAAAGAGCGCCAGCGCCAGGGGTTCTGGTTGTATTTCGCGTCCTGGGCGGTTTTCGCCGGGCCGGACGGGCGCCCGTTCCGGGTCTACAACGTGCATTTCCACTTTCGCGACGGCGCCAAGCGGCGTCGCGCGGCCCGCCGCCTTGCAGCACATGTCACGCCGATGCTGCAGCAGGGAATGCCGGTCATCGTGCTGGGCGACATGAACGCGCTCCCGGGCTGGCGGACGGTGCGCATCCTGCGCGAGGCCGGGCTGCACACCCATGACCCGCGCGGCAGTTCGTTCCACTTCAACCGCGGTCTGCACATCCTGCCCGCCATTGACCGGCTGGGACGCGCGTCCGGCGTGCAGCTTGTGGGCGGTCCCTGGGGGCTGCATGGCAAAAGGGCAGGTGACTGGCCCTCGGATCACTACCCGGTGGTTGCGGATATCGCCCTGCCGTGACAGGCATAAGCCATCCGACACATCAAGAACGAGGTGAGAATGGCCGAGGTGCTGTCCCCCCGTGCGCTGCTGGACAAGCTGGTGAGCTTTGCCACCGTCAGCCGCGACACCAACCTGCCGCTGATCGACTGGGTGCAGGACTATCTCGCCTCGCACGGGATCGAGGCGGGGCGCCACGTCAAGCCGGACGAGCCGGAAAAGGCCGCACTTTTTGCCCATGTGGGGCCGGACGAAGAGGGCGGCGTGGTGCTGTCGGGCCATACGGACGTGGTGCCGGTCGATGGGCAGGACTGGTCCACGGACCCTTTCACGGTGACTGAAAGGGACGGCCGCCTCTACGGGCGCGGCACCACCGACATGAAGGGGTTCGACGCGCTGGCGATCTGGGCCCTGGTCGAGGCCAAGAGGCGCGGTGTCACGCGCCCGCTGCAGATCGCATTGTCCTATGACGAGGAAATCGGCTGTGCCGGTGCGCCGCCGCTGATCGAGGCCATGTCCGGCCTGCCGCGTGCCCGCGACGTGATCGTCGGGGAGCCGACCATGATGAAGGCGGTGACCGGCCATAAGGGCGGCGTGACCTACTGGGTGCATGTGCACGGCTTCGAGGTCCACAGCTCGCTGCTGCACACCGGGGTCAGCGCGATCATGTGGGGGGCCAAGATGATCGACTGGGCCAACCAGCTGAACGCCGAGTTGCAGGCGGCGGAGCCGGTCGGCATGGCCGGGCTGTTCGACCCGCCATATACCAACGTCCACGTCGGCCAGATCCGGGGGGGCACCGCTCATAACATCGCGGCCAAGGATTGCGAGTTCGGCTTTGGTTATCGCGTGGTGCCGGGCGAGACGCTGGACCAGTGGCGGCGCCTGACCGAGGACAAGGCCGCCGAGCTTACCGCGCAGATGCAACAGGTCCGATTGGAGACCCGGATCGAGCTGGAAGAGAAATTCAGCCTGCCGCCCTTTGCCCCGGAAACGGACAATACCGCCGAGGCGCTGGTCCGCCAGATCACCGGCGACAACTCGGAGAATTTCGTCAGCTACGGCACCGAGGCGAGCCATTTCCAGGTCGCAGGCTACAAGGCCGTGGTCTGCGGCCCGGGCAGCATCACCGTCGCGCATCAACCGGACGAGTACATCACCCTGGCACAGTTCGAGGAAGGCCGGCGGTTCATGGAACGCCTGCTGGAGCGCCTGGCATGACCGGTTCGCTGCAAGGGGGCGCTGCCCCCTCGGCCTTCGGCCTCACCCCCGGAGTATTTCGGCAGAGAAGAAGCAGGGGCGCGCGCGGTGCTTGTTCTCTGGTAAAATACGGCGCCGCGACATTCGGGAAGGGCGCCTGTGCCGGGCAAGGGGGGGCAGGATGAGATTTCCCTATCACGAGATGGGAGAGGTGGAGTTTTCAGATCCTCTGCCCGAGGCCGTCGACCTTGCGGTGATCGGTGGCGGGGTGATCGGTGTGTCGACCGCGCTCTTCGCGGCCCGCCGGGGGCTGAAGGTCGTGCTGTTGGAGAAAGGCCGGGTCGCCGGTGAGCAGTCCTCGCGCAACTGGGGCTGGATCCGGGTGCAGGGGCGCGACAAGGCCGAGATCCCCATCGCGCTTGAGGCGCAGGACCTGTGGCAGGCGCTGGACGCGGAATGTGGCGGACGTCTGGGCACGCGCACCGTTGGGGTCAGCTATCTGGCCCGTGACGAGGCCGAGATGGCGGCTTTCGAAGGCTGGCTGGACGAGGCCAGGGGGCTTGGCGTCAGCTCGGAACTGCTGGGGCGGACGCAGATGCTGCGCCTGCTGGACTATCCGCGCGGCCCCTGGGTCGGGGCCCTGCACACGCCCACCGACATGAAAGGCGAACCCTCGGTCGCGGTGCCGGAACTGGCGCGGCTGGCGCGGGCCGAGGGCGCGGCGATTGCCGAGAGCTGCGCCGTACGCGGGCTGGACCGGCAGGCCGGGCGCGTGACCGGTGTCATCACCGAGAAAGGCCGCGTCCGGACGCAGGCCGTTGTCCTGGCCGGGGGCGCATGGTCTTCGCTGTTCCTGCGCCGGCACGGGGTGGACATTCCGCAGCTTGCGGTGCGTTCGACCGCGCTGGCCACGCAGCCCTTGCCGCCGGTGGTGGGGACGGCGGCGGTGGACGACCGGCTGGCCTTTCGTCCGCGCGCCGATGGCGGCTATACGCTGGCGCCCGCCGCTTTCGGCGAGTTGTACCTTGGCCCGGATCTCCTGCGGCACCTGCACCACTACCTGCCGCTGGCCATGACCGGTGAATTCGACATCCACCCGCGCGGGCCGCAACCGCGCCACTGGCCCGATGCCTTTTCCACCCCGCGCCACTGGAGCGGGGCCGAAGAGAGCCCGTTCGAGCGGATGCGCATCCTCGATCCCGCGCCCAATGGCGGCAAGGTCTCGGAGATCATGCGGCGGTTCGGCCAGATCTATCCGGATGCGGCGCCGGTCCGGGCGCAGGACGCCTGGGCGGGCATGATCGACGTGCTGCCGGACGTGGTGCCGGTGGTGGACCAGGTCGCGCAGATCCCCGGGTTGACGGTGGTGACGGGCATGTGCGGGCATGGGTTCGGCATCGGTCCCGGCTTTGGCCGGGTGGCCGTCGACCTGGCCACCGGGGGGCAGCCTGGCCATGACCTGGACCGGTTCCGCATGTCGCGCTTCTTTGACGGGTCGCGGTTGCAGCCTGGCCCCAATCTCTGAGGCTTGCGAAGGCGGCCGCATGGGCGCAGGATCATGGGCAAAGGAGAGACCCGATGCCCGTGAAGAACCGTATCGCCGACTGGCAGGAGGACCTGACCGCATGGCGCCGCCACCTGCATGCACATCCCGAGCTGCGTTTCGAGGAACATGAGACCGCGCGTTTCGTGGCCGAAAAGCTGCGGGGTTTCGGCTGTGACGAAGTGATCGAGGGTGTGGGCCAGACCGGCGTCGTCGCGGTGATCCGGGGACGGCAGGGCGGGTCCGGGCGCACCGTGGCCTTCCGGGCCGACATGGACGCGCTGCCGATTTTGGAACAGACTGGGGCGGATCATGCCTCGACCATACCGGGCAAGATGCACGCCTGTGGCCATGACGGCCATACCACGATGCTGCTGGGCGCCTGCCGGTATCTCGCCGAGACGCGCAATTTCGACGGCACCGTCGTGGCGCTGTTCCAGCCGGCCGAAGAAGGCAGCGGCGGGGCCAAGGCGATGATCGGGGACGGGGTGTTCGACCGGTTCAAGGTGGACGAAGTCTATGCCATGCACAACTGGCCGGGGCTGGCGCAGGGCCATTTCGCGACGAGGCCGGGGCCTTTCCTGGCCTCTGCCGACAAGTTCGAGATCCGCGTGACGGGCAAGGGCGGCCACGGCGCTATGCCGCATCTTGCGGTGGACACCAACCTGGCGGCGGCCCAGATCGTCACCGCGCTGCATTCGATCCCTTCGCGCGATGTGAACGCGCAGAACGCAGTGGTGATTTCCGTCTGCGGGATGAAATCCGAGACCTTCACCTACAACGTGCTGCCCGATGCGGTCACGCTGATCGGCACGGTGCGCCAGTATGATGTCGCAGATCGCGACACGATGCGCAGCCGGATCCGCCAGATCGCCGAGGCAACTGCCCTGGCCCACGGGGCGCAGGCGGAGATGGCGTATATCGAGGGCGTGGATCCGCTGGTGAATGCCGAGGCACAGGCGGCCATGGCCGCCGACGCGGGCGAGGCGGTGTCCGGCCACGTGGACCGCGAGGCGCCGCGCGTGATGGGCAGCGAGGATTTCGGCGACATGCTGCGGGTGCGTCCCGGGGCCTTTGTCTTCATCGGCAATGGCGACAGCGCCGACCTGCACAACCCGGCCTATGATTTCGACGATGCCATCGCGCCGGTGGGGGCCAGCTGGTTCGCCACCCTGGCCGAGACACGGATGCCCCTGGGCTGAGCAGCGCGGGACGCCGGGGCAGGGGCGACGCGCGGTCGTGGTTGCGCCCCGCACGACGGTGCATATGTTGAACCCCATAACCGCATGGCGCCCCAAGGACCCTCTGCGGCGCAACGAACACTCACGACAACAAGGAGGCCGAGATGCCCGTCAAGAACCGCTTTGCCGAACTGCAGGACGAGATCACCGCCTGGCGCCGAGACCTGCATGAACACCCCGAGATCCTGTTCGAAACGCACCGGACCTCGGCCCTGGTCGAGGAAAAGCTGAAGGAGTTCGGCTGTGACGAGGTGGTGACCGGTATCGGCCGCACTGGTGTTGTGGGCGTCATCAAGGGACGGGGAAATGGCTCTGGCAAGGTGATCGGGTTGCGCGCCGACATGGACGCGCTGCCGATCCACGAACAGACCGGCGTTGACTATGCCTCGAAGACCGATGGCGCCATGCACGCCTGCGGCCACGACGGTCACACCGCCATGCTGCTGGGCGCGGCGAAATACCTGAGCGAGACGCGCAATTTCGACGGCACCGTCGTGGTGATCTTCCAGCCCGCCGAGGAAGGCGGCGGCGGCGGCAAGGAGATGTGCGATGACGGCATGATGGAGCGTTGGGGCATCCAGGAAGTCTACGGGATGCACAACTGGCCGGGCCGCCCGGTCGGGTCCTTCGCGATCCGCGAGGGGGCCTTCTTTGCCGCGACCGACCAGTTCGAGATCAACCTCGAAGGCCGCGGCGGTCACGCCGCCAAGCCGCATGAGACCGTGGACACCACGGTGATGGCGTCCCAGCTGGTGCTGGCCATGCAGACCATCGCGGCGCGCAACGCCGATCCGGTGGACCAGGTGGTTGTCTCCGTCACATCCTTCGAGACCTCGTCCAAGGCTTTCAACGTGATCCCGCAAAAGGTGTTCCTGCGCGGCACCGTGCGCACCCAGTCGGCGGAAATGCGCGACCTGGCGGAACAGCGGATCAAGGAGATCGCGGCCGGCGTGGCGGCCACCTATGGCGGTACGGCCGAGGTGATCTATCACCGCGGCTACCCGGTCATGGTCAACCATCCCGAGCAGACCGAGTTTGCCCGCGAAGTTGCGAAAGAGGTGTCCGGAGGCATCGACGAGGCCCCCATCGTCATGGGCGGCGAGGATTTCGCCTACATGCTGGAGGAACGCCCCGGCGCCTACATCCTTGTGGGCAATGGCGACACGGCGATGGTTCACCACCCGGAATACAACTTCAACGACGACGCGATCCCGGCGGGCTGTTCCTGGTGGGCGGAGATCGTCGAACGCCGGATGCCACTGGCCTCCTGAGGCCGCTTGCCCCCCCGGTGACGAGGGCACGTCTCAGGTGTTTACTGAAAGGTGCGAGGGGCCGGCCCGTCACACCGGAGGTGTGCGCTGAAAGGTGCGAGGGGCCAGCCCGTCACACCGGAGGTGTGCACTGAAAGGTGCGAGGGGCCAGCCCGTCACACCGGAGGTGTGCGCCGAAAGGTGCGAGGGGCCAGCCCGTCACACCGGAGGTGTGCGCCGAAAGGTGCGAGGGGCCAGCCCGTCACACCGGAGGTGTGCGCCGAAAGGTGCGAGGGGCCAGCCCGTCACACCGGAG